>NZ_CP028908.1:5117500-5847500 GCF_024181725.1 Bradyrhizobium sp. WD16 | reverse complement strand
CGCTGCAACAATCCAAAGGCGCCGCACATCCGCTCGAAGACGCCCATGCCGAATGGCCGGCGCCCCAAACCGGCAACCAGCCCGACACGACGGCGACGGTCCCGCAACAGGCGCCATCGACGCCGGTGAATCCGCTCGGTGCCGACGCCGGCCAGGCGACCGCTGCGCAGGACGCAGCCGTTCCGCAGCCGGCATTCGGATCGCGCTGGCCGGATGCCTCGGAGATGCCGGCGCCTGCGGCGACGCCGCTCGGCGATGCGCGCCCGGCCCAGAGGGCGGCGCCGCGCGTGCCCGGCGCGACACCGCTCGCCGCCGCCGCGTCCGACTCTGCCGCTGAAACGTCGTCCGGATCGATCCGATCCTTGCTGATGGCCATGCTTGGTGCGCTGGCGCTGGCCGGCGTCATCGCAAGCATCATTTACCGGTTCAGCGCGCGCCACCGGGCGCGGCAGGAGGTTCGCGGCCGTCGGCAGGTGAACTGGGATGCCGCGGCCGGGAGCGAGGCGCCGCCGTGGACCGCGAAAGCAGAGAAGGATTCGTTGGCGGCCGACATCATGGCGATGACGCGGTCACCCAGGATGCCGGAGCCCAACATCCTTTCGCCCAAGCCCCTTTCGCCCAAGCCTCCTTCGTCCAAGCCTCTTTCGTCCATGCCGCTGTCGTCGAAGCCGCTTTCGCCCAAGATGCCGGAGCCGAAGGATCTGGAGTCGACGAGTCCGGCGACCAGGAAGCCAGAGCCCGGCGAACTGGAATCCAGTTCGCCGGCGCTCGGGGCGCTAGCGTCCAGGAATGCGAAGCCGAAGCTCGATCAACCAGTCGATGCCGAGACCGACCGGATCACGGAGTTGCTGGAGCAACTGATCAAGCAGGGCCCGAAGCTCGACCGCATGATTCCGGCACGCGCCGATCAGGGTCGGCCGGCCCCCTCAGGCGCCCGCGCCTGAGCTGCCGCGCCATGACAGGTTCTCGGGCGCACCATCGCGCCTTCAATCAATGCGCACGAGCCGTACCAGCATTGCAATGACGGTGCTCTCCGTCGAGGGCGGCGTCAGGTGCATTCCCAATGGTCGCGGACCCACCGCGCGACGCCGGGACAGCTCGGCGGGGGCGGCAGGCTCGATCGAAGCGACAGCAGCTCCGGCGACAACATGCTGGTCAGATGAGCGAATGTGTTGTCGTCGGACCGCAACGACAGGCTGAGCTCGACGTGAGACAGGGCGGGATCCGACGCTGTGGCCGCGATGAGGCGCGCATCCTTGATCGCGCTGACGGGTAATGTCACCCAGTCCCGTCCGTTGCCCAGCGGCGTAAACATCACGCGACTATCATCGTCGGGCACCGGCGCGATCACCCCCGAAATGCTCAGGGTTGCGGTCTTCTTTCCAAGGCGGGCGAACAGCGAATTCGCAGTATCGATCGTCGACCGCCGTCTGGGGGGGGCGGCTTTTGCCGCGCTTTTTCAATGTCGTGGTCGTAACCATAGGTTGCGATCAGAAAAGCCTAAACTAAGATCGGATCGGCGACAATTCGTTTTTTTGAGTCGGGATTTGACCTTTGGGGGTCCGGTCAGATGAACAGGTCCGTCCGGTTAGTGTTGTTCGTCTGTGCGATGTCGTTCGTCGCGGGCTGCGCGGTAGTCGATCATTTCGAACCTCGCGCGCTGCAATATAATATCGTGTCACCCTATCGCTTTTGCGGGGCGTCGGCGGTCACGGCAAAGGGTGCGGAACCCGTCATCACCAATTGGGACATCGAGATCAGATCCGTCGGGGCGATCTATCGCTATCTCGGTGGAATCGTGCGCGGTGAACTCAATGCACCGGTCGACTATGCGTATCAGTTGCCGCGCGATTTTGGCGGTCTTCCGTTCTTCCTGTTCAAGGTTCGCGAAGGATATGCGCCGGGCGCCGTCATGGCCGCGAGCCATGGCGCCGTCTACTCGCTTCTTCCGGACAATCCGGACGGACAGGACAAGTCGACACGGGTCGTCAGCATCCTGACGGATCTCTGGGCGCTCGACAGTTCCGCAAAGGCATTCCCGGCAACGAGCACCGTCTCCGTGACGACACAGCAGGGGGCCGCATGCTGATCTTGGACGTGCCGATCGCAAGCATGCAGGATATGGCGCCGAACGGCCAAGGCGTCGGTCTGGTAGCTGCGGCGTGCGGCCGGCAGTCGCCGAAAAGGCGGGTCGGGGTGATCGCGTGAAAATACCGGTGGAGGGAAGCGAAGATGAGTATCGCATCGTTGGCTGATGACGAGATCCTGCGTACCGATCGGCAAACTATCAATGTCAATATGAGGCCGGCGATCGAATCCGGTCTAAATCTCGAGATGTCCAGTCGCGGACTGGATCCGGATTTTGTGAATAAGCTGATTGGCGTCATCCAGTCGCCGGCCGCGCAGAGTCCGATCCGGAAGACGCCGTCATCGAACGCGCTCGATGGACTGGTGAGATACATCCCGACCGAATCCATCACATTATACGTCGCGGCCACGGCATCGATATCGAGCCTTACGGCGACATTCCCGTTCCTGACGCCCTATCGACTGTACTGGATCTTCGTTGCGCTCACGCCAATTCTGTTTCTCCTGATCTACGTTGGTAAACGGCGGAGCCAGAAGCTGCCGGCGCTGCCGCAGTCCGTGGCGAAGTGGCCATGGTGGAAGGTGATCGCCTCGACCCTCGCATTCATGGTGTGGGCCTTGGCGGTGCCTCCGCTCGTCGCGGGTGAGGCAGAAAAGGTTGTTTCCGCTTTTGGGGCCCTTCTTGTCTCGACGATGCTGAGTCTCGTGGGTGCGGTCGTCGAGCCGCCCGAAGCCTGACAAGAGTGGGTCTCGCGGGGATCAGGAGGGGACCATCGAGGCAGGTCAAAGCCTGCCTGGAGCTGCGGCCCTGAATGCGTGAGTGTGTCCTCAGCAGCCGCGCAATCCCAGCGCCTTGATCCGTGAGGCCAGCGTCGTCGGCCGCATCGCCAGAAGCTGCGCCGCGCCGCCACCGCCGGAAATCTTGCCGTTGCAGGCCTTGATCGCCGCGGCGATGTTGGCGCGCTCCTGCTGGCGCATCTCCTCGTCGGTCAGGATGGTGCCGAATTCGGGAGCTGGTTCGGGCACGGGAGGCGGCGCCGGGGAGCTGCCGTCCGGCAGGTCGATGCGTAGCCGTCCGTTCTGGGCGAGGATCGCGGCGCGCTCGATGACATTCTGCAATTCGCGTACATTGCCCGGCCAGTCGTAACGCGACAGTCTCCTCATATCGGCTTCCGACAGCCGCAGCCCGCTCCTCGGCGCCTTGCTGCCGCTGGAAAGGAAGTGCTGCGCCAGCAGCGGGATGTCCTCGCGGCGATGGCGCAGCGGCACCGAGACGACGGGGAAGACGTTGAGGCGGAAATAGAGATCCTCGCGGAAGCGGCCGCGCTGGTTCTCCTGCTTGAGATCGCGATTGGTGGCGGCGATGACGCGGACATCGACGGACCGGGTGCGTTCTTCGCCGACCCGCTCGAAGTGTCCTTCCTGCAGCACGCGCAGCAGCTTGCCCTGCAGCTCGAGCGGAATCTCGCCGACCTCGTCGAGGAACAAGGTGCCGCCGTCCGCCAGTTCGAAGCGGCCGATGCGGTCGCGCAGTGCTCCGGTAAAGGCGCCCTTGACGTGGCCGAAGAATTCGCTCTCGAACAATTCACGCGGGATCGCGGCGCAGTTGACCCGGATCAGCGGCCGGTCGGCGCGGCTGCTCGCATCGTGGATGGCGCGGGCGATCAGCTCCTTGCCGGTGCCGGATTCGCCGGTGATCAGCACCGATGCGTCGGTCGGCGCCACCAGTTCGACCTGGCGCAGCACGGCGCGGATCGCCTGCGAGCGCCCGATGATGCCGCGGGGATTGGTCTCGGTGCGGATTTCCTCCTGTAGATAGGCGTTTTCGAGCTCGAGGCGAGCGCGCAGCTGGTCGACTTCGGCGAGCGCGGCGTGCAGCCTTTCGTCGGCCTCGCGACGCTGGCTGACGTCGCGGAAAACGATGACGGCGCCGACCACGATGTTGCGGTCGCGGATCGGGGTTGACGTGTATTCCACCCACACCGGCGTGCCGTCCTTGCGCCAGAACACCTCGTCGTCGACCTTGTGCACGGCGCCGTCGCGGAAGGCCGCATAGATCGGGCAGGCCTCGTGGTCATAATGGCTGCCGTCGGGATGGGAGTGATGCACCATGGAATGGATGTCGCGCCCGACCATCTCCTCGGCCGACCAGCCGAGAATGCGTTCGGCCACCGGATTGACGAAAGTGGTCTTGCCCTCGGCATTGACGCCGTAAATGCCTTCGCCGGCGGCGCGCAGGATGAGCTGGTTCTCGCGCTCGATGTCGCGGAAGACGCGCTCGACCCGTTGCCAGGCGGCGATGCCGCCGCCCATGAAGTCGTCGGCGGCGGCATCCACGGCGCGGCGCCGGCGCTCGTCGAGATCGGCGATCGTCAGCAGCAGCCAGGGCGGGCCGCCATCCTGCGGAATCGCCGAGCCGGAATATTCGACGCGCAATTCCTTGCCGGCGGCATGGCGCGGGATCAGCGACGTGGTCCGGTAGGCGCCGCGCGCGAACACCGCCTCGGTGAAGACGATCAGCGCGGGCAGTTGTCCCGGGTGGAGGGCGCTGATCCGCATCTGCCGCAGCAAAGCGCGGTCGTAGCCGAGCAGGGTGCAGGCGGCCGGATTGACGTCGGCGATCAGGTCGGCGTGCGGATTGCAGAGCAGCAGCGGCTCGGCGGAAAATTCGAACAGGTTTTGCGCCTGACGGCCGAGCGCTCCCGACCTCGTGCTGGTCTCCATCAACCGGCCCCGATTTGTCTCGCGAAATCTCGTTAGTATTTAATGATAAATCGTAAAATACGAAAAATCGTCAGAAATGATCCGTCGCCTTCGTTGATAATACAAGCATTTTTAATGTGCATGCTTTGGTACGAGGCTTGCCTAAAGGATGGGCGAATACCTCCTTTGCGAAAGGGCCGCCTATGTCCAGCTTCGACAATCCGTTCGATCCCGACCGTCCGCTGAACCGCAAGGGCTGCTCCTGCGGCCGTCATGACAGCCAGAGCGAACATGAGCGGGTCGCGGCGGCCCCGGAGCAGAACTACAAGGAGGTGGTCGCGTCCACGGTGATGCGCGCGCTCTTCCCCCAGGACGCCGGCCGCCGCGCCTTCCTCAAGGCGATCGGCGCCTCGACGGCGCTGGCGGCGGTTTCGCAGTTCTTTCCGCTGGAGACCGCGACCGAGGTGTTCGCGCAAGGCGGCGGTGCGCCGGAGAAGAAGGACCTCAAGGTCGGCTTCATCCCGATCACCTGCGCGACGCCGATCATCATGGCCGCGCCCATGGGCTTCTACGCCAAGCAGGGCCTCAACGTGGAGGTGATCAAGACCGCCGGCTGGGCGGTGATCCGCGACAAGACGCTGAACAAGGAATACGACGCGGCCCACATGCTCTCGCCGATGCCGCTGGCGATCACCATGGGAGTGGGCTCGAACCCGCAGCCCTACACCATGCCGGCGGTGGAGAACATCAACGGCCAGGCGATCACACTGTCGGTCAAGCACAAGGACAGGCGCGACCCGAAGCAGTGGAAGGGCATGAAGTTCGCGATTCCCTTCGACTTTTCGATGCACAACTACCTGCTGCGCTATTATCTCGCCGAGCACGGCATCGACCCGGACACCGACGTGCAGATCCGCTCGGTACCGCCGCCGGAAATGGTCGCCAATCTTCGCGCCGACAATATCGACGGCTTCCTCGGTCCCGATCCGATGAACCAGCGCGCCGTCTATGACGGAGTCGGCTTCATTCACATCCTGACCAAGGATATCTGGCAGGGCCATCCTTGCTGCGCCTTCGCGGCCTCGGAGGAATTCGTCAGCACGATGCCGAACACCTATGCGGCGCTGCTCAAGGCGATCATCGACGCCACCGCATTCGCCCACAAGCCGGAGAACCGCAAGCAGATCGCCGAAGCCATCGCTCCGGCCAATTATCTCAACCAGCCGCAGATCGTGCTGGAGCAGATCCTGACAGGGACGTTCGCCGACGGTCTCGGCAACGTGGTGACCCAACCCGACCGCGTCGATTTCGATCCCTTCCCCTGGCAGTCCTTCGCGGTCTGGATCCTGACCCAGATGAAGCGGTGGGGCCAGATCAAGGGCGAGGTCGATTACGCCGCCATCGCCCGCCAGGTCTTTCTCGCCACCGACACCGCGAAACTGATGAGGGAGGTCGGCATGACGCCGCCGGACACCACCAGCAAGAGTTTCTCGGTGATGGGCAAGACCTTCGACCCGACGAAGCCCGACGGGTATCTCGCAAGCTTCAAGATCAGGAAGGCGACCTGACATGCTCAGCTCGCTGACCGTGCGGGCCGCGGTGCTGTCGGTCCTGATCTTCGCCGTCTTCATCGGCGCGTGGCATCTCTCCACGCGCGCGACGGCGCCGACCTCGGCGATGAGCCCGGAATATGCAAAGCTGATGGGCCTCACGGCGACCGCGGGCAAGTCGGCGATGCCGGGACCGCTCGATGTCGGCGCCAAATTGTGGGAGCATCTCAAGCGGCCGTTTTACGACAACGGCCCCAACGACAAGGGGCTGGGCATCCAGCTCGGCTATTCCATCGGGCGGGTGATGCTCGGCTATCTCCTCGCCGTGATCGTGGCGCTGCCGTTCGGATTCCTGATCGGCATGTCGCCGCTGCTCAGCCGGGCGTTCGATCCCTTCATTCAGATCATGAAGCCGATCTCGCCGCTCGCCTGGATGCCGCTGGCGCTCTACACCATCAAGGACTCCAGCATCTCGGCGATCTTCGTCATCTTCATCTGCGCGATCTGGCCGATGTTGATCAACACCGCCTTCGGCGTCGCCTCGGTGCGGCGCGAATGGATCAACGTCGCCCGCACCCTCGAGGTCAAGCCGCTGCGCCGTGCCTTGACCGTGGTGCTGCCGGCGGCGGCGCCGACCATCCTGACCGGCATGCGGATTTCGATCGGCATCGCCTGGCTGGTGATCGTCGCCGCCGAGATGCTCGTCGGCGGCACCGGCATCGGCTATTTCGTCTGGAACGAGTGGAACAACCTGTCGATCACCAACGTCATCATCGCCATCCTGCTGATCGGCGTCATCGGCATGGTGTTCGACCAGATCCTGGCCCGCGCCACGCGGCTCGTGACCTTTCCGGAGTGAGCGCAATGAAAGGCTTCATCTCCATCGAAGGCATCGCGCGGCGCTACCCGGTCAAGAATTCCGCCAAGGCCGGCGGCACCACGACGATCTTCGAAGACCTCTGGCTCACCATGCAGCGCGGCGAGTTCGGCTGCATCATCGGCCATTCCGGCTGCGGCAAGACGACGGTGCTCAACATCCTCGCCGGCCTCGAGGCGCCGGACGACGGGGCGGTCATCGTCGATGGTCGGGCGATCCAGGGTCCTAGTCTCGACCGTGCGGTGGTCTTCCAGAGCCATGCCCTGCTGCCCTGGCGCACGGTGCTCGGCAATGTCGGCTTCGCCGTATCGTCGAAGTGGCCGAAGTGGAGCGCGGCGCAGGTGCGCGTCCATGCCCAGAGCTTCATCGAACTCGTCGGGCTCGGCGGCTCCGAACACAAGCGGCCGTCGGAGCTCTCGGGCGGCATGAAACAGCGGGTCGGCATCGCGAGGGCGCTGTCGATCTCGCCGAAGATCCTCCTGATGGACGAGCCGTTCTCGGCGCTCGACGCATTGACCCGCGGCACGCTGCAGGACGAGGCGCGGCGGATCTGCCTCGAAACCGGCCAGACCGCCTTCATGATCACCCACGACGTCGACGAGGCGATCTATCTCGCCGACCGTATCTTCCTGATGACCAACGGGCCCGGCGCGGTGCTCGCCGAGATCGTCGACAATCCGCTGCCCAAGGACCGGGTGCGGGCCGACCTGCATCGCCATCCCCACTACTACGCGGTGCGCAACCACATCGTCGACTTCCTCGTCAGCCGCAGCCGGACCTTCGTGGAAACGACGACGGGACACGACCCGCGCCGCGTGCCGGTGGTCCGTCCGGGCCTCGGCGAGCCGACCGTTGTCGAACCGGTCATTGTTGCGAGCGGCCTGCGCAGCCCGCTCGCGAGTGAAGCCAGCCAGATCGGCGTTGGCTAAGCCCACCCGTCAAACAGGAGAAGAAATCATGACGCGTTCCGATCTCACCGAGAAGCTGCTCGACATCAAGCGCGACAACGAATGGACCTGGAAATACATCTGCGACAAGATCGGCGGCTATTCCGAGGTGCTGATCGTCGGCGCCATTCTCGGCCAGATGAAGCTGACCAAGCCCCAGGCCGCCAACGCCGCCGAACTGTTCGGTCTGTCGAAGTCCGAGACTGCCTTGCTCAACGAGACGCCGTCGCGCGGCACGCCGATGCCGCCGACCGATCCGCTGATCTACCGCTTCTATGAGCTGGTGATGGTCAACGGCCCGGCCTGGAAGGCGCTGATCGAGGAGGAGTTCGGTGACGGCATCATGTCGGCGATCGACTTCGACATGGTGATGGAGCGGCAGGCCAATCCCAGGGGCGACCGCGTCAAGATCACCATGTCCGGCAAGTTCCTGCCTTACAAATACTATGGCGCGAGCGGCAATGTGCCGGAATACGGCTTCAAGGAGAGCTGAGACCGGCGGCTTGCCGCCGTCGCTTCATCATGGCGCGCGGGCGGCGGCGACGTCGCCGCCCGGCGCCTTGGCGCGCGTCGTGGCATCGAGGAGCGGCGAGGGCCGAAAGAGGCCGTTCCGCAGGGTCAATCTCGCGAGCGAGATCGCCATCCGGGCAAGAGGCATTTGCACACCGTCCACGGGCCGCCGGGAGACAAAGCGCTCCGGTCTCCGGCTTATTGACGCGCTGACCTGCGGGAGGCGACTGCCACCGGTATTGTGGAAGGGCCGAGGAGACCGTCGTGCCAGATCCGCGGTATGTCCATCAGCATCGCGCCAAGTGGCGCATGCCGATCGACATACGATCTGGCGGCTCGAACGAAAGCCTCAGCATTCAGGACACCGATGAGGACGACATACATCAAGCACACGAGTTCCTGTTTGGGCATGGCGAGGCTCCTGTCACCATTCGCCGAAAGATTAGGACGACCGGAAGACAGGCGATTGATGTGCGTCAAGAATTGCCGATCAGGAAAACGTGAGCCGTGGGCGGCCACGACGGTCAAACATGCCATCCGGCGCCTCGCGCCGGGTAGGGCATTTCACCAACTGCGCCGGCTCACGCCGCATTGCTCGCCTGCGTCGCGGCGAAGCGGTCGCGGACGTGCCCGGCGATGAATTCGGCGTCGCGGCCGACGCCGACGAAGCGCCCCGACCCCCAGGTGTGGAGCCAGGGCAGGCCGACCACATAGACGCCGGGCGCCGCAGTGACGCCGCGGGTGTGGGTCGGATAGCCGCTGCCGTCGAAGATCGGCAGGTCGACCCACGACCAGTCCGACCGGAAGCCGGTGGTCCAGATGATGGTGCTGATGCCCGCGGCGGCGAGATCGATCCGGCTCGGGATCTCACCGGGCTGCCACACCGGCGCGTAGCGCGAGGGCGGCGGCGCCTCGATGGCGTTGCTGGCGATATAGTTGTCGATCAGCGCGCAGATGCCGTTATAGACCCTGTCGGCATTGTCGAGATTGGCGGCAAGGTCGTCGGCGAAGGCGATCGTCTCGCCGCTGATGTCGCGGAGCCGGCCATAGAGCTTCATGCCCTCGCCGGCGAAGCGGCGCAGGTCGATGTCGCGGCCGCCGTCGCGTCCGGTCAGGTAGTGATTGGCGTTCCCGCGCACCTTCTCCTTGAGCGGATGCTGGTCGACCGGCAGGTCGTACTGGCCGAGGTGATCGAGCCATTCGACGCTGTCGCGGCCGCGATAGAGGCGGGGGCAGCGCGGCGCGCCGCCGACGGCGAGATGAACCTTGCGTCCGGCGAGGTGCAGATCCTCGGCGATCTGGCAACCCGACTGGCCGCTGCCGACCACCAGCACCTCGCCCGCGGCCAGTGCCTGCGGGTTGCGATAGGTCGACGAATGGAGCTGGGCGATCCGCGACGGCAGGCGCCCGGCCATCGCCGGCACGTTGGCATGGTGATAGCCGCCCACCGCCAGCACCACCTGGTCGGCGCTCAAGGGGCCTGCGCTGGTCTCGACGAGGAAGCGGCCGCCGCTGCGGCTGAGGCGGGTGGCGGCGACGCCCTCGCGCACCGGCGCCTCGATGCGGCGGGCGTAAGCCTCGACATAGTCGACGATCTCGTCGCGCAGCATGAAGCCGTCCGGATCGTCGCCGGGATAGGAAAATCCCGGCAGCTTGCATTGCCAGTTCGGCGTCACCAGGCAGAAGGAATCCCAGCGCTGGGTCTTCCAGGCATGGGCGATGGTGTTCTTCTCCAGCACGACGTGGTCGATGCCGTGCTGGCGCAGTTCATGGCTCATGGCGAGCCCGGCCTGGCCGCCGCCGATGACGATGACGGGATAGTGGCTGGCGGAATGGTCCGGCATTTGGTGGCTCCTTTACTCTTCGAAGGCGAGGACGGCGACATCGCCGCCGGGATGGTCCTTGAGGCGCAGCGCCTTGGCCTCGAGGGAGGCGAGCTGGCCGAGCGCCCGGCTGCACGGCACGCCGTATCTGGCACGCACCCGCTCGCTGGCGATGGAGAGCGCGGTGCGGCAGCGCTCGATGAAATCCGCCAGCGGATAGCTCTCGCCGACGGTGAGATGCTCGCGCACCACCAGCGACGGCGAATAGCACGCCTCCTCAAAGCCGTCGGGCCAGCGGATGTGAAAGCGCATTTCAGGCATGCTGCATCTCCGCGAGCGCGGCATAGGCCGCCATGTGAGCCCTCGCCACCGCGAGCCAGCCGTGGCGGTGCGCGACCATCATGCCGGCGACGGCGAGCCGCGAGCGCAACGGCTCGGCGAGCGCCATGGCCATGGCATCGGCGATCGATCCGGCATTCGTCGGGTCGCACCAGACCGCATCGTCGCCGGTGAGATATTCGGTGAACGGCGCCATGTGCGGGACGACGACCGGAACCCCGCTCGCCATGGCCTCGATCACCGCAAGGCCGAAGCCCTCGCGCAGCGAGGCGAAGACGAGGGCGTCGGCCTGGCGATAGAGCGCGGGCATGTCCGCATCGGCGATGACGCCGGTGACGACGACGCTGTTCGGCGGCACGCCGGCGGCGGCGAGACGGTCCCTGAATTCGATCTGGTAGGCGTGATGGTCGAGCACGCTGGCGCCGCCGGCGATGACGAGTTGCGCCGCCGGTCGCACCGCGTGCAGCTGCCGGAAAGCGTCGAGAATGGCGAGCGAATTCTTGCGCTCCTCGATGCCGCCGACGCTGAGCAGCACCGGCCCTTCGCGCAAGGAGAGGCGTCGGCGCAAGCTGGCGTCGCCGCTGCGCGCCCGCGGCGCAAAGCGCAGCGTGTCGACACCGTTGCCGACGATCGCCGGCACGCCGCCGTAATCGGCCGCGATGCGCTCGCACCACGTCCTGCTGACGACGAGACGGCGATCGGCGGCGGCGATCGAGCGGTGCTGCAGCGCCTGAAGCCGCGGATCGGCGAAGTCGTCGAGGTGATGGACGGTGCGGGCGAAGCCGGGGATCAGGCCGCGGTCCTTCAGCGTCGCCAGCGCATTGCCGGAAATGCCGTCCTGGGCATGGAAGACGTCGAAGCCGCGGCAGCGCGCTGCATCGAACCAGGCGACGTAGTCGGCGGCGCGCCGCTCGACCATGGCGGCGAGATCCGCCGGCGCCGGTCCCGCCGGGATGGAGACGGTGCGCGCCCTCGAGTGATGGGTGAATCCGGCGCCGCTCGGATCGGGCGCATGGACCACGGCCTGATGCCCCAGCCGCTCCAGCGCCTGGGCGAGTTCGAGGGCATGAACGACGCCGCCGCGGGCATTGGTCGAATGGGTGAGAATGGCGACGCGGAGCGGATGCGCGGTCATGGGCGGCCCTCCGCGGTCGGCTGCGGCGCGCAGCCGATCAGGGGCCCGGCGGCGAAATCCCAGATGACTTCGCGATGCGTCCCGTCGGTGATGGCGACCTGCGTTCCGTCGCCGACGGTGCCGATGGCCGCGGCGGCGATGTCGCGCGCGGCAAAGCGCGCCACCACCGCGGCGGTGGATGCGGGCGGCACCGACAACAGATAGCCGAAGCTCGGAAAGCTCATCAGCCAGCGGTCGAGCGCAACCCCGGCAGGGCGGGGAACCGCGGCGGGATCGATGTCGATGGCGACCCGCGAGCACTCGGCGAGCATCGCGGCGGTGCCGACGACACCGGCCTGGCTGATGTCCTTGGCGGCGGTGGCGAGGCCGGCCTCGGCGATGGCCGGCAACAGCTCGATGTCGCCGCGCAACCGGCGCGGCGGGGCCAGCGTCGCCGCGTCGAAGTTGAGGAACGGCGGACGATAGCGGCCGCGCAGGTCGATGGCTGCGACCAGGGTGTCGCCGGGCCTCGCATCGAAGCTCGTCAGCAGGCGCTGCGCCCGGCCGAGGATGGCGACGGCGAGCTGGCCGCTCGCCCCGCGCAGATTGCTGTGGCCGCCGACCACCGGCACGTCGAAGCTGCGGGCGGCGGCGGCAAGTCCCTCCAGCAGCGGTGTCGCGCCACTGATGCCGTCGGCCCACAATGCGTTCACCACCGCCAGCGGGCGGCCGCCCATGGCGGCGATGTCGGAGATGTTGACCATCACGCCGCACCAGCCGGCGAACCATGGATCGGCGGCGACGAACTCGCTCATGAAGCCTTCGATGGCGAACAGCGTATAGGCGTCGCCGTCGGGAATCGCCGCGCAGTCGTCGCCGACCGCGATCGCCTGCGTGCCGGGCAGGCCGAGGGCGCGCGCCACCGCGGCGATCTCGCGCTTGGCGTTGAGGCCACCGCCTTGGCGCAGGCGCTCGGCCAGCGTGGCGAGATCGGGATCGGGATCGCAATTGCGCAGCGCCGCTGTCGCCATGGTCAGGCCGCCAGTCGTGCCAGCGACATGAAGCCGGTCTCCGGCGTCATGAAGGGCGGATAATGGGCGAGGTCGGCTTCCATGCGGTGATGGGGCCGGCCATGGAGGTCGCATTCGCCGAGCGAGCGCCAGTGCAGATGCTGGAACAGCAGCGCGTTCTGGCTCTGCACGTGGGCAAGGAAGCGGTGGCAGCCGCGGCCATGCGCCGAACTCACCGCGAGGCGGATCAGCCCGGCGCCGATGCCGGCCACCTTGCGATAGGAGCGCTCGACCGCGAGGCGCGAGCCCCACCAGGTGTCGCGCTCGCCCTCGTCGCGATGGATGCGGACGGTGCCGACGACGTCGCCGCTCGCCACCCCGAGCAGCGACACGGCGACGAGGGGAACGGCGACCTCGTCGACGGCGTCGCGATCGTCGCCGTCGAAGATCCTCTGCTCGCCGCAGAACACTTGGCGGCGCAGCGCCGCGGCCGCCTTGCGCTCCCAGTCGTCCGTGGCGAACTTGATCTGGAAGCCCGGCGCGATGAACTGCGGGACCGGTTCGAACATCATCGCCGCGCTCCGCGTTCGTAAGTCGCAAGCGCCGAGCAGGCGCCGCAGCGGCCGCAGCCGGCCTTGATGTCGGTGGCGCGCAGATCGGCCTTGCCCAGCATCTGCGCCAGCCTGGCGAGCAGGCCGTGCATGACGTCGGGCGACGGCGAGGGATGGCTTTCCAGCGGCGTGCCGGCGATCGGCACGAAGGGCACGACGAAGGGATAGACCCCGATCTCGACGAGCTGTTCGCAGACCCCGAGAATGTCCTCGGTGCGATCGCCGAGCCCGGCGAGGATATAGGTCGAGACCTGGTTGCGGCCGAACACCGGCACCGCGGCCCTGAACGCCGCCATGTAGCGGGCGAGCGGCACCTGCGCCTTGCCGGGCATCACCTGCCGCCGCACCTCTTCGGTGACGGCCTCGAGATGCATGCCGAGCGCATCGATGCCGGCCGCCTTCATCCGCGCGAACCAGGCGTCGTCGTCCGGCGGCTCGCACTGGCCCTGGATCGGCAGGTCGACGGCGGCCTTGATCGCGGCGGCGCTGTCGGCGAGCACGGCGGCGCCGCGGTCGGCGCCGGGCGGCGTGCCGGTGGTCAGCACCATGTGTTTGACGCCGTCGAGCTCGACCGCGGCGCG
Organism: Bradyrhizobium sp. WD16; assembly: GCF_024181725.1. Taxonomy (NCBI): domain Bacteria; kingdom Pseudomonadati; phylum Pseudomonadota; class Alphaproteobacteria; order Hyphomicrobiales; family Nitrobacteraceae; genus Bradyrhizobium; species Bradyrhizobium sp. WD16. The sequence goes on along the minus strand of NZ_CP028908.1, from coordinate 5,833,347 downwards.
CGCCACCTCGGCGAGCTGGGCCGGGGTCTTGCGGGCGATGGTGCGGCCCGCCGCCAGCGACTGGCCGATGGCGCAGAAGCGGCAGCTCTTGGTCCGGCTCTCGTAGCGGATGCAGGTCTGCAGCACCGTGGTGGCGAGCACGTCGCGGCCGTGCAGCGTCGCGATCTTGGAATAGGGAATGCCGTCGGCGGTCGAGAGCTCGTAGAAGCGCGGCCGCGGCGGGAAGGAGACCGTGCCGAGCTCGACGCCGTCGCGCCTGACGCGGCTCGCGCCGGAGGCATCGGGCCGGTCGATCGTATAGGGGCTGTCGAAGGCCGGCGCATTGTGGATCGGCACCATCACGGTCATGCCGTCGATGGTGATCGGGGCGTGGTCGGAAGGACCGGCGCCGCCGCGCCGGCTGGTCGCGCCCGATTTCGGGTCAGCGAGCCTCACGCCGCTGGACTGCAATTCGTTGATCAGGCGCTCGGTCGGCATCGCCGTCGGCAGGTCGTGCGAGGTCAGCGGCTTCATGGGATGTCTCTCCCTGGGCAATGGTGACGGGCTGGGGGGCGGCGCTGTGCACGGTCCGCGCCGGCTTGTCGTCGATCAGCAGCGACAACAGTTCGGGGCGGGCGTAATGGCCGACGCTGTCCATCATGCGTTTGCGCTTGACGATCAGGGCCATGTCGAGGTCGGCGACGAGCAGGCCCTCGCCGGATGTCAGCGGCGGCACCACGTGATTGCCTTCCGGCGAGACGATCGCCGTCATGCAGCCGCCGCGCAGGCCGCGGCGCGGTCCTTCGTCGGGCGAGATCGCCGCGATCTGCTCCTCGCTGAGCCAGCCGGTGGCGTTGACGACGAAGCAGCCGCTCTCGAGGGCATGGTGGCGGATCGTCACCTCGATCTGGTCGGCGAAGATCTGGCCGACGAGGGAGCCGGGAAACTGCGCGGCGTGGATCTCCTCGTGCTGCGTCATCAGGGCGTAGCGGGCGAGGGGATTGTAGTGCTCCCAGCAGGCCAGCGCGCCGATGCGGCCGACCGCGGTGTCCACCACCTTCAATCCGGCGCCGTCGCCCTGGCCCCAGATCATGCGCTCGTGGAACGTGGGCGTGATCTTGCGCCGCTTGAGGCGGATGCTGCCGTCGGCGTCGAACACCAGCTGGGCATTGTAGAGCGAGCCGTGGTCGCGCTCGTTGACGCCGAGCACCACCACCATGCGATGGCGCCGCGCCGCCGCGCTCACCGCCTCGGTCACCGGGCCGGGCACGGTGACGGCATGGTCGTAGAGGCGGATGTGATCGGCGCCGCTCATGAGCGGCGGGCGGACGAAGGAAAAGTAGGGATACCAGGGCAGGATGGTTTCCGGAAAAACCGCGACCTGCACGCCCTTGCCGGCCGCTTCCGCCAATGCGGCGAGGACCTTGTCGAGCGTTCCCGTGGCGCTGTCGAGGTCCGGCGCGATCTGCACCGCGGCGGCTCGAACCCTGTGTTGGCCTGACATGCCTGTCTCCCGTCCGCCCGCGCCGCTCACAGCGTCCAGGTGTTCAGCATGAAGGCGTTGTCCTGGCGGTGCAGCAGGATGAGATCGAGCACGTCGAGCGGATTGATCGGGCGGATGCCCGGAATCAGCGACGGCTCGCCGTGACCGTAGAGCGCCTGCAGTGCGAACCGGCAGGCATAGACCTTGCCGCCCTCGGCCATGAATTTGACCAGCGTGTTGTTGAAGTTCTGATGGCCCGGGAAGGCCTCGTCGCCGATCTTGGGAAAGCCGCGCTGCACGCCCAGCGTGACGCCGGGACCGTAGAGCAGGATCGAGGTCTCGAAGCCTTTGCGCATCAGCCGCGTCGCCTGCAGCATGTTGACGAAACCGATCGAGCCTTCGAAGGCGACGGTGTGGAACGTCACCAGTGCCTTTTCGCCCGGCTTGGCTTTGACGTCTTCGAAAACCTTCTCCTCATAATCGACCAGAAAATCACCCTTCTGGCGGGCAGGCATGGTGACTGCGGGCATCGTGTGCTCCTTCGCTGAATCCGTCTCGCGGACAGGAAGGATATTGCAACGGCCATGCCAGCACGGCGTCTGCCTAACGGTGCAGCACAGCAGTCAATTTGCATTCAAATATCCATTCAATCTTGAATGGAAACTTGACCGGCTGCGGCAGAATTGCCACGGCGTCCGCAAAACCATTGCCTGCAAAGTCTAGGCAGAACGCCATGCAAATGAGCAGGCGGTCGCGCCGACAATCTGTCATGTTTCGTGAGGTCCGGAGCCCGCGCCGTAAGGTCCAGTCAATTCGCGGATTGACTGGACGCCGTGCCCGCTCCATCGCCGTATCGCCGTGATGCAACTTCGAAAACAGGGTCCCAGCCATGGCCGACTGGCGTCCGGATCTGTCGCTGAGCGACAAGCCGCGCTATCTCGCGATTGCCGACGCCATCGCCGACGACATCGCCGCCGGACGGCTCGTCGTCGGCGACCGCCTGCCGCCGCAGCGCAAGCTCGCCAAACGGCTCGATCTCGATTTCACCACGGTGGCGCGCGGCTATGTCGAGGCCGGCAAGCGCGGGCTGATCGAATCCAAGGTCGGGCAGGGCACCTTCGTGCGCGACAAGCCGCGGCCGCGCCGGGTTCTCGCCGCGCTGCCGCCGCGCCCGGTCGACCTGTCGATGAACCTGCCGCCGGAACCCGACGATCCGGAACTGATCGCGCGAATGCAGGCGGGGTTCGATCACGTCTCGCGCGATATCGTCGCGCTGCTGCGCTACCAGGGCTTCGGCGGCACCGGGGCCGATCGCGACGCCGCGTCGAGCTGGCTCGGCCGCCGCGCGCTGGTGCCGGCGCAGGAGCGCATCTTCGTCTCGCCGGGCGCCCATCCGGCGCTGCTCGGCATTCTCACCATTCTCGCCCGTCCGGGCGACACCGTGCTGTGCGAGGCCGTCACCTATCCCGGCATCCGCTCGATCGCGGCGCAGCTCGGCATCGCGCTGGTCGGCCTGCCGATGGACGGCGACGGCATCGAACCGCAGGCGCTGACCGACGCCTGCAAGAAGCTCAAGCCCAAGGCGATCTATCTCAATCCGACCTTGCAGAACCCGACGACCCTGACCATTCCCGACCAGCGCCGCCGCGACATCGTCGCGATCGCGCGCCGCTTCAAGCTGCCGATCGTCGAGGACGACGCCTACGGCTTCATTCCGGAGCACGGCCACGGCCATGCTCCGTTCGCCGCGATCGCGCCGGACCTGACCTGGCATGTCGCCGGGCTCGCCAAATGCATCGGTGCCGGCTTGCGCGCCGCCTATGTGGTGGTGCCGGACACGCGCTCGGCCTGGCCGTTCGCCTCGGCGCTGCGTTCGGCGACGGTGATGGCCTCGCCCTTGACCGTCGCCCTGGCGACACGCTGGATCGAGGACGGCACCGCCGACACGTTGCTGCGCTTCATCCGCGCCGAGACCGGCGCGCGCCAGAAGCTCGCCGCCGAGATCCTGCCCGGCGGCTCCTATCGCGGCGATCCGCTCAGCTTCAACATCTGGGTGTCGATGCCGCCGTCCTGGACCCGCACCGCTTTCGTCGAGCACATGCGCGCCAGCGGCATCGGCGTCGTCGCCAGCGATGCCTTCGTCGTCGGCGGGCCGCCGCCCGAAGCGGTGCGGCTGTGTCTCGGCGGCCCGACCGGCCGGGCCGCGATCAGGAGCGCGCTGGAATATGCCGCCCATGCGCTCGAGCAGCCGCCGGCGCTGGCGTCGGCGTTTCTCTGATATCCTCGGTCCGGGCTTCGTGCGACAACATGCCGTCCGGGTGCAGCACGGTGCGGTTCGAGGAGACGACGTCGATGTTTATCGCAATGAACAGGTTTCAGGTGAAGAAGGGCGCGGAGGCGGCGTTCGAGCAGCTGTGGGCGACGCGCGAGAGCTATCTCGGCGAGGTCGAAGGCTTCATCGAATTCAACCTGCTGAAGGGGCCGGAGGCGGAGGATCACCGGCTCTATGCCAGTCATAGCCTGTGGACGAGCCGCGCCGCCTTCGAGGACTGGACGCGCTCGGAGCATTTCAGGGCGGCGCATGCCCGCGCCGGCAACGCCACCGGGGAGAGCCTCTATGTCGGCCATCCGCGCTTCGAGGGCTTCGACGTGATCCAGACCGAGCGCAAGGCGGGCGCCTGAGCGCTTTCTTCACCTCGCCCCGCGTCAGCGGCTCTCGGATTCACACATCAGGGCGGCGACGACGGAGTGAAAACATGCGCTCTGCGCTCCACTGTCGTCATGGCCGGGCTTGTCCCGGCCATCCACGACTTGCTTGCTGCAGCGTCGTGAAGACGTGGATGCCCGCGACGAGCGCGGGCATGACGATGGAAAGGCTGAGAGATTAGCCGCTTTATTGCGAATCAGATGTGTGAATACGAGAGCCGCGTCAGCGGGGAGAGGTCGGATCGCGTCGGCGATCCGGGTGAGGGGCCCCGAAACCTGCGCCGCGCGCAGCCTCAGAGAGTCGCCTTCTTCACCCACACCTTGTTGTCGTGAAACGCGGCGCCGCCGTACGGCGCCACGGCGTCGGCGCCGGTCAGCACGTTGATGCCGTTGCCGCCGGCATGGGCGTGGTTGGGGTGGATCGACTCGGCGATCAGCACGCCGCGTCGCACGCCCTCGACCACCACGAGCCGCAGCGTGGTCTCGCCGCGGTCATTGCCCAGCGTCACCGCTTCGCCGTCGGCGAGGCCGAGCGCGCGGGCGTCGTCCTGGTGCATCATCACCGACGGCGTCCCCTCGCGCGCCTTCGACGACGGCGTCTCGGCAAAGGTGCTGTTGAGGAAGCTGCGCGACGGGCTGGTGGCGAGGCGGAACGGGTGGCGCGCGTCGGCGGTCTCGATCACCGCCCAGTGGTCGGGCAGGGCGGGCATGTCCTGCCACGGCCCGAGGGCGATGTTGCGCGGCACCGGCACCCTGGCCCAGTCCGCCTTGAAGTGGAACTTGCCGTCGGCGTGGCCGAAGCCGTCGAGGAAGTGCGAGGTGCGGAAGTCGGGCTGCAGGTCGCGCCACACCTCGGCCTCGAAACTCTCGAGGTCGCCATGGCCGCTGGCCTTCAGCGTCTCGTCGATGATCTGGCGCGGCGTCAGCTTGAAGGCGCGGTGCTCCGCGCCGACGCGCGGCGCCAGCGCCTGCAGCAGCTCGTGGTTGGAGCGGCACTCGCCCGGCGGCTCGATCAGCTTCGGCCCGAGCGAGAGATGCTGCTGGCCGCTGCCGGTGTAGATATCGTCGTGCTCCATGAACATGGTCGCCGGCAGCACGAGGTCGGCCATCTGCGCCGTCTCGGTCATGAACTGCTCGTGCACGGCGACGAACAGGTCGTCGCGGGCGAAGCCGCGCTTCACCAGCGCCTGTTCGGGCGCGACATTCACCGGATTGGTGTTCTGGATCAGCATCGCCTTGACCGGCGGCCCGCCCTGCAGCGCCTGCGCGTCGCCGGTGAGGATGCGGCCGATCTTCGACTGGTCGAGCTGCCGCACGGTGCCGTCGATGGTCTCGCTGCCTTCGATCAGCGCCTTGTTCAGCTTCCAGATCGCGCCGTTGTTGAAGAAGGCGCCGCCGCCTTCATGTTGCCAGGCGCCGGTCACCGCCGGGATGCACAGCGCCGCGTGCATCTGCGCCGCGCCGTTGCGGCTGCGGGTGAAGCCGAAGCCGAGGCGGAAGAACGTGCGCCGGGTCTCGCCGACTTCGCGGGCGAAGGCCTCGATCTCGGCGGCCGGCACGCCGCAGATCGCCGCCGCCCAGTCCGGCGTGCGGCTCTTCAGATGCGCCTCGAGTTCGTCCGGGCAGTCGGTATAGCGGGCGAGATAGCCACGGTCGGCATAGCCGTCGCGGAACAGCACATGCATGACGCCGCAGGCGAAGGCGCCGTCGGTGCCGGGCCGCAGGATGATCCTGATATCGGCCTGCTTCATGGTGTCGTTGTCGTAGATGTCGACGGCGGCGATGCGCGCGCCGCGATCCTTTCGCGCCCGCGTCGCGTGGGTCATGACATTGACCTGGGTCGACACCGGATTGGTGCCCCAGATCACGATCAGGTCGGACTTCGCCATTTCGCGCGGATCGACGCCGGCGACCTTGCCGGTGCCGGCGGCATAGCCGGCCCAGGCGATGGTCGAGCAGATCGTGCTGTAGAAGCGCGAATACTTCTTCACGTGGGCGAGGCGATTGATGCCGTCGCGCATCACGTGGCCCATGGTGCCGGCATAGTAATAGGGCCACACCGACTCGGCGCCGAATTCGCGCTCGGCCGCGTTGAAGCGCTCGGCGATCTCGTCCAGCGCCTCGTCCCAGCTCACTTGCGCGAACCGGCCCGAGCCCTTGGGCCCGATGCGCCGCAGCGGATGAAGCAGCCGGTCGGGATGATGGATGCGCTCGGCATAGCGCGCCACCTTGGCGCAGACCACGCCCGCCGTGTAGCTCTGCAGTTTGGAACCGCGCACCCGGCCGATGGTCGCCCCGTCGATCACCTCGACGTCGAGGGCGCAGGTCGAGGGGCAGTCGTGCGGGCAGGTGGAGTGGCGGATGGCCAGGCGGGGGGGCGCGTTCATGCGACGATTCTCTACATGCTGTCGGGCCGCCGGAGAAGCCACGGCGGCGCCGCCCGGGGATCGATCTACCGCAACCCTCGATCCGCGCCGGCCGGTCACCGGCAGCAGCCCGCCGTGGACGGCGCCGGCCTCGTCCGAGGCCAGGAACCTGACCACCGCGGCGAGGTCCTCCGGCCGCACCCATGTCGCAGGATCGGCCTTTGGCATGGCGGCGCGGTTGGGCGGCGTGTCGATGACACCGGGCAGCACGCAATTGACGTTGATGCCATGCGGTCCGAGCTCGGCGGCAAGCGCCTCGGTCAGGCGCATCACCGCGCTTTTGGCGGCGCATAGGCGCCCATTCCGGCGCTGCCGTGCAGGGCCGCGGCGGCGAAGGCCGCCGCCACCGCGCCGTCGGGAGATCGGCCGACCCGGTTCCAAGCTCCCGGGATCGCTGACGATTTCCGTTCACGCAACATTATTTCTGAACTAGACTTTTTCAATGACCCTGTCCGATGCCGACCGCCGGCTGCTGCGGGAAATCCAGCGCGATGCGACGCTGTCGCTCAAGGACCTCGCCGAGCGCCTCGCCATGTCGCAGTCCACGGTGTGGCGGCGGCTTCAGGAGTTCGAGGCCAGCGGTCTGATCTCCTCGCGGGTGACGCTGCTCGATCCCTCGCGCCTCGGCCTCGGGGTCTGCGTCTTCGTCCATGCCAATCTGCGCGACCACAGCACCGAATCGCGCGAGGCGTTCGAGCGCTTCATCGCCGATCAGCCCAATGTGCTGGAATGCTTCTCGGTCACCGGGCCGCACGACTACGTGCTGATCATCCGCGCCGCCGATGTCGCGGCCTATGAGGACTTCCTGATGCACCGCCTGCTGGCGCATCCCAAGGTCGCCTCGGCCCAGTCCGACTTCGCCCTGCGCCAGCTCAAATACACCACCATGCTGCCGCTGTGAGTTGCGGCACTCCGCTGATCATTCGCCGCCGTCTTGCGTCTGCACGCTGCATCGACATTGCGCAGGGCATGGACAGCGCCGCGCGAACGCCAGATGATGCGGCCACATCGACGAGGAAACGCCGCCCGCGACGCGGAAAATCAAAGAGGACGATTATGCAGTTCAAGCACGTCACCCTGACGTTCGACGGCGCGGTCGCGGTCATTCGCCTCGACCACCAGGAGGTCATGAACGCGATCTCCGTCGACATGCTGCAGGGGCTCGGCGAGGCGCTCGACGCCATCGAGGATCGCCGCGCCGAGGTGCGCTGCGCCGTCATCACCGGCGCCGGCCGCGCCTTCTGCACCGGCGCCAATCTCCAGGGCCGCAACATGGAGGCCGGCTCGCGCAGCAACGCCGGCGTCACGCTCGAGACCGCCTTTCATCCCTTCCTGCGCCGGCTGCGCAACCTGCATTGTCCGCTGATCACGGCGGTGAACGGCCCGGCGGCCGGTGCGGGCATGAGCATCGCGCTGATGGGCGACATCGTGCTGGCGGCGCGCTCGTCCTATTTCCTGCAGGCCTTCCGCCGCATCGGCCTGGTGCCGGATTGCGGCTCGACCTGGCTGCTGCCGCGCCTCGTCGGCCGCGCCCGCGCGCTGGAATTGTCGCTGCTCGGCGAGCGGCTGCCGGCGCAGACCGCGCTCGATTGGGGCCTGATCAACCGCGTCCATGACGATGCCGCGCTGATCGACGAGACCATGACGCTCGCCCGCGATCTCGCCGCCGGGCCGACCATCGCGCTGTCGCTGATCCGCAAGCTCTATTGGCAGAGCGAGGAGAACTCCTACGAGCAGCAGCTCGATCTCGAGCGCCAGTATCAGCAGCAGGCCGGCGCCGCCGAGGACTTCCGCGAGGGCGTCAGCGCGTTCCTCGAGAAGCGTCCGGCGAAGTTTACCGGGCGATGAGGCGTCGGTTTTTCCACCACCGCGCCATTCTGTTTGACCGGTAACGCCGAATTGGTCATCGTCGCTAGTGTGGCGTCTCGCAATTGCCTACCGCCTTTGCGGCAAGCCTCTCGTAGGCAATTGCGAGATATAAGCCACACTAGCTTTTTGATTTTGCTAGTGTCCCTATGTCTCCGAATGACCGTGCGAGTGCGAGGCAAACGTAGCGGTAATTCGGAGACGGGACACTAGTGTGGCGTCTCGCAATTGCCGACCGCCTTTGCGGCAAGCCTCTCGTAGGCAATTGCGAGACATAAGCCACACTAGCTTTTTGATTTTGCTAGTGTCCCGTTTCCAACGTTCGTATCCCTTTGCGGCGAGCACTCGCTGCAATGCTGAAACGAGCGTCGGATCCGCCGCACCAGGTGCACGAGTGCACGCCGCCGGCGTCCCACTTCATTCGCTGATCAGTCCTGACCCCGCTTCCGATCCCGGCAGCGGGTTTTTTCATGCCCACAGCCAGGAGGCTTCGCCATGACCTTTGTCCCGCTTTACGACCGTGCCGCGGTAAGCGAGCGCGTCTGCGACGAACTCGCCAAGGGCCGCACCCTGCGCGCCGTCTGCCGAGATGCCGGCATGCCGGATCCGTCGACGATCATCAAATGGATGATTGCCGATGTCGACGGCTTCGCCGGGCGCTACCGCCGCGCCCGCGAGATCGGCTATCACCTCATGGCCGACGAACTCCTCGAGATCGCCGACGATTCCAGCAACGACCATGTCGTGCGCGAAGGCGGGAACGTGCTGGTGCCCGATCGCGTGAATGTCGCGCGCTCGCGGCTGCGGCTCGAGACCCGTCGCTGGCTGCTCTCGAAGGCGCTGCCCAAGCTCTACGGCGACCGCCTCGACTTGGCCGCCGTGCATCACGTCGGCGACGGCCTGCGCGAGCTGATGAAGGCGATCGACGGCAAGACCCGCGGCCTGCCGTCGCGCGATTGAGGGAAAGGGGGCAGCGTCTCGCCGGCACTCTCCGGGGCGGGGCCGGGAGGCGAGGCGCTCGCCTGGGGCGCTGGGCTGGGCCGAGACGATCCTCGCGAGCAGCCCGAGGTCGATCCGGGCCGCGTCACTTCGGCGAAATGACAGGTCGTGTGCCTGCCTCGCTGCATTGCGTATCGCGGCAATCGTGTCTTGCGATGGTCTTCATCCGCGCGGAAATCAGCTTCGCCGCCGCCGCCTTCGGTCTGTTCTTCGTCGCGCCGAGGGCTGCTGTCCTGAGTTGGACACCCAAAAATCAATACGGACACGAACGGGGCGCGAAGCTAAGAACCTGCTAACCACGACGCAGCGAGATTCGATCCATGCAAATTCGTCCTCAACTCGTACTGATCGAATGGGTCGATAGCGGCCAGCCGATCCCGAGCTGGCAATGGCTATCCGAAATTGGCAGCCGCCGCGCCCACAAGTGCGTGTCTGTGGGCTTTCTCGTTCAAGACGATGAAAATGCAAAAGTGCTTGCGCCGAACTTGGGTGCAAGCAACGGCGATGACGAATGGGATCAGGCGTCGGGACTGATGACGATCCCGACGGCCTCTGTGCTGAAGATCGTGTCGCTTATTTCTTCGTCGACGGCTTCGACTTGTGGTCTGGCCGCTGCGTGAGTGCGGAAGCGGCCAAGGTCTTGATCTGCGACTTGGACAAGGAGGCTGGATCACGGAGTCCCTTGGAAGCGATTTGCCCCGTCTTATCGCCGGTCTTCTCGTTCTTTCCCATTTGACTTCCCTTTCCGAGTTGCGAATCTGAATTGATTCGCATCGACATCACTGCATCATTGTGTCCCCTCGGTGGCCGCGGACCGTCTTCGCATACGCGTTGGTGAGCCGGTTAATGCAGCCGTGGGAGCTGACGAAGGTCGGAGGCGGGACACCCGTTGTGGGCGTTAGTTGCGGGCTTGCAGGAGGTTGTCCATCCGCGCTCGACCGAGAAGCGGAGATGTGTGAGCTTCGGTGTTCTGCGGCGTGACCAGACGGCCACGCAAAAAAAAATGCGGCGCCGAAAGTTTCGGCGGACGGCGTCGATGGTCGTCACGCCCCCATCGACCCGCCGGCGAGAGGGTCAAGCGCGCAGGCTGTCGCCGAGATAGGCGGTCGCCGCCTGCACGCCGCCGGTGCCGTGCGGAATCCGCAGGACGTTGAGGCCGACCTCGGTGACGCCGAGCGTGCCGAGCACCATCGGCGCGTTGATGTGGCCCATATGGGCGATGCGGAAGGCGTGGCCGGAGAGGGCGCCGATGCCGTTGCCGAGCACGACGCCGCAGGTGTCGCGGCAGAAATCCTTCAGATCGTCGGCCGAGGGCGTGCCGTGCACCAGCACCGTGGTCACGGTGTCGGAGCGCTCGCCGGGCGCGGTGATGTTGAAGGCGAGGCGTTCGCGTTCGGCCCAGACGCTCACCGCCTGGCGCACCGCCTCGGCCAGCAGGCGATGGCGGCGGAAGGTGTTCTCGGCGCCTTCGGCGAACAGCATGTCGAGCGCCTTGCGCAAGGCGTAGAGCAGGTGCACCGGCGGCGTGCCGGAATACTTCATGTAGTGCTCTTCGCCTTCGCGGGCGGTCCAGTCCCAATAGGGCGTGCGCAGATCGGCCTTGAGATGGACGTCGCGGGCGCGCGGTCCGGCGGCGACGAGGCCGATGCCGGGCGGCGTCATCAGGCCCTTCTGCGAGGCGGACATCGCCACATCGATGCGCCAGTCGTCCATCGCGAACGGCATGCAGCCGAGCGAGGCGACCGCATCGACCATGAACAGCGCGTCGTGACCGGCGGCGCGGATCGCCTGGCCGATGGCGGCTATGTCGTTGACGACCCCCGATGCGGTGTCGACCTGCACCGCCAGCACCGCCTTGATGCGGCTGCCGCTGTCCTGCTTCAGCCGGGCTTCCACCGCTTCGGGGCGCACCGCGCGGCTCCAGCTGCCGGGCAGGATCTCGACCTCGACGCCGAGCCTGGCGGCGGCCTCGCCCCAGCCGACGGCGAAGCGGCCGCTCTCCAGCACCAGGATCTTGTCGCCGCGGGAGAGCACATTGGTAAGCGCGGCCTCCCAGGCGCCGTGGCCGTTGGCGATATAGATGTAGGAGCGGCCGGCGGTACGGAACAGCCTGGACAGATCGGCGAGCAGGCTGTCGGTGATCGCGATCAGCTCGCCGGCGTAGATGTCCATGGCCGGGCGATGCATTGCCGCGAGCACCTCGTCGGGCATCGTGGTCGGGCCGGGAATGGCCAGGAATTCGCGGCCCGCACGTAGCACCATCGGATCGTTCTCCTCATCTGGAATCCGTCAGCTCCTCCGCTTACTGCGATGCCGTTGCAAAGGCGAGGCGGATCAGCGCTTGCCCGGTGTGCAGTGAGAGCAGCGAAGGACCAAGGCTCGCGCGAGGACTGCCTCGATCGCTGGTATTATTATACCGCCGCTCGCTCCTTGCGGACGCCTTCGCAGTTGCGAGATATTTCTTGATTTTTCTAAGTAAGCGCTTACTTAGCGCACCATGCGTCCGACGCGCCCCGTCCGCCTGACCAACGAAGCCCGCCGCGAGGCCATTGTGGCCGCCGCGCGGGCCTGCTTTGCCCGCCACGGCTTCGCCGGGACGACGACGCGCAGCGTCGCCGCCGCCGCCGGCATCTCCGAGGCGCTGCTGTTCAAGCACTTCCCCAGCAAGTCGGCGCTCTACGCCGAGATTCTGCGGGAGGCCTGCGAGGCCGATCCGGAGTTGCAGCGGCTGCAGGCGCTGGAGCCGTCCACCGCGACGCTGGTCCGAGCCGTCCACGACATGGTCCGCCACTTTCTCGAGGCGGTGGTGGAGCGTCCGGACGAGGAGGAGATCCAGCGAATCAAGCTGCTGGTGTCCAGCCATCTCGAGGATGGCGAGTTCGCCCGCCTGCTGCATGCCAAGGTCGGCGCCATCATCGAGCCGATCTTCACCGCCTCCCTGCAGCGCGCGATCGCCGACGGTGACGCGTCGCCGCTGCCGGGCCCCCGGATGAATCTGTTCTGGTTCGCTCACCAGTTGATTCAAATGATCGCCCTGTCGTATATCCCGCGGCCCGCAACCCTGGCCTTTGGTGATATTCACGGCCTGGAGCTGCAGGTCAGCGAGTTCCTGCTCCGCGGAATGGGCCTCAAAGAGCACGCAATCGCGACGTATTTCCCGGAGCCATTACAGGTTGCCGAGACCGCCAAGTCCTTTGTTTCCGAAAGCGCACAGCCATGAGCATCTCATCGACCCAGGCTCCCATCTCGGCCAAGAGCATCGACGAAAAGCCGCACGCCCGCCCGGTGCGTATGCGGCGCTGGTTCATCATCGTCGGCCTGTTGCTGGTGGTGCTCGCCGGCGGCTTGTGGGGCTTCAATGCCTTCCGCAACATGATGATCGCCAAGTTCTTCGCCAGCATGAAGCCGCCGCCGGTCGCGGTGTCGGTCGCCGAGGCGACGTCCGAGGTGGTCCCGAACCTGCTTTACGGCATCGGCGATCTCGCCGCCGTGCATCAGGTCGATATCAGCAACGACGTCGCCGGCCGCGTCACCAAGATCCTGTTCGAGGCGGGCGCGCATGTGAATGCCGGCGATCCGCTGCTGCAGATCTTTGACGAGCCTGATCAGGCCGATTTGTTGAGCTACAAGGCTCAGGCCACCGCCGCCCAGCTGGCGCTGGAGCGCGCCAAGTCGCTGGCGTCGCGCCAGTTCGGGCCGCAGGCGACGGTCGACCAGACGCAGGCGTCCTATGATCAGGCCAATGCGGCGATCGCCAAGACCGAGGCGATCATTTCTCAGAAGCTGGTGAAGGCGCCGTTCGGCGGCGATCTCGGCGTTCGTCTCGTCGAGGTCGGCCAGTTCCTCGGCGCCGGCAGCAAGATCGTCTCGCTCACCGACCTGTCCAAGGTGTTCCTGAACTTCACCTTGCCGGAGAAGCAGCGCGCGGTGATCGCGGTGGGCCAGACCGTGCGCGTCAAGGTCGACACCTTTCCGAACCGGACGTTCGAGGGCAAGATCACCACGATCGAGCCGCAGATCAATTCGGACACGCGCAACATCAAGGTGCAGGCGACGATCGACAATGCGGACCACAGCCTCAAGCCCGGCATGTTCGCCTCCACCACGGTGGTGCTGCCGCCGGAGCCGGCGGTGGTGACGGTGCCGGAAACGGCGGTCGACTACACGCTGTATGGCGACTCGGTGTTCCTCATCAAGGAAGCCAAGGACGACAAGGGCGCGACGACGCTGACCGCCGATCGCACCTTCGTGCGCACCGGTGACCGCGTCAACGGCCGCACCGTCATCCTGACCGGGCTCAAGGCGGGCGACCGCGTTGCGGCCGTCGGCCAGCTCAAGCTCCAGTCCGGCGCCGCGGTCGCGATCTCGTCCGAACCGCCGCCGCCGATCCCCGCCAACCCGCCGCGCTACTGAGCGGCAGGGGAGTCAACGCATGTCGTTTACCGATATCTTCATCAAGCGGCCCGTGCTGTCGGTCGTGGTCAGCGCGCTGATCCTGCTGATCGGCCTCCAGGCCGCCTTCAAGCTGCCGATCCGGCAATATCCCAAGCTGTCCAACACGGTCGTGACCATCACGACCGCCTATCCCGGCGCCTCGCCGGACCTGATGCAGGGCTTCATTACGACGCCCATCGAGCAGGCGGTGGCCTCGGCCGAGGGCGTCGACTACATGACGTCGTCCTCGGTGCAGGGCACCAGCACGATCCAGGTCTTCATCAAGCTGAATTCCGACCCCAATGCGGCGCTCACCGAAGTGCTGTCGAAGGTCAATTCGGTGAAGTACCTGATCCCGAAGGAAGCCAACGACCCGGTGATCCTGAAATCCACCGGCCAGACCACGGCGGTGATGTATATCGGCTTCGCCAGCGACGAACTCGGCGGCTCGGCGATCTCCGACTATCTGACGCGCGTGGTGCAGCCGATCCTGTCCACGGTTGACGGCGTCGCCTCCGCCGACATCCTCGGCGGCCAGACCTTCGCCATGCGCATCTGGCTCGATCCGGTGCGGATGGCCGGCCGCGGCGTGTCGTCGGCGGACCTCGCGGCGGCGATCCAGGCCAACAACTTCCAGGCGGCCGCCGGCCAGACCAAGGGCTACCTTACCGTCAGCAACGTCTCCACCAATACCGACCTGACCAATCTCGACCAGTTCAAGCGCATGACCGTCAAGGCGAAGGACGGCGCCTTGGTGCGGATCGAGGACATCGCCACGGTCGAACTCGCCGCCCAGAGCACCGACGCCAGCGTGGCGATGAACGGCCAGCAGGCCATCTTCATCGGCGTGCAGTCGACGCCGCAGGGCAATCCGCTCAACATCGTCAAGGGCGTGCGCGCGCTGTTTCCCGAACTCCAGCGCAACCTGCCGCCGTCGATGAAGATGACGGTGGCCTATGACTCGACCAAGTTCATCCAGTCCTCGATCGACGAGGTCGAGAAGACGCTGATCGAAGCCGTCGGCATCGTCGTCGTGGTGATCTTCCTGTTCCTGGCCTCGTTCCGGTCGGTGATCATCCCGGTCGTCACCATCCCGCTGTCGCTGGTCGGCGTCTGCATCTTCATGACCTCGCTCGGATTCAGTATCAATCTGCTGACCCTGCTGGCCATGGTGCTGGCCATCGGACTCGTGGTCGACGACGCCATCGTGGTGGTGGAGAACATCCATCGACATCTGGAGGAGGGCAAGTCGCCCGTCCAGGCCTCGTTGCAAGGCGCCCGCGAGATCGTCGGGCCGGTCATCTCCATGACCATCACGCTGGCGGCCGTCTACGCGCCGATCGGCTTCCTCGGTGGCGTCACCGGCGCGCTGTTCAAGGAGTTCGCCTTCACCCTGGCGGGCTCGGTGATCGTGTCGGGGGTGATCGCCCTGACGCTGTCGCCGATGATGTGCTCGGTGCTGCTCACCCATGTCGAACAGGGGCGTTTCGCGCGGCTCGTCGATGGCATCTTCCAGTCGGTGACGCGCTGGTACGGCCGGCAGCTCGACCGCTCGCTGGACTATCGGCCGATCACCGCGCTGTTCGCGGCGACGATCCTCGGTCTCGTCGGTTTCATGTTCCTCAATACCAACAAGGAGCTGGCGCCCGAGGAAGACCAGGGCATCCTGTTCTCGATCACCAAGGCGCCGAAATACGCCAATATCGACTACCTGAATTATTACGGCAAACGGCTGGATGCCGCCTTCGCCAAGTTCCCCGAGACCGATCTGCGCTTCGTCATCAACGGCACGCCGACGCCCAGCCAGGGCATCGCCGGCATGATCCTCAAGCCGTGGGACGAGCGCAAGCGCTCCTCCACCGCCATGAAGCAGGAGGTGCAGAACGAGCTCAGCAAGATCGAGGGCGTCAGCGCCTTCGCCTTCAACCTGCCGGCGCTGCCCGGCGGTCCGGGCGGCCTGCCGATCCAGATGGTGATCAACAGCACCCAGAGCTTCCGCACCGTCTATGAGCAGATGCAGAAGCTCAAGGACGCCGCGCGCAAGAGCGGATTGTTCATCGTGTCCGACAGCGACCTCGACTTCAACCAGCCGGTGGTGCGGGTGAAGATCGACCGCGCCAAGGCCAACGAGCTCGGGATCACCATGCAGCAGATCGGCAACACGCTCGCCGTGATGCTGGGCGGCAACTACATCAACCGCTTCAATCTGGAGGGCCGTTCCTATCAGGTGATCCCGCAGGTGCCGCGCGACAAGCGGTTGTCGCCGGAGATGCTGGACAATTACTACGTTCCGGCGCCGGGCGGCTCGCAGGTCCCGTTGGCGACGCTGGTTTCGATCGAGACGGCGACCGACCCGAACGCGCTGACCCATTACAACCAGCTCAACTCCGCCACCTTCTCGGCGGTGGCGATGCCGGGCGTGACCATGGGAACGGCGGTCGAGTTCCTGGAGAACCAGGCCAAGCAGCTGCCGGCCGGCTTCAACCACGACTTCCTCGCCGACTCGCGGCAGTATGTTCAGGAAGGCAACCAGATCGTGGTGGCGTTCGGATTCGCGGTGATCATCATCTTCCTGGTGCTCGCCGCCCAGTTCGAGAGCATCAGGGATCCGCTCGTCATCCTGATCAGCGTGCCCATGGCGATCAGCGGCGCGCTGATTCCGCTGTTTTTCGGGATGGCGACGCTCAACATCTACAGCGAGGTCGGCCTGCTCACCCTGGTCGGGCTGATCAGCAAGCACGGCATCCTGATGGTGGAGTTCGCCAACGAGCTCCAGCTCAAGGAGGGACTCGACCGCCGCTCGGCCATCGAGATGGCGGCGCGGGTGCGGCTGCGGCCGATCCTGATGACCACGGCCGCCATGGTGGCGGGCCTGCTGCCGCTGCTGACGGCCCATGGCGCGGGCGCCGCGAGCCGCTTCTCCATCGGCCTCGTGGTGGTCGCCGGCATGTCGATCGGCACGCTGTTCACGCTGTTCGTGCTGCCGGCCGTCTATTCGGCGATCGCCACCGATCACCGCGCCCAGGCCAATTCCGAGCGCGCCCGCGACGTCGCCAAGTTCGAGCTCAAGCCGACCTGAGCGGGTTCTTCACCTCTCCCCGCCATGCGGCTATCAGATTCACAGATCTGATCCGCAGGCGAGAAAGCGGCCACTCTTTCGGCCTTTCTATCGTCATGCCCGGCCTTGCGCCGGGCATCCACGACTTTGGGGACTCTCGACCTGAAAGACGTGGATGGCATGGCGATCCGGCTCTGGCCGGATCGCGTTCTTTTTCTCGTGCCGGAAGTCGGAAACATCCGACTTCCGGTGACAAGCCCGGCCATGACGAGAATGAAGGTCAGGGCGCCTCGGTCGCCACCCGAATGCGTGAATCTGAGAGCCGCTTGCGGGGAGAGGTCGGATCGCGCAAGCGATCCGGGTGAGGGGCTCTTGTTATGAGGGACGCGCCGCCCGTTTACGATTTTCCCAGCGGCAGCCGCGTCTCGACGATGCGCGAATAGAGGCTGGCGCCGACGGGCAGGATGCCGTCGTCGAGCACGTAGCCGGGATTGTGCAGCGGCACCTTGCCTTCGTGGCCGATCCAGAAATAGGCTCCGGGCACCGCCTGCAGCATGTCGGCGAAATCCTCGCTGCCCATCTTCGGCAGCGTCGCCGTGGAAACCTTGTCGGCGCCGACGACTTCGCGCGCCACCGCGGCGACGGCGTCCGCATGCTCCTCGTGGTTGACCAGCACCGAGAACAGGTCGCGGATGTCGACCTCGATCTCGACATCGAACGCTGCCGCGATCCCGGCCGCGATGGCTCGCATGCGCTCGCGCACCAGTTTGCGGACGTCGTCGGAGAAGGCCCGCACCGTGCCGGCGAGCCTCGCCTCGCCGGGAATGACGTTGTAGGCCGAGCCGGCATGGATCTGGGTGATCGACAGCACCACCGACTGCAGCGGATTGACGTTGCGGCTGACGATGGTCTGCAGCGCCTGGCCGAGAGCGATCGCGATCACCACCGGGTCCTTGGCGCGGTCCGGCATGGCGCCGTGGCTGCCGTAGCCGTGGATGGTGATGTCGAAGAAGTCGGCGCCCGCCATGCTCGGCCCCGGAAAGATCGTGACCTGGTTGGGCTCGAGGTCGGGGGAGTTGTGCAGGCCGTAGATCTCGTCGCAGGGAAAGCGTTCGAACAGGCCATCGGCGAGCATGGCGCGGGCGCCGCCGAGGCCTTCCTCCGCCGGCTGGAAGATGAAGACGGCGGTGCCGGCGAAATCGCGGGTCTCGGCGAGATAGCGCGCGGCGCCGAGCAGCATCGTGGTGTGGCCGTCATGGCCGCAGCCGTGGAAGCGGCCGGGGACGGTCGAGCGCCACGGCAGGTTGGTGTTCTCGTCCATCGGCAGCGCGTCCATGTCGGCGCGCAGGCCGATCCGCCTCGTGCCGTCGCTCTTGCCCTTGAGCACGCCGACGACGCCGGTGCCGCCGACGCCGCGATGGACCTCGACGCCCCAGGCCGCGAGCTTGTCGGCGACGATGCCCGACGTGCGGTGCTCCTCGAAGCCGATCTCGGGATGGGCGTGGATGTCGCGGCGGATCGCGGTCAGTTCGTCGGCGAAGCTTTCGATGCGGTCGATGGTGGCCATGGGAAAGGATCCAGATGAGAGACAGAAGGGGGTGAGAGGACTCAGTGGCCGGAGAAGGGCGGCCCGTTCGGCCGGACGCGGATGCCCGGCTTCAGACGCGTCCACGGCAGCGCGGCGGTGTCCGCCGGCATCGGCCCCGGCGCGGCGCAGACGATGATGGTCTCCGCGATCGGCTCGAAATCGGCGCGGAAATGCACCGACGACTTGTTGACGAGAATGGCCTGCTCGGTCGGCTCGATGCCGACGAAGCGGAACATCGCCTGGTCGGCGAGCTGCGCCTTGCGCGAGCCGACCACGACGCGGACATCGCCGATGCGCAGACAGGCCGACGGCCCGAGATTCATTTCGCCGCCGCCGAAATAGGGGCCGGGTGCGATGAAGCAGCCGTCGGACAGGGTTTCCACCGTGAAGGTCTCCTCCAGCGGCGCGTCGCCGGGAATGCCCGACTTGCCGCCGAGCGCGAGCCGCACGGTGGCGCCGGCACCGGCCTGATGGGCGAGTTTCGCCGCCTCGGGGTCGACGACGACGCCGATCGCAGCGCGGGTCGCGCCGTTGCGCAGCAGGGCTCGCAGCATGCCGGTGGTGTCGGAATCGCCGCCGGCGCCCGGATTGTCCTGGGTGTCGGCGATGACCACCGGCCTGGTGGCCCGAGCCGCCAGCATCATGGCATGGCGGACTCCCTCGTCAGGATCGAAGATGCGGCCGTCGAAGGCGTTCTCGGCATCAGCGACGAGAGTGTAGACCTGATCGGCGGCGCGATCGGCATCGGCCTGGGTGGCGCCATAGGCCACCACCGCCGGAGCGCAGTCGGGAAAATCCGCGGCGGGAAATCCGGGCGCGAACGACAGCGTCGGCACCGCCTCGCTCTCCAGCGCGGCGAGGCGCTGATAGATCGAGCGGCATGGCTCGATCATGGTGCATTGCCAGCTGATCGGAATCAGGAAGGGCAGCTGCCGGAACGCCTTGGCGAAGCGGCGCCCGGTGCCGAGCAGCAAGGCGAGGTGCCGCGCCGCGGCGCGGCCGGTGTCCGCCATGTCGACATGGGGATAGGTGCGGTAGGCGATCAGCGCGTCGGCCTCGGTCACCATTCTCGGCGTGACATTGGCGTGAAGATCGAGGCTGACGACCAGCGGCACGTCGGGGCCGATCAGTCGCCGCACGCGCGCGATCACCTCGCCCTCGCCGTCGTCGAGATGTTCGGCCACCATGGCGCCGTGCAGGTCGAGATAGACGGCGTCGATCCGGCCGGCGGCGGCGATGCCGCCGACAATCTCGCCGGCGATGCGCTCATAGGCGTCCTCGCGCACATGGGCCGAGGGACTCGCGGCGCACCACAGGGTCGGGATCAGTTGCCAGCCGCGCGCCTCGGCCTCGTCGATGAAGCCCGCGGCGCCGACATTGATGTTGCGGATCCGCGCGAGCACCGCTTCGCCGCTCGCCATCGCCGGCCAGCCGCCGCCATGCACGAAGCCTTCGTAGCTGGCTTTGGTCGGGGCGAAGGTGTTGGTCTCGTGGAGAAAGCCGCCGATGGCGATGCGGAATGCGGTCATGGTGTGATGCTGGCCTTGTTCTTGATCGTCTTGAACGCTCTCTACGTCAGCTGAAGTGCTCGGACCGTTCATCCTTGAAGAGGCGTCAGGCTCGCATCTCGGCAGCACCGAAGGAAGGCGTGTTACGGCATGACCGGAATGTCTCAGGACAACGCCGGCGCCGCCGCCACCGGCCGGAAATTGGCGAAATCCCACTCCCGGCCCGGGGCGGCATCGATGAGCTGCCGCGTATAGGCCTGCTGCGGCCGGCTGAGGATTTCTCCAGCCGGACCCTGCTCGACGATGCGGCCATGCTGCATCACCACGACGTCGTCGCAGATCTGTGCCGCGACGCGCAGGTCGTGGGTGATGAACAACAAGCCGATGCCGAGACGCGCCTGGATGTCGTCGAGCAGCTTGAGCACCTGCGCCTGGACGGAAACGTCGAGGGCCGACACCGCTTCGTCCGCCACCAGCACGTCGGGTTCCATGGCGAGCGCGCGGGCGATGGCGATGCGCTGGCGCTGGCCGCCCGAGAACTGATGCGGATAGCGCCTGATGGCATCGCCCGGCAGCTCGACGAGGCGCAACAGCTCGCGCGCCCGTGCCAGCGCCTCGCCGTGGGGCAGGCCGTAATTCACCGGGCCTTCGGCGATGGTCTCGCCCACCGTCAGCCGCGGATTGAGCGAGCGGTAGGGATCCTGGAAGATCATCTGGATGCGCTTGCGGTGCGGCTGCAGCAGCCGGCGCGACAGGAACGAGATCTCGTTGCCGCGGAGGCGGATGCCGCCCGAGGTCGGATCGATCAGGCGGACGATGCAGCGCGCCACGGTGGACTTGCCTGAACCGCTTTCGCCGACGATGCCGAGGGTGCGGCCCTTGCGCAAGGTCAGGTTGACGTCGGCGGCGGCGATGACTTCGCGCGCGGCGCCGAACATCGAGCGCTCGCGATAGACCTTGCCGAGGCCGGTGGTGTCGAGGACCACCGGCTCGTTCTGCTCCGGCCGGGGCGGGCGCGGCACGAGGCTCGGCACCGTGGCGAGGAGATTGCGGGTGTAGTCCTGGGTCGGCCGGCTCAGCACCTGGCGCAACGGACCGCGTTCGACGACGCGGCCGGCGCGCATCACCGCCACCTCGTCGGCGATCTCGGCGACGACCCCCATGTCGTGGGTGATGAACAGCACCGCGGTGTCGTGGTTGCGCTGCAATTCGCGGATCAGGCCGAGAATCTGCTTCTGGGTGGTGACGTCGAGGGCGGTGGTGGGCTCGTCGGCGATCAGGAGCTTGGGCTCGAGGATCAGCGCCATGGCGATCATGATGCGCTGGCGCTGGCCGCCGGAGAGGCGGTGGGGGTAGGAGGCGAAGATCCGCTTCACGTCCGGCAGATGCACCTGCTCCATCATCGCCAGGATACGCTGGCGCCTCGTCCTGGCGTCGAGCGAGGTATGGGTGCGCAGCACCTCGTCGATCTGGCGGCCGACCGGCACCACGGGATTGAGCGCCGTCATCGGCTCCTGGAAGATCATCGCCATGCGGGTGGCGCGGAGCTGGCGCAGCCGCCGATCGCCGGCGGTGCGGATCTCCTCGCCGGCGAGACGGATGCTGCCCGCGGAGGCGGTGAGGGATGCTTTCGGCAGCAATCCCATCACGGCGAGGGAGGTCACCGACTTTCCCGAGCCGCTTTCGCCGACGATGCAGAGCGTCTTGCCCGGATGGACGTCCAGCGAGATGCCGTCGATGATCCGCTGCTGGCCGCCTCTGGCGCGCAACTCGACGACGAGGTTCTGAATGCCGAGAACCGGCGCGGTCGCGTCCTTGATCACGTTATGCTCACTCACGGTGCCTTCGTTCTCCGACGAGTCGAACCCTTTGAACCATGAGGCCGGGACTTTTCATCGAATCCCCCTCACCCGGCGCTCCGCGCCGACCTCTCCCCGCAAGCGGAGAGAGGTGAAGTGCAACCCATGATGGCCGTCTTCACCTCGCCCCGCGGCAGCGGGGAGAGGTCGGATCGCGTCAGCGATCCGGGCGAGGGGCTCTTGATGCGTCCGCACCCAATTCCGGCGTCGACGCGCGATCATGCCCCGCCCTCGCGCTTCTTCATGCGCGGATCGAGCGCGTCGCGGGTCGCGTCGCCGATCAGGTTGATGGACAGGATGGCGACCGACAGCATCAGGCCGGGCCAGAAGATCAGCGACGGCTTGATCTGGAACACGGCGCGGCCCTCCGCCATGATGTTGCCCCAGGTCGGCGTTTCCGGGCTGATGCCGGCGCCGAGGAAGGACAGGATCGCCTCGGTGAGAATCGCCGAGGCGCAGATATAGGTGCCCTGGACGATCAGCGGCGCGAAGGTGTTCGGCATCAGGTGCCGCCACAGGATCTTGGGCAGGCTCGAGCCGATGGCGATCGCCGCCTCGACATAAGGCTCATCCCGTGCGCTCAGCACCACCGAGCGGACCAGCCGGACGACACGGGGAATCTCGGGGATGACGATGGCGATCAGCACGGTCTTGAGGTTGGCGCCCGACAGCGAGATCACGGCGATGGCGAGCAGGATGCTCGGGATCGCCATCAGTCCATCCATGATGCGCATCACCACGGCGTCGACCCATTTGAAGAAGCCGGAGACGAGGCCGATGGCGAGGCCGATGGCGACGCTGACGACGGCGGCGCCGATGCCGATCAGCAGCGATATCCGGCCGCCATAGAGAATGCGCGACAGCAGGTCCCGGCCGTAGGCGTCGGTGCCCAGGGGAAATCCGTCTCCGGGCGGCTTGAGCCGCAGCGCCGGGGCGAGCTGCAGCGGGTCATGCGGCGCCAGCCAGGGCGCGAACACCGCCGAGGCAACGACCAGCAGCAGACAGACCGTGGCTGTGGTGACGATCGGGCTCGCGGTGAGAAAGTTCAGCCGCGTGGCGCGCGGCAGGGCAAGGGCGACCGGCGCGGTATCGGGCATGGGTTCGAGCGCCATCAGTAGCGAATCCGCGGATCGAGGGCAGTGTAGGCGACGTCGATGGCGAGGTTGATCGCCACATAGAGGCCGCTGGTGAGCAGGATGACGCCCTGGATCACAGGATAGTCGCGCGCCAGCACCGCATCGACGGTGAGGCGGCCGATGCCGGGCAGGTTGAACACGCTTTCGGTGACGACGACGCCGGAGATCAGGAGGCCGAAGCCGGTGCCGATCACGGTGATGACCGGCACCGCGGCGTTGCGCAGGGCGTGTTGCAGCAGGACCGGCAGTTCGCCGAGACCCTTGGCGCGTGCGGTGCGGATATAGTCCTCGCCGAGCACGTCGAGCATCGAGGCGCGGGTCATGCGCGCGATCAGCGCGATATAGATGAACGACAGCGCGAGCGTCGGCAGCAGCGCGCGCTCGAAGAACGGCCCGATCCCCTTGCTGATGCTGCGGAAGCCCTGCACCGGCAGCCAGCGCAGGTCGATGGCGAAAACCTGCACCAGCACATAGCCGACGACGAACACCGGCACCGAGAAGCCGAGCACGCTCAGCCCCATGACGAAGCGGTCGATAAAGGTGCCGTGACGCCACGCCGCCACCACGCCGAGCGGCACGGCAACGGCGACGGCCAGCACGATGGTGGTGATCGCGATGCTGAGCGTCGGCTCGAGGCGCTGATGGATCATGGTCAGCACCGGCACATTCGAGATCAGCGACACGCCGAGATCGCCGTGGAGGATCTTGCCGATCCAGGTGATGAACTGGATGTGCAGCGGCTCGTTCAGACCGAGCGAGGTGCGGATGCGATCGAGTTGCTCCGGTGTCGCCATGTCGCCGGCGATGATGGCCGCCGGATCGCCCGGCGTCAGCCGCAGCAGCAGGAAGACGAACAGCGCCACGATGCCCATGACGGGAATCGAGGCGAGCAGGCGACGAACGAGATAGGCGAACATGTGCTGCCTTCAGTTTCGCGCGGAGTTGGGCGCCGAGCCGCCCTGCGGATCACGCGCCGGGCGATCGCCGTGACGGCCAAGGATTGGAGAGAGGGCAGAGGACATGACGCTCTTCATGCTATTTCGCTGATTTCAGGCAGCAAATACTGTGCCAACCCGGCTTGCGCTGCAAGCGCTTCTGGTTTTCTGCACAGGGCTCTGCCGCACTGCCGCGAAGCGGCCGGCTACTCCAGGACCGCGAGCAGGCCGGCCATCAGCCGCCCGCGCTGGGCGAGGCTCTCAACCTCGATATGTTCCTGCAGCGTATGGGCGCCGTCGCCGCGGACGCCGAGGCCATCGAGGGTGGCGATGCCCATGGCGCCAGTAAAATTGCCGTCGGAGCCGCCGCCGGCGCTGCTGTGGGTGAGTTCGATGCCGAGCGTCCTGGCGACGCGTCGGGCGGTCTCGAACAGCGCCATGGTCTTCTCGCCGGGTTCCCACACCGGCCGCGTCACGCCGCGGGTGACGGTGAAGGTCACCTCGTTCTCCGTTCCGGACAGCGCCAGCATGCGTTCGACGCCGCGATCGAGATCCGCCTGGCGCTTGGCCATGCTGAGCGCCTCGCCGGTGCAGTGCGAGGCGACGCAGTTGACCCATTGGCCGCCATGGACGATGCCGACGCTGAAGGTGCAGTCCGCGGTGGTCATGCCGTCGATCTCGATGATCCGCCGCGCCATTTCCCGGATGGCGGAACGCCCGGCGGCAAGCGTTGCGCCGGCATGGCTCGGCTTGCCGGCGGCCTCGAGATTGAAGCGGGCGATGGCGTAGCGCCCGGTGACGACGCCGGTCTCGCCGCGCGCCGGCTCCGGCACCAGCACATATCTGTTGCGGGCGGCCTCGGCTTCGATCAGATCGCGGGTCGACGGTGTGCCGACCTCTTCATCCGGCGTCAGCAGGAACGTCACCGGCAGCGGTGTCGCGATCGCGGCGCGCTGCAATTGCCGCACCGCCTCGAGCGAGAGGTAATTGCCGCCCTTCATGTCGAGGATGCCGGGCCCGTAGCAACGGCTGCCGTCGCGCCGGAACGGCAGCTGCGCCAGCGTGCCGATCGGGTGCACGGTGTCGAGATGGCCGGCGATCAGAAGGCCCGGCGCGCCCTGCTTCGGATGAGGAAAGCGCGCGCGGACGCAGCCCGCGAAGCCGCCGCGACCGGCGATGCGCTCGATGTTGGCGCCGGCGAGGGCGAAGTCGCGGCAAGCGAGGTCGAGCATGCGTTCGACCGCGGCCGCGTCCCATGTCGGGCTCTCGCATTCGACCCATGGCCGCAGGCCCTGCAGCATCACGTCGGCATCGAATGGCAGTTTGGACGGATCCATCTCGCTCGCACCTTGCATTTTTTCGCTGCGCATCGTTGCTCGATGGCGCCGGCAGGATATCGATCCGCGTTGGGCGCACAATGGAAATCGCGTCGCTTTGCATTCGCGCCACGCATGGCGCTGCGGCGCCGCTGCGTCGACGTCGGGCGATGGCGCATGCGTCAAATCCGGATTGACGCTTCACGCGCTTGATGCAAGTCTCGATTTGTCATCGCGCTCAATGCGTTATGCAGCAGTGCTCTGCACAATTAGTCGCCGTGATGCCCAATCGATAGCCGTGTGACGGCCAATCGTGTGACAGCCAATGAGGAGATCGTCGATGTCGTTCGTCCCCCGTGTCAGCATCCCGCCGCAGGGTAGGTCTGTCTTTCATCATGCAAAGCGCGGCACGGCGCTGGGTGCGCTGCTGGTGGCGGCCGCGCTGGCATGGTCGGGCCTGATCGGCGCGAGCCCGGCGCAGGCCAAGACCAAGACGCTGGTCGCGGTGATGCATTCCGACTTGCGGGTGACCGACCCGATCATCACCACCGCCTACATCAGCCGCGATCACGGCTACATGGTCTACGACACGCTGCTGGCGACGGATGCCAACTTCAAGGTCCAGCCGCAGATGGCGGACTGGAAGATCTCCGACGACAAGCTCACCTATACCTTCACGCTGCGCGACGGATTGAAGTGGCACGACGGCAAGCCGGTGACCGCCGAAGACTGCGTCGCCTCGCTCAAGCGCTGGGCGGCGCGCGACGGCATGGGCCAGAAGCTGATGGACTTCACCGCCAGCCTGGAGGCCACCGATGCCAAGACCATCACGCTGAAGCTGAAAGAACCCTACGCCCTGGTGCTGGAATCGATCGGCAAGCCGTCGTCGGTGGTTCCCTTCATGATGCCCAAGCGCATCGTCGAGACGCCGCCGGACAAGCCGATCACCGAGCAGATCGGCTCCGGCCCCTTCAAATTCGTTCAGGCGGAATTTCAGCCCGGCGTGAAGGCCGTCTATGTCAAGAATGCCGATTACGTGCCGCGCAAGGAGGCGCCGAGCTGGACCGCCGGCGGCAAGGTGGTGAAGGTCGATCGTGTCGAGTGGGTGACGATGGCCGACGCGCAGACCGCGGTCAACGCGCTGCAGTCGGGCGACATCGATTTCGTCGAGCAGCCGTCCTGGGACATGCTGCCTGTCCTGGAGAAGGACAACGAGCTCGTCGTCAGGACTCTCAGCGAGATGGGCTTCCAGACCATCGGCCGGATGAATTTTCTCTATCCGCCGTTCGACAATGTCAAGGTGCGGCGGGCGGCCCTTCTCGCCCTGCGGCAGAAGGATGTGCTCGATGCCATGGTCGGCAATCCGAAATACTACAAGCTCTGCGGCGCCGTGTTCGGCTGCGGCACGCCGCTCGCCACCGATGTCGGCTCGGAGAGCCTCGTCAAGGGCAACGGCATGGACGCGGCGAAGAAGGCGCTCGCCGAGTCGGGTTACGACGGCACTCCCGTCGTCATCATGGCGCCGGGCGACGTCGTCCAGCTCAAGGCCCAGCCGATCGTCTCGGCGCAGCTGCTGCGCGAGGCTGGCTTCAAGGTCGACGTCCAGGCGACCGACTGGCAGACCGTGGTGACGCGCCGCGTCAGCCAGAAGCCGCCGAAGGAGGGCGGCTGGAACATGTTCTTCACCAATTGGGCCGCTCCGGATATCGCCAATCCGGTCGCCAATGTTTCGGTCGGCGGCAGGGGCAAGAACGGCGGCTGGTTCGGCTGGGCGGAAGACGCCAAGATGGAAGAACTGCGTGACGCCTTCGTGCGCGCCAAGTCGCTTGACGAGCAGAAGAAGATCGCGACCGAGATCCAGGCGCGCAATTACGACCAGGTGATCTACATCCCGCTCGGCCAGTTCACCCAGCCGAGCGTCTGGCGCAAGGAGATCACCGGACTCATCGTCGGGCCGGCCACCCCGGTGTTCTGGAACGTCGAGAAGAAGGACGACTGAGCGCGCAAGTCGCAGCGCGCCGCGTCCGCCCGTCACCCGGATCGCTGATGCGATCCGACCTCTCCCCGCAAGAGCGGGGAGAGGTGAAGGCAATGCCTCGCCCCATCGTCACCTCGCCCCGCTTGCGGGGAGAGGTCGGCGCGAAGCGCCGGGTGAGGGGGGCCAGATGCGAGACGCCGATCGCGGGACGAGGTGAGAACGAGGAGATCGACGCCGCTATCCCCGCGGCTCGATCGGCGTCGAACCGCGCAGGCCGAGAATGTCCTCCAGCACCCGGGCGCCGGCGAGCAGGCCGGCTTCGGCGCGCGGCGGCGCGACGATCTGCAGGCCGACCGGCAGGCCCTCGGCGGTGAAGCCGCAGGGCAGCGACAGCGCCGGGCAGCAGGTCACCGTGATGGCATAGACGATGGCCAGCCATTCGACATAGTTGTCGAAGCGATGGCCGGCGCATTCGGCGAGATAGCGCTGCTCGACCGGGAAGGCGGCGACGATGGTCGCCGGCGCCAGCAGGAGATCGTAGTCGGTGAAGAAGGCGAGCATGCGCGAGGCGAGTGCGAGGCGCTGGGCTTCCGCCTTGGCGATCTCCTCGACCGAAAGAGCGAGCCCCTTTTCGATGTTCCAGATCACCTCGGGCTTGAGCAGGTCGCTGTGCTCGCGCAGCAGCTCGGCCTTGGTGACGGCGAAGTCGAAGGCGCGCAGGGTCTGGAAGCAGTCGTGGGCCTCGCGCAGGTCCGGATGGGCTTCTTCCACGATCACGCCGGCCTTGGCGAAGGCTTCCGCCGCCTTGCGGGTGATGGCGGCGACTTCGGGATCGACCGGGGTGATGCCGAGATCGGGCGAATAGGCGACCTTGCGCGGCTTGCGTCCGGAGCGCGCCGCGGCGAGGAAGGAGGTGGGCGGCGTCAGCAGCGACAGCGGATCGGCGGCGCTTTCCCCGACCATGGCGTCGAGCAGCAGCGCGCAATCCTCGACGTTGCGGGCCATCGGGCCCTGGACGCTGAGGCTGCGATCGATCTTGAATTCCGGGGTATGGGCGACGCGGCCGACGCTCGGCCGCAGCCCGACGACGCCGCAGAAGCTCGCCGGGTTGCGCAGCGAGCCGCCCATGTCGGAGCCATGGGCGACCCAGGCCGTGCCGCTGGCCAGCGCCGCGGCGGCGCCGCCGGAGGAGCCGGCGGCCGAGCGCGCCAGATTCCACGGATTGCGGGTGGCGCCGAAGACCTCGTTGAAGGTGTTGGCGCCGGCGCCGAACTCCGGCGTGTTGCTCTTGGCGTAGACCAGCCCGCCGCTGGTCTCGAGCCGTTCGACCAGGATGTCCGACGTCTGCGGCACATGATCGCGGAAGATCGGCGAGCCCTGGGTGGTGAGGACGCCGGCGACGGCGGTGAGGTCCTTGATCGGCACCGGCAGGCCGGCCAGCACGCCGCGTTCGGCGGCCGGCCTCCTGACGAGGGCGTCGGCGGCGCTGCGGGCACGATCGAAGCACAGCGTCGGCAGCGCGTTGACCTTGCCGTCGACCTGCGCGATCCGCGTCTCCAGCACATCGAGCAGATCGTGCGGACGCAGCTCGTTGTCGCGCAGCCGCCGGACGAGGTCGCAGGCCGTTGCCTGCAGAAGCTCCTGATGAGAACCCACCATGCACCCTTCACATGTTTCGATGAGACCGGATGCTAACAAGTTTCCGCCGTGGCGAGAAACGCAAATCTTGCAGGTGGTCCTGTGCCGTTCCGACCTCAATCCGCCGGCGATGCCGCGCCTGCCGGGAGAGGCGCCGCCTTCTGCCGCACCAGGTCGTGGATGAAGCCGAGCTTGCCCATCACCGCCGGCGACAGCACGAAGGGATAGAGGTCGGGATGGCCCATGCAGCGGTTGATGCTGTTCATGGCGAAGGTGATCGGCACCCAGCCGTCGATGATGGTGTCAAATTGCGCGATCCTGTATGGATCGAAATCGATGCGGGCCTGGAGAATGCCGCCCTCGTCGAGCGGCGGTTCGACCTGGAGATGGAAGGCGCGCGCCATCTCCAGGGTGTCGATGATGTGGAGATAATGCGCCCAGGTCTCGGCGAAATCCTCCCAGGGATGGCAGGTGGCGTAGGCGCTGACGAAGCCGTTCTGCCAGTCCGACGGGGCGCCCGTACCGTAATGAATCCGCAAGGCCTCCTGATAGTCGCGCCGCTCGTCGCCGAATGTCGCGCGGAAGGCATCGAGCTCGTTCTGGCCGCGCACCAGGCGGCCCCAGAAATAGTGGCCGACTTCATGGCGCAGATGGCCGAGCAGGGTGCGATAGGATTCGCCCATCTGCGCGCGCCGCCGCTCGCGTTCGGCGTCTTCGGCCTCGGCGACGGCGAGCGTGATGACGCCGCTGTCGTGACCGGTCATCACCGGCGCCTGCGCCGAGGCGGGAAGCTCGGCGAGGAAATTGAACTGGAGTCCTCCCGCCTCCTGCGCGCGCGTCGCGAGCGGCAGGCGCAGCCGCAGCAAGGTGTAGAACAGCCGATGCTTGGCGATTTCGATCTTCCGCCAGTCGGTGAGGTTCTGCGGCTGCGACAGGTCCGGAATGATGCCGTTGTGGCGGCAGGCGAGGCAGAAGCGCTCGGTGGACGCGGCCGCAATCAGCCAGTTGCAGGCGCCATGGTCGGCGTTGGCACAGAAGCGATAGGCGGCCTCGTCCGCGGCAACGGATCGCCATTGTTCGCCGCCCGATTGCAGCGCGAGCAGCTGGTTCTGAACCGGATCGTAGCCGAGGACGTGGCCGCAGCGTTCGCACCGGGTATTTTCGAAATGCAGGAGCTGGGCGCAAACCGCGCATTTGAACAGGCGCATCGATGGAGGGTCCTCGTGACCGGACAGGAGGCAGACAACGGTTGCCGCCGGCAACGGTTCCGGCGCGCGGGAGCGTAATCCGGGGCTGCCGCTAAATCAGGCCGCGGCGGCCTTGGTTTTGGGCATCGTGCCGCCGTTGCCGGCATAATCGCGTCTTCGCCCCGCTGAGTTGCCGACAGCGCGTTGACAGGGTGCCGATTGCGCTCAACTCTGCCGGGGCCTCATCAACGCGGGACCTCAGCATTTGTCCATCCTCGTCTCGCTCCACCACCTCACGCGCTATGCCTATGACCGGCCGGTCGCGCTCGGTCCGCAGATCGTCCGGCTGCGGCCGGCGCCGCACAGCCGCACCCGCATTCCGAGCTATTCGCTCAGGATCACGCCGTCGAACCATTTCATCAACTGGCAGCAGGATCCGCACGGCAACTGGTTCGCGCGCCTCGTCTTCCCCGAGCCGACGGAGGTCTTCGCGGTCGAGGTCGATCTCACCGCCGACATGGCGGTGGTCAACCCGTTCGACTTCTTCGTCGAACCGTTCGCCGAGACCTTTCCCTTCGATTATCCCGAAGACCTCACCGGCGAACTCGCCGCCTACCGCATGCCCGAACCCGCCGGCCCGCGGCTTTCGGCGCTGCTGGCGCGCGTGCCGAAGGGGCCGACGCCCACGGTGTCGATGCTGGTCGAGCTCAATGCCCGCCTGCAGAAGGAGATCGCTTACGTCATCCGGATGGAGCCGGGGGTGCAGCAGCCGGAGGACACGCTCGCGCTCGCCTCGGGCTCGTGCCGCGATTCCGCCTGGCTCCTGGTGCAGATCGCCCGTCATCTCGGCCTCGCTGCGCGTTTCGTCTCCGGCTATCTGATCCAGCTGCGCGCCGACGTGACGCCGCTGGACGGTCCCGCCGGCACCACGCACGACTTCTGCGATCTCCACGCCTGGGCGGAGATCTACATTCCCGGCGCGGGCTGGATCGGCTTCGACGCCACCTCGGGCCTGCTTTGCGGCGAAGGCCATATTCCGCTGTTCGCCGCGCCGCATTACCGCTCGGCGGCGCCGATCTCCGGCATGGTCGAGCCGGCGGAGACCGCCTTCGGCTTCGAGATGGATGTCGCGCGCATCAATGAGGCGCCGCGGGTGACCTGGCCGTTCTCCGACGAGGCCTGGCAGCGGCTCGACGCGCTGGGCGAGCGCATCGACGGCGATCTGGCCGCGCAGGACGTGCGTCTGACCATGGGCGGCGAGCCGACCTTCATCGCCATCGACGATTTCCAGAGCGCCGAATGGAATACGGACGCGGTCGGTCCGACCAAGCGGCACTATGCCGACGATCTGGTGCGGCGGCTGCGCCGGCGCTTCGCGCCGCACGGCCTGCTGCACTACGGCCAGGGCAAATGGTACCCCGGCGAGAGCCTGCCGCGCTGGGCCTTCGCGCTCTATTGGCGCAAGGATGGGCTGCCGATCTGGCAGGATGCGGATCTCGTCGCCCGCGAACGCGACGCTCACGCGGCCGCCGTGCCGCAGGCCGCACAGTTCATCGCGACCATCGCCGCCCATCTCGGCCTCGATGCGCAGAACGTGCTGCCGGCCTATGAGGACCCGGCGCATTGGCTGCTCAAGGAAGGCGAGCTGCCGGTCGATGTCGACGTGCTCGATCCGCGCATCGACGATCCCGAGCAGCGCTCGCGCATGGTGCGGGCGTTCGAGCGCGGCCTCGGCACGCCGGCCGGCTATGTGCTGCCGGTGCAGCCGTGGAATGCGGAAGCGCGGGAGTGGCGCTGGCGCAGCGAGATCTGGCAATTGCGGCGCGGTCGTCTGTTCCTGATGCCCGGCGATTCCGCGATCGGCTGGCGGTTGCCGCTCGGTGCCCTGCCTTATGTCGGCGCCGCGGATTATCCCTATATCCATCAGCAGGACCCGACCCAGCCGCTGCCGCCGCTGCCGACGGCGGCGGAGCTGGCCCGCCTGCAGGTGGTGCCGCCGCCGCCCGTCGCAACGCCGCGCTCCGGGCCGGCTCCGGTCGCGGCGTCCGAGATCGGCGGCGTCGTCCGCACCGCGCTCACCGTCGAGCCGCGCGAGGGCGTTCTCTGCGTCTTCATGCCGCCGGTGGAGCGGCTCGAGGACTATCTCGCGCTGATCGCCATCGTCGAGCGCAGCGCCCGTGACTGCGGCCTGCCGGTGCATATCGAGGGCTATCCGCCGCCGGTCGATCCGCGGCTCAATGTCATCAAGGTGACGCCCGACCCCGGCGTCATCGAGGTCAACATCCATCCGGCGACGACCTGGCGCGAGGCGGTGGCGACCACCACCGCCGTCTACGAGGACGCGCGCCAGTGCCGCCTCGGCACCGACAAATTCATGGTCGACGGCCGCCATGTCGGCACCGGCGGCGGCAATCACGTAGTGATGGGCGGCGCGAGCCCGCCGGACTCGCCCCTCCTGCGACGGCCGGATCTGCTGCGCAGCATCCTGATCTACTGGCAGCGGCATCCCTCGCTGTCCTACCTGTTCTCGGGCCTGTTCATCGGACCGACCAGCCAGGCGCCGCGGCTCGACGAGGCGCGCCAGGACAGTCTCTACGAACTCGAGATCGCGCTCGCGACGGTGCCCGATCCGGCCGCCGGCGACATTCCGCTGTGGCTGGTCGACCGTCTGTTCCGCCATCTGCTCACGGACGTCACCGGCAATACCCATCGCGCCGAGATCTGCATCGACAAGCTCTATTCGCCCGACGGCCCCGCCGGCCGGCTCGGCCTGATCGAATTCCGCTCCTTCGAGATGCCGCCGGATGCCCGCATGAGCCTCGCCCAGCAGTTGCTGCTGCGGGCGCTGATCGCCTGGTTCTGGCGTGCGCCCCGGAGCGGCGACCTGGTGCGCTGGGGCACGGCGCTGCATGATCGCTTCATGCTGCCGCATTTCGTCTGGGCCGATTTCCTCGACGTCCTCGCGGATCTCGCATCGGCCGGCTATCGCCTCGAGCCGGCCTGGTTCGAAGCGCAGCGCGAGTTTCGCTTTCCCTTCTACGGCGCGGTGGACTATGGCGGCGTCCGGCTCGAACTGCGCCAGGCGCTCGAGCCGTGGCACGTGCTCGGCGAGGAGGGCGTGGCCGGCGGCACCGTCCGCTTTGTCGATTCCTCGGTGGAGCGGCTGCAGATCAAGGCCAGCGGGCTGGTGCCCGGCCGCCATGTCGTCAGCTGCAACGGCCGCCGCGTACCGCTGAGCGGGACCGGCGTCTCCGGCGAGGCGGTCGGCGGCGTGCGCTTCAAGGCCTGGCAGCCGGCATCGGGGCTGCACCCGACCATTGCGGTCCATGCGCCGCTGACCTTCGATTTGATCGACAGCTGGAGCCGGCGCTCGCTCGGCGGCTGCGTCTATCACGTCGCCCACCCCGGCGGTCGCAATTACGAAACCATGCCGGTCAACGCCTATGAGGCGGAGGCGCGGCGGCTGGCGCGGTTCCAGGATCACGGCCATACTGGCGGACCGGTCGATTCCCCGGCCGAGGAGCCGCCGGGCGAATTTCCGCTGACGCTCGACCTGCGACGACCTGTCCGGGCGCGATGATGGACGTATCGGCGGCGGCATGAATTGGACCAAGGCGAACCGAAGAGCGCATGACATTGGCCGCGGGCAGCCCCATTTCGCAGGTTTCCAAGGCCGACGGCTGGGCCGCCGCCCTGGCGGCCTACCGGCCGCTGCCCGGGATTCCCGATGAACTGATCGGCGCCGACGGCCAGCCGAAGGGGCACTGGCGCAACCTGCTCGGGCAACTGACCGCGGCGGAAATCGAGCATGGCTCCGCGCTCGCCCGCCGCTATCTGCGCGATCTCGGCGTATCCTACCGGGTCGGCGACGAGGCCAGGGAACGGATCTGGCCGGTGTCGAGCCTGCCGCTCCTGATCGAGCCTTCGGACTGGGACGAGATCTGCGCCGGCATCACCCAGCGCGCGGCGCTGTTCGAGGCCTTGCTCGCCGACGTCTATGGGCCCGGCCGTCTCGTCAGCGACGGCATCCTGCCGGCGGCGGTGGTCGGCGGCAGCCGCGAATTCATGCGGCCGCTGGTCGGCGTCACGCCGCCGGGCGGCCGCTGGCTGCATCTCTACGCCGCCGATATCGGCCGCGGCCCCGACGGCCGCTGGTGGGTGCTCAACGATCGCGCCCAGGCGCCGTCGGGCGCCGGCTATGCGCTGGAAAACCGGCTGGCGATGTCGCGGGCCTATCATGCCGCCTATGCCGGCATGAACGTGCAGCGGCTGGCGCCGTTCTTCCGCGCCTTCCGCGGCGGCCTCGCGGCCGCCGCCGACCGCTCGGAGCCGCGCATCTGCCTGATGACGCCCGGCCCCTACAGCCAGACCTATGCGGAGCAGTCCTACCTCGCGCGCTATCTCGGCTTCCTGCTGGTGGAGGGCGACGACCTCGTGGTCCACGAGGGCAAGGTGCATGTCCGCACCATCGCCGGATTGAAGCGGGCGGATGTGATCTGGCGGCGCGTCGACGCCGATTTCCTCGATCCGCTCGAGCTCAACGGCGCCTCGCGCCTCGGCGTGCCGCAACTGCTGTCGGCGATCCGCGCCGGCAACGTCACGGTCGCCAACATGCCCGGCGCCGGCTTCATCGAATCCCGCGCGCTGCTCGGCTTCGTGCCGCGTCTCGCCCGCCAGCTCACCGGCGAGGACCTGCGCATGCCCAACATCGCCACCTGGTGGTGCGGCCAGCCGCAGGCGCGCGACAAGGTGCTGGACAATCTCGACACCATGGCGATCGCCGGCGCCTTCGAGGGCAGCGTGCCCGGCTTCCCCGACCGGCAGAACCTGATCGCCTCCGATCTCGATCCCTCCGCCCGGGCCCGCATCCGCGCCGCCGTCGCCGGGCGCGGCATCGATTTTGTCGGCCAGGAGGTGGTGCGGCTGTCGACGGCGCCGGTGTTCGAGAATGAGCGCCTGGTGCCGCGCCCGTTCGTGCTGCGGGTCTTCGCCGCGGCGACGCCGGAGGGCTGGCACGTCATGCCCGGCGGCTTCTGCCTGATCTCCGACACGGCGGATGCGCGCGCGGTCAGCATGGGCGATGGCGTCCAGTCGGCCGATGTCTGGGTGGTGTCGCAGAGCCCGGTGGTGGCCGAGAGCCTGCTGCCGTCGCAGGAGAATGTCGCCATCCGCCGCATCCTCGGCAATCTGCCGAGCCGGGCCGCCGACAATCTGTTCTGGTTCGGCCGCTATCTCGAACGCGCCGAGGCGGTGCTGCGCATCGTCCGATGTCTCAGCGCCAGGACCACCGACCTCGATCTCGCCGCCGGCGATGCGGTCGAGCCGCTGCAGCGGCTCGGCGGGATGCTGGTCGCCTGGGGCGCGGTCGCCGTCGCTGACGCCAACGAGGATCTGCTGACGCGCCTCCTGGCGGCGATCGGCTCGGAAGCCGAATACGGTTCGGTGCTGTCCAGCCTGCGCATGGCCTATGGCGCGGCCTCGGTGATCCGCGAGCGCCTGTCGGTCGACAGCTGGAAACTGCTCGGCGTGCTCGAGGCCCAGCTTTCGGTGAAGGCGGGCGATTTCGCCACGGAAGCCGACGCCTTCGACGTCGCCGATCGGGCGCTGGTCAGCCTCGCCGCGCTGTCGGGCCTGTCGCAGGAGAACATCAACCGCGTCGCCGGCTGGCGTTTTCTCGACATCGGCCGCAGGGTCGAGCGGGCCATCAACACCTGCCGGTTCTCGCGCGTCTTCGCCGGCGACAAGGCCAGCGCCGGCGACCTCGACATCCTGCTCGACCTGATCGATTCCCAGATCACCTACCGCTCGCGCTATCT
Organism: Bradyrhizobium sp. WD16; assembly: GCF_024181725.1. Classification (NCBI taxonomy): domain Bacteria; kingdom Pseudomonadati; phylum Pseudomonadota; class Alphaproteobacteria; order Hyphomicrobiales; family Nitrobacteraceae; genus Bradyrhizobium; species Bradyrhizobium sp. WD16. The sequence continues at coordinate 5,797,435 of NZ_CP028908.1, read as the reverse complement.
CGGCGGCGTCGCGCTGGCGCCGGTGCGCGACATGGCGCTGCTCGACCCGTTCAATCCGCGCTCGGTGAGTTTCCAGGTCAACCAGCTGCGCGACCACATCGCCACGCTGCCGACCCTGAGCGACGACGGCATTCCGGAGGAGCCCAGGCGCTTCATCGACCTGTTCGCCGGCGAGATCGCCAGCGTCAGCGCCAATGCGGTCGGCCCGTCCATGGTGCTCGGCTTCGAGCAGACCCTGATGCGCTTCGCCGATGCGGTCGCGGCGCGCTACTTCCTCCAGCGGCCGGGCGAATTGCGCTCGAGGACCAAGAGTGGGCTGGCGTGATCTACGACATCCGGCACGTCACCCGTTACGCCTATGAGCAGCGCGTCGCCACGGCGAAGCTGGCGTTGCGCCTGACCCCGTCCGATGGTGGCGGCCAGCATCGGCTCGGTCATGCGCTGAGCGTGCGGCCGGCGCCGCGCCAGTCGATCGTCGAGCGCGATTTCTTCGGCAACGACGTCACCGTGGTGCTGATCGATACCGCGCTGACCGAGCTGCGGATCGAAGCGACGGCGCGGGTGGAGGTGCAAAGGCCGGTGGGACTTCTCGCCGGCGCAAGCCCCGCCTGGCAGGCGGTGGCCGAGCGCGCCTTGAGCGTGACGACGCTCGATGCGCGCTCGCCGGTGCATTTCCTCTATCCGAGCCCGCGCATCGCGCTCTTCGAGGACATCACGGCCTACGCGGTCGCGAGCTTCGCCGGCGGCTGTCCCATCGTCGACGGCGCCCGCGATCTCGCCCGGCGCATCCGCCGCGACTTCGCCTACAATCCGAGCTCCACCGCGGTGTCGACGCCGCTCGAGGAGGCCTTCGCCCAGCGCAGCGGAGTCTGCCAGGACTTCGCCCATATCATGATCGCCGCGCTGCGCGGCCTCGGCCTGCCGGCGGCCTATGTCAGCGGCTACATCCGCACCATTCCGCCGCCGGGCGCGCAGCGTCTCGCCGGCGCCGATGCCTCCCATGCCTGGGTCGCGGTCTGGTGCGGCCCGGAGATCGGCTGGTTCGGCATCGATCCGACCAATGCGATCGACGTCGGCAACGATCACATCGTGCTCGCCACCGGACGCGACTTCTCCGACGTCTCGCCGATCTACGGCGTGTTTCTCGGTTCCGGCGCCCAGGCGCTCGATGTCGCGGTCGACGTCGTGCCGGTGGAGCAGGGGGGGATTGGAGACGACCGAGTCTGACCCGATGCGGATCTCGTACCGCTCGCCAAATGCGACCGGCGGCAGTCCGCTTATTTTCAGGATGCTTATATCAACAAGCTCCCCATCGGCCGTGAACCGCAGCCTTCAAAGCAGGCTTCAGGTACGTCAAGACGTATATGACCGTTCCAGGTCCTCTTAATTTTCATCAAGCGGTAAATCGATGGTTGATCGACAGGAGTTGAAGGCAGATTGTCGCAGCCGGGACCGGCAAAGCCAGTTGATATTTCGTGTGCGAAATATATCCTGGGGCCAATGACCGCTCCCGACCGTCGCCTCATTTTCCTGCTGAGCGTCGGCCAGCGCCGGCTGCAGCGCTGGACCGAGAAGCAGCTCGCCGAGCGTGGCCTGACCGCCGCCCAGGCCGGCGTGCTGTTCTGGCTCGGCAGCCATGACGGCGCGCTGATCGGTGATGTCGCCGCGGCGCTCGACATCGTGCCCTCGGCCATGACCGGGCTGATCGACCGCATGACGAGCGCCGGCCTCGTCGAGCGCAGGTCCGACGGCAGCGACGGCCGCGCCTGCCGGATTCATCTCACAGCCGCCGGCCGCCGTCTTCGCAAGCAGGCCGCGGCGCGCAGCGAAGCGCTCAATGCAGTGCTGACCGAGGGCTTCTCCGACGCGGAGATCGCCACCGTGTCGCGCTGGCTCGCCAGCCTGCAGACGAAATTTCCTAGAGACGTGACCTGAACACGACAGAAACGACCAGCAAGGACCGCGTTGATGACCGACCATGTGAAGACCGAATGCGACGCCGGCATCCTCACCGTGACGCTGTCGCGGGCCGACAAGAAGAATGCGCTGACCAATGCGATGTATGGCGCGTTGGCCGACGCGCTCGGCCGCGCCGAGAGCGATCCCGCCATCCGCGTCGTGCTGCTGCAGGGCGAGGGCGACAGCTTCACGGCCGGCAACGACCTGTCCGATTTCAGCGCGCAGTCGCGCGGCGAGCATCAGGGCGAGCGCCATGTGCTGCGGTTTCTCAACGCTCTTGCCTCCGCGACGCGGCCGCTGGTCGCTGCCGTGCAGGGCAATGCGGTGGGTGTCGGCACCACCATGCTGCTGCATTGCGACCTCGTCTATGTCGCCGACAGCGCGCGGCTGTCGACGCCCTTCGTCAATCTGGCGCTGGTGCCCGAGGCGGCATCGAGCCTGCTGATGCCGGCGCGCATCGGTTATGCCCGCGCCTTTGCCATGTTCGCGCTGGGTGAAGTCATCGACGGCGCCGGCGCGGCGGCGCTCGGCCTCGCCAACGCCGTGGTGCCGTCGGCCGAGCTGCACGCGAGGGCGCGGGCTGCCGCGGTCGCGCTGAGCAGGCGGCCGCTCGGCGCGCTCGCCGCGACCAAGCGCCTGATGCGCGATGCCGCCGTGATCGGCGGCCAGATGGATCGGGAAGGGGTGATCTTCCAGGAGAGGCTGAAATCGGCCGAGGCGCGCGAGGCCTTCGCCGCCTTCGCCGAGCGGCGTCAGCCCGACTTCTCCAAGCTGGCGGGCTGAGCCTCGCCCTCGGCGCGCGCGGCGGCGACCAGCCAGGCGCCGAACATCGTCAGCGTCGCATTGGCCGGCGCCCCCTCGGGCACCACCAGATAGAAGCCGGCGTCGGCCGGCAGCGCCATGTCGAAGGGCGCCACCAGGCGGCCCTTCTCCAGATCGTCCCGCACATAGGCGCTGCGGCCGATGGCGACGCCCATGCCGTCGATCGCTGCCTGCACGGTCATCAGCGACAGGTCGAAGGTCGGCCCCTGTCGGGCGCCGGCGGGCAGCGGCACGCCGAATACGGTCGTCCACAGCCGCCAGTCGTCGCTGTAGCCGGTGGTGTGCAGCAGCGTGGCGCGGGCGAGATCCTCCGGCTTGCGCAGGGCGTTCGGCCCCTGCAGCAGCGCCGGGCTGCACACCGGAAACAATTCATCGGCCATCAGCCAGGTGGCGTTGAGGCCCGGCCACTGGCCCCGCCCATAACGGATCGCCGCATCGACCCGGTCCTTCTTGAAGTCGACGAGGCTCGTCGAGGTCGTGATCCGCACGTCGATGTCGGGATGCCGCTCCTGGAAGGCACCGAACCGCGGCAGCAGCCATTTCGCGGCGAAGGAGGCGAGCGTGCTCACCGTCAGCACGCGGCCGTCGCTGCCCTGCTTCAGCCGGTCGGTCGCAAGGCGCAGATCCTGAAACGCCGCGCGGATGCCGGGCAGGTAGTCGCGCCCGGTGGCGGTGAGCGACAACGACCGGCCTTCGCGGACGAACAGCTTGACGCCGAGCTCGTCCTCGAGCCGGCGGATCTGATGGCTGATGGCGGTCTGGGTGACGTTCAGCTCGGCGGCGGCCAGCGTGAAGCTGCGGTGGCGCGCGGCGGCCTCGAAAGCTCGCAGGCCATTGAGGGAGGGCAGGCGCGGCATCGGGTTCCCGATCGCATGATATTATCTCATGAATCTGGGGAGAAAGTGTCGTTTGTCAACCGGCAGTGTCGGGCTGATCCTTCCGCTAATCACCCGTTGAAGGAGGCTGCGATGCCTTGCCTGCAGACGACGAACATGAGCTTTGGTCATGATCTTGGTCATGATGTCGGGGGTGATGGGACATCCCCCCTGAGCCGCATGGCGACCCTGCTGCGGACCTGGCGCCGGCGAGCCGCCGAGCGCCGCGAACTCGCCGCCTGGACCGAGCGCGACCTCAACGACGTCGCCCTGTCGCGCGGCGATGTCGTGTACGAGATCGACAAGCCGTTCTGGAGAGCATGACGTGACCCTCGCCCTGCCGGCTCCTGCGAATGCCGAGATGATCCCGCTGGACGACGTGCGCGCCCCGGTGCTGACGGCGCTGCCCTCAGGCCGCGTGCTGCTGATCCGGCCGGTCGCGCGCGCCGACGCCGGCGCGCTGCAGGCCTATTTCCGCGCGCTGACGCCGCGCTCGCGCTACGACCGTCTGGCCGGCGCCGGCAGCGAGCTGCCGGCGGGCGAACTGGCGCGGACCTTGGCGCAAGGCGAGGGCGGCCGTTTCGCGCTGCTGGTGGAGACGGTGGTCGACGGCTACCGCAGCCTGATTGCGGAGGCCCGCACCCATCTCGACGCCGCGCGGCGCAGCTTCGAGATTGCGCTGTCGGTGCATGATGCCTGGCAGCGCCAGGGGGTCGGCTCCGCGCTCTTGGCCGAACTCGAGCAGCGCGCGCTCGCCGACGACGCTGACGTGCTCGTCGCCGAGGTATTGCGCACCAACGACCGCAGCCAGGGCTTTCTGCGGCGGCATGGTTTTCATGCCGAAGGGATTCCCGGCGACTGGCGGATGCTGCGCATCGTCAAGCCGCTGGAGGACAGATTGCCGGACGCGCCAAGGCCACTAGTGCGGTGGATCTGACGCTCGTAGAGGTGCGCGCTGCAAGGGACGAACGTTAGAACCGGGACACTAGTGTCCCGTCTCCGAATTACCGCTTCGTTTGCCTCACCCTCGCACGGTCATTCGGAGACATCGGGACACTAGCAAAATCAAAAAGCTCGTGTGGCTTATGTCTCGCAATTGCCTACAGGGGCTTGCCGCAAAGGGCATAGGCAATTGCGAGACGCCACACTAGTGTCCTGTTTCCAACGTTCGTATCCCATTGCAGCAGGCGCTCATACGAACGTTGGAAACAAGGGGACACTAGCATCATTATGATTCTAGTGTGGTTTTGGATCTGACGCTCGTTCGAAGAACTCGCTGCAATACTGAAACGAGCGTCAGATCCACCACACTAGATCCGGCACGGCGGTCCGAACGGGTGGCTTGATCCGGCAACGGCGCCCGTCAGGGCGACGGCGAAAGCCGGGGAGCAACGACGGCTTGCGTCAGCCGCGCGCCGCGGTCCGCAGCCGCTCTTCGGGCTCCTCGCTCTCGGCGCCGGCGACGGCGCCTTCGGGCTCGGCCTTGCGGCGCGGGCTGATCCAGTTGGAGAGCTTGTCGAGATAGAGATAGACCACAGGTGTCGTGAACAGGGTGAGCGCCTGGCTCACCAGCAGGCCGCCGACCATCGCCCAGCCGAGCGGCTGGCGCAGCTCCGAGCCGGTGCCGTGGCCGAGCATCAGCGGCACGGCGCCGAGCAGCGCGGCCATGGTCGTCATCATGATCGGGCGGAAGCGCAGCAGCGCCGCCTGGCGGATCGCTTGCTCGCTCGACATCCCCTGGTCGCGCTCGCCGGCGATGGCGAAGTCCACCATCATGATGCCGTTCTTCTTGACGATGCCGATCAGCAGGATGACGCCGATCAGCGCGATCAGGCTGAAATCGTAGCCGCCGAGCATCAGGGCGGCGATCGCGCCCAGCGCCGCCGAGGGCAGCGTCGAGAGGATCGTCAGCGGGTGGATGTAGCTCTCGTAGAGGATGCCGAGGATCAGATAGACCACCACCAGCGCCGCGACGATCAAGAGCGGCACCGTGCTGAGCGACTGCTGGAAGGCCTGGGCCGTGCCCTGGAAGCGCATGGTCAGCGCGCCGGGCACCTGCAGCTCGCGCTGGGCCTGCTCGACCGCCTGCGTCGCCTGGCCGAGCGCCACGCCCTGGGCGAGGTTGAAGCTGATCGTCACCGCCGGGAATTGTCCCTGGTGGCCGATCGAGAGCGGCTGCACCGGCAGCGTCGTCCAATGCACGAAGGATGACAGCGGCACGTTCTGGCCGGTGGTTGGCGATTTGACATAGATCCGGTTCAGCGTCTCGAGATCGGCCTGCTGCGCCGGCGGCACCTCGAGAATGACACGATAGGTGCTGGTCTGGGTGAAATAGGTCGCCACCTGCCGCTGGCCGAAGGCGTCGTAGAGCGTATCGTCGATCACCTGGGGCTGGATGCCGAGACGCGAGGCCTGGTCGCGGTCGATGGTCAGCGTCAGGGTGTTGCCCTGGGTCTGCTGGTCGGTGGCGACGTCGCGCAGCTGCGGCAGGGTCTTGAGCTTGTCGAGGATCTTCGGCGCCCAGCTGTTGAGCTCGTCGAGATCGGCGTCCTGCAGCGACATCTGGTACTGGGTGCGCGTCGCGCGGCCGCCCATGCGGACGTCCTGGGCCGCCTGCAGGAACAGCCGTGCGCCTTCGACCTTCTCGGCCTGCGGCCGCAGCCGGGCGATGATCTGGTCGGCGGAGACGTCGCGTTCGTCACGTGGCTTGAGCGAGATGAACAACCGCCCGGTATTGAGGGCGTTGGCGCCGCCGCCGCCGATCGCCATGGCGACGCTGGCGACCGCCGGGTCAGCCTGGACGATGGCGCCGAGCTCCTGCTGCTTGCGCAGCATGTCCTTGAAGGAGATGTCCTGCGAGGCCTCGGTCTGGCCGGTGATCAGGCCGGTGTCCTGCTGCGGAAAGAAGCCCTTGGGGATGATGATGAAGAGGGCGATGGTCGCGGCCAGCGAGATCAGGAACACGGCGAGCGTGATGCGCCGGAACTTGAGCGCGCGGTCGAGCATCCACTCGTAGCCGGCAAGCATGCCGTCGAAGACGCGTTCGCTGGCATTGTAGATCCGGCTATGGCTCTCGTGGCCGGTATGCGGCTTGAGGAAGCGCGAGGCCATCATCGGCGTCAGCGTCAGCGACACGAAGGCCGAGACCACGATGGTCATCGACAGCACCACGGAGAATTCCCGGAACAGGCGGCCGATGATGCCGCCCATCAGCAAGAGCGGGATCAGCACCGCGATCAGCGACAGGCTGATAGAGAAGATGGTGAAGCCGATTTCGCTGGCGCCTTTGAAGGCGGCCTTCATCGGGTTCTCGCCTTCCTCGACGTAGCGGCTGATATTCTCCAGCATGACGATGGCGTCGTCGACGACGAAGCCGACCGAGATGGTGAGCGCCATCAGCGACAGGTTGTCGAGGGTGTAGCCCGTCATCCACATCAGCGCGCAGGCGCCGAGCAGCGCCAGCGGCACGGTAATGCCCGGAATGATGGTGGCCCAGACGTTGCGCAGGAACGCGAAGATGACCGCCACCACCAGCAGGATGGTGATGGCCAGCGTGAACTGCACGTCCGCGACCGAGGCGCGGATGGTCTGGGTGCGGTCGCTGAGCACGTCGATCTTGATCGCCGGCGGCAGCGCCAGCTCCAGCTGCGGCAGCGCCGCCTTGACGCGATCGACCGTCTCGATGACGTTGGCGCCGGGCTGCTTGAAGACGACGAGGAAGATGCCGCGCTTGCCGTTGGCCCAGGCCGCCTGCTTGACGTCCTCGGGTCCGGCGACCGCCTCGCCGACATCGCGGATGCGCAGCGGCGCGCCGTTGCGATAGGCGAGGATGACGTCGTTCCAGTCCTTGGCGATCGTCAGCTGGTCGTTGGCGTAGATGGTATAGGCGCGCTTGTCGCCGTCGATGGCGCCTTTCGGGCCGTTGACCGTGGTCACCGCGAGCTGGCTGCGGACATCCTCGAGCGACAGGCCCTTGGTCGCGAGCCGGCCCGGATCGATCTGCACCCGGATCGACGGCTTCTGCTGGCCGCCGATGGAGACGAGGCCGACGCCGGGCAGCTGGCTGATCTGCTGGGCGATCTTGGTCTCGACATTGTCGTCCGTCTCGATCAGCGGCATCGAGTCCGAGGTTGCCGACAGCAGCAAGATGGGCGAATCCGCGGGGTTGACCTTGCGGTAGGTCGGCGGGCTCGGCAGGTTTTTGGGCAACAGGCCGCTGGCGGCGTTGATCGCCGCGCCGACGTCGTTGGCGGCGCCGTCGATATTGCGGTTGAGGTCGAACTGGATGGTGATCGAGGTCGAGCCGAGCGAGCTCGTCGAGGTCAGCTCGGCGACGCCGGCGATCTGCGCGAACTGGGTTTCCAGCGGCTGGGCCACCGACGAGGCCATGGTGTCGGGGCTGGCGCCGGGCAGGCTGGCGCTGACCTGGATGGTCGGGAAGTCGATCTGCGGCAGCGGCGCCACCGGCAGCTGCGGATAGGCGATCAGGCCGACGAACAGCACGCCCGCCATCATCAGCGAGGTGGCGATCGGGCGTTTGATGAAGGGGCTGGAGAGACCGCCGTCGCTCATTACCGGGCGCTCCCGACCGTGGTCTGGTGCTGGGCGCTGCCCACCGTGGCCTGATCGGCACTGGTGGCGGTCACCGTCACCCCGTTCTGAAGCCGATACTGGCCGGACACCACGACGTTTTCACCGGGCGAGATGCCCTTGGTCACGACCACGCTGTCATTGTTCTGCTCGCCGATCTCGACCTTGCGGAAATTCGCCTTCTGCTTGTCGTCGATGACATAGGCGAACAGCCCCTGCTGGCTGTGCTGCACGGCCGACTGCGGCAGCGCGATCACGTTGTCCAGCGTGTGGACCGGCACCTTGACGACGACCGCGAGGCCCGGCCACAGGGCGTTGTCCTGGTTCTCGAAGGTGGCCTTGATCTGGATCGTGCCGGTGGTCGCGTCGACCTGGTTGTTGACGACGGCGAGGGTGCCTTCGGCGAGCTTGCGGGCGCCGTCGGCCGAATAGGCGATCGCCTGCACCGGCCCCTTCTGCATGACGGCGTTGATGTCGCTGATCTGCTTCTCGGGCAAGGTGAAGACGGTGGTGATCGGCTGGACCTGGGTGATGGTCACGATGCCGTTCTGGCTCGAGGCATTGACGATGTTGCCCTGGTCGACGAGGCGGAAGCCGACGCGGCCGGTGATCGGCGAGCGGATGTTGGTGTAGTCGAACTGGGTCTGGGCGTTCTCCAGCGCCGCGGCGTCGGCGGCCACCAGCGCGGTGTTCTGCGCCACGGCCGCGGTCTGGGTATCGAGCTGCTGGCGTGAGGCGAAGCTCTGCTGGGCGAGGGTCGAATAGCGCTGCAAATCGAGCTGCGCATTGTGCAGCGTCGCCTCGTCCTGGGCTTTCTTGGCGGCGGCCTGGTCGACGGCGGCCTTGTAGGGGCGGGGGTCGATCTGCGCCAGCAGGTCACCCTGCTTCACGATCTGGCCTTCCTTGAACAGGATCTTGATGACTTCGCCATCGACCCGGGTGCGCGCCGTCACCGAGTTGAAGGCCTGCACCGTGCCGAGGCCGCTCTGCACCACGGGAAAGGAGGTCGGCCTGGCGGTGGTAATGGTGACGGGTACCGGCGCCGGGCCGCGGCCCTTGGCGCTGTCGGCGGACTTGTTCGGTCCATACAGTCGCCCATAGCCGGCATAGAGGCCGGCGCAGACCACGAGGAGGAGGGCGATGAAAAACCAACGTCGAGCCGTCATTGACCGTCTATCCAACCATCTCACCAGAAGACGTCGCATCAAGATGACGCTTGGCGGGATGACAAGCATCCCGATCATACGCCAGTCACATTGCGGGCCTGCGGGCCGTTGCAGCAGTCGCGTGCCCGCATCCGGACATTAATCTGATCTCGCTGCGATGCGAAACGGCCAAAGGTCGATTCTTGCGAAGATGTAATATTATTTAGTCTTTAATCCGGTTTCAGCCGGCCTGACCAGGCGCTCCGGTTGCCGGGGTGAATGGCGCTCACGGCGTAGCGATCCGGATGTGGACGCCTTCAAATTTCCGCGAGACCATTAACTCTCTCCGGCGCGGCAGGCTTGCCGGCAGCGGTATTGCCGTCACCAGCATCGCCGGCGAGTGTCCCGTCTCCGAATGACCGCTTCGTTTGCCTCACCCTCGCACGGTCATTCGGAGACATCGGGACACTAGCAAAATCAAAAATCTCGTGTGGCTTATGTCTCGCAATTGCCTACAGGCGCGCTGTGCCAGTCAGGCGTCGGTAACAACAGCGATGGATCGGCCGAGACGCCGGCCCCGACCACACACCGTCGTCCTCCGCTTCACGCGGAGGACCCAGTACTCCGTGTCGTCGCAATCGGGCACCGCGGCGGACGCTCTGCCCTTCGCCATCGGCACGGCGTACTGGTTCGCCCGCTTGAAGCGGGCGATGACGGCGGAGAGCGCGGCAGGCGCGCTGTGCCAGTCAGGCGTCGATAACAACAGCGATGGGACGGCCGAGACGCCGGCCCCAACCACACACCGTCGTCCTCCGCTTCACGCGGAGGACCCAGTACTCCGTGTCGTCGCAATCGGGCACCGCGGCGGACGCTCTGCCCTTCGCCATTGGCACGGCGTACTGGTTCGCCCGCTCGAAGCGGGCGATGACGGCGGAGAGCGCGGCAGGCGCGCTGTGCCAGTCAGGCGTCGATAACAACAGCGATGGGACGGCCGAGACGCCGGCCCCAACCACACACCGTCGTCCTCCGCTTCACGCGGAGGACCCAGTACTCCGTGTCGTCGCAATCGGGCACCGCGGCGGACGCTCTGCCCTTCGCCATCGGCACGGCGTACTGGTTCTCCCGCTCGAAGCGGGCGATGACGGCGGAGAGCGCGGCAGGCGCGCTGTGCCAGTCAGGCGTCGATAACAACAGCGATGGATCGGCCGAGACGCCGGCCCCAACCACACACCGTCGTCCTCCGCTTCACGCGGAGGACCCAGTACTCCGTGTCGTCGCAATCGGGCGCCGCGGCGGACGCTCTGCCCCTCACCACCGCCACGGCGTACTGGTTCGCCCGCTTGAAGCGGGCGATGACGGCGGAGAGCGCGGCAGGCGCGCTGTGCCAGTCAGGCGTCGATAACAACAGCGATGGATCGGCCGAGACGCCGGCCCCAACCACACACCGTCGTCCTCCGCTTCACGCGGAGGACCCAGTACTCCGTGTCGTCGCAATCGGGCACCGCGGCGGACGCTCTGCCCTTCGCCATCGGCACGGCGTACTGGTTCGTCCGCTTGAAGCGGGCGATGACGGCGGAGGTTATGTCGGCGCCTCGGTCCTGACTTTATCTCTGCAGAAGGCGATGACGGCGGAGAGCGCGGCTGGCCGCGGATGCTGTCAGCTGCTAGCGAACAGCTGCTCCACCGCCGCCGCCAGCGCGAACAGGCGCGCATCGTCGCCGCCGCGGCAGGCCAGCATCAGGCCGACCGGCGCCTCGCCGGCGCGGTGAACCGGCAGCGAGACGGCGCAGCCGTCGATCAGGTTGATCAGCGTGGTGTTGCGCAGCGCCAGGATGTTGGCCCTGGCATAGGCCTCGTCGGTTGAAAGATCGGCGATGCGCGGCGGCACGATGGCGGCGGTCGGCAGCACTAGGGCGTCGAATGGCGCCAGCTGCGCTTCGGCGGCGGCGACGAGCGTCTTGCGGTCGGCGAGCAGCGCGAGATAATCGGCGGCCGTGGCGTCGGCGCCGCGCATGATGCGGCTGATGACCCGCGGATCGTAGAGGTCGCGCCTGGTTTCGATCAGCGGCTTGTGCCAGGCATAGCTTTCCATCGCCGGGAAGCCGCCTTTGCTGCTCATCGGCGGAATTTTTGCGAATGCATCGAAGGCGACGTCGCTGACCCGCACGCCCGCTGACGACAGGCGCGACAGCGCGGCCTTGAACGTGGTCGCGACCTCGGGGTCGAGATCGTCCATGGCCAGCGTCTGCGGCACGGCGAGGCGCAACCCGCCGAGCGGCAGTTCATCGACTTTTGACTCCTTGGCGCCGCTCATCAGCGCATGCAGGCTGGCGCAGCAGCGCACCGAACGCGCCAGCGGCCCGGCGGCGTCGAGCGAGGGGGCGAGCGGTACGATGCCGTCCTGCGGCATCAGCCGCGCGGTGGGCTTGTAGCCGACGATGCCGGTGAAGGCCGCCGGGATCCGGCTCGAGCCGCCGGTGTCGGTGCCGATCGCGGCATGGGCCATGCCGTCGGCGACCGAGACCGCCGCGCCCGAGGACGAGCCGCCGGGCACCCGCGGCGTCGCGCGCTGCCAGGGGGCGGCGGGCGTGCCATAATGCGGATTGATGCCGAGCCCCGAATAGGCGAACTCGGTCATGTTGGTGCGGCCGATGACGATGAAGCCGGCGGCCCGCAGCCGGACGATCACCTCGGCGTCCTGCGCCGCCGGTGCGGCATCCGCCAGCACCTTCGAGCCGGCGCGGGTGACTTCGCCGGTAACGTCGAACAGGTCCTTGACCGAAATCGGAATGCCGGCGAAGCGCGAGGGCGCGGCGCCCGCCGCCCGCAGGCCGTCCATGGCGTCGGCGGCGCGACGCACCCGCGCGGGATCGACCGACACAAAGGCGCGCGCGCCTTCGCCGCCCTGATCGGCGATGCGGGCGAGACAATCTTCAACCAGCGCCCGGCTGGTGGTACGGCCGTCAGCCAGGGCAGCGGCAAGCGCGTCGAGGGTGGGAAGGGCGGTGGACACGGCGGAACTCCACGAGAATCCGAAAGAAAAGGAGCGCGGATGCTACTGACTGTCATGGGGAAGGCAAGGCGGCCGTGACGCATCCGCGCACAGGGTGCCATCCCGCCCCGCGCATGACGGCCGAGTTGATGCCGGCAAGGCGGAGTGCTTAAAGTCGGGGCAATCATGTCCGGGAGGATCTCATGAGCGCATCGATCGTCGGCTGGGCCCATTCGCCCTTCGGCAAACTGGAAAACGAAACGGTCGAAAGCCTGATCGTGCGGGTGGCGAGCGACGCCATTGCCGACGCCGGCATTGCGCCGGGCGATGTCGACGAGATCGTTCTCGGCCACTTCAATGCCGGCTTCTCGCCCCAGGACTTCACCGCCGCACTGGTGCTGCAGGCCGATCCGGCGCTGCGCTTCAAGCCGGCGGTGCGGGTGGAGAATGCCTGCGCCACCGGCTCGGCGGCCGTGCATCAGGGGCTCAAGGCCATCGCCGCAGGAGCGGCGCGCCTCGTCCTCGTCGTCGGCGTCGAACAGATGACGAGGACGCCTGGGCCGGAGATCGGCCGCAACCTGCTCAAGGCGTCCTATCTGCTCGAGGATGGCGACACCCCCGCCGGCTTCGCCGGCGTCTTCGGCAAGATCGCCGAACAATATTTCCAGCGTTATGGCGACCAGTCCGACGCCCTCGCCATGATCGCGGCCAAGAACCACAAGAACGGCGTCGCCAATCCTTACGCCCAGATGCGCAAGGATCTCGGCTACGATTACTGCCGCTCCGAGGGCGAGAAGAATCCCTTCGTCGCCGGTCCGCTGAAGCGCACCGACTGTTCGCTGGTGTCCGACGGCGCCGCGGCCCTGATTCTGGCGGATGCCGAGACCGCTAGGTCGATGCGCAAGGCGGTGACGGTGCGCGCCACCGCGCATGCCCAGGATTTCCTGCCGCTCTCCAAGCGCAATATCCTTGAATTCGAAGGCTGTTCGGTGGCCTGGGGCCGCGCGCTGGAGCGCGCCGGCGTCACGCTCGCCGACCTCTCCTTCGTCGAGACCCACGACTGCTTCACCATCGCCGAGCTGATCGAATACGAGGCCATGGGGCTGACGGCCAAGGGGCAGGGCGCCTGCGCCGTCAAGGAAGGCTGGACGCAGGTCGGCGGCAAGCTGCCGGTCAATGTCTCCGGCGGCCTCAAGTCCAAGGGCCATCCGATCGGCGCGACCGGCGTCTCCATGCATGTGATGACCGCGATGCAGCTCGCCGGCGAGGCGCCGGAAGGCATGCAGCTCAAGGCGCCCAAGCTCGGCGGCATCTTCAACATGGGCGGCGCGGCCGTTGCGAACTACGTCTCGATCCTCGAGCCGTCGCGTTGACAATGCGGCGGCGGACGCTCTGCCCGTCACCACCGCCACGGCGTACTGGTTCGCCCGCTTGAAGCGGGCGATGACGGCGGAGAGCGCGGCAGGCGCGCTGTGCCAGTCAGGCGTCGATAACAACAGCGATGGATCGGCCGAGACGCCGGCCCCAACCACACACCGTCGTCCTCCGCTTCACGCGGAGGACCCAGTACTCCGTGTCGTCGCAATCGGGCACCGCGGCGGACGCTCCGCCCGTCACCACCGCCACGGCGTACTGGTTCGCCCGCTTGAAGCGGGCGATGACAGCAGAGAGTGCGGTGGCCGCATGGGCCGACCATGCGCCAGAACAACGGCAGCGATGACGAGGCGCACCGCCGACGTCGTGCGATGCGCCGCCACATCCTCTGCCGTCATTCCCCGCGAAAGCGGCGAATCCAGTCCTCCGTGTCGTCGCCATCGGGCCGCGCGCGGACGTTCTGCCCGTCACCACTGCCACGGCGTACAGAGTCATTTTTCAAACATCCGTTTAAAACGATCGGGCGACCCTCCACCTTTTGCCGCAGCGCTCCCGCGGCTTTGCATTTGTCAGATCGCGATGGTCTGAGGTAGCGTCTTCCACAAGTGGAATTTCATTCCGCACAGCGAAACTGAAAATCAGACGAATGGAGGAGACCATGATGTGGGGTGGTCGGGCGCGACGACGCGCCGTTACCGCGCGAGGTTGCTGATGGGACGCCGTTCGGAACGTCTTGGTCGGCCGGCGGGAGACGCCGGCGGTGAAAGCGATGTCATCCAGGTGGTGTCGCGCGCCTTCGAGGTGATGCGCTGCTTTGGCGGCCACGACACGCGGCTCGGCAATCTCGAGATCGCCAACCGCTGCCGACTGCCGCGGTCGACGGTGTCGCGGCTCACCCACACGCTGACCCGCATGGGGCAACTCGTCTATCTGCCTCAGGACCAGAAATACCGGCTTGGAGCCGGGGCCATCGCCATGAGCACCGCGATGATGCGCGGCCTGCGGTTCCGCGGTCTCGTCCGGATGCTGATGGACGAATTGGCCCAGGAGTTCCCGGGCACGGTGGGCTTCGTCGCACCGGATCGTTTCCACATGGTCTATCTGGAATGCGCCCGGGCCCATGACGCGGTCGGCCTGCAGTCGACGACGGGCAGCCGCATCGACATCGCGCGGACCGCGTCGGGGCATGCCTATACGGCGGCGCTCGATCCGGACGTCTGCGCCGCATTGCTCGCCGACATGGAACGGGAGATTCCGGACGACGCCCGCATCCTGCGCCAGAAGCTCGACTCCAACCGCCGTTCGCTGCGCGAGAGCGGCTACGTGATCTCCGCCGGATTGTGGAATTCCCACATCACCGGCATCTCGGTGCCGCTGTGGTCGCCGCATTACCGCGACTATCTCGTCCTCACCATCGGCCTGCTTGGCGCCATGTACGACGAGCCGCGGCTGCGGACCGAGGTCGCGCCGCGGCTGCTGCAGCTGGCGCAATCCGTCCTGCGGATTTCCGACAGCGCCGACGACAATCCCTTCGTCGAGCCCAGCGTGTCGCCGCAGAAGCGAAAGCCGGCGGCGGCGGCCGGCGTGGGCTGCCGTCGCGAACTGGAAGCGGCCGCCGGGCGCACGCGCGCCGCGGCAGGCATTCGCGCCGCCGATGTGCGGCGCCGGGAAGTGGAGGCGGGCTGAAAGCGGCTCGCGCCGTCGGCGAGTCTGCTACGGTTTCTGCCGCATCCTCCGCGACTGCTTTTCGCGGAGGATGACGGCAGGTGCCTTCCTTCGTTGAAGTTGTGTACGGATCGCGCGGCCGCGCCCGTGAACCTGCGTGCCCCTCAGCCGGATCGCTTGCGCGATCCGACCACTTCCCGCGCGGAGCGGTCGGCGCTCGGCCACGGACTCTGTTGCGCTTCAGCCCGCCATATCGTGCAGGCTGCGGAACGCCTTGAACAGGACCCGCGGATCATATTGCCCCTTGTAGACGGCGGGCGGCGGCCGATCGAGGCCGAGCAGGCCGTCGACGGCGAGCATCGCCGCGCGCACCGAATACTCGACGGTGAAGACGACATCGTCCGGAATCTCGCAGAACTGCCCGACCAGGGCGAGATTGCGCCAGCCCTTCGGCAGCACCTGCGGCCGGTCGCCGATCTCCCGGCGCAGGAACTGGCTGGTGATGAACGGCATCATGCAGGGGATGACGATGGCGCTGTCGAGGATCTTCGCCGTTTCCGTGGTGACGCCGAGATGGCCGAGCACCTCGGTGAGGATCTCGCGGCCCGAACATGCCGTCATCGGCTTTCTGACGAAGTCGCCGGGCTGGTCGACGGCGAGGCCGTAGCCCCAGAACACCTGGACGTCAGCGGGCTGGCCGATGAAATGCGGCTGATGGGGTAGCACGAAGGAGGCGAGCCAGGCCGAGTCGGTGAGGGTGACGAGGCCGCCTTCGCCCGGGACGTTGCCGGTGATGTCGCGCACGATCCGGAAGAAGGTCGGGTCGCGCAGGGTCGCCGTGAAGGACACCCATTTGGATTCGTCGATGTGGTCGGCGAACACGGCGGGACGGCCGAATTCGGGGCGGCCGGCCGCCATCGTCTCCCACAATTTGAATGCGCCGCCGTCGGCCTTGGTCTTCATCACCGGCGCATGGTCGGTGTCGCCGAGGCTGGAGGCATCGGTCATCGAGCCGAGCGTGACGATCACGAGGTCCTGGGGGCTGACGGCGATCTCGACGTCCTTGCCGTCGCGCCGGCACAGGAGCCGCTCGATGCGCGTGGCCGCGCCGTCGGTCGCCGTGACGATGTCGGTGACGCGGGTGTTGCGGCGGAATTCGACCCCGCGCTCGTCGAGCCATTTGTGCAGCGGCAGGACCAGGGAGTCGTACTGGTTGTAGACCGTGCGCATGATGCCGCGCAGCCGGTTGAAGCCTTCCACCATGTGGCTGAAGCGCAGCAGGTAGCGCTTGAGCTCGACGGCGCTGTGCCAGGGCTGGAAGGCGAAGGTGGTGCACCACATCAGCCAGAAATTGGTGCGGAAGAAGGCCTCGTCGAAGCGGTCGCTGATGCGGCTGTTGCCGAGCGCGCTTTCCGGTTCGATCCCGAGCTTGGCGAGGGCGAAGACGTGAGCTTCGGAGAGGCCGTAGTCCGGGGCGTCGATGGTGCGCCCGCCGCGCACCAGACGCGCCTTCGACGAGGTCTTCATGGTCTCGTTCCAGGCGAAGATCTCCTGGGTGACGGTCCGCGACTTGTCGAGGGTCGGGACCGAGGAGAACAGGTCGTAGGTGCACTGGTATTTGCTCTCGAACATGCGGCCGCCGCGCAGGACATAGCCGGCCTGCGGTGAGCCGGCGCCGTCGAGGCTGCCGCCGAGCGTGTCGCTGTCCTCGAGAATGACGATGTTGTGACCGAGCAGGTCGCCGTCGCGGATCAGGAAGGCGGCTGCGGCCAGCGAAGCGATGCCGCCGCCGACCAGATAGGCCTTGATGTCGGCGCGATGCACCCGAATGTCGGCATGGCTGGGTGAAGTGGAGACGGTCTTGCTCATGGCGTCGCCCTTGATTGGTGAATGCCCCCGCCCCCCGGCGCATCGGGTCGGCTATCCATTCCACCGGCCGGCCATGGCGACCTTGATGTGTCTCAATGATGGTGTGATGTCGCGGCAGCGTGGACGCATGAACCGCATGCGGCAACATGCATCGTTTCCCGCGTCGGGTGCGGTTCGTGTCGTCACAACCAACAAGTGCGGCCGTGCCGCGGCTTGCCCCTCAACCGGACCGCTGACGCGGTCCGACCTCGCCCCGCGGGCGCGCGAGCCACACACTCCGTTGTCGTCGCCCGGCTTTGACCGGGCGACCCAGTACTCCGTGTCGTTGATGGCGGTGCTCGAGGTCGCCATCGATGGAATGCCGACGCACCGTCCTGCCCTTTCGCACCCTCGCGGAATACTGGATCCCCGCTTGCGCGGGGATGACGGTGGAAGGGCGTAGCGGCGCATCGCACGACGTCGGCGGCGCGTGAGCCACACCTTCCGTTGTCGTTGCCCGGCGCAGTGTACGGACCGGAGAGATGGGTAACGGGTGTTCGGAGACACGGGTAACACATCGAAGGCATGGACAGGCTCCGGGAGGCCAGCATGCCGTGGCGCGAGGTGAAGAAGCGGCGCGGCAGAGTCGTCACTTCTCCCTCGCTTTTGCGGGGCGAGGAGACGAGCGCGCGGGGGGGGGGGAAGGGGCGCAGTCTTACGCCTGCTGCGCATCCTCGATCATCATCGCCGATCCCTTCTCGGCGATCATCGCGGTCGGCGTGTTGGTGTTGCCCGAGGTGATGGTCGGCATGATCGAGGCATCGATCACCGGGACTGTAAACTGAAATGTGTCGCTGCATAGTCCCCGAAGCGGCGAGAAAAGCCGCCGAAGGGAACCAGCCCCGGTCCACGCGACCGACAATGTCGTCGCGCGGCGTTCGCCTGGCGGACTTCACCAGCACTTCGGCCGCGCGCGCAAGGTGAGCCGCCTACGCGGCCTCCAGGATCATTGCTTCAGGTTTCTCGCCTTGACCGCGACGGCGGCCGCCGCGGTGCGATTCTCGACGCCGAGCTTGGAATAGATTTGCTCGAGGTGCTTGTCGACGGTGCGGGGGCTCAACCCCAGGATCTGGGCGATATCCCGATTGGTCTTTCCTTTGGATATCCAGGACAGCACTTCGCCTTCGCGCGTGGTCAGGCCGAGCTCTCTGGAAAATTCCGCCGGCGCATCGCCGCCGGTGTCCTTGGCGAGCCGCAGCAGGAATTCGTTGGCGCCGAGCTTGCCCATGTATTGCAGCCGCAATTGCTCCTTGCCGGGAAACGACGCCATGGTTGCGGTCTTGGCCGCTGAATTGCCTTTCTGCACCTCATCGAGCCATTGCGGCATCGGGTCGGGCAGGGAGAAATCGTCAGCGGCGCCGGCGAGCGTGTCCGACAGCAGCTTTTGCGCCTGCGGCGTCGCCCAGAGCAGCTGGCCGGCATTGTCGACCGCGAGCAGGTAGCGGCCGGAGACGTCGAGGGCGGCGCGGGCGCTGAGGGTCATCCTTGCATTGGCGAGGTGAACGCGGATCCGCGCCAGCATCTCCTCGATCGCGACCGGCTTCGTCACATAGTCGACGCCGCCGGCCTCCAGCCCGCGGACGAGGTGCTCGGTTTCGGCGAGACCCGTCATGAAGATGATCGGCACCGTACCCAGGCCGGCATCCCGCTTCAGCCGCTTGCAGGTCTCGAATCCGTCCATGCCGGGCATCACCGCATCGAGCAGCACGATGTCCGGTGTGATCTGATCGACGATCCGCATCGCTGCGAGGCCATCGAGCGCGACCATGACGGTCATCCCGGCGCCGTCGAGCGCGTCGGTGAGCAGCCGGAGCGTCTCGGGAGAATCGTCGACGACGAGGGCGACGTCGCGTTTTTTTGGGTCAATGGTCATGGGCGTGCAATGTCTTCAACGTCGCCATGTATTGGTCGAGATCGAAACGGTCGATCACCGAGCGCATCTGCGATACGAAATCGGCATGCTCGGGGTGCTTGTTGCCGATCTCGTCGAGCTTGAGCTGGATCGCCCTGACATAGCCGAGGTGGCCGAGGCCGATCAGTTCCTCGATATATTTCACCGGCGGCCGCGAGCCGCTGTCCGGCCGCCAGAGTGGCACGGCGACCTGGCCGGCCTCGTATTGCCACTCGATCCTGAGCAGTTGGCGGATGGTTTCCAGGAGGCGCGGGATGTCGATCGGCTTCATCAGATAGCCGTCGTGGAACGGCTGCGCCAGCGGCGCGCCATGCGCCTCGATCGCGCTCGCCGACGCCATCAGGATCCGCGCCTGGTGATGGCCGTTGGCGCGTAGCGTCTCCGCGACCGTCCAGCCGTCCATGCCGGCCATCGAGATGTCGAGCAGGAACAGATCGGGCCGGCAGTGCTGCGCCAGCGCAAGGCAGCCGGGACCGTCGGGCGCGCTGAGCAGGATGAAGCCGAGCGGCGCCAGCACCTCGCGCAGCAGGTCGCGATGGGTCGGATCGTCGTCGGTGATCAGAATGGTCTTGCGCGGGCCGAGATAGCCGTAGATCGGCGCTTCCACCGGAGCGTCGCACCTCGGATTTGTCACCTCGGAGAGCAGCAGCTTGACGCGGAATGTGCTGCCGAGGCCGACCGTGCTCGTCACCTTGATGTCGCCGCCCATGACGCCGGCGAGCAGCCGGCTGATCGTCAGTCCGAGGCCGGTGCCGGTCTGCGGCTGCGAGACGCCGAGTGCGCCGCGCTCGAAGGGGGCAAAGATGCGCTCGAGATCGTCCGCCCGGATGCCGGGCCCGGTGTCGGTCACCTCGAACTCGGCGACCGGGCTGCGGTAATGCACCACGAATTGCACACAGCCGGCCGGCGTGAACTTGATCGCGTTCGACAACAGATTGATCAGGATCTGTCGCAGCCGCTTCTCGTCGGCATAGACCACGACAGGCAGCACCGCAGGACGCTTGAACACGAACTCGATGCCCTTGGCCATCGCCTGAACGCGGAACATGCCGACGAGCTGATCGAGGAAATCGCTGAAGCGGACCTCGTCGCGCGACAGATAAAGTCGTCCCGCTTCGATCTTCGAGATGTCCAGAATGCCGTCGATCAGTCCGGAGAGGTGGTCTGCGCTGCGGCGGACGACGCGCACCTGATCGCGCGGGCGGGCCTGCAGGCTGGTGTCCTGCTCCAGGAGCTGCGCATAGCCGGAGATCGCGTTCAGCGGCGAGCGCAGCTCATGGCTCAGGCCGACGACGTAGCGGCTTTTGGCAAGGTTGGCGGATTCGGCGACCTCCTTGGCGCGCTGCAATTGCGCATCTGTGCGCTTGTGCGCCTCGATCTCCTGGATCAGCAGCGTGGTCTGCCGCCGTGTTTCCTCTTCCGCGGCACGGCGGCTCTGCTGCGCCAGCACGAACAGCCAGGCGACGACGCCGATGATGATGATGAGCGCGAAAAACACCTTCCACAGCACATCCGCCAGCAGCGCGTCGGCGTGCGCGGTCGTCGATGTCTGCAGGTAGATCAGCCCCAGCGTCAGCCCCACCAGGCCGGCCGAGACCGCGAATACGCCGAGATAGCGTCCGAACTGCGAGTTGATCCGCGCTTGGATCGCCTCGGGCATCAACTTGCCGAACGTCTCCGATACCTGCGCGCCGGCCCGCGCGTGCGGCTTGCAGAGATCGTGGCAGCGGGCATCGAGCGAACAGCACAGCGAGCAGATCGGTCCGGCATAGGCGGGGCAGGAGGCCATGTCCTCCGGCTCGAACGAATGTTCGCAGATACAGCACTGGATCGCCTCGACGTTCTGCCAGCTCCGCTTCGGCTTGCGGGCGATGTAGTATTTGCCGTCGGTCGCCCATGCGATCAGCGGTGCCGAGACGAAGGCCGCCGCGAGCGCGACGAAGGCGGACAGCGCCTTCGCGGACGGACCGAACAGGCCGTAAAATGCGCTGATCGAGGCGATGGTCGCGATCGTCATGGCGCCGACGCCGACCGGGTTGATGTCGTAGAGATGGGCCCGCTTGAACTCGATCTGCTGCGGGCGCAGGCCGAGCGGCTTGTTGATGACGAGATCGGCGACCAGCGCGCCGACCCAGGCGATCGCGACATTGGAGTAGAGCGCCAGCGTCTGCTCCAGCGCCTTGTAGACGCCGATTTCCATCAGCAGCAGCGCCACCGTGACGTTGAACACCAGCCAGACCACGCGTCCCGGATGGCTATGCGTCAGCCGCGAGAAAAAGTTCGACCAGGCGATCGAGCCGGCATAGGCGTTGGTGACGTTGATCTTGACCTGGGAGAGAATGACGAAGGTGCCGGTGAGCGCCAGCGCCTGGTCCGGTTGCGACAGCACGTAGCGGAATGCTTCGAGATACATGGTCGCGGGCTCGGCGGCCTGGTCGATCGCAACGCCGTGGCTCAGCGCGAAATAGGCGAGGAAGGAGCCGACCAGCAGTTTGAGCGCGCCGAAGATGATCCAGCCGGGACCGGCACCGAGCAGGGCGATCCACCACGAGGCCCGCGAGGTCCGGCCGTCGCGCGGCAGAAAGCGCAGGAAGTCGACCTGCTCGCCGATCTGCGCCACCAGGGAAAACACCACCGAGGCGGCCGTGCCGAACAACAAGAGGTCGAGATGGCCGCCGGGATCGCCATGCTCGCCGGCGAATTTTCGCCACTCGGTGAAGGAATGCGGGTTTGCATAGGCGATCGCCAGGAAGGGGAGGACGTGAAGGACGACCCACAGCGGCTGCGTCCAGAGCTGGAAGCGGCTGATCAGGGTGATGCCGTAGGTCACCAGCGGAACGATGACGATCGCACTGACGAGATAGCCGAGCGGCCGCGGGATGCCGAAGCACATCTCCAGGGCGGCGGCGAGAATGACCGCCTCGAACGCGAAGAAGATGAAGGTGAAGGAGGCGTAGATCAGGGAAGTGATGGTCGAGCCAATATAGCCGAAGCCGGCGCCCCGGGTCAGCAGGTCGATGTCGATGCCGCATTTTGCGGCATAATAGGCGATCGGCAGCCCGCAGCAGAAGATGATGACGCTGACGACCAGGATGGCGGCGGTCGCGTTGGCGGCACCGTAGTTCAGTGTAATGGTGCCGCCGATCGCTTCCAGCGCCAAAAACGAGATCGCGCCGAGGGCGGTGTTGGCGACGCGGGCGGCGGACCAGCGCCGCGAACTCTTGGCGGTGAAGCGTAGCGCGTAGTCTTCCAGCGTCTGGTTGGCGACCCATTGATTGTACTGGCGCCTGACGCGGTCTATTCGCTGCAGCCCTGCCACTTCCGTGCTCCCCGCTGCAAGCGACCGATCCTTCAGGTCGCCGGCAAATTCGTCAGCAAATCCCGTACCAGAAGCCTACGTCGCTGTTTTGCGGTGCAATATACGCGATCTTGCGTATCCGTGGGGTGCACAATTCCGGGCAATCCTCGCCTGACAAATAAGCGCGTTCTCGAACCGATGGGGTGCTCATGTCTGGCGAAACAAACGACGGCTTGCAGTCGGCATTCCGCCGCAAGCTGCTGATGGGAATGGCGGCTATTCCTGCCTTGACGATGCTTCCGCGTTCCTCCTTTGCGCAGGCGCTGGCAACGTCCGCGGTCAACACCACGGGACTTGCGGTGACCGATACTGAAGTCACCGTCGGCATCCTGCATTCGGCCACCGGCACGATGGCGATCTCGGAAACCGGCTCGATCGAGGCCGAGAAGCTCGCGATCGAGCAGATCAACGCCGCCGGCGGCGTGCTCGGGCGCAAGATCAAGTTCATCCAGGAAGACGGCGCCAGCGACTGGCCGACCTTCGCCGAGAAGGCCAAGAAGCTTCTCGTCAACGACAAGGTCGCGGCGATCATGGGCTGCTGGACCTCGGCGTCGCGCAAGGCGGTGCTGCCGGTCGTGGAGCAGTACAACGGCATGCTCTACTACCCGACCTTCTATGAAGGTCTCGAGCAGTCCAAGAACGTCATTTACACCGGCCAAGAGGCCACCCAGCAGATTCTCGCCGGCCTGAACTGGATCGCCAAGGAAAAGGGCGCGAAGTCGTTCTTCTTCATCGGCTCGGACTACATCTGGCCGCGCACCTCGAACAAGATCGCGCGCAAGCACGTCGAGAACGTGCTCAAGGGCAAGGTCGTCGGCGAGGAGTATTACGCGCTCGGCAGCACCCAGTTCAATTCGGTGATCAACAAGATCAAGCTGACCAAGCCCGACGTGATCTTCACCGACGTGGTCGGCGGATCGAACGTCGCCTTCTACAAGCAGCTCAAGGCGGCCGGCATCGATCTGTCCAAGCAGGCGCTGCTGACGATCTCGGTGACCGAAGACGAGATCGATGGCATCGGCGGCGAGAATATCGCCGGCGCCTATGCCTGCATGAAGTACTTCCAGTCGCTCGACAACGCCAACAACAAGGCCTTCGTCTCCGCCTTCAAGAAGAGCTGGGGCGAGAAGACCGTAATCGGCGACGTGACGCAGGCCGCTTATCTCGGCCCGTGGCTGTGGAAGCTGACGGTCGAGAAGGCCGGCAGCTTCGACGTCGACAAGATCGCAGCCGCCTCGCCGGGCGTGGAATTCAAGGGTGCGCCCGAAGGCTATGTGCGCATCCACGAAAACCATCACCTCTGGTCGAAGACCCGCGTCGGCCGCGCCAGGCTCGATGGCCAGTTCGAGCTGATCTACGAGACCGCGGATCTCGTCGAGCCCGACCCGTTCCCGAAGGGCTACCAGTAAGCGCGTCGCGCACCGCGATCGTCCGGCGAGCAAGAGCTCCCTGGCGTGGAGCGTCGCTCCACGCGTCACGCCCCCGCGTCGCGATTTGTTTCGCGACGCGGGACCTTCATCCCGGCGGAGAAGCATCGATGTTTGGCGACTATTCGATTGGTGATCTGGGCTCCATCTTCGTGATGCAGGGCTTTGCCGGCCTGATCCTGTTTTCCGTCTATGTGCTGATGGCGCTCGGTCTTGCGATCATCTTCGGCCAGATGAACGTCATCAACATGGCGCATGGCGAATTCATGATCCTCGGCGCCTACGTCACCTGGATGACGTCGAACGCCTTCCAGTCCTATCTGCCGGGCCTGTTCGGCGGCTACTTCTTCCTCGCGATGATCCTGGCCTTCCTGGCCTCCGGCGCGCTGGGGATGGTGGTGGAATGGGTCGTGATCCGGCATCTCTATAAGCGGCCCCTCGATACGCTGCTTGCGACCTGGGGCCTCAGCCTGATGCTGCAGCAGGCCTATCGCTCGATCTTCGGTGCGCGCGAAGTCGGTGTCGAGCTTCCGCAGTGGATGCTGGGATCGCTGCACGTCACCGACTCGATCGAGGTTCCGATCAACGGCGTCTTCGTCATGGGCCTGACCGTGCTGATCACGATTGCGGTCGCCTACGTCATGTTCAGGTCGCGCTGGGGCCGCCAGGTGCGCGCCGTCGTGCAGAACCGCGTCATGGCGGGCGCCGTCGGCATCAACACCGCGAAAGTCGATCGCTACACCTTTGCGCTCGGCTGCGGCATCGCCGGCGTCGCCGGCAGCGCCTTCACCATGATCGGCTCGACCGGGCCGACCTCGGGCCAGCTCTACATCGTCGACACCTTCCTGGTCGTCGTGTTCGGCGGCGCTGCCAGCCTGCTCGGCACCATCGCATCGGCATTCTCGATCTCGCAGACGCAGTCGACGCTCGAGTTCTTCACGTCGGGATCGATGGCGAAGGTGCTGACGCTGCTCGCGGTGGTCGGAATTCTGATGCTGCGGCCGCAGGGGCTGTTCGCTCTCAAGGTCCGCAAATAAGCCGGGGGATCAATCCATGAACGACAGTCGCTTCATCACGCGTTCGGAGCTGATCGGCATCCTGGTGCTCGCTACCTTGCTCGTCGTGATCCTGCCGCTCTGTCTCGACGTGTTCAGACTCAATCTGATCGCCAAATATCTCACTTACGCCTTCGTCGCGCTGGGGCTGGTGATCTGCTGGGGCTATGGCGGCATTCTCACCCTGGGGCAGGGCGTGTTCTTCGGCCTCGGCGGCTACTGCATGGCGATGTTCTTGAAGCTCGAGGCATCCAGCGTCGAGAACACGAAGATCCAGTCGACCCCGGGCATCCCCGACTTCATGGACTGGAATCAGATCACCGCGCTGCCGTTCTTCTGGAAGCCGTTCCACAGCCTTTCCTTCACCATCGTCGCCGTCGTCTTGGTGCCGGGCATCTTTGCCCTGATCATCGGCGCCGCCATGTTCAAGCGCCGCGTCGGCGGCACCTATTTCGCGATCATCACGCAGGCGGTCGCCGCGATCCTGACCATCCTGATCGTCGGTCAGCAGGGCTACACGGGCGGCATCAACGGCATGACCGACCTGCGAACGCTCAAGGGCTGGGACATCCGTCCCGACCACGCCAAGACGGTCCTCTATTTCGTCGAGGTCGGCTGCCTGTTCGTCTGCATCTTCATCGCACAGTTCGTCAGGCATTCGAAGCTCGGCCGCATCCTGGTCGCGATGCGCGATCAGGAAGACCGCGTCCGCTTCTCCGGCTACAGCGTCGCAAATTTCAAGATCTTTGCCTTCTGCATCGCCGCGGTGTTCGCCGCGATCGGCGGGGCCATGTTCGCGCTCAATGTCGGATTCATGTCGCCGTCGTTCGTCGGAATCGTGCCGTCGATCGAGATGGTGATCTATACGGCGGTCGGCGGCCGGCTTTCGATCCTCGGCGCTGTCTATGGTGCCATGCTCGTCAACTTCGCCAAGACCAGCCTTTCCGAATCGTTTCCAGAGCTCTGGCTGTTCGGCCTGGGCGCATTGTTCATCGCCGTCGTTCTCGCCTTCCCCAACGGCCTTGCCGGTCTCTGGCAGGACTATGTTCAGCCGCGGATCGATCGGTTGATCGCCTCGCGCAAGCCGAAGTCCGGCGCCGGCTGGACCGACAAATCGGTCTCCGACGGCGCGCTGGCCGAATGAGGAGGACGTCATGCTGATCGGTCAACTTCCCAAACCGTTCCTGCTGTCGGTCGAAGCGCTCACGGTGTCCTTCGACGGGTTCAAGGCGGTCAACGATCTGTCGTTCTATGTCGAGGAAAACGAGATCCGCGTCATCATCGGTCCCAACGGCGCGGGCAAGACGACGGTCCTCGACCTGATCTGCGGCAAGACCAAAGCCACGTCGGGCTCGATCGAGTTCCGCGGTAAGGATCTGACCAAGCTGAAGGAGAACGAGATCGTGAAGGCCGGCGTCGGCCGCAAGTTCCAGACGCCGTCGATCTACGATGATCTCTCCGTGTTCGAGAACCTCGAGATCTCCTTTCCGTGCGGACGCACCGTCTTCGGTGCGTTGACCTTCACCCGAGATGCCGCCGTGCGCGAGCGTGTCCACGAAGTCGCGGAGATGATCTTCCTTAAGGACCGCCTCGACATGCGCGCGGCGCTGCTCAGTCACGGCCAGAAGCAGTGGCTCGAAATCGGGATGCTGCTGATCCAGGATCCGGATCTGCTGATGCTGGACGAGCCGGTCGCCGGCATGAGCGTCAGCGAGCGCGCCAAGACCGCCGAACTGCTCAACCGCATCATCAGAAATCGCTCCGTGCTGGTCATCGAGCATGACATGAAGTTCGTCGAGGAAATCGCCCACAAGGTCACCGTTCTGCACCAGGGCCAGATCCTCTCCGAGGGCACCATGGAGCATGTCAAGAACGATCCCAGGGTGATCGAAGTCTACCTCGGCCATTAAGGAGCCTGTTCATGCTGGCTATCAATGATCTCCACGTTGCCTACGGCCAGAGCGAGGTGCTGCACGGCGTCAACGTCTCGGTGGCGCCGGGCGAGATCGTCGCGATCATGGGCCGCAACGGCATGGGCAAGACGACGCTGATGAAGTCGCTGATGGGGATCGTGCCGGCCAGCAGCGGCTCGGTGACGGTGGACGGCGCCGAGCTCGGCGCGCTGCCGAGCTATGATCGCGTCGCCAAAGGCCTCGCCTACGTGCCGCAGGGTCGCATGATCTTCTCGACCATGACGGTGAAGGAGAATATCGAGACCGGCCTTGTGGTGTCCGGCGGCTCGGAAGTGCCCGGCGATATCTATGAGCTGTTCCCGGTGCTGCTGGAGATGAAGAACCGCCGCGGCGGCAATCTCTCCGGTGGGCAGCAGCAGCAATTGGCCATCGCGCGCGCGCTCGCGACGAGGCCGAAGGTGCTGCTGCTGGACGAGCCGACCGAGGGCATCCAGCCGTCGATCATCAAGGACATTGCCAAGACCCTCAGACGCATTCGCGACGAGCGCGGGCTGTCGATCGTGGTCTCCGAGCAGGTCATGAGCTTTGCGCTAGACATCGCCGACCGCGTGCTCGTGATCGAGAACGGCGAGATCGTGCGCGATGATCCGCGCGACAGCGTCGATGCCGCGCAGATCTCGAAATACCTCTCAGTCTAGCCTCAGCCAGTCAACCAAGGGGAGCATCTCGATGCCGGAGACACTGATCAAGGTCGATCTCACCAGGTCGGTCTATGAAAACGACAAGGTCCACAACCGCTGGCATCCCGACATCCCGATCGTCGAGTGGGTCCGTCCGGGCGACGATTTCATCATCGAGACCTATGACTGGACCGGCGGCTTCATCAAGAACGACGATTCCGCCGATGACGTGCGCGACATCGACCTCTCGATCGTGCACTTCCTGTCCGGCCCAATCGGCGTCAAGGGCGCCGAGCCCGGCGATCTCCTGGTGGTCGACCTGCTCGATGTCGGTCCGTTGAAGGAGAGCCTGTGGGGCTTCAACGGCTTCTTCTCGAAGCAGAATGGCGGCGGCTTCCTGACCGACCATTTCCCGCTGGCGCAGAAGTCGATCTGGGACATCAAGGGCCTCTATACGTTGTCGCGTCACGTGCCCGGCGTGAATTTCGCTGGCATGATCCATCCCGGACTGATCGGTTGTCTGCCCGATCCGAAGATGCTGGCGGCCTGGAACGCACGCGAGGCGGAACTGATCGCGTCCAATCCGACCCGTGTCCCCGGACTCGCCAATCCGCCGTTCGCGCCGACCGCACATGCCGGCCAGGCCAAGGGCGACGCCAAGGCCAGGATCGGCCTCGAAGGCGCGCGCACGGTGCCGCCGCGCGAGCATGGCGGCAATTGCGACATCAAGGATCTCTCGCGCGGGTCGAAAATCTACTTCCCGGTCTATGTGCCGGGCGGTGGACTATCGATGGGCGATCTGCACTTCAGTCAGGGCGACGGCGAGATCACCTTCTGCGGCGCCATCGAGATGGCCGGCTGGCTGCATATCAAGGTCGATGTCATCAAGGACGGCGTGGCGAAATACGGCATCAAGAACCCGGTGTTCAAGCCGTCGCCGATCACTCCGAACTACAAGGACTACCTGATCTTCGAGGGGATCTCGGTCGACGAGGCCGGCAAGCAGCATTACCTCGACGTTCACATCGCCTATCGCCAGGCCTGCCTGAACGCGATCGAGTATCTGAAGAAGTTCGGCTATTCCGGCGCCCAGGCCTATTCGATCCTCGGCACCGCGCCGTGCCAGGGCCACATCTCGGGCGTCGTCGACGTGCCCAACGCCTGCGCTACGCTGTGGCTGCCGACCGAGATCTTCGATTTCGACATCATGCCGTCCTCGGCCGGTCCGGTGCAGCACATCAAGGGCGACATCCAGATGCCGATCTCGCCGGACAAGTGAGTGCTGCGTGACGGGGCAGGGGCGGCGACGGCTTTCGCGCCCTGCATTCGCCGCTCATCCGCCATTGCGCAAGGACAAATCCAATGCCGGTCTATGAATATCTCTGCGACGCCTGCGGCCCGTTCACGGACATGCGGCCGATGGCCGAATGCGACGCGCCGCAGGTCTGCCCGCGGTGCGAGATGGAATCACCGCGCGTGATCCTCACGGCGCCGGCGTTCGTCTGCATGCCTGCGGACAGGCGCAAGGCGCACGCCACGAACGAGCGCAGCCGCCACGCGCCGAAGACGCTCGACCAGTACAAGGCCGACCACGGCCCCCGCTGCGGCTGTTGCGCCACGGGCAGCAAGAAAGCGGGACGGCTCGTCGCGAAAAGCAGGAGCGGTGCCGTCGGCTTCCCGACGGCGCGGCCCTGGATGATCAGCCACTGACACGCGTGGCCGTTCGATTGACGGTAGATCCAAACTGGAACGGAAAGGCGTTCAAATGCTTCACGGTGACATTTCTTCGAGCAACGACACGGTCGGCGTCGCAGTCGTCAATTACAAGATGCCGCGGCTGCACACCAAGGCCGAGGTGCTCGACAACGCCCGCAAGATCGCCGACATGGTCGTCGGCATGAAGCTCGGCCTGCCGGGCATGGACCTGGTGATTTTCCCGGAATATTCGACCCACGGCATCATGTACGACTCCAAGGAGATGTACGATACCGCCTCGCAGGTGCCGGGCGAGGAGACGGCGATCTTCGCCGAGGCCTGCCGCAAGGCGAAGGTGTGGGGCGTGTTCTCGCTCACGGGCGAGCGCCATGAGGAGCATCCGCACAAGGCGCCGTACAACACCTTGATCCTGATGAACGACAAGGGCGAGATTGTTCAGAAGTATCGCAAGATCATGCCCTGGGTGCCGATCGAAGGCTGGTATCCGGGCAATTGCACCTACGTGTCCGATGGTCCGAAGGGCCTGAAGGTCAGCCTGATCATCTGCGACGACGGCAATTTTCCGGAGATCTGGCGCGACTGCGCTATGAAGGGCGCCGAGCTGATCGTGCGTTGCCAGGGCTACATGTATCCGGCCAAGGAGCAGCAGGTGCTGATATCCAAGGCGATGGCCTGGGCCAACAACGTCTATGTCGCGGTCGCCAATGCCGCCGGCTTCGACGGCGTCTACTCGTATTTCGGTCACTCCGCGATCATCGGCTTCGATGGCCGCACCTTGGGCGAGACCGGCGAGGAGGAATACGGCATCCAATACGCGGCCTTGTCAAAGAGCCTGATCCGCGACGCGCGCCGCAACAACCAGTCGCAGAATCACCTGTTCAAGCTGCTGCATCGCGGCTACACCGGCACGATCAATTCCGGCGAGAGCGCGAAAGGCCTCGCGGCCTGTCCCTACGACTTCTATGCGAAGTGGATCGCGGACCCCGAAGGCACGCGCGAGATGGTCGAGGGATTGACCCGCTCGACCGCGGGAACGGCCGAATGCCCGATTGACGGCATTCCGAACGAGAAGACTGCGACAAACTATTAGGGCACCGAGAGGCGAGGTGGCCACGGCGAGAGACTTGGCGGCGGGGGTGCGATGACGTGGTGGGGCGGCGGGGGTGCTTCCGCTTGGAGACCACCCGCTTTGCCCCTGGCCGGCCGCCACGCCGAGCTGTTCGAGGGGCGTTGAGTCGACAGTGATGCATGCTGGGGGTGAGCTCGCCGCGTGACCGGCCGGGACGATGATCTGCCCGCTGTTCGCCGCTTTCAGATTCACATATATGCGCGACCGCCACACCCGGGGTTGTCGTCGCCCGGCTTGACCCTATCGTATTCGCCCATTTGCTTCGCTGCCGGGAAAGCGACTCATTCAACCTTTCTTTCGTCGTGGCCGGGCTTGCCGCCTTCGCTACGAAGCTTCGGCGCGCCCAGCCTTGTGCCGGGTCGAAGCCGAAGGCGAAGACCGGTCCCGGCCACCCCGATGAGGGGCGCAGTGCCTCCCTAAGCGAGGTCCATAGCAACTCGGCGCAGCCGAGTTGCGTCCTTCTTGAATGTCGCAAGTCGGATAGGTCCGACTTGCGATGACAAGCCCGGTGACGACGAGGTGGGAGTCGAAGCGCTTCCTGAGGACCGCCAGCGTGGCGCGCTCCCAGGATCTGCTTCAGCAAGCTATTGAAATCAGAATCTCTTTTTTGATGTGTGAATGCTGATCTTCCCCCGAAAAAATGGACAGGGTTAAGCAGCTTTTAGTTCCATCGCGATCGGGCTGATGTAGCCGATGGCCGAATGGCGACGGATACGATTATAGAAGCCCTCGATATAGGCAAAGATATCCCGTCTGGCCTCCTCGCGTGTCGCATAGTGGCGGTGATGGACGAGCTCGGTTTTGAGCGTGTGGAAGAAGCTCTCCATCGGAGCGTTGTCGTAGCAGTTGCCCTTGCGGCTCATCGAGGCCCTGAAGCCTGCGGACTGGAGCATCTTTCGGTAATCGGCCGAGGCATATTGAACGCCGCGATCGGAATGGTGGATCAGGCCTGGACCAGGCCGCTGCGCCGCGATGGCCATCTTCAATGCGGCCAACGGCAGGTCGGTGCGTAGATGATCCTCCATCGCCCAGCCGACGATTTTGCGGCTGTAGAGATCCATGACGGTGGCCAGATAGAGCCAGCCCTGATCGGTCTCTACATAGGTGATGTCGGCCAGCCAAATCCGGTTCGGCGCGTCGGCGATGAAGTTGCGGTCGAGCAGGTTTGGAGCGATCGGGAGATCGTGCCGGCTGTCGGTGGTCCGCACCCGGCGCGGCCGCGCCATGATGGCCCTGATCCCGTGATGGCGCATCAATCGTTCGATACGGCCACGGCTCACCCCATGGCCCTGAGCCTTCAGTTCTTCATGGATACGCGGGCTGCCGTAGCGCCCGTGGTTGTCGCGATGGACCTGTTGGATGTCGTCCAGGAGCTCACGATTGGCAGCGGTCCGCCGGCTCTGCGGGCGCGAGCGCCAAGCATAATAGCCGGCCGGCGATACCTCGAGCACGTCGCACATGAGTCTTACCGGATAGTCGGCGCGGCGATCTTCGATGAAGCGGAATCTCATTTCGGAACTCCAGCAAAGATCGCGATCGACTTTTTTAAAATGTCGCGCTCCATGCGCAGCCGCTCGTTCTCTCGCTGCAAACGAGCGATCTCTGCCGCGTGATCCGCCGACGGCAGCGTCGCCTGCGTTGTGGGGCGCCGCGCCGCCGCCGTCGGTTCTCGCCCAGCCCCACGAAGTTCAACCCAGCGCCGCAACACGGAATCGCGCAGGCCAAGCTCCTTGGCCACCGACCCGATCGAGCGGCCGCTCGAAGCGACCAGATCGACCGCTTGCCGCTTGTAGTCGTCCGTAAACGACCGACGTTGACGTGTTTCCATCCGACACCTCCTGGCTCTCTGAGCCTACTACAGGTGTCCATCAATTCGGAGGAGGTTCATGCGATAGCGCTTTCGTGGGGCGAGGCGACGAGCGCGCGGGGAGGGGGAAGGGGCGCAGACTTATGCCTGCCGCGCGTCCTCGATCATCATCGCTGATCCTTCTCGGCGATCATGGCGGTCGGCGTGTTGGTGTTGCCAGAGGTGATGGTGGGCACGATCGAGGCATCGATCACCGGGACTGTAAGCTGAACTGTGTCGCTGCATAATCCCCGAAGCGGCGAGAAAAGCCGCAGAAGGGAACCAGCCCCGGTCCACGCGACCGACAATGTCGTCAAACCGCACTCGCCCCGACAAGGGTTCTGTACAAAGTCGGCCTTAATCGTCGTTGGTGAGTTCGTCGGGCCACATCTGCGCGCCATGAAGCACGCGCAGGATGCGAACGGTATCGCTGTCGACCAGGTAGGCCGCGACGTAGGGCGTGCGCGAGATGACCAGTTCGCGCGTGCCAGCGACACGCCCGGGTCGACCGCTTTCGGGAAAGTCGAGCAAGCGCCGCGCAGCATCGGCGATCTGTTCGTCAACATGAATCGCGGCACGAGGATTCTCGGCGTCGATGTAGCTGAAGATACCGTCGCGATCGGACCGCGCGTGGCGCGATCAGACGAGCTTCACCGTTTTTGTTCCGCCGCTTTTCGAAGCGCAGCGGCGCGGCGTTGCGCGAAATGCTTTTCGACCTCTGAATCATCAAGATCGGGCCGGGTGTCCGCCAGCGCCTGGCGCACCTTCTCACGGAACCAGCTATCGTAGGCTTGGCTGTTGCGCACGAGCTCGAGCGGAAGCATCCCTTCGTTGGCCGTGCGCGTCAGCAGGATCCTCACGGCGTCGGATACAGTGAGACCCATATTTTCCAGAATCGCGGTGGCCTTTTCCTTCACGTCCGCATCTATGCGGGTTTGGACGAGGGCATTCGAAGTCATGGCGAGCTCCCATATTTCGCCGCTAATGTGATGCATTTGAATGACGTGCGCCAGATAAGTCGCAGTCTCGTGACCGGCGTGATCTTCCCCCGAAAAAATGGACAGGGTTCAGCCCGCTTTTAGTTCCATCTCGATCGGGCTGATGCAGGCGATGGCCGCCCAGGCCACGGAGACCGCAGACTTACGCCTGCCGCGCGTCCTCGATCATCATCGCCGATCCCTTCTCGGCGATCATCGCGGTTGGCGTGTTGGTGTTGCCCGAGGTGATGGTCGGCATGATCGAGGCATCGATCACCCGCAGGCCCGCGACGCCGAACACCCGCAGCCGCTCGTCGACCACGGCGAGCGGATCGTCGGGGCGGCCCATCCTGGCGGTGCCGACCGGGTGGAAGATGGTGGTGCCGATATCGCCGGCGGCCTTGGCGAGCGAAGCATCGTCGTCGCCGACGCCCGGCCCCGGCAGATATTCCTCCGGCGTATAGGGGGCGAGCGCCGGCTGCTTCATCAGGCGGCGGGTGACGCGGATCGCGTCGGCGGCGACCTGGCGGTCTTCCGGCGTGGCGAGATAATTCGGGGCGATGATCGGCGCGCTGTCGGGCCGTGCGTCGCGCAGGCGGATGACGCCGCGCGAGGTCGGCCGCAGGTTGCAGGCCGCGACCGTGATCGCCGCAAAGCGATGCAGCGGATCGCCGAACTTGTCGAGCGACAGCGGCTGGACGTGAAACTGGATGTTGGCGCGCTCCTGGCGCGGATCGGAGCGGGTGAAGATGCCGAGCTGGGACGGCGCCATGGTCAGGGGGCCGCGGCGGCGCAGCAGGTAGTCGAGGCCCATCAGGCCGCGGCGCGCCAGCGACCAGTAGGTCTCGTTGAGCGTGCGGATGCCGTGGACCTTGTAGATCGCGCGCTGCTGGAGATGGTCCTGGAGGTTGCGGCCGACGCCGTCGCGGGCGACGACGGGGTCGATGCCGGCGGCAGCGAGGAATTGCTGCGGGCCGACGCCCGAGCGCAGCAGCACCTGGACCGAGCCGATCGAGCCCGAGCACAGGACGACCTCGCCCCTGGCGCGGGCCTCGCGCGGCACGCCGTCCTGGATGAAGCGCACGCCCACCGCGCGGCCGTTCTCGATGATCAGGCGGTCGGCGAGCACGCCGGTCTCGAGCCGCAGGTTGGGGCGGCCCAGGGCGGGCTTGAGGAAGCCGCGTGCCGACGACCAGCGCCGGCCGCGCTTCTGGTTGACGTGGAAATAGCCGATGCCTTCGTTGTCGCCGGTGTTGAAATCGGCGGTGCGCCGGATGCCCATCTGCGCCGCGGCATCGGCCACGGTGTCGAGCACCTGCCAGGACAGCCGCGGCGCCTCGATGCGCCAGCCGCCGCCGATGCCATGATGCTCGCTCGCGCCGAGGAAGTGATCCTCGAGGCGGCGGAAGGCGGGCAGCACGTCCTCCCAGCCCCAGCCGGCGAGCCCGAGCTGGCGCCAATGATCGTAGTCGGCGGCCTGACCGCGCATCGAGATCATGGCGTTGATGGCGGACGAGCCGCCGATCACCTTGCCGCGGGGATAGGCCAGCGAGCGGCCGTTGAGGCCGGGTTCGGGCTCGGTGCGGAACATCCAGTCCGAGCGCGGATTGCCGATGGCGAAGAGGTAGCCGACCGGGATGTGAAACCAGATCCAGTTGTCGCGGCCGCCGGCCTCTAGCAGCAGCACCCTGCGGCGGGGATCGGCCGACAGGCGGTTGGCGACGATGCAGCCGGCGGTGCCGGCGCCGACGACGATGTAGTCGAAATCCCCCTCGATGGCCCCCGGCATTTCCATTCCCGATTGACGTGTTGCTGTTGTTCCGGTTGCCATAGCGCCGGCGCGTCGTGCTGTACAGCGCCTGAATTTGCGGCACGGCGCCAAATTGTTTTGCTCTTTCCAAGGCTTGGGCCGGCGGCCTCGGCATGTTAGGCTGCCCGCTGCATTATTCTGCATTCTGCGCGCCGCAGCTCGCGACGCAGGATCCGAGCTCAAGGGACAAAACATGCCGATCGTCAATCGCGTTGCCGAATTGCAGCCGGACCTCGCCGCCTGGCGCCGCGATCTCCACGCCCACCCCGAGCTGATGTACGATCTCGACCGCACCTCGGCCTTCGTCGCCGAGCGGCTGCGCGCGTTCGGCTGCGACGAGGTGGTGACCGGATTGGGCCGCACCGGCGTGGTCGGCGTCATTCGCGGCCGGCGCCCGGCGGCTACGCTGCGCGGCATCGGCCTGCGCGCCGACATGGACGCGCTGCCGGTGGAGGAACTCACCGGCCTGCCATATCGCTCGACGACGCCCGGCAAGATGCACGCCTGCGGCCATGACGGCCACACCAGCATGCTGCTCGGCGCCGCGCGTTATCTCGCCGAGACCCGCAATTTCGCCGGCGAGGCGGTGGTGATCTTCCAGCCGGCCGAGGAGGGCGGTGCCGGCGCCGCGGCCATGATCAAGGACGGGCTGATGGAACGCTTCGCCATCGACCAGGTCTACGGCATGCACAACATCCCGGGCCTGGCGCTCGGCAGCTTCGCCATCCGGCCCGGCGCCATGATGGCCTCCATGGACGAGCTGCGGATCACCATCGAGGGCAAGGGCGCCCATGCCGCCATGCCGCACAAGGGCGTCGATTCGCTGCATGCCGGCGCCCAGCTCGTCACCGCGCTGCAGTCCATCGTCTCGCGCACCATCGACCCGCTCAAGTCCGCGGTGGTGTCGATCTGCAGCTTCCATGCCGGCCATACCACCAACGTGATCCCGCAGACCGCGGAACTGCTCGGCACCATCCGCGCCCTCGACGGCGGCGTGCGCGACCTGATCAAGCAGCGGGTGCGCGAAGTGGCGGCGGGCGTTGCCCAGCTCACCGGCACCCGCATCGAGGCCGACATCGCCGAGGGTTATCCGGTGCTGGTCAATCACGACGCGGAGACCGACAACGCGCTGCGGGTGGCGAACGAGATCGCCGGCGGCACCCAGGTGGTGGCCGACACCACCCCGATCATGGGGGCGGAGGATTTCGCCTATATGCTCCAGGCGCGGCCGGGCGCCTTCATCTTCGTCGGCAACGGCGACAGCGCCGGCCTGCATCACCCCGCCTACGACTTCAACGACGAGGCCATTCTCTACGGCACCTCGTACTGGATCCGCCTCGTCGAGACGACGCTGGCGGCGTGAGCCATCACCCAGGCAAGTCAGCGTTCATCCGGCGTCTCATCTGGCGAATCGCCTCACGCCGCATCGGCGCCGCGGCGGCCGTTCTGCAGGAAATCACTGACGAGCTTCAGGTCGTCGAGGAAGCGGGCATATTCGCGCGCCCGTGAGGCTTCGTCCGGCAGGCGCAGCAGGTAGGACGGGTGCACCGTCACCAAGGCCTGGGCGCCGTCGTCGATCGCGATCAGGCGGCCGCGGTTGCGGTTGATCGGCGTGATCTTGCCGAGCACGCTTTGCGCCGCGGTGGCGCCCAGGGCGACGACGAGCTTCGGTTTCACCGTGGCGCGCTCGCGCTCGTACCACTGGCGGCAGGCCCTGATCTCCGGCGTCGCCGGTTTCTGGTGCAGCCGCAGCTTGCCGCGGGGCACGAATTTGAAGTGCTTCACCGCATTGGTGACGTAGACCTTGTCGCGGTCGATCTGCGCCTCCTCCAGCGCGCGGTCGAGCATCAGCCCGGCGGGGCCGATGAAGGGCTTGCCGGCGAGGTCTTCCTTGTCGCCGGGTTGTTCACCGACCATCATCACCGGGGCAGGCGCCGGGCCCTCGCCGAACACCGTCTGGGTGGCGTTTTTCCACAGCGGACAGGCACGGCAGGCTCGCGCCTCCTGCCGTAGGTCCTCCAGCGCGGCTGCGGCGCGCGATCGCGATGACGGCATCACCGGCTCCTTGTTGGCGGCGGCAGGGCGTTGGGCAGGCGCTCGCTTTATCGTCGCACCAATCGGCGACGCCCTGGCGAAGTTCCGCCGCCGGCGCTGCGGTCCGGCGGCTGGAAAGCGCCTTGACTCCGCCGGCCGCCTTGGTCTTATATAAGAACATATCATGAACAATTGGCGGGGTCATTGGTTATGAACTGGTGATCCGGCGGCCCATTCGAGGAGCGGCGCAATGACCAGCGCGCGCACACGCACCCTTGCGTCCACCCTTGCGTCCCTGCGGGGAACCATCAGCCGGCTCGAGGCCGCGGGCCTGCAGCCGACGTCGGCGGCGCGCCGGCCGCTCGGCCATGCGGCGGCGGACAGCGTCCTGCAGGGCGGGCTCGTGCGCGGGGCGCTGCACGAGGTCTTCGCCATGGAAGGCCGGTACAATGCGGCGGCGAGCGGTTTCGCCGCCGGCCTCGCCTGGCGCGCCGCCCTGCACCGGCCGCTGCTCTGGGTCCGCCAGGACTTCCTCGCCCGGGAGCAGGGCGCATTGTCGATGCAGGGTTTTTCCGAACTCGGGCTCGATCCGCGCCGGGTCATCACGGTGCGGGCCCAGGATATCGCCACGGCGCTGCGGGTCGCCGCCGATGCGCTGGCCTGCGACGCGCTGGGCGCCGTGGTCATGGATGCCTGGGGCGAGACGCGCCTGCTCGATCTCGTCGCCAGCCGCAAGCTGACGCTCGCCGCCCAGGCCTCCGGCGTGACCTGTTTTCTGTTGCGCAGCGTGGCGCAGCCCGCCGCCAGCACCGCCGAGACGCGCTGGGTGGTGCGCAGCGCGCGTTCTCCCGTCACCTCGCTGCGCGAGGCCTGGGGCAGCCCGGTGCTCGAAGCCGCCCTGGTTCGCAATCGTCACGGCCAGACCGGCCAGTGGATCATGGAATGGAATTGTCATGAGTGTCTCTTCCGTGAACCGGCGACGTATTCTCAGTCTGCGTCTGCCCTTCCTTCCGATCGACCGGCTGCGGCGGCAGCTCGCCCGGGCCGCGATGCAATCTGGCGCCGCGCCGGCTGACGCCTCGCCTCCATTATTCTCTTCGCCGTCGCCAGCTCCCTGGGTGGTGGTGGCGAAGGAGAACAATGCGCTGCGCCTGACGGCCTGCGACTCCGAAGCCATGGCCATCGGTCTGACCATCGGCATGCCACTCGCCAATGCGCGGGCGATCTGCCCCGATCTGCGCGTCTTTGACGCCGATGAAGATGCCGATCTGCGGACGCTGAATGCCGTTGCCGACTGGTGCGATCGCTTCACGCCGCTGGTGGCGCTCGATCCGCCCCATGGCCTGTTTCTCGACATCACCGGCTGCGCCCATCTGTTTGGCGGCGAAGCCGAATTGTTGCGGAAATTATCCGCGTTGCTGGTCCGCCAGGGCTTTGCCGTCACGGCCGCGGTGGCCTCGACGCCGGTCTGTGCCCGCACCGTGGCGCGCGCCGCTCCCGGCCGGATCGTGCCTGAAGGCAAGGAGGCGGCCGCCGTCGCGGGGCTGGCGGTGGTGGCGCTCGGCACCGAGGACACGGTGATCCGCGGCCTGCGTCGTGCCGGGCTGAAGACCATCGGGGAGGTGGCGGCGCGCGAGTCCCATGAGATCACGGCGCGGTTCGGCGCCGCCTTCACCGCGCTGCTGCGGCAGGCGCTGGGGGACGGCGACGCGCCGATCTCGCCGCGCAAGCCGGCGCCGGATTACCTGGTGGAGAAGCGTTTTGCCGAGCCGGTTGCCTCCGATGGAGTCATCGCGGCGACCCTCGACCGCCTCGGCGCCATGCTGGTCGATGCCATGCAGCGTCAGGCCAAGGGCGCGCGCCGGCTGGAGGCGAGTTTCTTCCGCACCGATGGCGTCGTGCGCACCATCACGCTCGATGCCGGTCGCCCAGTGACGCGTACTGCGACCATGGCGCGGCTGTTTCGCGAACGCCTCGACGCGCTCGCCGATCCGCTCGATCCGGGTTTCGGCTTCGATCTGATCCGACTGTCGGCGAGCCGGGTCGAGACGGTGGTCACTGAGCAGCGCGATCTCGACAGCCAGGCCCATGACAGCGACGAGGTCGCTGCGCTGGTCGACTGTATCGCCGCGCGGATCGGCGGCGCGCGCATCGAGGTGCATCTGCCGCGCGACAGTCATATTCCCGAACGTGCTGAGGAGGCGGTGCCTGCCCAGGCCGCGCTCGCCGCCGCGGAGCAGGCGGACTGGCCCGCCCCGATCAAGGACGAGCCGCCGCGCCGGCCGTTGCGTCTGTTCGAGCGGCCCGAACCGATCGCCGTGATCGCCGAAATCCCCGATGGCGCGCCAGCGCGTTTCGAATGGCGGCGGGCCGGCCATGTGGTGGCGCGGGCGGAGGGGCCGGAGCGCCTGTCGCCGGAATGGTGGCGGGCGGACGGGGCGGCAACACGGGATTATTTCCGCGTCGAGGACGCCGCTGGCCTGCGGTTCTGGATCTATCGTGACGGGCTCTACGGCGGCGAGGACGGAGGCGAAGCGCAAGCGCCGCGCTGGTTCGTGCACGGGCTGTTCGCATGACCGCGCCTGCTTACGCCGAGATCGGCATCACCACCAATTTCTCCTTCTTGCGCGGCGGCTCGCACCCGCAGGATTATGTCCACCAGGCCTCCAAGCTGAAGCTCTCGGCCATTGGCATCGCCGACCACAACACCCTCGCCGGCGTGGTGCGGGCCTATAGCGAACTCGACAACGAGGAACTTGGCTACAAACCGAAGCTGCTGATCGGCGCGCGCCTCGTCTTCGCCGATGCAACGCCGGACATTCTGGTCTATCCGACCGAGCGGACCGCCTATGGCCGGCTGTGCCGGCTACTCACCCGCGGCAAGCGTGCCGCTTCCAAGGGCGAGTGCCGTCTGACGCTCGCGGATCTCATCGACTTCGCCGAAGGACAGTTGCTGGTCCTGGCGCTGCCGCATCGTTTCGACGCGGATGCTGCCGCCGCGCTGCTGGCGCGATTGCGTGCCTCCGGCGCCGATGGGGTGTGGCTCGCGGCGAGCCTGCTTTATCGCGGAGACGACCGGCGTCGGCTGGCGCTTCTCGCCGGCCTCGCCGATGGCGCCGACGTGCCGCTGCTCGCCACCAACGACGTGCTCTACCATCACCCGGCGCGGCGCCCGCTGCAGGATGTCCTGACCTGCATCCGGGAGAAGGCAACCATCGAGGCCATCGGGCGGCAGCTCGAGGCCAATGCGGAGCGCCATCTCAAGCCCGCTTTCGAAATGGTACGGTTGTTTCGCGATTTTCCGGAGGCGATCGCCGAGACCATGCGGTTTGCGAACCGTATCCGCTTTGCGCTGGACGATCTGCGTTATCAATACCCTGACGAGCCGGTGCCGCCGGGCAAGTCCGCGCAGCAGCATCTTGAGGATCTCACCTGGGAAGGCGCGCGCCGGCAGTTTCCGCAAGGGCTCGACCAGAAACTGCACGATACCCTGGCCAAGGAGCTGGCGCTGATCGAGAGGCTCGAATACGCACATTACTTTCTCACCGTGCACGACATCGTCAGCTATGCTCGGTCCCAGAACATTCTGTGTCAGGGGCGCGGCTCGGCGGCCAATTCTGCC
Organism: Bradyrhizobium sp. WD16; assembly: GCF_024181725.1. Taxonomy (NCBI): domain Bacteria; kingdom Pseudomonadati; phylum Pseudomonadota; class Alphaproteobacteria; order Hyphomicrobiales; family Nitrobacteraceae; genus Bradyrhizobium; species Bradyrhizobium sp. WD16. The sequence continues at coordinate 5,756,626 of NZ_CP028908.1, read as the reverse complement.
GTATGCTACGTGCTCGGCGTCACCTCGGTCGATCCGACCAAGATCGACCTCCTGTTCGAGCGCTTCGTGTCGGAAGAGCGGCGCGAGCCGCCGGATATCGATGTCGATTTCGAGCATTCGCGACGCGAGGAGGTGATGCAATATGTCTATCGCCGCTATGGCCGTCACAAGGCGGCGATCGTCGCCACCGTCATTCATTACCGGCCGCGCAGCGCCGTCCGCGATGTCGGCAAGGCGCTCGGCCTGACCGAGGACGTCACCGCGGCGCTCGCCGATACCGTGTGGGGAAGCTGGGGCGACGGTCTCAACGACATGCAGGTCCGTCAGGCCGGGCTGGATCCCTCCAATCCGATGCTTCGCCGCGCCGTCGATCTCGCGGCAGAACTCGTGCGTTTCCCCCGGCACCTGTCCCAGCATGTCGGCGGCTTCGTCCTTACCCGCGATCGTCTCGACGAATTCGTCCCCATCGGCAATGCCGCCATGGACGAGCGTACTTTCATCGAGTGGGACAAAGACGATATCGACGCGCTGCGGATGATGAAGGTCGATGTGCTGGCGTTGGGCATGCTCACCTGCATCCGCAAGAGCTTCGACCTGATCGCCGGGCACAAGGGCGAGCGACTCGATCTCACGGCCATTCCATCGGAGGAGAAGGCCGTTTACGACATGCTCTCGCGCGGCGATTCGATCGGCGTCTTCCAGGTCGAGAGCCGCGCCCAGATGAACATGCTGCCGCGGCTCAAGCCGCAGAAATTCTACGACCTCGTGATCGAGGTCGCGATCGTCCGTCCGGGGCCGATCCAGGGTGACATGGTCCATCCCTATCTGCGCCGTCGCAACGGCCAGGAGAGGGTCGACTATCCCTCGCCGCATCCCGACCACGGTCCGGCCGACGAATTGCGCAATGTCCTGCAGCGCACCCTCGGCGTGCCGTTGTTCCAGGAGCAGGCGATGCGGCTCGCTATCGAGGCGGCGAAATTCACTCCAAGCGAGGCCAACCAGCTCCGCCGCTCCATGGCGACTTTCCGCAACATGGGCGATGTGCGCAAGTTTCGCGATCGCATGGTTGGCAACATGGTGGCACGTGGCTATCCACAGGACTTCTCCGAGCGCTGCTTCAGGCAGATCGAAGGTTTCGGCACCTACGGCTTTCCGGAAAGCCATGCCGCGAGCTTCGCTCAACTGGTCTATGCCTCGTCCTGGATCAAGAACGAGCATCCCGACGCCTTCGCCTGTGCCTTGTTGAATTCGCAGCCGATGGGGTTCTACGCTCCGGCCCAGATCGTCGGCGACGCTCGCAAGCACGAGGTCGAGGTGCGCGAGGTCGACGTTTCATTCAGCCTCGGCCAGAACAGTCTCGAGGAGCGCTATGGGAAATATCACGCGCTGCGCCTCGGCTTTCGCCAGATCGACGGTTTCCATGTCCGCGATCCAGATGATCCGCGGAGATGGTCGGACGAGGACTGGGACCATTGCATCGTCGCGGCCCGTGCGCGCCGCCCCTTCGGTTCACTGGAGGAGTTCGCCCGGGCGACCGCGCTGCCGAAACGGGCCCTGGTCCTGCTCGCCGATGCGGATGCGTTCCGCTCGCTCGGCCTCGATCGCCGAGCGGCGCTGTGGGCGGTGCGGCGCCTGCCGGATGACGTGCCGCTGCCGCTGTTTGTCGCCGCCGCGGCGCGCGAGCAGCCGGACGAGGTAACGGCGCCGCTGCCGTCGATGCCGCGGTCCGAACAGGTGGTCGCCGATTATCAGACCGTGCGGTTGTCGCTGAAGGGCCATCCGGTGGAGTTTCTCCGCGACCGCCTGCGGGCGGAGAACACTCTGTCCTGCGAGGAAGCCACCAATCTCGCCCACGGCGCCCGGGCCCGCTGTGCGGGTGTCACCTTGGTGCGCCAGCGGCCGGGCAGCGCCAGCGGAGTGGTGTTTATGACCCTCGAGGACGAGACCGGAATTGCCAACATTGTGGTGTGGCCGAAGGTTATGGAACGCTATCGCAAGGAAGTGATGGGGGCCCGTCTGGTGCTGGTCGAAGGGCTGATCCAGCGCAGTCCCGAGGGGGTGGTGCACCTGGTCGCCCAGCGCCTGGTCGACCGCTCCCCCGATTTGGCGCTGCTCGCTGACAACCTCGCTCCGGCACCCGGACGGGCGCCAACCGGCGGGGCGGGCGAGGGCGGGGGAACGGATTTCCGGGACGATCCGCTTGCTCACCCCATGCCCCGCCATCCGCGGGACGTTCGGGTCCTGCCGCCGTCGCGAGATTTCCGCTGAATCCGGCGGCGCGGCGTCACCAAATGGTCATCATTGCGGCCTCGGCAGCCGCCAACCGCCCCACACGGCGCAGCGCACACGAAATCAAGGGCACAGGAATCGCTTTTTTAGATTGTCTGTAACGATCGTTCGGCACTAATAGCAGACCAAGCCGGGACGCGACGCTATGTCGCGCACCGCGATTCCGGACCCAGAGATGATCCGTGTCAGATAAACGTTTGTTCATCTTCAGTCTGCCCCTGACCCGACGCCATCTGGCCGCCGGCTGCGCTGTGCTGGCTTTGCTGGCGGGCACTGGATTCGCATTCACCCGTATGAGTGGAGCGCCGCAGGATCAGCTCGAACTTTCCAGCCAGTCGCGAAACGGCCGAGGGTCACGCTACACGCCGACCACAGCGGAATGGGCCAGCCTGACGGTCGAGCCGGTCACCGAGCGGGTCTTCCGCGCCGAGAACATCACCGAGGGCAAGATCGCGGTGGACGAGGATCGCTCCACCCCGGTGTTTTCGCCCTACATCGGCCGGGTCACCAAGCTGCTGGCGCGGCCCGGCGAGCAGGTGATCCAGGGCCAGCCGCTGCTTGTCATCGAAGCCACCGACACGGTGCAGAGCCAGAACGATTTCGTCGCGGCGCTCGCTGCGCTCAACAAGGCGCGCTCGCAACTCGAGCTCGCCCAGCTCCAGGACCGCCGCGCCAAGGACCTGTTCGAAGGCAAGGCTGCGCCGCTCAAGGACTATCAGCAGTCCCAGGCGACGCTGGTCGGCGCCCAGAACGACATGCGTTCGGCGGTGACCGCGCTCGAGGCGGCCCGCAACCGGCTGCGAATCCTCGGCTTCAACGACGAGGCGATATCGCAGGTCGAGGACAAGGGCCGCATCAGCCCGGATACGCGGGTGTTGGCGCCGATCGCAGGTACCGTGGTCCAGCGCAAGGTCGGCCCCGGCCAGTACATTAGTGCTGGCGCCACCGATCCGGTCTTCGTCATCGGCGATCTCTCCACCGTCTGGCTCACCGCTTATGTGCGCGAGACCGAAGCCGCCGCCGTCGCCCTCGGCCAGGACCTCAGCTTCACCGTGCTGTCGTCGCCCGGGCGGGTCTACACCGCGCGGATCGACTATGTCGCCGCGGCAATCGATCCGGCGACGCGCCGGCTTCTGGTGCGCGCCACCGTCGACAATACCGATAGCGCGCTCAAGCCGGAAATGTTCGCCAATGTCACGATCTATTCCGGCACCGGCAGGCCCGCAGTGGCGGTGCCGAGGCGGGCGCTGATCTACGAGGCCGACCAGGTCCGGGTCTGGGTCGTCAACGACGACAAGTCGATCGAGTTGCGGCCGATCAAGGTCGGACTCACCAGTCGTGATTTCGTCGAGGTCAAGGACGGCCTTGCCCGCGACGAGAAAATCGTGACGCGGGGCAGCCTCTTCATCGACCGGGCGGCATCCGGCAGCTAGGGCATGGTCCGACTTCGAAGGGGCGTGCTCGCATCACCCATGCATGAGCATCGAAAAAGGGCGCCGTCCGGCGCCGGCATTGCCATGCCGATTGAGGCATACACCTGATGGATCGTCTCGTCGCTCTTGCGGTTGAGCGCCGCTTCCTGATGGTTGGCCTGTTTGCGGTCGTCTTCATCGGCGGTTTGATCGCCTTTCGTCAGCTCAACATCGAAGCCTATCCCGATCCGACTCCGCCGATGGTCGACATCGTGACTCAGTCGCCCGGACTCTCCGCCGAGGAGATCGAGCGCTACATCACCATCCCGATCGAAACCCAGCTCGCCGGCATCAAGAATCTGCGAACCATTCGCACGATCTCGCTTTATGGGCTGTCGGACGTGAAGCTGCAATTTTCGTTCGACTACACTTATGATGAAGCGCTGCAGCAGGTCCTCAACCGGCTCGGGCAGCTCGCGCCACTGCCGAACAACGTCCAGCCACAGATCTCGCCGCTCAGCGCCATTGGCGAGATTTTCCGGTATCGGCTGGTCGGACCGTCCAATTACAGCGTGATGGATCTCAAGACCCTGCAGGACTGGGTATTGCAGCGCCGTTTCCGCGCCGTGCCCGGGGTGATCGACGTCACTGGCTGGGGCGGCAAGACCAAGACCTACGAGATCCAGGTGGATTTCAACAAGCTAATCGCCAATGGGCTGACGCTGCCCCAGCTGCTCCAGGCCGTCGGCAACGCCAACATCAACGTCGGCGGCAACACCGTCAACATCGGAACTCAGTCGGCGGTGGTACGCGGCGTTGGCCTGATCCGCTCGATTGACGAACTTGCCCAGACCATGGTTTCCCAGAGCGGCGGCAACCCGGTGCTGGTCAAGGACGTGGCCACGGTCACGATTGGCGAGAAGCCTCGCCTCGGCATCGCCGGGATGAATGATGCCGACGATATCGTCCAGGGCATCGTCTTGATGCGGCGCGGGGAGCAGAGCTCGCCGACCATCGCCCGGGTCGAGCAACTGGTCCACACCATCAATCACTCCGGCCTGTTGCCGCCAGGCGTGCACATCGAGCGGATCTACGACCGCAAGGATCTGATCGAAACGACCACGCATACTGTGCTCCACAATATGGTGGTGGGCATCGGACTCATCGTCCTCCTGCAATGGATTTTCCTCGGGGACCTGCGTAGCGCGGTCATCGTTGGCGCCACGATCCCCTTTGCGCTGTTCTTCGCCGTGATCATCCTGGTGCTGCGCGGCGAATCGGCCAACCTTTTGTCGGTCGGCGCGATCGATTTCGGCCTGATCGTCGACGCCACCGTGATCATGGTGGAGGCGATCTTCCGACGGCTGTCGCAAACCACGGAGCTGTCATCGGACGAGGCGCAGGCGATTTCACCCGACACGATCATGGGCATGAAGACCCACGCGATCTTCAGCGCGTCGGCCGACGTTGCCCGCTCGATCTTCTTCGCCGCCGCCATCATCATTGCCGCCTTCCTGCCGCTGTTCACGTTGAGCGGGGTCGAAGGCAACATCTTTGGGCCGATGGCGCGCACGTATGCCTATGCGCTGGCAGGCGGCCTGATCGCGACCTTCACCGTCACCCCGGCGCTCAGCGCCATCATCCTGCCGGCACATCTGCACGAGACCGAAACCCGAATCGTTCAGTTCCTGCACCGTGCCTATGTGCCGCTGCTGCGCTGGGCTGTGGGCAATCGCCGCATCGTGCTGGGCGGCGCTGTTGGTCTCGTGGTGTTGACCGCGATCGGGATTCGCATGCTCGGCCTCGAATTCCTGCCGAAGCTGGAAGAGGGCAATCTCTGGATTCGTGCCACATTGCCTTCGACGATCTCGCTCGAGGCCGGCAATAGCTACGTCAACGAGATGCGTAAGGTGATCAAGGCCCGGCCCGAAGTTGAATCGGTGGTGTCGCAGCACGGCCGTCCCGACGACGGCACCGATGCTGCCGGCTTCTTCAACGCCGAATTCTTCGCTCCGCTCAAGCCGACGAGCGATTGGCCCGGGACCAGGGACAAGGACGTCCTCACTGCCCAGCTGCTCGCCGAGCTGCAGGAGAAATTCCCCGGGGTGGAGTTCAACTTCTCGCAATATCTGCAGGACAATGTGGCCGAGGCAGTATCCGGTGTGAAGGGCGAGAATTCGATCAAGCTGTTCGGCAACGATCTCGTGGCGCTGACCAAGACCGCCAACAAGATCAAGTCGGTGTTGTCGACGGTGCGCGGCGTCACCGACCTGTCGGTGTTCACCTCGCTCGGCCAGCCGACCATCCAGATCGACATCGATCGTGCCCGTGCCGCGCGCTATGGCCTGTCGCCGGGCGACATCAACGCCACTATCCGCGTCGCCATCGGCGGCGATTCCGCCGGCGATCTCTACGAGCCAGGCAGCGACCGGCACTTTCCGATCATCGTGCGGCTCGCGCCGGAATACCGCAAAAGCGCCGAAGCGATCCAGAACCTGCGGATCGGCGCCCAAGGGCCGAATGGCGTCACCCAGATTCCTCTGAGCGAGGTCGCGACCATTCAGCTGGTGTCGGGCGCTGCCTATATCTATCGCGAGCAGCAGGAGCGCTACCTGCCGATCAAGTTCTCGGTGCGCGAGCGCGATCTTGGCAGTGCCATCAAGGAGGCGCAGGACAAGATCGCCGAGCAGGTCCAGCTGCCGCCCGGCTCGCGAATGGAATGGGTCGGCGAGTTCGGCAATCTGCAGGATGCTATCCGACGCCTGTCCATTGTCGTGCCGATAAGCCTGGCGTTGATCGCCGTCATGCTGTGGTTCAATTTTGGCTCGATGGTCGACACGCTGCTGACCATGAGCGTGATTCCGATGGCGGTGTTCGGCGGCGTGCTGGGACTTGTAGTCAGCGGTATTCCCTTCAGCGTGTCGGCGGCGATCGGCTTCATTGCCCTGTTCGGCATCGCTGTGATGGACGGCATTATCATCCTGTCCCAGTACAACCAGCTCATCGACGAGGGGTACGATCGCATTCGCGCTGTGATCCGCACTGGCGAGTTGCAGATGCGCCCGGTGCTGATGACGTGCGCCGTGGCAGGAATTGGTCTGCTGCCCGCCGCGATGTCGGCCGGCATCGGCTCGCAGGTGCAGAAGCCGCTTGCGGTCGTGGTGGTGACGGGGATGATGCTGGCGCCCGTCGTCATCCTGGTGACGCTGCCGGCGCTGATCGCGGCCTTCTCGCGCCGCGGCTGATCCAGACTACTTGCCGTCCGGCGTGCGCAAGCCGTGCCAGGCGTCGCGGACCTGATGATAATGAACGTCGGGCAGGTAATCGGGCGTGTTCAGCCCCAGCGTGCGGACATCGAGCCGGCCGACGGCGTTGAGCAGGGTGTAGGATGCGATGACCCGGTCGCGCTGCGCCTGGATCTGGCGGCTCTTGGCGTTGATCAGGTCCTGCTGCGCGTTGAGTACGTCGACCGTGGTGCGCTGGCCGGCCTGAGCCTCGCGGCGCACGCCTTCGAGCGCCACGGTCGCGGCCTTCACCTCCGATTCGGCGGCGCGCAGCGCCACCTTGGTGCCTTCGTTGGTGGCCCAGGCGCTGGCGACCGCGGTGCGGGTCTGGTTGCGCACCTGCTCGAGCACGAGGCGGCTCTGTGACGCGACCTCTTTAGCCTGGCGGGTCTGGGAGGCGGCGGTACCGCCGTCATAGATCGGCACATTGGCCTGGCCGATGATCGAGGCCTGGTCGGTACGCTTGGTGCCGAGGGTGAGATCGGTGTCGATGGCGTGGCTGGCGCTGCCCTGGACGCTGACCTGGGGCAACAGACTGCTTTCGGCGACGCTGATCTGCGTGGTAGCTACGTCAACGTCGTAGCTCGCGGACAGGATCGCCGGATTCTCATTGCGTGCCACCGAGGACGATTCGGCGAGGCTCGGCGGCGAGAGCCGGTCGACGGTGGCGGCGGCGACGAGGCCGGCCGGAGACTGACCGATCACCTGGGCATAGGTCTCGCGGCTGATCGCCAGCGCCACCTCGGCCGAATTCAGATCGGCGAGGCCGCGATTGAGCCGGGCCTCGGCCTGGGCGGTGTCGGTTGGCGTCACATCGCCGGCATCGAGCCGTTTGCGGGTGATGGCCAGCGTCTCGCGCAGAAAGTTCACATTGGCGCGCTGGGCCTCGATCAGGGCCTGGTTGGCGAGCACGTTCATATAAGCCGTAACCGCGTCGAGCAGCACGCCTTGGCCGACGTTGCGCAGCGCCTCCCGCCCCGAGCGCACCTGGAATTCGGCGACACGGACGCTGTTGGCGGTCTTGAAGCCGTTGAACAGCACCTGGCTAACGGTGACGCCGATGGTCCAGGGCCGCAACCCGGCGCTCTGGAAGGAGTTGTCGGGGAGCTGGTTGCGAACCTGCTGCAGCCCGATCGACAGGCTCGCCATCAGCTGCGGCCGGTAGCCGGCGAGGGCCTGCGGCACATTCTCGTCGGTGGCACGTTGTCGCGCACGCTCGCCGTTGAGCTGCGGATTGTTCTGGTACGCTTTGGCCAGAGCGTCCTGCAGCGTCTCGGCGGATGCGAAGCCAGGCAGGGTCGCGCCCAGGACGAGAATGCTCAGCGCAAGCCGACGGGCCGGTTCCCTTCGGGAATCGTCTCTCCTCACGCGCCTGGCCATGATGTCCTGCAAGACCCCAGAATTTGGCCGACGCGGACTCATCCCGCGAACCGTGCCACGGGAGCATGTTTAGAACCGGCTGGCCTATCTCGCAAATCTGGCGGTGGAGAAATATTGTCACTGTGGCGTTTGCGCTCAGCGACCATTGTTCGCTTGACCTGAGTGCCGGACGATGGCTAGCGCCCTGATTTATCCGATCAACCGCGGCGCTGGAGCGTCCGCCGCGCCGGCAGCCGGGGCGATAGAGCGATCAACGATTTTTGAACCGCGGAGGACGCTTCTCGACAAAGGCGGCCATGCCCTCGGAACGATCTTCCAGCGCAAAGGTCGAGCGGAAGAGGTCGCGCTCGACGCTCATGCCCTCGGCGAGGGTGGTCTCGAGCGCACGGTTGACGGCGCTCTTGGCGATCGCCGCAGCCGGACGCGACATCGATGCGATCTTCTCGGCCATGGCGATGGCTTCGTCGAGCAGCTTTTCGGCGGGGAAAATGCGGCTGACGAGGCCGGACCGTTCAGCCTCCGCGGCGTCCATCATCCGTCCGGTCAGGCACAGATCCATCGCCTTCGACTTGCCGATGGCACGGGTCAGGCGCTGGGTCCCGCCGAGGCCGGGAATGGTGCCTAGCGTGATCTCGGGCTGGCCGAATTTGGCGGTATCGGCGGCGACGATGATGTCGCACATCATCGCCAGCTCGCAGCCTCCGCCCAGAGCATAACCGCTCACAGCTGCAACCGTGGGCTTGCGGCAGCGTGCAACGCGGTCGCCGCCGATGGCGGTGAAGTCCTCGTTGAACATCTCGATGAAGCCTTTGGGCTGCATCTCCTTGATGTCGGCGCCGGCGGCGAAGGCCTTCTCGCTACCGGTCATCAGGATGCAGCCGATGGCGTCGTCGGCCTCGAGGTCGTCGACCGCCGCGGCGATCTCGCGGAGGACGCCGAACGACAGCGCATTGAGCATCTTCGGCCGGTTGAGCCGGATGATGCCAACCGCGCCTTTTTGTTCGACGATGATGTGTTCGAAAGTGGCCATGTTGGTTTCGTCCCCGCGATTACGCTGGAAGCCTGCGTGGCCCGCAGGCGACCTTTGGGCGCAATGTGCCTGCGGCGGCGGACCGCCGCAAGCGGGGACGGCCTGCGCGCGAGTGCGATGGTTCAGAAATTCCCTTGGGAGGCGCTGGGAATAACGCAAACTCCGGATTCGGAAGGCCAGGCTCAGGCGATGAACATCCGTGCCGCCGAGGCGAGGGTGAGTACGCTGCCGAGCGCAATGAAGATCTTGCCGATCAGGGAGGTGTGGCCCCAGACGTCCTCGCCGGGGGCGCTTGCCGACTGCACCGAATCGGACACCGGCCGCAGCACCCTCGGCGCCGGCTTGTCGGCGACCGCGGCCTTGTCTAGGTCGTTGAGTTCATCCGAAGCGACGATGTTGCCGTCGGCGGCGGGCGCAGCAGCCTCAGCGGGCGGCGCGGCTTCGGCCGGGGTGGCCTCGGTCGCGGCCGCCGGCGGCGTCGGCGCGGGGCCCGCCGCGCTCTGCGCCGGGGCCGGGTTCAGCATCTGAGCATTGGCATTGGCGATGGCCGGCGGCATGGTCGGCTTGGCTTCGGTATTGGCGTTCTCGCTGACCCCGGTCCTGCCGGCCTTGGCGGCGCTGTCGGCGGCGCTCGTTTCAGCTGCTGGTGGTGTCTCGGTCTTCTTCGCCTTGGCGCTGTGCTCGGTGCGGTGGCGGCGGCTCTTGGTTTGGCGGCTCGGCTTCGCTGGCTTGCTGGTTTCCGCCTGCTGCGCCAGCGCCGGGGGCGCCGCCGCGGCATCGGCCTGGGCGGTGTCGGTGCTGAACGAGAACAGGCCAGCCTGCGCCTCCGAGGCGCAGAATGCGAGAATTCCCGCAGCGACGATCAGGGCCCAACGCCCGTTGGCCGGGTATTTCATGGCAATCTCCCCTTTGTCGTCCCCAAGTGGGGGAAGGGAGCCGCGCCGCCGTGTCTGTAGCTGGGCGAAAAAAGGGAATCTTCGGTCGAGGCAGGGGCAAAACCGGGGCAGGGGTCGCACCCGCGCATGGCTTCCCGCCGGTCAGCCCAGCATTGTTCACGATCGCGTGATTGCACTCGGAGCGCGTAACAAAGTAGCAGGGGCGAGCGAATTTGCGGTTGGGAGCGCCTGTGCGCCAGCACGACGACGAATGGACCGACCTGATGCGATCGGCCGTGGCAGGCGACCGGCTCGCCTATCACCGCCTGCTGAAGGCGGTGACGCCGGTGCTGCGGGCGACGACGAGGCGGGGGCTGGCACGTGCGGGTCAGTCCCCTGACCAGGCCGAGGACATCGTGCAGGACATCCTGCTTGCGGTGCATCTCAAGCGGCACACCTGGGACGCGGAAGCACCTTTCGCCCCCTGGCTGTTTGCGATTGCGCGCAACAAGCTGATCGACGCCCTGCGCCGGATCGGACGCCGGGTCTTTGTCGACATCGACGAATTCACCGAGATCCTGCCAGGCGACGCCGGCGAGGAGCCGGTGCCGAAGTTCGACCTGGCGGCAGAGGTCAATGGTCTGCCGCCGCGCCAGCGCGACGTGCTGGCCTCGATTGCGGTGGAGAACGCCTCGATTCGCGAGACGGCGCAGAAATTTTCAATGAGTGAAGGCGCGGTACGTGTTGCTCTGCACCGCGCTCTGGCCGGGCTCGCGGCCCGGCTGAGGAAGGACTGACATGGAAACCGAGCGCCTGATCCGCGTTCTCGCTGCCGATAACGACTGGCGCGGCCAGCCGGTGGCCGCGTGGCTGGTCGTCGGCCTGATCATTGCCGCCGCGGTGTCCTCGACCATATTCGTGACGCTGTTGCATCTGCGGCCTGGTTTTACCTCGGCGCTACGCAATCCGTTCTTCGACTTCAAATTCGCCGTCACCCTCGCGCTGGCGGTACCCGCCTTCGGCCTGCTGCCGATGCTGGCCCGGCCGGCGGCGCCGGTCGGGCGGCGGCTGTGGTTGCTCGGCCTGCCGGTGGGCCTGCTGGCGCTCGGCATCATTGCCGACCTCGCAGTGCCCCAGCGGGTCGGCTGGACGGCGCGCCTCGTCGGCACCAACGCCCGGACCTGCCTCACCGCGATCCCGGTGATGTCACTGCCACTGCTCGCGGCAGGTCTGATCGCCCTGCGCCACGGCGCAACGACCCGTCCCATGCTGGCAGGTTCTGTCGCCGGGCTGATGTCGGCCGGCTTCGCCGCGACGCTTTACGCCGCCCACTGCACCGACGATTCGCCGCTGTTCGTCGCCTGCTGGTATACGCTGGCAACGGCCTTGGTGGCGGGACTTGGCGCCTGGCTCGGTTCGCGCCTGCTGCGCTTCTGACGTCGGTATTCGGCGGCGCAGGTGTCATTTTACCAGTCTCAGCATCTCACCGTGGCGCTTTGGCCTTTTGCGCCGATTCAGGATCAACGTGCGTTCGCGTCCTGGACGCCCATTTTTCCCAATTATTTAGCGAAGAATTTTCAACGTGAGGTTCGAACCAGTTATCGGCGGGGGCCGACCAATCCAGCGAGCCGGACAATGAGCGTGGCCCAGGCATCAGACCAAGACCTGATCGCCCGGATCGCTTCCGCTGATCGGCTCGCCGTGTAGGTGTTGTATGCGCGACACCAATTACAATTAAGAGTGTTTCGTTTCGCGTTGCGTCTCGTGCGCAGCGAGCAAGTCGCGGAAGACCTAATCAGCGAGGTGTTCCTCGACGTGTGGCTGCAGGCGGGCAAGTTCGAAGGCCGTTCCGCGGTGTCGACCTAGTGTGGCGTCTCGCAATTGCCTATGCCCTTTGCGGCAAGCCCCTGTAGGCAATTGCGAGACATAAGCCACACTAGTACTTTGATTTTGCTAGTGTCCCTATGTCTCCGAATTACCGTGCGAGCGCGAGGCAAACGTAGCGGTAATTCGGAGACGGGACACTGGCTCCTGGCGATGACGAGGTTCAAGGCGCTGTCCGTGCAGCCTAAGCGCACAAGGACGCGGAACTCGATGATGAAGCCGCAGCGGCGATCGAGGATAGGTTCGACGATCCCGAGGTTGCGGTCCAGAACAAGGACACGGGCGAGGCTCTCAGGAAATGCTTGACCGCATTGTCGCCAGAACACCGAGAGATTGTCGATCTCGTCTACTACCACGAGAAGTCGGTGGGAAAGGTAGCGGAGATCGTCGGAATCCCGGAGAATACGGTCAAGACGCGCTTGTTCTACCCGCGGAGGAAACTGGCCGAATTGCTCAAGGCAGCCGGTGTCGAACGAGGCTGGCCATGACCGCGGATGATCGGAGCCCGCAAAACCTGCCGGACGATCTTGAACTGCTGCTGCCCTGGCATGCCAACGGCACCCTGGCGCCGCGCGACGCGTGCCGCGTCGAGGAGGCACTGGCGCGCGATCCGGCGCTGGCGCGCCAATACGCTGCGATCCGGCAAGAATATTCCGATGCCATCCACCTCAACGAGAACCTCGGCGTGCCGTCGTCGCGCGCCATGCAGCAGCTGTTCACAGCAATCGATGCCGAGCCTGCCCGTGCCCAGCACGCCAAGCTGAGCCTGGCGACACGTCTCGGTCACTTTCTGGCGTCGTTGTCGCCCCGCACGCTGGTCTATGCCGCAGGTGCCGCGGCGCTTCTTCTGGTGCTGCAGGCCGGCGTCATCGGCGCCGTGGTCGTCAAGGATATGTCCGGCAGCTATCGTACCGCGTCGGACCAGCCGACGAAGGCCATCAGTGCCACTGCGCTGGTGCGCTTCCAGCCCGATGCGCACATGGCCGAGGTCAGCACTTTGCTCGGCTCCTATAATGCCGTGATCGTCGGTGGTCCGAGGGCAGGTACTATCCGCATTCAGATCGGCGACAAGGCGCTATCCAGGAATGAACTGACCAAGCTGATGGCCAGGCTCCAGGCCGAGGAGATCGTCGGCTTCGCCACGCCCGCGGACTGAGATCCGCAATTCGAAGCCGGAGGCGCGCGATGAAGATGCCGCGGCAGATCAACTCGGCGTCGCCCCGGTTGTCCGCCACTGCAGTTGTACGGCATCCATGCGGTCCTACTGCTGATCGCGCCGATGGACGGCGCTTGCGCCCAGGCGGCATTGTGCGGGCCGACCATCAGCAACATCAATGTTGGTCCGCGCGTTCCCAGTCTCACCATCGGTCCGAGCGCAATCGAATCTTCACTACTCGCCCAATCTCGACGGTGGTGACGCGCTGCCGCCCTCGGGCGGTGGCGCCAAGGCTTCCAAGACCAGCAATCCGAACAGCAATGCCGGGCAGCCCCCCAGGACCGCCGCGCCCGGACCGGACCGCCGCTATGTCGCCAGGGAAGTACTGATCGAGATTGCCGGTACGCCGAGTGATGCGGACGCCGATGCATTGGCGCGCCGTCACCGCCTGACCCGGGTGCAGTTTCAGGCATGCCGTTGGTCGACGGGGCACTGTTTCGCTGGCGCATCCCCGACGCCCGTTCGGTGGAGAGCGTGGTAGGTGAGCTCGTCGCCGACGGTTCGGCGCGAGCGGCGCAGCCGAACTATCGCTTCGTTCTGCAGCGGGCGGTGGGGCGAGCGAGGGCGATCCCGCCCAATATGCACTGGCCAGCCTGCGGCTGCCCCAGGCGCATCAGCTGGCCCGCGGCGATCGCGTGATGGTAGCGGTGATCGATCCCGGCATCGATTTCACTTGTCCCGAGATTGCCGGCGCCAACGGCGGCACCTTCAATCCGATCGGCGGCAGTGAGCCGCCACATTCGCACGGCACCGGCATTGCCGCAGTGCTCGCCGCCCATGGCCGGCTCATGGGCACGTCGCCCGCCGTCAGCCTGCTGCGGATCCGCGCCTTCGGCGCTACCTCGTCGAGCCAGCCCGAGAGCACGTCCTTCACGGTGCTCCGCAACCTCGATTACGCCGCCTCCAGGGCGCCCGCGTCATCAATATGGGCTTTGCCGGTCGGCAGGACGGGCTTGTCGCAAAGGGCCTGGCGGCGGCCGCGGCCAAGGGAATCGTTCTGGTTGCGGCCAGCGGCAATGCCGGCTCGAAATCGCCGCCGCTGTTTCTGGCCGCGGATCGCAATGTCATCGCGGTGACTGCGACCGATGCGGCTGACAAGTTCTTCGCCGCGGCGAACCGCGGCCAAGGCCGATGCCTTGGCTGCGGTCCCCGCCGCCGATATGCCGGTGCCGGCTGCCGCCGGACGACGCGGCGCAGACCAGCGCGCGCTGAACGCCTCTTCCTTCAATTCTCGCGTGTGCCGCCCGCGCGATGGTTGCATCTTGGTGATCCTGCGGCGCTGCGTTCGATGACTATTTGCGGGCAAGATTGAACGTCCGCTGCGTCTGCCGACACCAATCTGCGTGAGAGGGCAACTCTCTCGGGCTGTTCGGCGTGAGCGCCCATCCACCCGCGCGCCGAAACGGCTGGACCCGCCCGGTTGTCCCCCCGGGCGGGTCTTTTTTTGAGGTGCGACACAACTCCCGGGACGAGAGACGAAATGATATCGGAAGGGGAATGGGAGGGGGCTGGGCTTCACGTTGGGCGGCGCAGCGACGTTGCCTTGCGCCGTCCGGCAATCCGCTCGCTTCCAAATTCGTCGGGCAGATCGCCGACAAGGAAATGCCCTATGACGTCAAGTGTGGGGCGAGGCAAGATGCGGCGGCGTTACTGAAGCCGACCTGAAGGCGCTGGAAAACAGGATCACCGCGCTCGGCACCAAGGTGCTGGCCTCCCTAAGCGCGTGTCCTTCCGCGGCGATCATGCTTGAGGTTCGTTGAGTGAGCCAAGGCGCCGTCGCGCAACGTCAGGTCGCCGGCGCTGAAGCGCGCTACCGAGATTGCGCGGCGCCTTTCGACATTGTTTGTCAATGATCACGCTGGACAAGGCGCCGGCTTTCCACAAAATGTCCTAACTTGGTGAAGTGATTCGTGTTGCGTGTGCGTCCGTTTTCTCCCTCGCGGACAATTTTATGGCTCAGCGCACAGCGATCGTCTTCAGCCGTCCGTTTGCCGTTCGAGGTCTTGCTCTCGCCGAACAGCGGCTCGCTTATCTCAGTGAGCTTTATGACAGCGGGCGTTGGCGTCGCTTCCATGACGAGGCCGATTTCCTCTCCAACATCCGCGAGACGAAGGCGGCGCTGGAGAGTTGGCGTCGTCTCGCTGCGCATCCTGAAGCGCAGTGTGGTGTACCGCCTGATCCCGGTCCATTGCAGGGCGATGGAGGGGGGCTGCCGGAAAGGGCTACGAACGTTAGAACCGGGACACTCGTGCCTGCGCTTGGTCTTGAGCCATCCTCGGCAGCGCTGCTGCCGGCCATCGGCTTCTCAGCGCACGGTGTTGGCGCCGAGATTGATCTGCGCAAAGCCGGCTGATTCCCGCCGGGTCAGATCGGTGGTGACGATCCGGGCGTGGTCGAGGCCGACGATGGCGCCGCGTGCCGCCCCCGAAATCATGTTGCCGGTCACCGATGCGGTGCCTGCGCCGGCGATCACGGAGACGCCGATACCGACCGGAGCGTTGCGAATGACATTGCCGTTGATGGCGACATCGCGCAGATATTTGCCCCAGCCGGCGACAATGCCGAAGGATGGTGCATTCTCCACGACGTTGCCGCTGACGGCGCTGTCGGCCTCCACATAGATGCCGACGCCGGCATCGTCGTCGGGCGCCGTGCCGATCGGCCGCTTCGGCACGAGATTGCGGATGATATTGCCCTGGACCACGGCGAGGCGGCCGCCTTCGTTGAAATTGCAGACCGAGACGCCGACCGCCGCACCCTCCACGGTATTGCCGGCGATCACCGCACCCTCGAAGCTGAATTCAGAATAGAGCGCCACTTCCCGGACATTGCTGATGCTGTTGCCCGTGATCTGGATGTTCGACGCCGAATTGCCTCGCACCGCGGAATAATCGCAGTCGCTAATCCGGTTGCCGCGGACGATGACGTTGCCCGCGCGGAAGGCGTTGATCGCGTTGCCGTATTGACCGGAGCCGCCGGGGCCGGCGCGAATGCCGTCGATGCGATTGTCGAGCACCATCGTGCCGTCATCGCCGATCGCGGTGCGCAGGATCTCGATGCCGTTGTCGTTGGCGTTGCGAATGACGTTGGCGGCGACGGTGAGGCCCAGCGCATCGAACGAAACCACCGCAGTAACGGCGATGTTGCGCAGGCTGTTGCCGCGGATTTCTCCAGCGACATTCTCCAGCCAGATGCCGCTGCCGCCGCTCGCCACGATCTCGCAGTCGGTGACTCGCACGGCGTGGCTCTGCAGGCAATGCACCAGGCCGCGACGCTGCGGCAGCGGAATGGCGCAGCCGTCAAGGATAAGGCCGGTGAGCGAAAGGCCGTCCGCGCCCTGGCTCTCGAACAGCGAAGGGCCGCCGGTGAATTGCAGGCGGCTCTTGCCGCGGATTCCGATGACCTGGGCGCCGTTGGGCAGCCTCAGCGCCCCGGTGCGATATTGGCCGGGGGGCAATGCCAGCGGCACGCCGGCAGCCGCGCTGTCGTCGATCGCCCGCTGCAACTGGCGGGTCTGGTCGTCGGGTGAGCCGGGGCGCAGGCCGTAATGGGCGGCGTCGCGCCCGAGTTGCTGCGGCGCCGCTTCGGCTGGACGCGACAGCGCTGCGCCGGCCAGGGCGGCGGCCGAGACAGACAACAGGCGGCGGCGATCGGGATTCATGCGGGCGCTCCTGCCCGCCAAAATAGGCCCCGGCACTTGATGCCGCCTTGCCGGGTGAGGCGATCCTGCGGGTGTGGTTAACCGCTGGCCAACAGCTGCTGGCGGGTGAGGCGGATCATGGCCAGCATCATGGCTTCGCCGGCATCCACCAGTTCCTCGAAATCGACGCGCCGTACCGGGGACGGGCGGCGCGAGAATGGCGCGCGCGCGACCAGCGGCACATGCACGAAAGCGGCAAGCGTTGGGCCATCGGAGACGCGGGTCGCCTCGATGGCCCGCCATGAGAGGTAATTGCACAGATAGCGGCCGGCATCGCGCGACGGCTCGGTCCAGGCGCCGCTCTGCCGGGACGCGCACAGCAGCTGATCGGTATGACCGCCGAAGAGGAGCGCGTCGGCGCCGCCCGGGGCAAGCGATGCGTG
This sequence comes from Bradyrhizobium sp. WD16, assembly GCF_024181725.1. Lineage (NCBI taxonomy): Bacteria > Pseudomonadati > Pseudomonadota > Alphaproteobacteria > Hyphomicrobiales > Nitrobacteraceae > Bradyrhizobium > Bradyrhizobium sp. WD16. The sequence goes on along the minus strand of NZ_CP028908.1, from coordinate 5,739,173 downwards.
CGCGCCGCGCCGGCGGGCCGCATCCGGCCATAGCGCGGTCACGGTGTTGCGGGCGCGGCGCTCGATGCGGATGAACGGTGTCCGCTGGGCGAGCCCGAACATCAGCATCGCGTCGGGAGCATGGGCGCGCAGCAGCGTGGGCAGCTCGCGATCGACGGCCCCGTAGCTGACCTCGAAGACATGGCCGATACGATCCAACTCCGCCAAGGCGGGGCGGCGCAGCAGCAAGAGGCGCGTTACCAGCGCCGGCGTCGGATTGAACGGGGCGCCGGGGAACGGGCCGAAGCCGGTCAGGAGGAGCCGCAGGCGCCGCGCCGTCATGGATGCCAGCTCGCCTGCAGCAGACGCATCAGGTCTGCGGCGGCCATCGATGGAGTCGTGCGGCCCTCCGCTACAGCCACCTCGATCTGACGGACCTGGGCGCGGATGGACGCGTCGCTGCGCAGGCCGGCCTTGAGCTGGTCTTCGAGGATAGCCCACATCCATTTTACCTGCTGCTCGCGGCGGCGGGCGGCGAATTCGCCGGAGGCCGTCATGGCGTCCCGGTGCGCGAGGATCTTCTGCCAGAGCTCGATGATGCCGTCGCCGGTCAGCGCCGAGTAGGTCATCACCGGCGGGCTCCAGTGGACCGAACGCGGCGCGAGAATGTGCAGCGCGGCGCGATATTCAGCCGCGGCGGCTTTCGCCCGCGCAAGGTTGTCACCATCGGCCTTATTGACGGCAATCATGTCGGCAAGTTCGACCAGGCCCTTCTTGATGCCCTGCAACTCGTCGCCGGCGCCCGGCAGCATCAAAGCGAGGAAGAAGTCGGTCATGTCGTAGACGGCCGTTTCCGACTGGCCGATCCCGACGGTTTCCACCAGCACCACGTCGAAGCCCGCTGCCTCGCACATCAGCATCGCCTCCCTGGTTTTCGCGGCGACGCCGCCCAGCGTGCCGGCGGAAGGAGAGGGGCGGATATAGGCATCGTGTTCCGCAGACAGGCGAGCCATGCGGGTCTTGTCGCCGAGGATCGAGCCGCCGGTTCGCGTCGAGGAGGGGTCGACGGCAAGCACCGCGACCTGGTGGCCCCCGGCGATCAGCGCCATGCCGAGCGCGTCGATCGTGGTGGACTTGCCCACCCCGGGCGAGCCGGTGATCCCGACACGGACCGCATCGCCGGTCGAGGGCAGCAGGATCTGCACCAGCTCGCGAGCCTGGGCTTGATGATCGGCCCGCCGGCTTTCGACCAGCGTGATCGCCCGCGCCAATGCAGCCCGGTCGCCGGCGCGGAGGCGGGCGGCGAGGGAGGGGAGGTCGGGGGGCTGCGGTTTGGCGATCATACGGCGGGTGCGGTTGGGGGAAGGGCCGGCCGGGCGGGACGGACTCATTTTCAGTGCCCACCATACAAGAGAGCAGGGTGGGCAGACAGGGCGGGCGGGCGTGGATAGAGGTGGGTGTGATCATTGCCGCCGGTCCCACTCAGCTCGGGTGCGGCGTCGCTCCATGCGAACTGCTCGCGGGCCAAAATCCCGCTGGTGTCCCGGTTCTAACGTTCGTATCCCTGATACGAGTGTCAGATCCACCGTACCAGCCGTCACCGGGTGCGCCCTACGTCCGGTTGCATCGTTTGGCGCGTTTCGCCGTCAGCCATTCCGGAGGCAAAGATCAGATCGGCTGCGGTCACCACGAAGATGAAAACAAGCCATGTGCGAACCGCGCCGGCGATAGCGCGCGCATCGCTAATTCTCGACGTAGCGAGATACCGCGCGCCGGATTATCGCGGCGTGTCGTTCTCGGGCGTCGTGTGATGCAGGGCGATCGGCGTTGAGCGCACTCCTCTGTGCAGAACCGGCCGACGCTGGTCGGCGAGATTCCACTCAGGAGATATTCTATCCTTACTCTCCCCCGAGATCGACCGCCGACGCTACCAACGCAGAAGCGCCCAAGGCCGCCACCTGAAGTGCAGGGAACAAAAGGAAACCCGCCAGTACGGCCCACGCCAGGACGACCAAGACGACATCCCGTCCCCGAACACCAAGACCGACAGGGGCATCCCAACCCTTATCGCCATCGGCGATGAGGGTTTCGAGTGTGGATACTGTGGCGCCCTTGCTAGCCATCTCAACGTCCCGCTGTCGAAGATCGAACGATCCGACTTTTAGGGACCAGCCCTGAGGACCGGATTGAAATCCGATCGCCAATTTGAGCGGCAATTCATTCAAATTGTTAAGCATGCCGATCGGCCAATCCGCGTGCGCGCCCCCGGCGAGCGTTTGCATCGGGAGGGCCACCAGCAAGATGGCTCGTACGGCGGGATGGAGACGACGCTTCGAATTCCGCCCGGTCCGCGAGTTCGCTGCAGGCCAATGGTGCCTGATCGGGGGCGCAAGCTCAGTCGATGAATGCCGGTCGGGCACTTGGGTCGGTGCTGCCGCTTGCCACGTGCGCTATTGATGCAGATCAACGCGCCGACGTATTCGTGGTCTTCATTAGGTTGGTGTCGATGCCCAATCCAACTCGGTTCCAGGCAGTTCCGGAGGTTGAATGCTCAAAGCTGTTCAATTCACGTTTCTCGGTTTCGCCGTTCCCATAGTGCTCGGTCTTTCCGGCGCTTGGTTGGCTGACCGTGCCGGCGCAGTTGTGGGGCTTTGTGGAGGCTTGGGATTGTCGTTTTTCGCGACGGCGTACATCATGGGACGATAGTTTCGACACGCTAGTGCGGTGGATTCGACGCTCGTTTCAGCATTGCAGCGAATTCGTCGTACGAGCGTCAGATCCAAAACCGCACTAGAATCATAACTATGCTAGTGTCCCTTTGGTTCTCACGTTCGTATGAGCGCTCGCTGCAAAGGGATACGAGCGTTAGAGCCGGGGCACTAGATGAGTACAACGCGCAATCAGCAGGCTTTGGGGCGTTCAGAGGATGGCCGTCTCTTGTGCGTTTGCATCATTGGCACTCGTCCCGAGGTGATCAAAATGGCGCCCATCATCCAGCGCCTGAATGAGAGCCACTGGGCGAAGCCTTACGTCATCGCCGTCGGCCAACATACCCACCTGCTCGATCTCGCAATCAAGGACTTTGAGATCGGGATCGACGAGCATATCGAGATCGCGCGCCCGCGGTCATCCCTTGCGGAACTGCTGGCCCGCGTGATCGACGGTCTCGACACGAGACTAGAGCCCATCAATCCGGCCTGCATGATCGCGCAGGGCGATACGACGACGGTTCTGGCTGCGGGACTCGTTGCCTTCCATCGCCGTATTTTCTTCGTGCACGTCGAAGCCGGCTTACGCACGGGCAACATGGATGCGCCGTTCCCGGAAGAATTCAACCGCCGCGCTGTAACTCTGGCAACGTCGCTGCACTGCGCACCGACCGCAGGAGCGATGGCCGCGCTGATCGCCGAAGGCGTTCCAGCCGCTGACTGCCTTGTGACAGGGAACACCGTGATCGACGCTCTGCTGGAGACAGCAGAACGAAAGCCGGCGCTCCCGAGAAACTTCCCAACCACCGCCAGGACCATTCTGTTGACCGCGCATCGTCGTGAAAATTTCGGCCCGCCTCTGGAACGAGTATTTTCGACCCTGCGTGCCGAGGTCGATCGCTATCCGGACATCGGGATATTCTTTCCCATTCATCCGAACCCCGACACAAGACGCACGGCTCAACGGTTCCTGGGCGAGCATCCGCGTATCGTCTTGAGCAAACCTTTGGGCTATTCGTCGCTAGTCGCGGCGATGCAGGCGAGCTGGCTGATCGTCACCGACAGCGGTGGATTGCAAGAGGAGGCGCCTGCTTTGGGCAAGCCTGTCCTGGTTATAAGAGAGACCACCGAACGACCAGAGGCGCTGGGAACCGAGACGGTCAGGCTTGTCGGAACCGATCCTGACCGCATCATGCAGGCGATCTGTGAACTGCACGATGACGTGCAGGCGTATCAGCGCGTAGCACGACCTGTCTTTCCCTATGGGAACGGCCGCGCCGCCGAATATATTGTCGGTGCGCTGCGCCGGCGACTGGTGCCGGAAGACAAATCTGCGACCGAACATGATCGAATCGGTTCAGCAGGAAGCGGTCCGTCAAAACAACAACCGAACGAGCCTCATAAACATACCTCCACCGTCAAACCACGGCGGTCGACCCTGAAATTCGATGCCTGCGCGGCGATTGCGGCACTGCTGTTTCCAGTGTGCGCATTCGCGCAAACTGTAACGTTCGAATCGACGCTACAAGATCGCGGTTTCAGGGACGGCATCGTGCTGCAGGGACGCGCGACATCGAGCGTCTTCGTTGCGCTGCCTCGAGAGGCAGAGGTGACCAATGCCCGCCTCATCATCGATGGGCAATCCACGACTCCAACCCTGCAACGCGGCAGCTTCTCGGTTGATGTCAACGGTCAGCCTGTCGATGGCGTGAGTCTGAACGGCAAAAGTGGTCTGGTTCCCCTGCAGCGCTCGATTGTGCTTGGCAATGACAGGTTGCGCGGCTTCGATGGCCTCAATATTCGCTTTGAAGCCGATCTGCGAGCAAGCGCCGATCCTTGCACCGATGACGTCGATCCGGCCAATTCCGTTACTATTTCGCCCCAAACCCGGATTGCATTCGACGTCGATATTGGTCAAGTGCGGTCCATCGCAGACGCAGTCGCGCTACTGCCGCGGCATCCGCTTGTGCAATTACCCGAACAGCCGTCGGTGTCGGCCGAGATGGCCACGGCCGGGCTTCAGCTTGGGGTCCTTTTGACGTCGCGCGGACAGGAGCCGCGCTTCGCCTCGGCCCGTGGCGACGATACAGTGGTCATCCGTCTCGATGCGAGCCGCTCGCCCGGCTCCCCTTCCATCCAGATCGAACGCAAAAATAACAAACTCGACATCGTGGTCGATCCAAATAGCGACTTCACGGCGCTCGGGCTTCTGCTGCAGGCGGCACCGGCCGCCTTGGTGGGGCAACAAGCTGTGGTCTCGCGCACTCCGGCGCCATCACAATCAAGAGGTGACAATTTTCAGGCATTTTCGTCGCTGCCGCCCGCGCAGCGTGTCCAGCGGTATGGCGAATGGCTTCTCAATTTTCCCCTTGTCGCAAGCAACGGCCGTCTGCCGGACTCCGCTTTCCTCAAACTGTTCATTGCACCTGACTGGTCGGGCGAACGCCCCATTGCCACGATCTATCTCAATGACCAGATCGTCGCCGCCGAGCGACCCGATATCGGCGAAAGCAGCATATCGGTGTCGTTGCCGGCATCGCTGTTACGCTTCACGAACGCTCTTCGTGTGACGCTGGAGCGCGCACGCAGCGATCACTATTGTGCCGCGACGGACCGAGGACAGCCGGTGCAGATCCTCCCCGGGTCCGGCTTGATCCTTGGCGATGGCGACGGCATCGGCTTTAACCGTATTGCCCGTGCATTCAGCGGCGGCGGGCAGGTGGCACTGCCGCAAGACGCTGCCAATTCATCAAGCGTCGGATCATATTTGCAATTGGCCTCGAAGCTCCTGGCGCCGTTCAATCCTTATGCCAGAGGGCTTTCCGTTGTCTTAGGGACACCATCTCCGTCCCGCGCTGGCGGGATGCTTCGCTTTGAAGCCGTCGGTCCTGGTGGCGTCATCCTGCCGATCGCGGACCAAATCGAGGGACGGAATCTTCGCTATGAGGTCAACTCACCTCTGGCAGCCTTGTCCGCCGAGAGCGATGGACGGACCCTGCTCGTTCAACTGACTGACGTCGGAAATCTGCCGCAACCCAGATCACTCTATCTCGGCAGCGGCTCGAACGCGCTTATCGCCAATAGTGGAGTAGTCTGGCAGAATAGCGCCGCGGCCGGCGGTCCTTCTGCCGTCAACATGGTCCGGAAATTTGGCGAGCGCATATTCAGCACGAGCGGCCTCGCGATCGGACTCATCGCCGTCAGTCTGGCTGGCCTGCTGTTCGGCAGCCGCGCCATCGTCAAGACCATCTTCAAACGGCAGCGCGGCAAGGCGGACCGATGAGCCAGTTCCTTTATGCGCTCGTCACCTATCAGCAGGTTTCCGAGGTTCTGACATATGCCGTGACAGTCCTTATCCTCGTATCCAGCATCGATGACCTGTTCATAGATTGCTGGTACTGGCTGCGCGAGTTGTACCGTTGGTACTGGATCAGGGCCAGATATCCAGCTCTCAAGGTCGAGGCCCTCGAAGCCAGAGCTGAACGTCCGATTGCGATCGTGGTTCCGGCGTGGAAGGAGCAGGACGTCATCGCGGCTATGCTGAATACCAATGCCAAATTCCTGCGCTATGACGACTATCAGTTTTTCGTCGGTGTCTATCAGAACGACCCTGGAACGATCGCGCAGGTCGAGGCGGTGGCGGCGCGCTTTCCGAATATCAACATGGCAATCGTTCCGCGGGATGGTCCGACCAACAAGGCCGACTGTCTCAACGTCGTGTTGGCGCAGGTCGTCGGGTATGAGCGAAGAACCGGTCGGGAATTCGTTGGCATTGCCCTGCACGACAGCGAAGATGTCATTCATCCGTATGAGCTGAAACTTTTCAATTATCTACTTGACAGGATGGACCTCATTCAATTGCCTGTCTACTCCCTCCACCGTGGCTTCAGTGAATTTGTCGCCGGCACCTATATGGACGAATTCGCCGAATGGCATTCGAAAGATCTCGTCGTCCGTGAAAGCATGACCGGCGTCGTTCCGTGCGCCGGCGTATCCGCGTGTTTCAGCCGCCGCGCGGTAATGGCCTTGCGCGACGAAAACGAGGGCGAGGTGTTTTCCACAGCCAGCCTGACCGAAGATTACGATATCGCCTTCCGTCTTCATAGATTGGGGATGCGGGAGATATTCGTACGCTTCCCTATCGAATTTACAGTCGAAACGCTTGACGAAGCGGCGCACCCCGTCCACGTCGCGAAGCGTCTGCCGATCGCGACGCGAGAATATTTTCCGGCGGAATTTCGTGCCGCGTACAGGCAAAGGGCACGCTGGTTGATTGGCATTATCTTTCAAGGATGGTCGCACCATGGCTGGATCGGCGGCGTTGGGGCCAAATATTTCTTCTTGCGTGACCGGAAAGGTTTGATCACGGCTCCGAGCGCGCTGCTGGCCTATTTCGCGATGACGAACCTGATCGTGATTGATCTTCTATTTCGTTGTTTCCCGCGCGATCAGATGCTGGAATATGCGCTGCTCAATACGGCCGGCTTTCGGCTGATGCTCGGCCTCAATTTTTTTCTGCTGCTCAACCGGATTGTTCAGAGAACATTCTTTACCGCACGAATCTATGGAGTGACGGATGGCTTGATGGCCGGGCCGCGCACGATTGTCTCCAATTTCCTGAATTTCTACGCTACCATGCGGGCGATTGCCGTTTTCTCGCGGCACAAGATGACCGGAAAACCTATCGTGTGGGACAAGACGGATCACAGTTATCCGATAGAGGTCGGCGAAGGGTTCCTGGCATCGTCATGAGCGAGATCAAGCCCGCCTCTCTCAAGCAGGAGCCGACCGGTCGGCGCGATGAGCTTCCGCGCTATGGTGCCGCCGGGGATACGATGGTCCGCAAGCGGCCAGCCGCGCTCAGTGTCGACGCGATAGGCGCCTTTGGGATGTGGGCAGGCCTTGCTTCAGTAGGAAACCGACACTCCGGCGAACCATCCCGCGGCACGGTCGTCGCCAGCCAGCTTGAAGCGATATTGTGCCGTCAGATCCAGATAGGATGCGGGTCCTGAATATTGATCCTGACGAAACCAGAATCTTAGATTGGCGCCGGCGCCCGCTCCGAAAGCGTCGGGTCTTGGTAGCAGCGAATCGTAGGCTGCTCCGACCACCGCAAAGGGGGTGAAAACGATCTTGTCGTCAAAACCGGGGAGGCGAAACGAATGACCGGCCCGTAGTTCCGCATTAGCCAGCGTCTGCTGAACTGCGGTGAAGCGGTCGAGTTCTCCGTAGACCTGCCAATACATCCAATGGGTCGTATCGAGGCGCAAATCACCGCCTTCGGCCTTGGAATAGGCCGCGCGCAACAGCCAATCCCACCGTGAGACTTTGCCGATCGGAACCAGGCGGCTCACTTCAAAAACAAGGTTTTGCTCGGAGAACGGCTTCCAGCGCGCACCCGCGCTACCCTGGATGGTATCTTCGCCGACGGCACCGACAGGCTTACTATATAGCGTTTCGAAGGCGCGCGCGAACAGTTCGAATGTCGCGCCGTTGCGATACCCGATGTCCGGCGGGCGCCAATAGATTTCAGCACCTGCTTGCAGCGTCTTGCCGCCGGGTGCCGGCCCCGGCAAACCCGACGCCGGAAAACCGATCGGACTGTAGAGCAGGGATGCATAAGCGCCCCACGTGCGTTCGACATTTGTGACGTCGCGGCGCACCTCCAGCAATCTCTGCGGTGTCAGAGCAAGTTCGCCGTTCGACTGAGCGTCGATGGCCCTCTTAAAGAGACTTTCGGCTGTTTTATTATCGAATCGACGCTTTGCGACATACGCGGCGTCTAGCAGCGCCTGGCCATTCAACTGCCCATCCCGATCCGCCCGGCTGAAATAGTCGGCAGCGACTTCGTCGTCCCCGACCTGGCTTGCGAGATAGGCCATGTCGAGATTCTTTAGGCCGCTCAGGTCGTTCGACGATCGAGCCGCGACAAATCGTTCTTTTGCTTCGTCCTTCCGTCCCAAGGCGACAAGGGCCGAGATCTCACCGCGAACCATTGCGACGCGTTCTGACGGTATTCTCGTCTTGAATAGCGCCGATCTGAACGCGTCCAGCGCCTCGGCCTGCCGGTCGAGAGCCTGCAGCGCGAAGCCCCGACGCGCCGCCACATCATAGCTGCGCTCCCCTGCAAGGGGGGATAATGCGTCCAGCGCGCGCTTCGGGTTCTTTGCCGCAAGAGCCGCATCTGCCAAGGCTAATCTGGCGCTTCTCTTCTGGCTTGCCGTCAAACCGCTTTGTTTCAAAGCCCAGGACAGGTCGTCCATTGCTGGCCCGAAACGGCCCAGGCGTTGACGGAGATAGCCGCGCTGAAGGCGCAGGTTCACGTCATCCGGCGCGCGGTCGAGCGCCTTGTTCGCGACGATTTCCGCCTCCGCGACGCGATTTGCCGCAGCGAGAGCGTTCATGAGCAAGAGCCAATAGGCCGCCTTACCAGGGTCGAGAGCGACCGCTCGGCGAGCGCTAACGATAGCGGCCGCAAAGTCCCGTTTGGCAAATTCCTTGTAGCCGGCATCGGCGGCCTGATAGGCCGCATCAGCGGGTGCCGTCGCCGCAGTTCCTGGAACGATCTGAGCATTCAACCGATCGCGAATGCTTCTGAGCTCATCATTGACGAGGCCCGCAGCAATCGCTTCATCTGCCGCAGCGATAGCGCCCGTCGAGTCGCCGGCCGCAGCCAGCGAATTGATCAGAAGTATGCGCAATCGGAGGAGATCAGGACGCAGAGCCACTGCCTCGCGCGCCGCAGTGACGGCCCGCTGATATTCTTTTGAGGCATAGGCCTTGTAAGCCTGATCGGCAAAATCCCATGCAGGGCCGGAGAGGCTGTCATCCTGCGCGATGACCGGAGCCGAGAAAAGCGTCGCGACGACGACAGACATCGCGCAAGCCATTCCGCGCCAACGGCGGCTCGAGGGACATAAGTCGATAATGGCGCACATTTCGCCTCTGTCGTCTATTGTTGTTCATTAACCATCGTTAACCGGAAAACGTCAATTCATGGTTAACGAGACGTAACCACCGGCGATGTTCCACCCCGAGCACAAGGTGCAGTTGAGCGATGTTGATGCCGCAAGCCGGTTCTGCGTCAGCATGGCCGGCCATCCTGCGCGAGGACACATCGGCCGTCGCTGCCGGGTTCCGCCCTCAGGTCGTTGCGAGGGTATTCGGCTCTACCCCGGATTGTCGGTTGCCGATTTCGAGATAGACGACGTTCTCAGGTGGTCTGACTCTCGATGCTGAACGACAGGCGATCGGAAGGCGGGTGTCGGTTCGGTCGTCTCGGCTCAGTCCGCGTCCTTGTCGCTGGCCGGCCGTTCGCCGCGGAAAATGGCTGCGCCTTCCGCCGACAGATAGGGCTTGAGCGTCTGCCAAGGCACGAAGGCGCGATATGCGCCTTCGGCATAGGAGCCGACCGCATAGGGCGAATAGTTGAAGGTCAGGCCCGAGCTTTTGCCGGCTTCGGTCGAAGGCGCAAGACTGACCGGGCCAAGCTTGAGCAGACTCGGCTCGATCCCCTTGTACCAGTCCATCTCGGGGCTGTCCTCGATATCGCGCTTCTTCTTCTCTTCCTTGAGCGCCGCGACGATCGCTTTGACCATGGCGTTCATGGTCGGACCATTGTCGGCGGTCTCGGCGAAGAAGGGGCGGATGCTGATCCGCTTCTTCACGCTGCGGTCCCACAGGATGGTGTCGGTATAGCTGTTGGGGTGGGCGCCGCCAGAGTATTCGTAATCCTTGCGCAGCAGGCTGACATAGCGGTCCCCAACCACGGAGGCGGTGACGTAGTTGCGCTCGTAGCCGTAGCCGTCCTTTGGGAAGATTTTCGGATCATCACGGTGCGCTTCTTCGGCCTCGCCGCGGTGTTTGTCTGCCCAGCGCTTGCCCTCGGCCAGACAGTTGGCGGCGAGAGCGGGATCCGCCTTGATGGCCGCATCCACGCTGACGCTGATCTCGGCCGCTTTGGTCTTGAGAGTGATATCCGGTTTTGCCGTCGGCTCGGCGCCTGCCGGCGTCGTCACAACGGCAATGGCGAACAGCGCCGCCATGGTTCTCTTGGCAATCATCAGTTCAAAATCCAATCGTCAAGCGAGCGGCGCGCCGGGGAAGGTACGTCGTTCCGGCAAATGACCACTCGTTTATTCGGCCGCTGCGGGCGTGTGCCCGAGCCGGACGTTGAGCTTGAGGATCAGCTCCTCGGCGGCGTCGGCGATCACCGTGCCGGGCGGGAAGATTGCCTCGGCGCCTGCTTTATAGAGCGCATCGTAATCCTGCGGCGGGATGACGCCGCCGACCACGATCATGATGTCGTCGCGACCGAGCTTCTTGAGTGCGGCCTTGAGCTCCGGCACTGCGGTGAGGTGGGCCGCGGCGAGCGAGGAGACCCCGAGCATGTGAACATCGTTCTCCACCGCCTGGCGCGCGGCTTCCTCTGCGGTCGCGAACAGCGGCCCGATATCGACGTCGAAGCCGACATCGGCGAAGGCGGAGGCGATCACTTTCTGGCCGCGGTCATGGCCGTCCTGTCCGATCTTGGCGACCAGGATGCGCGGGCGGCGTCCTTCGGCATCCTCGAATGCCTCGATCAGTCGCTGCAGCTTTTCGACCTTGTTCGACATGGCGGCAGACTCGCGTTTGTACACCCCGGTGATCGACTTGATCTCGGCGCGATGGCGCCCGAAGACCTTTTCCATGGCATCGGAGATTTCGCCGACGGTGGCCTTGGCGCGGGCGGCATCGATGGCGCAGGCGAGCAGGTTGCCCTTGCCCTCGGCGGCGCAGCGGGTCAACGCGGCAAGCGTCTCGGCGACCTTGGCGCCGTCACGCTCCTTTCGCAGCCGTGTCAGCTTGTCGATCTGCAGGCGGCGCACCGTCGAATTATCGACCTTGAGCACATCGATGCTGGCTTCATTGTCGGGGCGATATTTGTTGACGCCGATCACCGACTGGCGGCCGGCATCGATCCGCGCCTGGGTCTTTGCCGAGGCCTCCTCGATGCGCAGCTTGGGAATTCCGGCTTCGATCGCCTTTGCCATGCCGCCGAGCGCCTCGACTTCCTGGATGTGTGACCAGGCCTTGGCGGCAAGATCCCGCGTCAGTCGTTCGACATAGAAGGAGCCGCCCCACGGATCTACAATCCGGGTCGTGCCGCTTTCCTGCTGCAGGAACAGTTGGGTGTTGCGGGCGATTCGAGCGGAGAAGTCGGTCGGCAGGGCCAGTGCCTCATCGAGCGCGTTGGTGTGCAGGGACTGGGTGTGGCCCTGGGTCGCCGCCATGGCCTCGACGGTGGTTCGCATGACGTTGTTGAAGACGTCCTGCGCCGTCAGCGACCATCCCGAGGTCTGGCAATGGGTGCGCAGCGACAGCGAGCGCGCGTCCTTCGGGTTGAAGGGCTTGATGAGCTTGGCCCAGAGCAGGCGGGCGGCCCGCATCTTGGCAACTTCCATGAAAAAATTCATGCCGATCGCCCAGAAGAAGGACAGACGCGGCGCGAAACGGTCGATGTCGAGGCCGGCGTTGACGCCGGCGCGGACATATTCGGCGCCGTCGGCGAGCGTATAGGCGAGCTCGAGATCCTGCGTCGCGCCAGCCTCCTGCATGTGATAGCCGGAGATCGAGATCGAGTTGAATTTCGGCATCTTCTGCGAGGTGAAGGCGAAAATGTCCGAGATGATCCGCATCGAGTGTGCAGGCGGATAGATGTAGGTGTTGCGCACCATGAATTCTTTGAGAATGTCGTTCTGGATGGTGCCCGACAGCTTCTCCGGCGGTACGCCCTGTTCCTCGGCGGCCACCACGAACAGCGCCAGGATCGGCAGCACCGCGCCGTTCATGGTCATGGACACGCTCATCTGGTCGAGCGGAATCCCTGCGAACAGCGTGCGCATGTCGTAGATCGAGTCGATCGCCACGCCGGCCATGCCGACGTCGCCGGAGACGCGCGGATGATCGGAATCGTAGCCGCGGTGGGTGGCGAGGTCGAAGGCGACCGACAGGCCCTTCTGGCCGGCGGCGAGGTTGCGGCGGTAGAAAGCGTTCGAATCCTCCGCCGTGGAGAAGCCGGCATATTGGCGCACGGTCCACGGCTGATTGACGTACATGGTCGGATAGGGGCCGCGCAGATAGGGCGGAATGCCCGGCCATGTGTCGAGGAAGTCGATGCCGGCAAGATCGGCCGGACCATAAACCGGCTTCACCGGAATGCCTTCCGGGGTCTGCCATGCGACGGCGGCGGCCTCGGCCGCCAGGGTCGGCGGCGCGAAGGCAATGGACTGGAAATCCGGTATCCGCATGGTCACAACCCCAGTTTCTCGTAGGCGGCGGTCAGCGTCGCGACCGCGTCGTCGCCGGCAAAGATGAAGGCGCTGACGCCGGCGGCGCGCAGCGCGGCTTCCAGCTCGCCGGGCCGGCCTGCCAGATAGATATGCACCGCACCGGCCTTGCGCAGCGCCTCGGCCGCGGCGACCGCCTGGCCGGCATAGACCTTGTCCGAGGAACACAGGCAGACGAGGGCGGCGCCGCTGTCGCGGAACGCCGGGCCGATCGTCGCAGGATCGCCGCCTTCGCTGCCCAGCGCTTCGATGCCGCCGGCTTCGAAGAAGCTCTTGGCGAAGGTGGCGCGGGCGGTGAAATCCGCATGGGTTCCGAGATTGGCCAGGAAGATCTCCGGCCGTGCTCCGGTTGCGGCGAGCACCGCATCGGAGCGGTCGCGCAGCTGCTCGAAGGGCTCGGCGAGGCGCATCGGCACGAGCGCGGCGAAGGCGACGGCCGGCGTCGGCAATGGCGGCGGCGGCGGTGACGGGGCGAGGACTTCGACCGGCGCTTCCTTGAGGTTTGGAAATTCACTGGCGCCGGTCAGCACCTCCTTGCGCCGCGCGATCGCCTTGGCGCGGACGGTCCTGACCTCGGCGATCTTGCCCTGCAGGAGTCCGCATTGCAGTGCGGCAAAGGCGCCGCCGGCGCGCTCGATGTCCTGGAACAGCGACCACGCCGCGCCGGCGAGCTGGGCGGTGAGATCCTCGATACCGCCGGAGCCTGCCGCCGGATCGGTAACCTTGTCGAGATTGGATTCTTCCAGGAGGATCAGCTGGGTATTGCGGGCGATGCGCCGCGCAAAGGGATCGGGCAGGCCGAGCACCAGGGTATGCGGCAGCACCGTGATGCTGTTCGCGCCGCCGAGGCCGGCGGCGAAGACGGCGATCGTGCTGCGCAACAGATTCACGTATGGATCGCGCCGGGTCAGCATGCGCCAGGCAGTATCGCAAGACACGAATAGTTGCTCGCAAATCAACCCGCAGTTGCGCTCGACGTGGCCCCAGAGCAGGCGCAAGGCGCGGAATTTCGCCAGGGTGAAGAACTGATCGGCGTCGGCGCTCAGGCGCGCATGGATCATGCGCCTCGCCGCCTCGATCGTCAGTCCCGCATCGGTCAGGGCACGCAGATAGGCAACCCCGCTCGCCAGGACAAAGGCGAGTTCCTGCGCTTCCGAGCCGCCCGCATTGTGGACAACGCAGCCGTCGGCGAGGGCGCAGGGCGCCGTGAAGCCGAGCGCGGCGATCTCGCGCGCCGTCGCCGCGAAACCGGCGGCGCTCTCCACCCATGACGCCGCGGCGCCGCCGGCGCGGGCGGCATCACCGATCGGGTCGAGGCCGAAGCGGACATCGGTGGCACCGGCCGTCAGACCCCGGCGGTCGAGCAGGGCGGCGAGCGCGTGCGGCAGCTCGGCGCCGCCAGGCGGCAGCGACAGGGCGATGCCGATCCCGGCATCGAGATGAATGCCGGCGAGCACCTGTTCGAGTGCCGCGGCGGTGGCGGGAAGGCCGAAGCCATGGGCCGAGGCGCTGGCGGCGAACACCAGCTCGAGCCCCGAGGCGCCGTTTTCGAGGTCGCAGATGGCCTGCCGGTTCGCCGTCGCGGCGTCGGTGTGATCGATCCGCTGAGTGACCTGCCAGGGCTGCGCCGTCCCGCGACCAGGAACGACGGAAGCATCTTTCGCCCGCGGATAGATCGGCTCGATCCGCAGCCCGTCGGCGGTTCGGCTGGTCAGGCGCTCGAGCGGGGCGCCCTTGAGCACCCCCTCGACGAGCCGCGTCCAGTCGTCGCGGGTGGCGGCGGGAAATTCGGCGGCGAGTGACAGGTCTTGCGGGTCGGAAGGCATCGCGGCGTTTCGGCTCCCGGATTTGTCGGCTGGTTCTAATGATCCAGAAAATGCCATGCCCGGAAAGGGCTGCCAATGATCCCTTTGGCGCCTCAGCCGTGCGCGGGCAGCCGGCGGATGTCCACGGTTGAAACCCCGGCGAGAGCTTCGCGCGGCGTCCGGCCATCGATCGGGCGGTCGGGCGCGATCTCGGCGAGCGGCACCAGGACAAAGGCGCGTTCGAACAGCCGGGGATGCGGAATGGTCAGGCCGGGCAGATCGATCCGGACGTCGTCATAGGCGAGGATGTCGAGATCGAGGGTGCGCGGGCCCCAGCGGGTCTCGGCGGCGCGGTTGCGGCCGAACCGCGCCTCGACCGCCTGCAATGCGCTCAGCAGCTCGCGGGGTGGAAGCTTTGTTGCGATGGCGATGCAGGCATTGACGTAGGCAGGCTGGTCGCCCCTGCCCCAGGGTGGCGTCTCGTAGTCCGACGAGCGCGCCAGGAGCTCCGCCTGCGCGGCGTCGCCGATCGCCGGAATGGCCTGCGCGAACGTGGCGCGGACGTCGCCGACATTGCCGCCCAGCGCGATCAGGACGTTCGCCACGGCACTATTCCGCCCCTTTCGCCGCCGCGCGGCTGCGGGTGATGACGACGCCGACATCGTGGAAAAGTGCGGCAATGGGGGCGTGCGGCTTGTGCACCGTTACCTTGACCGCACTGATGCGCGGAAAGGATGCAAGGATGGCCTCCGCCACCGCGCCGGCCGCGCGTTCGAGCAGGCGGTAATTCTTGCCGGCGAACGCCGCGCTCGCGGCCTTGACCACGTCGGCATAGGACACCGTGTCGGCGAGGCGATCGGTGCGGGAGGATTCGCCGAGGTCGGTGGACAATTCGAGATCGATGACGAAGCGCTGGCCGACCTCCGCCTCGTGCTCCATCACACCGTGGCGGGCGTGGATCAGGAGGCCGTGGATGAAGATGGTGTCGGTCATTGCCGGTCCTCGATGGCCGCGGTGACGCGGATCGCCTGCATGGTTTCGGCGACGTCATGGGCGCGGATGATCTTGGCGCCATGGCGGACTGCGATCAGATGCGCCGCCAGCGAGCCGCCGAGGCGCTGCTGCGGTTCGGACGGGACCACGCTGGCGATGAAGCGTTTGCGCGACGCGCCGACCAGAATGGGGCAGCCGAGCGCATGCAGCGCATCGAGCTTCGCCAGCGCGATCATGCTCTGGTCCTGCGTCTTGCCGAAGCCGATGCCCGGATCGAGGATGATCTTCGCGGCGGGGATGCCGGCGCGGCTGGCAATCGCAAGGCTGCGTTCGAAGAACGCGAGCATGTCGGCGACGACGTCGATCGCCGGATCGACGCTCTCGCGATTGTGCATCACCACCACCGGGACGCCATGGGCCGCGACCACCGCGGCCATGTCCGGATCTCCCTGCAAGCCCCAGACGTCGTTGCCCATGGCGGCGCCATTGGCGAAGGCCCAGTCGGCAACCGAGGCCTTCATGGTGTCGATCGACACCGCCGCCCCCAGTTCCACCACCGCAGGCAGGACAGGTTCAAGGCGCCGCAGTTCCTCGTCGCGGTCCACCGGCTCGGCCCCGATATAGGGCCTGGTCGATTCCGCGCCGATATCGATCAGGTCGGCGCCTTGGGCGATCATCCGTCGCGCCTGGGCGACAGCCGCTTCCGGTGCCGCGAAGCGGCCGCCGTCGGAAAAGGAGTCCGGCGTGACATTGAGGATGCCCATCACCGCCGCCGTGCGCCGCTGGAGCAGAAGCTGCAGGTCGAAACCCGGCCCCGATCCGGGGCGGGCCGGTGTCTGACGGGAGAGTGCGCTCATGCGGTGGCTTTGCGCGGTCAGCCGCCTCAAGTCAAGCAGCCAACGGCCAGGCTAGTGTGGTGGATCTGACGCTCGTTTCAGCATCGGAGCGAGTTCTTCAAACGAGCGTCGGATCCAAAACCACACTAGAATCATAATGCTAGTGTCCCCTTGTTTCCAACGCTCGTATGAGCGCCTGCTGCAATGGGATACGAACGTTGGAAACGGGACACTAGCTTTTTGATTTTGCTAGTGTCCCGATGTCTCCGAATGACCGTGCGAGGGTGAGGCAAACGAAGCGGTAGTTCGGAGACGGGACACTCGGGGGCCGGCCAGTCTAGGGTCGAGCAGACATGGCGCGAGCGGGCAGCCCGGATCGGGACCGGCGGCCGAGCTGTTGCAGCCGCGGCCCTTGCGCGGCGCGAACCGCGCGGTGACCAGGCACTCTTCAGCGTGACGGGATCACCAAAAGTCGTCAGTAGGAAATCTTGAGGGGCAGTTTGCGGGCGTTCTCGATCAGTCGTTTGACCGAGGCGCCGGAGGGCAGAACGCCGACCAGCTTGCGCTTGTCGTTCGCCTCTTTCATTGCCTGGGCAAGCCGCTCGGGATTGCGGTGAAGCAATTCCCGCACGGTGGTCACACCCGCCGCCCGCAGCAGTTCGGCCTTGGCCTTGCCCATGCCCTTGATGCGCATGCAGTCGGCGATGTTGGCCCATTCCAGCAACTGTTGTTCGCTCAGGCCGGTCTTGGCCGCCAGCGCCCTGCGCCCCTTCAGGGTGCGGGCCGCCTCGAGCAGGCCGGCCGTCGTGCGAATTCCAACCGATTTCAGTTTGGCAGCAGCCTGGGCCGTGAGCCCGTCGATCAAGGCAATCGGATATGTCATGCTAACGATACTGAAGAAACGCAAAACGACGCGAACAGGATCGGGCGAACCCGCCCGGGTGACTGGCTGACATGAACGCGCTCACATGAATGCGCTCAGGTGAACTGGCTCAGGCGAACTGGCTCAGGCCCGGTGTGCCGGCAATGATCTCGTCGATCTTGTCCGAGCCGATCTTGTCCCGGCCAAACTTGAAAAGCTCCCGCGCAAGGCCCTGGATTTCGCCCATGCCGAGGCCGAGTCCCATGAGCTTGCCGCCGAGCGCCATCAGCCCGCCGCCGAGCAGTCCGCCCAATCCGCCACCGCCGCCGGAATTGGCTTCCACCACTGCTGCAGCGCCAGGAATGCTGTCGATCAGAACCTGCACTGTGCCGGAGGGTCCCTCGGTTCGCAGAAAATCGAGGATCGTACCCACGGCCTTCTCTGCAACCGATTTGTCAACGCCAATTTTTGCAGCTAGCTGCTCGATCAACTCGTCCATTCGCCCCACCTCCGCCGGTTCAGCCGGCGCCTTGATTGAAATTCATCTTGAGCATTGCGCTGGAAAATTCAAGCACTGCGCTGCGGCCCGGCATTGATTCGTGTCGATGAGGGGGCGAGTGTTGCATCGATGCAAGTCCGACGGCCACTTTGGTGAACTCGGGGCGGTCGAGGCGGCAATGTCAAGCCAACATTATTGTCCTGCCGCGCAGTGAAATCCTTGCACCTCGGTGCCCGCTTTCCGAAGTTCGCAAAACCAGTGCAGCAACTGCCTCACGAACTTCGGAAACGAGGGTGCTGGTCTTCGCGCGGCGATTTTGTGTTAGACGGAAAGCGGTTCGAAGGAGACGCACGATGGTCAAAGCAGCGGCAACGGATACCGACAGCACGATCTTCATCGGTAAGGGCGAGCAATCGGCAGTCCTGACCCTGTCGCTCGCCAATCGTCACGGCCTCGTCACCGGCGCGACCGGCACCGGCAAGACGGTGACCTTGCAGGTGATGGCGGAGGGCTTTGCCCGCGCCGGCGTCCCGGTTTTCGCCGCCGATGTCAAAGGTGATCTGTCCGGCATCGCCGAACCGGGCGAGGCGAAGGATTTCCTGGTGAAGCGTGCCCAGGATGTCGGCCTCAGCAAGTTCCAGCCGGACCAGTTCTCGACTATATTTTGGGACGTTTTCGGCGAGCTGGGCCATCCGGTGCGGGCGACCGTTTCCGAAATGGGGCCACTGCTGCTGTCGCGCATGATGGATCTCAACGACGTGCAGGAAGGCGTGCTCAACATCGCCTTCCGCGTCGCCGACGAGCAGGGACTGCTGCTGCTCGACATGAAGGATCTGCGCTCGATCCTCGCCTTCGTGGCCGAGCATGCCGACGAACTCACGACACAATACGGCAACGTGTCGAAACAGACCGTCGGCACCATTCAGCGTCAGCTTCTCGTCCTGGAGAACCAGGGCGGCGAGAAGTTCTTCGGCGAGCCGGCGCTCGACCTCAACGACCTGATGCGAACCGACCGCGATGGTCGCGGCATGGTCAACATCCTGGTCGCGGACAAGCTGATGCAGAGCCCGCGCCTCTATGCGACGTTTCTGTTGTGGATGCTGTCGGAACTGTTCGAGCAACTGCCCGAAGTCGGCGATCCGCCGAAGCCGAAGCTGGTGTTCTTCTTCGACGAGGCGCACCTGCTGTTCAACGACGCGCCCAAGGCGCTGATGGACAAGATCGAGCAGGTGGTGCGCCTGATCCGCTCCAAGGGCGTCGGCGTCTATTTCGTGACGCAGAATCCGATCGATGTGCCCGATCGCGTGCTGGCCCAGCTCGGAAACCGGGTGCAGCATGCGCTGCGCGCCTTCACCCCGCGTGACCAGAAGGCAGTGGCCGCCGCGGCCGAGACCTTTCGGCCCAATCCCAAGCTGGACACGGCCAAGGTCATCACCGAACTCGGCAAGGGTGAGGCGCTGGTCTCGTTCCTCGAGGGCAACGGCACGCCGGCGATCGTCGAGCGCATCCTGGTGCGGCCGCCCTCGGGCAGGATCGGGCCGGTCACGCCGGACGAGCGCAAGACGATCGTCGCGGGCAGTCCGGTGAAGGGCAAATACGATACCGCGATCGACCGGGAATCCGCCTACGAGGTGCTGCAGAAGCGGGTCAATGCCACTGCGGCGGCCCCTGACGGCGGCAATGGCGGCGGCGTTCTCGCCCAGATCGGTTCCATCGTCGGCACGATCTTCGGCACCAATGTGCCGCGTGGTCGCCTGAGCGCCGGTCAGCGCATCGCCCGAGACGTCACGCGCACCGTCACCAACCAGGTGGCGGGCGGGGTCGCCGCGGATCTCGGCAAATCGCTCGGCGGGTCGGTCGGCGGTTCGGTCGGGCGGGCCATTGTCCGCGGCGCGCTGGGCAGTCTGCTGCGCCGCTGACATCCCCGGAGAGCGATAGCCGAACCGGCCCGATCAGCGTAGCATGCCCATCGCTACGCTCCGCAGCGGATTGCGGAGCCAAAAGGATGGATTCGCATGCCCGACGTTTCGCCCGCAGCCGCCAGCCAGCTCTCCGCGGTCCTCGACCATGTCGATGCCGATTTCGACAATAGTCTGGAGCGGTTGTTCGCGCTGTTGCGCATCAAATCGATTTCCGCCGATCCCGCCTTCGCGGCGGATTGCCGCCTCGCCGCCGAGCATCTCGCCAGGGACATCGGCTCGCTCGGCTTCAAGGCCGAGGTTCGCCCCACCGATGGCCTGCCGGCCATCATCGCCCGGCTCGAGGCGCCGGAGCCCGGCGCGCCGCATGTGCTGTTCTATGGGCATTACGATGTTCAACCGGTCGATCCGCTCGACCTGTGGAAACGGCCGCCCTTTGAGCCGGTGGTGACCGATCACGCCGATGGCCGCATGATCATCGTGGCGCGCGGCGCCGAGGACGACAAGGGGCAGCTCATGACCTTCGTCGAGGCCTGCCGCGCCTGGAAGTCGGTCACCGGCAAGCTGCCGATCAACGTCACCTTCCTGATCGAGGGCGAGGAAGAGATCGGGTCGAAGAATTTCGGACCGTTCCTCAAAAAGCACAAGGCGGAGCTCGCCGCCGACTTCATCGTGGTCTGCGACACCGGTATGTGGGATCCCGAGACGCCGGCGATCACCACCTCGCTGCGCGGCCTCGTCTATGACGAAGTGCGGATCAAGGCGGCCAATCGCGATCTGCATTCCGGCGTGTTCGGCGGCGGCGCCCAGAACCCGATCCGGGTGCTGACCAAAATCCTCGGCGCGCTGCACGACGACAACGGCCGCATCACCATTCCCGGCTTCTACGACGGGGTGAAGGATCTGCCGCCGGACATCCTCGCCCAATGGCAGAAGCTCAATCTGTCGGCGGAGACCTTCCTCAAGCCGATCGGCCTGTCGGTGCCGGCCGGCGAGAAGGACCGTCTGCTGATCGAGCAGATTTCGTCGCGGCCGACCTGTGACATCAATGGCATCGTCGGCGGCTATACCGGCGAGGGCTCCAAGACCGTGATTGCCGCCGAGGCCTCGGCCAAGGTCTCCTTCCGTCTCGTCGAGGGGCAGGATCCGGAAAAGATCCGCGCCGCGTTCCGTCAGTTCGTCACCTCGCGCCTGCCGGCGGACTGCAAGGCGGCGTTCACCGATCACGCCGGTGCGCCGGCGATCGCACTCGACTGGGGCATGAAGCCGCTCGCCGCCGCGCGGCGGGCGCTGACCGAGGAGTGGGGCAGGGACGCGGTGCTGATCGGCTCCGGCGCCTCGATCCCGATCGTCGCCGATTTCAAGCGCACGCTCGGGCTCGACTCCCTGCTGATCGGTTTCGGTCTCGACGACGACAACATCCACTCGCCGAACGAGAAATACGACCTGCGCAGCTTCCACAAGGGTATCCGCTCCTGGGCGCGGATCCTGGCGGCCTTCACGGCGGCGCCGCGGGGGTAAAGGGAAGCCTGTTGTGACTTCTGCTCGCCGAACGCGACCAGGTTCACGATCGAGCTGCGCGGCTTCCGTTATTTCATCTTGGCCGGGCTTGTCGCCCAGAAGTCGGATGTTTCCGACTTCTGGCATTGAAAAACAATGCGATCCGCGAGATCCGGATCGCTGTGCCATCCACGTCTTTGCTCGCTGAAACGCTTAAGGAGCGCATGCCCGCAACAAGCGCGGTCATGCCGATGAAGAGTGGCTGCTTCTGTGGCCTCGCCAGGCACTCAAATTGAAACGCCGCCCGGGATTGGGCGGCGTTCTGATTCCGGATCGTGTAGAGGGTGATGCCGATTAGATAGCACGCTTTTGGCGTTGCGCAATCGCTCAGGTCTTGTAGCTCGGGTCGACGCGGTCGAGCTTGCGCAGCAAGGGCGGCCAGACGAGCCGGGTGGAGCGGCGCTCCATGGCGTCGAGGTCGGAGACCAGCTTCTCGTTCTTGGCGACGACCGCGTCCTCGACCGGATAGGCGGTCGGTCCGAGCATGCGCGTGCGGACCTGCATGGTGCAGGCCCGTTCCAGGTGATACATGCGCTCGAAGGCGGAAGCCACCGAGCGGCCGACGGTCAGCGTGCCGTGGTTGCGCAGCAGCAGGTGGTTCTTGGTGCCGAGATCGCGCTGGATCCGCGGTCGCTCGTCGTGGTCGAGCGCGATGCCTTCGTAGTCGTGATAAGCGAGATCGCCGGTGACGAGCTGGGCCGTCTGGTTGAGCGGCAAGAGCCCTTCCATCGCGCTTGCCACAGCGGTGCCGTCGGGCGTGTGCAGGTGAAGGACGCAGCCGGCGTCATCGCGGACCTCGTGAATCGCCGAATGGATGGTGAAGCCGGCGGGATTGATGCTGTATTCGCTTTCGGTGAGCTGGTTGCCGTCGAGGTCGACCTTGACGAGGCTGGACGCAGTGATCTCCTCGAACAGCAGTCCGTACGGATTGATGAGGAAGTGGTGTTCGGGGCCCGGCACGCGCGCCGAGATGTGGGTGTCGACGAGATCGTCCCAGCCGAACAGCGCGACCAGACGGTAGGCGGCGGCGAGATTGACCCGCTGCCTCCACTCGGCCTCGGTCATGGCGGTTGGAACCGGTTTGAGGCGTGCGTCTGCCGGTGACATGGTCTTTTTCCTCCCTGAATTATCGTCGGTTGGAAAAAGCTAGCTTCGCCGAGGGGCCGCCACAATAGAGATCATGGGCGAAAGACCTTTCTTTCGCGGTCAGGCGAACGCACGGAAGGAGTGGCTCAGGGCGCGGGGATTGCCAGCAGATCGGAGATGTTGCGGCCGCGGATGTCGTAGACGCGGGCGAAGACCACGTCGTCGCGCTTGATCTCCACCAGCACGGGCGCGGTGAGCCCCTTGCAATAGAACTCGCCGAGGGTCATGGCGAAATCGGCGCCTTTGCTGTCCCAGCCGATGGTGAAGTCCTGGCCGAGCGCCACCTGGGCTGGTCGCTGCGGTCCGCAGACCGCGACTTTCCACTTGCGACCTTTCGGCGCTTCCTCGTCGCGCTCCTCGAGCACTTCCTGCAACTCGTCCGAAGCCTGCTTGAAGGCAAGCCCCCAGTAGTCGAGCATGTAGCGGGTCTCGGCGGCGCGCACCGTGCCGGCGATGTGGTTGAAATGCGTGTACTGGTAGGGATGCAGCCGTACCATTTCGGCCAGCGGCAGTGCCAGCCCGCCGATGAAGACCGCGACCGCCGCCGCCTGGGCGCCACGGCGGTATTCGCCGATCCGCTCCACGATCCAGGCGAAGGCGACGCCGCCGAGCACGGCCATCGGCGGCACCACGAAGACGAAATGGCGGATGCCGTTGTAGAGCGCCGGCCGCTTGACCATGGCGATCGCGAGCGGCAGCGTCGCCGCGAGCGTCAGCATCAGGAGAATGGTTCGGCGCTGCGGCGCGACGCCGCGCCGCGCCAGCGCCATGACGGTGCCGCCGACGCCCGCGGCCGCCAGTCCAATCAGCACTTCAGGAAGCTGCAGCGCGAACAGGGTCGGCAGATAGGACCACGGCATGTCCGGTACCGAGACCAGCGCGCCGCCGAACATCTCCTTCCAGGGCTTCTCGAAGAAATGAGAGAAGTAGGTCAGGGCGTGGAACGGATTGGCGAAGTCGATCACCGACCAGGGCCAGATCAGCCCCATGACCACGTAGCCGAGCACGAGCCCTGGCAGCAGCACGATGCAGACATGGGTGAAGCGATGAGTGGCTTCGCGTACACCCTGGCTGCGAAAGTCCGCGTAGATCAGCGGCACGAACCCGACCAGCGCATAGACCAGCGCGAGGCCGCCGAGAATCCGCGAGCCCACCGACAGACCGGCGCCGACGCCGATGATCAGGACGGTGTGCGGTGTCGGCCGGGGATATTCCTGCGCCAGGCGCACCAGCCCGAGCATCAGGACGATCATGGCGACCGCGAAGGGTGCATCCTTCGGGTTCATGAACATGTGCCCGTAATAGATCGGGCAGAGGGTCAGCAGCAGCAGGGCCGCGAGCCCGGCGATTGGACCGCCGACGCGTCGCCCCAGCCGCCAGGTGACGGCGAGACCGATGATGCCGACGAGGGCGCCGAGCAGACGCCGGGTCTCGAACAGTTCGAACGGAACGATCTTGTGGAGCAGCGCCGCCGCCATGTCGAAGCCGCCGCCATACATGTAGAGATTGGCGAAGGAGAGCGCGCTGACGTCCTTGAAACCCGACCCGTACATCTTGAGCAGGAGATCGGCGTATTCCGCGTGGGTGTAGTCGTCCCAGCCGAGGCCGTAATCCTGAAACGTCAGGCCGGCGACGATCACCACGCCGCCGAGAACGATCCAGGCGAGGTCGTCACAAAGCAGTTCGATCGAACGCCGCTGCGGCGTCTCAATGGCGGAGGTCGTTATCGATGACATGTGGCCGTCGGACCCAGCAATCCCCGGCACCGCGGCTGCGGTGCTGCTTCCTCTTGTTCCCCGGCAATATAGCGCGGATCACTCCTCGGATAATTGCCAATTGTGGCGCAATTTCCCTTTCGATTGCAATAATTTAACTGGGGTCAGATTAACGGATGTTCAGTTTTTGGCCCGTGGGGTGAATCTGGCACTGGCGACCCATCCGGACGCGGGCCGGCCCGTCGCCCCGGTAACGCCGTTAAACAGTGTGAATCGTTTCGATTACGGGCTGGCGCGGAACATATCGACGCGTATTTGTCGGATGGCGATCCCGCCAGTATGACGGTATCGTGGCAGGAGGCCGTCGCGGGGGCGATGGCGAGTGGAGTGAGTGATGCTGGGGCTGGTATTGACCGGGGCGGTCGTTTTCGTCGCCGGACTACTCGCGATCGGTTTTGGTTTTCCGGTCAAGGAATTCTCCTTCGGCAATACCCTGATCCTGTCGGGGGTGGTCGGCATCGGTAGCGGCCTGATCCTGATCGCGCTCGGCCTCGTCGTCCGCGAGCTGCGTGCCGTGGCGGCTGCGCTGTCTGCAGGCGCTGCGCCGCACCAGGCGGGGCCGTCGGAGGCATTTGCGTCGACCGCCGCCGCCCGGACCACCGGTGCCGCGCCACCGCCACCCTGGCTCAATGAGGTGCCCGGCCGAGGCCGTGCGACTGCCGAACCGGAGCTCCCGGTGGCGTCCGCTCCCGAGCCCGAGCCGGCTGCCGCGTCGGAGCCGCCCAAGCGCCGTCGCAACCTGCTTTTCATGTCATCGAAGCGCGACCGTAATCAGGCCGGCGACGAAGGCGCCGAAACGAATGGGGACGACGCGGGAACATCTGCAGTGGTTGAAACCCGGGTCACCTTCGACGACGCATGGCCGTCGGCGGACCGCTCGCGCTCCGAGCCGCCGCGGCCGTCCCGGGCGGCCGGCCAGGAGGAGCCCAAGCCGCCGCCGCCGATTCGGCGCCCGGCCGAGGCGCCCCCGGTGACCATTCTCAAATCCGGCGTCGTCGACGGCATGGCCTACACGCTCTATTCCGACGGCTCGATCGAGGCGCAACTGCCCGAAGGCATGATCCGCTTCGCCTCGATCGACGATCTGCGCGTCCACCTCGAGCAGCGCGGTTGATCGGGCCGGGGCCCTCGCGGCCCCGTCCTTGTTTTCAGGGGCGATGTCGCCATAATCCGCCGCTGCGGGCCGGTGCTCGGATCGGCATGGGGCTGACGATTGCTGATGTCCTGGTGCTGACGTTCGGATCCATTGCAGCCCGAGCTTCAGGTCCTCCGTGCGAGTGATAGACGGGCTGGACGAAGCTGGACGAAAGAGACAGGCAATGAGCGACGCGGCCCCCAAGACCTTCATCGACCTGACCGCGAACATCGTGTCGGCGTATGTCAGCAACAACACCACGCCTGCATCGGAGTTGCCGGCGCTGATCAGCCAGATTCACGGCGCCCTGGTGCGGTTGTCGGGCGGCCAGGCGGAGACCGCGCCGGAGCCGACCAAACCGGCTGTGCCGGTGAAGAAGTCGATGACTTCCGACTATCTGGTCTGTCTGGAAGACGGCAAGAAGTTCAAGTCTCTGAAGCGCCATCTGCGGACGCAGTACAACATGACTCCGGAGCAATACCGGGAGAAATGGGGGCTGCCGCCGGATTATCCGATGGTGGCCCCGAGCTACGCCGTAGCGCGCTCGCAGCTCGCCAAGAAGATGGGGCTCGGTCAGCAACGGCGCCGCCGTCGTTGAGGTTCGCCCTGCGCCGGACCGGACCTCAGGCGTCGGCGAGGAGCGCCCTGGCGTCACGCCGGATACGTTCGACCATGGCGCGGAAGCCGTTGGAACGTTGCGGGGTGAGGTGCTCGCCGAGGCCGAGTTCCGCAAATACCGCGAGCGCGTCGGTATCGATAATCTGCCGGGCCGGCTTGTCCGAATAGAGCGCGAGAAGGATCGCGATCAGCCCGCGGACGATGTGAGCGTCACTGTCGCCGACGTAATGCAGGAGCGGCGCTCCGGAACCGTCCGTGGTGACGTTGCGCGACAGCCAGACCTGGCTGGCGCAGCCGTTGACCTTGTTGGCGGCCGAGTGCTCCGCCTCGCTCATCGGCTCCAGGGTTCGTCCGAGCTCGATCACATAGCGATAGCGATCGTCCCAGTCCTCCAGCAGCGCGAAATTGTCCCTGATCTCGTCGATGGTCATCGTGTCCCGCGTCCGATTCCGACCACCATATAAGGACGGAGGTCCACGAAAGCGAGGCCGAACGGGCGCCCGAGCCCGCCGCGGGGCGTTAGAGCGTTCTCTCGCGAAAGGCTCTAGTGTGGCGTCTCGCAATTGCCTACCGCCTTCGCGGCAACCCTCTCGTAGGCAATTGCGAGACATAAGCATCCCGATGTCTCCGAATTACCGTGCGAGGGTGAGGCAAATGAAGCGGTAATTCGGAGACAGGACACTAGTGTCCCGTTTCCAACGTTCGTATCCCATTGCAGCAGGCGCTTCTACGAACGTTGGAAACCAAGGGACACTAGCATCAATATGATTCTAGTGCGGTTTTGGATCTGACGCTCGTACGACGAATTTGCTGCGATGCTGAAACGAGCGTCAGATCCATCGCACTAGCGAGATCGCCTGGTCAGCCGTTCCGGGAACCCGGCCCGGCCGGCCCGCGCCACGGAATGTCGAGATCGACCGGGCTCAGGGTGTCGCTGCCGGCACGGCTCGTCTCGATGGTGCCGATCGAGCCGGTGTGATCGGGCGGTCGCTTCTCGGTGATGATGTTATAGAGCTTCTTGGCGCCCGCCTGCGCGCGATGGCCGATCACGGTGGCAGCCTGGCCGCCGACGGCGCAGGCCGTGGGCTGCCGGCTGCAGAACTGGCTCATGTCCGATACGGCCGCCGTCGCGGCGGAAATCGCGTCGGACGCCGCCACCTGAGGCGCCTTGTCCGCATCCGATGTGGTCTTGTCGGTCGGCAGCAGCACGAGCACGAGCCCGAGCCAGAATGCCATGCGAAGAAGGAAAAACATCTTGCTACCCGTCCTGTCAGTCATCCGTTGCGATTGAACTCGCAATCTCTTGGCAGGCTAACAGCGGCGGATGAATTCCCGGTTTGATCGATATCTAAAATTCGATCGATTGGAATCTTCCGTAAATTTTTGCTTGCGCCGTTGGTCTTTTTTCACGGCGTCGGCCCGCGGCGCTGTCGTCCACCATTTCGAAACCATAAGATCCCGCCGCCGGAAACTTCATATTCACCATGGCGGCCGAATAGGCGGCATTTGACCGGCGAGTTTGCCGTTATCGCTCGCTCTGCCGTGCCGCAATCCTTCCTCTTAGCGTTCGCTTAAACTCGCTCTGACACGATCCTCCGACAAAAGCGGGGGCGTTCCGGCGCGTCGTTTTGGGGTTATGACGCCGCAGCGCGAGTACAAAGTGACACTTCTGAGCAGACTGAAAGACTATCTGGACGCGCAGCTCCATCCGTCGGCGCGCCGCGACCCGATGACCAGCGCACGCCATCGCGCGTTCATCGCGCCGCGTCTGCTCGGCAGCCTGCTGGCGCTTGCGTCGCTGCCGGTCTACCTGGCCTTTCGCGGAACGCCGGCCGAGATCGAAGTCGCGATCTATGCCTGGCTGACCGCGCCGATCCTCATCACCTATTTTCTGTCGCGGACCGGCCGCTACGAAAGCGCCCATGTGCTGTCGTCGCTAGCGCTCGCGGCCATGATCATGGCGGTCGCGATCAACAGCGGCGGTATCGCCTCCTTCGCCGCGGTCTGGCTGGTGGTGATGCCGCTGGAAGCCGCGCTGTCGGCGTCGCGGCGGGTGGTGGGCATCGCCGTGGCGCTGGCGCTGGCCTGCGCCGCCGCGCTGATCGGGCTCGGCGTTTTCGATCTGCTGCCGGCCTCCAACGTCCAGCCGCAGAACGCTCAGGCTTTCGTTGCGATCGGCATCGTCTCCGCCACGCTGTTCGGCGCGACGCTGGCCTTCAGCGCCTTTTCGCTGGCAAGAACCGGCAGCCGCCTCCTGAAGGCCGAGGAGGAGCGATTCCGTCTCCTGGCGCTGAACATGATGGACGTGATCTCCCGTCATCGGCGCAACGGCGCCGTGCAGTTCATTTCGCCGGCGGCGGAAGCGATGATCGGGCTGCCTCTGGCGCGCCTCGTCGGTCATGGCCTGTTCGATCGTGTCCATGTCGCCGACCGCCCGGCCTATCTCAGGGCGCTCTCCGAGGCGGCGCGGGGAAGCGAGCCGCAGAGCGTTGAATTCCGCCTTCGCCGCGAGCTGCCGCGGGGATCCGATTTCATCTGGGTGGAGATGCGTTGCCGTCCCCTCATCCGCGCGCCCGGCGAGACGACGGAGGGACCGGGCGGCGACGACGTCGAGATCGTGGCGGTGATGCGCGACATCACCGAGCGCAAGAGTCACGAGGAGGCGCTGCTCGCCGCGCGTCAGGAGGCCGAGCGCGCCGACGCCGCCAAGACGCGATTCCTCGCCACCATGAGCCACGAGCTGCGCACGCCGCTCAACGCGATCATCGGCTTCTCCGACATGATCTCCCGCGAAGACGAACTGCTGCTGCCGGCGACGCGGCGGAAGGAATATGCCGGCCTGATCAACGAGTCGGGGCAGCACCTGCTCGAGGTCGTCAACGGCATCCTCGACATGTCGAAGATGGAGGCCGGCAATTTCGAGATCTCGCTGCAGCCGTTCACGGCGCGCGAAGCGATCCTCGGCTGCTGCAACCTGCTTGCGCTCAAGGCACGCGAGAGCGGCCTTGACCTGCGCACCCGAATTCCCGATGACCTGCCGGAGATCGTCGGCGATGCTCGGGCCTTCAAGCAGATCATGCTCAACCTGGTTTCAAACGCCATCAAGTTCACCGAGCGAGGCGGCGTGGTCACCGTCTCGTCCAGGGTTGATGGCACGCGGCTGGTGGTGACGGTCGCCGACACCGGCGTCGGAGTCTCCGGCGATGATCTCAAGCGCATCGGCGATCCGTTCTTCCAGGCCGGCAAGACCTTCCAGCGCCGTCACGAGGGCACCGGCCTCGGGCTGTCCATCGTCAAGAGTCTCGTGTCGCTCCACGGCGGCGAGATGACATTCGCCAGCAAGCTCGATGAAGGCACGACTGTGACCGTCGCGCTGCCGCTGGTCGCCACCCCGCCGGTCCAGGATCGGCCCACCAATGTCATGCCTCTGACGCCGCCCGCGCGCCAGGAGCCGCAAACCTTGCAGGTCAAGCGAAGTGCCTAAAGCGATTGTGATCGACGACGAAGACGCCCCGCGCCGCCGCAGGAGCAAGGCGACGGCCGCCGACGTGGACGTCGAGCGCAATCTGGTGCTGCGCGTCCTGCTGCACAGTCCGAAGGACACCGTGGCGGGTATCGTCGCTGCGGCCGGCATCATCGCGATCATCGGCAACGCGCTGTTCATGCAGCGGGGCCATCACCCCGCGCCGATGTTCAACACGCCGTTTCCGGCGGACGTGCCAGCAGTGAAATTCGTCGTCCCGGCCGTGCCGCAGGCGGTCGCTCCCGCCGCCAATCCGCTGCCGCGACCGCGGCCGGTCGAGGCCGATCCCAAGGCCGCCGAGCCTGTCCGTCCGGCAGAGCCTGTTCGCGCCGCTCCCGCGCCGCGATCGAGCGCGGCGGCGCCGGCGCACAACGATCCGGTTGGCGATCTGATCGTCTCGAACCGGCGGACCATGGTCGTGCAGCGGGCGCTGACCGAGTTCGGTTACGGCCAGCTCAAGCCGACCGGTATCGTCGGCGCCGATACGACGGTGGCGATCCAGCGCTTCGAGCGCGAACGCAAACTGCCGGTCACCGGCCAGATCTCGGACCGGCTCGTGCGTGAACTCGGCGTCGTCACTGGCCGCAGCATCGAGTGAGCGGACCGACGGCATTGCGGTAACGCCGTGCCCGGGTTCCGAGCGTGACATCCGCTCAGCGAACCGTTTAAGCTCGTGGATCAATTGCGGCATCGTCCGGACACGAGCTTCGGAGCGAACTCGTCGTCCGAGCGTCAGATCCAAAACCGCACTAGAATCATAACGATGTTGGTGTCCCTTTGGTTCTAACGTTCGTATGCGTGTGCGCTGCAAGGGAATACGAACGTTGGAACCGGGATACTAGTGCGGTGGATCTGACGCTCGTATCAGCTTTGCAGCGAATTCGTCGTACGAGCGTCAGATCCAAAACCGCACTAGAATCATAACGATGCTAGTGTCCCTTTGGTTCTAACGTTCGTATGAGTGCGCGCTGCAAGGGAATACGAACGTTAGAACCGGGACACTAGATGCGATTGAAATCGAGTCTCTGGGTCGGGGCCTATCTGCGTCGTTGCCAGGTCAACGGCGTCTTTGCCGCCGTCCGACGGCGCGGCGCCGAGGAGGCCGGCGCGATCTTCGTCAAACTGGCGCTGATGGATGGCAATGCCATCCTGTTCTCGCCGGCGCCGCAGACCGAGTACGACGACAGCCGGCCGATCGAGCGCTTCTTCTCGCAATCCCGGACCACGCCCGAGCCCGCGATCGAAGAGCGCCTGCGCAAGGAGATCGGCTTCGATCCCGACGTCTGGATCGTCGAAGTCGAGGACAAGGAGGGGCGGCATTTTCTCGACCTCGTGGTCGAGCGTTAGGGCGCCAGCACTTCAAATTGATGAGCTGTCGCGCTCAAACCTTTTTTGACGGAGCATGTTTAGTGCCCGCTTTTCCGGATCATGCGCTGGGGCGTCTCCAGTGTGGCGTCTCGCAATTGCCTACCGCCTTTGCGGCCAGTCTCTCGTCGGCAATTGCGAGACATAAGCCACACTAGTGTGGTGGATCTGACGCTCGTTTCAGTATTGCAGCGAGTTCTTCGAACGAGCGTCAGATCAAAAACCACACTAGAATCATAATGATGCTAGTGTTCCGTCTCGCAAATCAGTTTAAATAATCTTGGTTGCTTCGGGCAAGCAGGAGCTGAGAGGATGGCGCGTCCCGTCAAGGTACTTACCGCCGATGCGGAGACACGGGCTGAACTCCAACGGAGGGCCAATGCTCCGACCAGTGCGCATCGCGATCGTTTTCGAGCAAAAATTATTCTGCTGCGTCTGGAGGGGGTGAAAATCGAGCTCGTCGCCGAGCAGATGGATACATCGATGCCAACGGTGTCGACATGGTCCAGCCGGTTCGAGGCACACGGGCTCGACGGCCTCGACGACAAGGGCGGACGCGGACGCAAGCCCTCGATTACAGAGAAGAAAATCGAGCGTGTCATCACCGATGCCACGCGTCCGCCGAAGAACCGCAAGCGTTGGAGCGTGCGCAGCATGGGCCGCCATGCCGGAGTATCGCACAGTACTGTGCAGCGGATCTGGTCAAAGAATGACTTGAAGCCCCACATTGTAAAGACGTTCAAGCTCTCGAATGATCCGGAGTTTGAGAAAAAGTTCTGGGACGTGATCGGGCTCTACCTCGATCCGCCAGCGAAGGCGCTGGTGTTATGCTGCGACGAGAAGAGCCAATGCCAGGCTCTGGAACGCACTCAACTTGGCTTGCCGCTTGCCCCGAAGCGTCCCCGGACAATGACTCACGATTACACCCGGCATGGCACGATTACGTTGTTTGCTGCCCTCGATGCGATGAAAGGCAAGTTGATCGCGCGCACCGAGGCGCGTCACACTCACATCGAATGGCTCAGGTTCCTGAAACAGATCAATCGCGAAACGCCCGAGGAACTCGACATCCATCTGATCCAGGACAACTATGCCACGCATAAGCATCCAAAGGTCAAGGCTTGGCTCGCCCGTCACCCGCGCTTCAAGTCGCACTTCACGCCGACATCTTCGTCCTGGATGAACCTCGTCGAACGCTTCTTCGCTGATTTAACCGCCGACGTGATACGCTCGGGCAGCTTCGCTTCCATCGGCGAACTCGTCCGCGACATCGAAGCCTATCTCTCCGATCGCAATGCCGCCCCGAAGCCCTACACGTGGAGGGCCGAGGGCGCGGCCATCCTCGAAAAAATCAACCGCGCCCGCGCCGCCCTCGACAAAATCGAGGCAGCGTGAGTTATTGCAAGGCAATTGAGAGTCAGGACACTAGTGTCCCTTGGTTTTCAACGTTCGTAGAAGCGCCTGCTGCAAAGGAATACGAACGTTGGAAACGGGACACTAGCACTTCGATTTTGCTAGTGTCCTTATGTCTCCGAATGACCGTGCGAGCATGAGGCAAATGGAGCGGTAATTCGGAGACAGGACACTAGCTCAGCCGGGCGGACGTTTACGGCCGGCGGCGTCGGGCGTCACGCCTGGTGTCTGCGACGGCGCCTTGTCCGGATTGGCATGGGGCGCAGCCCGGGCACGCTGGCGCTCGTCGTCGTAGAGCATCGGTTGATGCCGTGCCGGCCGCAGCGCCGCGGCATTGGTGCCGCGCCATGCCGCCAGCATGATCAGCGCCACGCGCTCGGTCAGGATGTCGTAGAGCCGCGACAGCCGGTAGACGCGTGTGACCGAGGCGCCGAGTTCGGGATCGAGAAACAGCAACACGTGTTCGAACACCGCGGTCGGCATGCCGACGGCGCGGCAGGCGCAGGCGAGGGGCTCTCCACCCTGATCGTGGACGATCTGCTCGGCCATCCGGACCGGCAGGATCAGCGCATGGGCGAGCTCCTCGGTGAAGCCGATCAGGTCGGCTTCCAGCGCCATCTTGTCGAGCGCGGCAATGGCGCGGGCGGCGCGGCGCGGATCGACCCGCGTCGCCTCCTTCAGCGGCGCGGTCTCTAGGCTGCGCAGGATCTGGGCGCGTTCGGCCGCATCGGCGAGAACGAACATGCGGTTGAGCTCTGACGCCTCGTCGGGCTGCATGCTCAAGCCGGGTCGGGGCGGCGGCGCGGGCGAGGCGGCCTGGCGCGGCGCGGCAGTCTCGGGCGCCGGTGG
This sequence comes from Bradyrhizobium sp. WD16, assembly GCF_024181725.1. Classification (NCBI taxonomy): domain Bacteria; kingdom Pseudomonadati; phylum Pseudomonadota; class Alphaproteobacteria; order Hyphomicrobiales; family Nitrobacteraceae; genus Bradyrhizobium; species Bradyrhizobium sp. WD16. Next base: position 5,705,860 of record NZ_CP028908.1, on the reverse strand, counting down.
CCGCAGCCGCAGCTTCTCGGCGATGCTCGGCGGCGTGAGCGGATAGATCGACAGCCGCGCTCGCACCGCGGCGCGGGTCGCATCGTCGACCTCGTCGATCAGCCGCGAGGTCAGCGCCACGAACTGGCGCTCTTCGTCCGGCGTGTGCGCAGGCGCCTGGACATAGAGGTCCGTCAGGACGCGCAGCAGCGTCGGGCGAATATCAACGCCTTCGCGACGGGACAGATCAAGAAGGCCGTCGAAGCCCGGAAAGGTTGGAAAAGACGTCATGCGAGCGCGCAAACCAAAGGTGGCGAACGCTAAAATTAGCCGCATGACGTTAATAGGTCGTTAAGGAAAATAAATCCTTAACGGTTGCAGATCAGATACTTGCCGGACTGTCCTCGTGCCCGGTTAAGTCCTCGTTAACCATAGGCCGCTCTTATGGGCACTGCGTCGCGAAGCTGAGAGCGCGGCGAGGAGATCAAGCGACATGGGCACCATCATCGATTTCCCGGCGAATGCGGCTGCGCGCCGCCGGGGTTCATGGCTGGATGAAGCCCCACGTGAAGGCATGGCAACGGTTGTCATTCTTCCGGTGATCAGGATCGAGCGCCATGCCGACGAAAGCACCGGCGGTCGCGACCCCGGCGAAGGTGCGGCGACAGCGGCAACCCGCCGTCGTCGCAGGCGCGTCCGTTCCTGACCCTCGCCGGAAGATGTCGACAGGCGTGGACCCGAGCAGGCGGCCGCGAGCGGCTGCGCCCCTGATTCAACTCATTGCACTGGGTGTCGCTGCGGGACTGCTCGGCGGTTGCGCCAGCGGCGATTTCGGACGCGCCCGCGACTCGGCGCTGAGCCCGGACATGCACGCCTGGGTGGGGGCGGAAGCCAACGCCAGCATCGGCCTGCCGCCGTCCGACTTCCAGCTCACCGACAGCGAACGCGAACTGCGCGATCGCGCCTATGTCTTCATCGAGCCGCCGCGCTCGCGGCCCGACTGGAAGGGCGTATTCGGCGATTACAAGCCCATTCCGGCGCCGTGGCGCGTGCCGCCGTTCTTCGATCGCACGGCCTATGGCCGCCGGCTGATCGACGAGCCGCACCTCTCGCAGGCCTCGCGTTATGCCCGGATGATCGAGGATGTTCGCGACGACCTCGGACGGCTCAATCCGTATTTCGCCGTAGTCAGGCGCGTCGCCGACCTCGACCAGAAGCGCCGCGCCAGCATGCAGTTCATCCCCGACCTGTCGCCACGTGAGCGGGCCGATGCCCTGGCGCGCATGAAGGAGAATGCCGTCATCGTGCAATGGGTCGAGGTCTGCCTGCAGCAGCGCATCGCGTCGTATCGCTGGGCGCTCGAGCGCCTGGTGGTCCACGCGCCCGATGCGATGGCGGCGGAGGTCGATCGCCTGATCAGCGAATTATCCGCTGAAGCCAGCATCAGGCTGCATGCGACCCCGGTGGTTGGACAGGTCCTCACCGTCAAGGGCTAGAGTCCCGGTTCTAACGTTCGTACACAGGTCGAATGCGTAAATGATTTCGCGCTATTGATGGTAGCGCGTGATCGGCTGGCTCGAGCCTGGTCGCTGTTTATGGCCGACTACCCGCTGATCCTGTCGCCCACCTGGACTGATCTCCCCTTTACACACGACTATGATGTTTCGTCCGTCGATGCGACGCGGCACACATTGGAAATGATCCGACCAGTGCTGCCTGCCAATCTACTGGGGCTTCCTTGCGCCTGCGTGCCGGCTGCGCAAGACGTCGAAACTGGACTTCCCATTGGGGTTCTCTTGACTGGACGGGTCTTCCGAGAGGACCAATGCCTCGCAGCGGCGGAGGTCATAGAACGTCTCGGCGCGGTCACAACGCCGATTGATCCTGTCTGGTAGCTCAATCGGCGGTTTGGCGAGCACAGTCTTGTGCACCCAGCAGCGCTGCTCGCGGGGGTTCGGTCAGACCTCACCGGCGGCTCTCCAGAATCCGGGGGCGCGGTCGGCGATGACGACACGGTGCTCGGCGTCCATCCGATCACTCGGACGAACCCCGCGCGCGTCAGCGCGCCGACGCGACCGGCGTCGCCTGCACCTTGCAGGTTGCGGCAGCCAGCGAGGCCTGCGCCTGCGGCATCAGACCGGGCTCGGCGGCCAGCGCCTTGAGAAGGATCAGCCCCGTGGTCGTGGGCGAATCGATGATCAGGCGGTCGGCGGCGGTGACTTCGTCGTCCTCCGGAACCTCGGCATGCTGCGCCTCGGTCATCAGATCGAGCTCGATAACCTTGCGGCCCGCCGAGCGGTCGTTGATGGCGTAATAGGAAACGTCGTTGCGGGTATAGAACGACACCGAGGTGTAGGACTGGCTGACCGGGACCGCGAGCTTGATCGGTCCCTTCGAGAGATCGTAGCGGCACACCGCCATGGCGAAGGCCGGATCCATGAAGGGCAGCAGCGCGTTGCGCGGTTCGGCGGGAGCGAGCGGCGTCACCGCGTTGACCGCGGTGAGCGGCGCAAGGCGCGAATAGGCGTCGAGGCTGGCGATCCGCGGCAGCGCCAGAACGCTGACGAGATGGACGAGGCCGCCAAGCAGGATGCCGCCGACGATGGTGAAGAGCAGGCGGATCATGGGCAGCCCTGGGTGGCGATGGCCGGCATCGGGGCATCGCGCTGGGTTCTCGTCGCAACCCCGACCGGGGTGTCGAACAGCCGCAGCACGAGCTGGTAGCGGTCGAGCCCGCCGGTCGGCAGCCAGTTGCCGGTGCGGGCGCGCGAGGCGATACGCACCTCGAAACTGCCGTCGGAGCCGCGCACGATCTCCTGGCTGGTGAAGCCGTAGCGGCCGAGGCTGTTGGCAATGAGATGGCCCTTGGTGTCGTAAAGGGTCAGCGTCCAGAACCGGGCAGCCGGGGTGACGCCGCTCACCACCACGTCGCAACGGCCATCGAGCGGGCGATTGTCGTCATCGGTCCGGGCGATGAAGCTGATGCCGTCGCCGGTACCGACCGGCAATTCGCCGCTGCGGGCGATCGTGGCGCGGGCATAGGGATCGATGTCGCTGCTACCGACGCGCGGACGCGCCGCCCAGGCGCCGATCTTGAGGGTGGCGAGATCGACGCCGCGGGTCGAGGTCAGCCAGGTCGCGCCGAGGCCCACAGCTGTGGCGAGCGCCAGGGCCAGCAATGTCATCAGGATCAGCCGCAAAGAGCACCCGTCATTACTTCTTGCGCGCGGTCGCGGCGGGAGAGCCGGCCGACGGCGGCGTCGCCGCAGCATAACTGTCTGGGAAGGGGAGCGCGCTCGACGAGGCCGGCTTGCCACCCGCGGGCCTGGCCGACTCGCCCGCCGAACTCTGGGGCGAAGCGCGCGCGGCATCTTCCATCAGCTTCTCGATCCGCACCAGGATATCGGCGCCGCGCCGGGTCAGCACCGGCGGCGGTCCCGCCGGGATCTCAGGCGTCTTGCCGGCCTGGCTCGCCGCGGCCTCGGCCGGCAGCTTCTTGCCCGGACCAACTCCGGGAAGGTCGCGGATTTCGACGCCCTGATGCGCCACCGTCATGATGTCGTGCCAGGTCTGCGCCGGCAGCGAACCGCCGGTCATTCGGTTGGTCGGCGAATAATCGTCGTTGCCGAACCAGACCGCGCCGGTGAAGTTGCCAGTATAGCCGACGAACCAGGCATCGCGGAACGCATTGGTGGTGCCGGTCTTGCCGGCCGCGGGTATGCCGTCGAGCTGAGCGCGCCGCGCGGTGCCTTCCTCGACCACGTGGCTCATCATGCCGGCCATGTCGGCGGCGATCGACGGCGGGATGGCCTGGGTCGGTTTCTTGCCGTCGCGGTCCCAGCGCCAGACGAGGTCGCCGGCGCCGGTGCGCACTTCCAGCACGGCATGCGGCCCCACCGCCTTGCCCTTGTTGGGGAAGGTCGCATAGGCGACCGCGTGCTCGACCACACTGACCTCGTCGGAGCCGATCGGCAGCGACGGGGTGTCCGGCAGCGGCGCGGTGATGCCGAACTTGCGCGCGGTCTCCACGATCTTGGCGCGGCCGGCCTTGGGGCCTTGCTTGCCGCCCATGGCGATCGATAGCTTGACCGGGATGACGTTGATCGAGCGCGTGATGGCCTGGGTCAATGTCACCGAACCGGAATACGAGTGGCCGAAATTCTGCGGACACCAGTTGCCGATGCAGACCGGGCCGTCGACCACGATCGAGGTCGGCTTGAAGCCGTTGAGCAGCGCCGTGGTGTAGACGTAGGGCTTGAACGAGGAACCGGGCTGGCGCATGGCGTCGACCGCGCGGTTGAACTGGCTGGCGCCATAGTCGCGTCCGCCGACCATGGCGCGGACGCCGCCGTCGAGGTCGGCGATCACCACCGCGGCCTGGGTGGCGTGGTAGTCGCGGCCGAACTGACGGAGCTGATTCTCCACCGTGCTCTCGGCCGCGCGCTGCACATTCATATCGATGGCGGTGCGCACCACGAACACACGCTCGGTATAGGACTTCGGGAAGGTGTTGACGAGCTTGCGCATCTCGTCGAACGCCCAGTCGAGATAGTAGTTGGGCGAGTTCTCGTCGCGCCGGTCGACGGCGGTGGCGGGATTGCGCCGGGCGCCGAACACCTGGCCCTCGGTCATGAAGCCGGCCTCGACGAGGTTGTCGAGCACGACATTGGCGCGGGCGCGGGCCGCGGGCAGGTTGATGTGCGGCGCATATTTGGTCGGCGCCTTGAACAGGCCGGCGAGCATGGCCGCCTCGGCCAGATTGACGTCGCGCGCCGACTTGTTGAAATAGAAATGCGCCGCGCCGTCGACGCCGAAGGTGCCGCCGCCCATGTAGGCGCGGTCCAGGTAGAGCTTGAGAATCTCGTTCTTGGTCAGGCGGGTCTCGAGCCAGATCGCGAGAAAGGCCTCGTTGACCTTGCGCTCGATGGTGCGCTCGTTCGACAGGAACAGGTTCTTGGCGAGCTGCTGGGTGATCGACGAGCCGCCCTGGCGCACGCCGCCGGCCTGGGCATTGGTGACGAGGGCGCGGAGGGTGCCGGCGACGTCGATGCCGAAATGATCGTAGAAGCGCCGGTCCTCGGTGGCGAGGGTGGCCTTGATCAGATGATCGGGAAACTCCTCGAGCGGAATCGAATCGTTGTGCTTGATGCCGCGGTTGCCGATCACGTTGCCGTAACGGTCGAGGAAGGTCACCGCGAGGTCCGATTTCTTCAGCCAGTCGTCATCGGCGGTTTCGCGGAACGCCGGTACGGCCAGCGCCAGCAACAGGACGAGGCCGCCCAGTCCGATCGTCGCCGCTTCCGACAGCGGTTCGACGATGACCCAGCGTTTCCAGCGGCCGACATAGAAGCCGTCCATGAAGGTCGAGTAGCGCTCGAAGAGTTCGCGTACCCAGGCGCCGGAGGAGAACAGACCGGAGTCGATGCGAGCGTCGATATCCAGCAGGAAGTGCCGGATCCGCGTCATCCAGTCTTTCGGCGAGGTGTTGCGCACCGGATCCTTGACCAGTTTCGAGCCGCGAGCCGCCGGCTGGCACGGCGGCTGGCGAGTGTCCCGTTTCTAACGTTCGTATTTCGATAAGGCACCCTGAAGGCGGTTGCGGGTTCCCGTGCCCAGCGATTTTGCCCTTCTACCCGAGCCCCCGCGACAAACCAATGGCCGCAAAAGGGATTTCCGCAGGTCGCGAGTCCGCCGAGGGGGGATTTGACATGCGCTTACCCGCTTGGAGGCGGAGTGGTAAGCGCGGCGTTTCTTTTGCCGGCGAGATGGCCTAAAAGGCGAGGCTCTCCTCCCACGACAGCGCGCGAACATGGCGGACAATGGCGGGCCGGCTCCGGTCCTCGATAAATTCTTCTGGAAAAACAAGACTCTGGAAGAGATGACGGATTCCGAATGGGAGAGCCTTTGCGACGGCTGCGGTCGCTGCTGCCTGGAAAAGCTCGAAGACGAGGATACCGGCCGGATCTATTTCACCCATGTCGGTTGCCGGCTGCTCGATGCCGGGCTCTGCGCCTGCAAGGACTACGCGAATCGATCGGAGCGGGTGCCGGATTGCGTCCGCCTGACACCGGAGAACGTCCGCACGTTGAACTGGCTGCCGCCGAGCTGTGCCTATCGGCTCGTGGCGGAAGGGCGCGATCTTTATTGGTGGCATCCGCTGATCTCCGGCGATCCCAACACCGTGCATGAAGCCGGGGTGTCGGTGCGGGGCCGGGTCGAGTTCAGCGAAGACGATGTCGACGATGCCGATCTCGAGGATCACATCGTGCGTTGGCCGGCGCTGCTGCCCAAGGGCGCGCGCGGCCGGACGCGGCCGCGGTAACAGCTGCGCCAATCTCGCCGTCGCAACTCCCTGCGATCACATTCCGGTGTGGGGCGATGCCGCCGGGCCATGGTGCCATGCGTTGGTGTGTCTTATGGCGCCGCGCCGGCGCTGGTAAAGAAGCGGCCGCGGCGCCGCCGCTGCCCCCACCGGAGTGCCATGACGAGTTCCGCCCGCATCCGCCGGCCACGCCCGGACGGCGATGAATTGGCCGCGCCGGCTCACACCGCGGCCGCGACGACCGCGCCGGAGCCCTTGCACGCGCTGTCACCGTCCGAGGTCCGCACCATCGTGCTCAGCCTGATGGTGACGATGTTCCTGACGGCGCTGGACCAGACCATCGTGGCCACCGCGCTGCCGATCATGGGCCGGCAGTTCATGGACGGCGCCAATCTGTCCTGGGTGATCACCGCCTATCTGCTGTCGTCGACGTCGGTGGCGCCGGTGTTCGGGTCGCTCAGCGACATCTACGGCCGTCGCGCCATGATGACCGTGGCCCTCGGCCTGTTCCTGCTCGGCTCGATCCTGTGCGCGCTTGCGCCGACACTGCTCGTCCTCATCCTCGCCCGCTTCCTGCAGGGGCTCGGCGGCGGTGGTATCCTGCCGCTGGTGCAAACGATGCTCGCCGACATCATCACCCCGCGGCAGCGCGCGCAGTACCAGGCCTATTTCAGCATGGTCTGGGTTTCGGCCGGCATCGGCGGACCGGTGCTGGGCGGGGTGATCGCCGAACACCTGCACTGGAGCCTGATCTTCTGGATCAACGTGCCGCTGGTGATGATCGCCTTCGGCATGCTGATGCCGAAGATGAAGAAGCTGCCGATCCATCACCGGCCGCGGGCGCTGGATGCCGCCGGCGGCCTGCTGCTGATGGCCGCGGCGATCGTCTTTCTCCTGATGCTGACCTGGGGCGGCAACCGCTATGCATGGCTGTCGCCGACGCTGCTTGCGCTTGGCGCAGTGGTGATGCTGCTGGCCGGCCTGTTCGTCTGGCACGCGCGCCGGACGAGGGAGCCCTTCCTGCCATTGTCGCTGCTGACCGGGCCGGTGGTGCCGTTCGCCATCACCGCCGCGGCCTGCGCCATCGGCACCCTGGTCGGCCTGACGGTGCACATGCCGATCTATTACGTCTCCGCCTATCACATGTCGGCCAGCGAAGCCGGCGCGGCGCTGATCCCGATCGTCGTGCTCTCGGTCCCGGGCGCCACCCTCGCCGGGCGGGTGATGATGCACATGACGCACTACAAGTGGGTGGCCCTGGCGGGGCTTGGCCTCGGCGCTGCGACCGCGCTGGCGCTCGCCTTGCTGACGCCGCTGCCGCTCTGGGCGCTGCAGGTGCTGGTCTCGATCATGGCGCTCGGTCTCGGCACGACCTTTCCGGTCACCGTGGTCGCAGTGCAGTCGGCCGTGGCTCGCCACCAGGTCGGCACCGTGACCGGTGCGCTCAATTTTTTCCGCTCGCTGATGGCGGCGATCTCGGTCGCCCTGTTCACGGCGATCCTGCTGGCGGCGCTCGGCCGCTCCGGAGCGCCGTCGCTGGATCAGCCCGACCTGACCGCGACCTCGGCGGCCGGCATGATCGGCGCCTTCCGCTACGTCTTCATCGCCGCGGCCGTTCTGCTCGGCACCGGCGCCCTGTCGATCGCCCGGATGGAAGAGCGTCCGCTCGCCGGAGCCCCAGCGAGCGCCGTCGATCCGGTGGAAATGGATCTCGGGGAGTAGAGCGGGCGCGCGCCGCCGGCGAGGCCTTCCCGGCCAGCAATGATGTCGGGGCTTTTCAGGCCGGGGGCTTGGCGGCGGCGGTGTTCTTGTCTAAGCCCGCAGCACGATTTTCAACGAAAGGCCTGACATGCAGGACAATCCGAAGGACCGGCTGGCGCTGCCGCTCAAGGGCTATCAGCTCGTCGACAACACGCTCGATCCGACGCTGGTCGGCATTGCCTTCGAGACCGAGCAGGGCCCCTTCATGTTCGTCGCCAACCGCGAGATCCTGGAGACCCTGTCGAAGGCGTTCAAGACCAAGGCGGCTGCGATGCCCAAGCGCAAGGCGTGAACCGTCTCAGCGGGACGCTCAGCGCAATTCGCTGCCCCAGCTGCGGGCAGTCTGCACCATCCAGTCGCGGTAGAGCGTCAGCGGCGTCACGCCGGTCAGGCCGCCGCAGCCGGCGCCGAGCTGCGGGCCGGTCGACCAGCTCACGACGCCGACGACCACCGGCCGGCCGCCCTGGTCTTCGCTGACCGGGGCGCCGGAATCGCCGGTACAGGCGCCGAGCCCCGCGCCGCCGTTCGACGATGGATCGACGAGGCGGATCTGCAGCGTGCCCGGCTGGCCGGTGGCGGCGAGAGCCGCCGTGAGCGTCTTGCCGGCGCTGCGGCCGTCGCCACGCACGGTGACGCCGATGCCGGTGACATCGAAACGGTTGCCTGCAGCGAGCGGCCGGCTGGGAACGCCGGTCGGCGCCGGCGTGCGTCCGTGCGGCGGCTCGGCGAGTTGGAGCAGGGCGACATCGGCCGTGGCGCGATGGGCGAGAATGGCGGCGGCGTTGAAGTCCGGGTGGGCGGCCAGGCGGCGGACGTCGAGCAGGCGCGGATGTTTCGGGTCGCCGTCGACGATCTTGTAGGTGGCGCGAGGCGCGGTGCAGTGGGCGGCGGACAGGACGAGATCTGGAGCGATCAGGGTCCCGCTGCAGAAATTTCCGCGCGAGCCGACGATGGTGACGACATGCGGCGCGCTGACTTCGCGCGCGCCGCCGACCATGGCGCCGGCGGGCGTCGCGGCGAGGCACGCAGCCATCATCGTGGCGCATCGGTGCAGTCGCTGGCTTGCCGTCATGGCGGCGACAGAGCCTGCCGCCGGCGCGCTTGTCAATCCCGCCGCGGTGCGGTCCTGCAGGCGTCGCGACTGCCGCCGTTGCACTCCGAGCCCGAGCATAACCAAATTGTAAGATTCGGCACGACCGCCGTTCATCGGGCATTCACTGCGCCCAAGGTCATGCTAAACACGGCAAATTCGCCGGGAAGCCATTGCGGAGACGATCGTGCGCCTACTTGTCGTCGAGGATGATCCCGATCTCAATCGTCAGCTCACCACCGCGCTGACCGAGGCGGGGTATGTGGTCGATCGCGCCTTCGACGGCGAGGAGGGCCATTTCCTCGGGGACACCGAGCCCTATGACGCGGTCGTGCTCGACATCGGCCTGCCCAAGATGGACGGCATCTCGGTTCTGGAGGCCTGGCGCCGCAACGGTCGCACCATGCCGGTGCTGATCCTCACCGCGCGGGATCGCTGGAGCGACAAGGTCCAGGGCTTCGACGCCGGCGCCGACGATTACGTCCCGAAGCCGTTTCATCTCGAAGAGGTGCTGGCGCGCATTCGCGCGCTGCTGCGTCGCTCGACCGGCCATGCCCAGAGCGAATTGACGTGCGGTCCGGTGCGACTCGACACCCGGACCGGGCGGGTCACGGTGGACGGCAACCCGGTGAAGATGACCTCGCACGAATACCGGCTGCTGGCCTACCTGATGCACCACGCCGGCCGTGTGGTATCGCGCACCGAACTCGTCGAGCACCTCTACGACCAGGATTTCGATCGCGACTCGAACACCATCGAGGTTTTCGTCGGCCGGATCCGCAAGAAGCTCGACGTCGACATCATTCAGACCGTGCGCGGACTGGGCTATCTGCTGACGCCGCCGGTCGATGCGCGCTAGTGTGGCGTCTCGCAATTGCCTATGCCCTTTGCGGCAAGCCCCTGTAGGCAATTGCGAGACATAAGCCACACTAGCTTTTTGATTTTGCTAGTGTCCCCTTGTTTCCAACGTTCGTATGAGCGCCTGCTGCAATGGGATACGAACGATGGAAACAGGACACTAGTGTGGCGTCTCGCAATTGCCTATGCCCTTCGCGGCCAGCCCCTGTAGGCAATTGCGAGACATAAGCCGCACTAGCTTTTTGATTTTGCTAGTGTCCCTATGTCTCCGAATTACCGTGCGAGCATGAGGCAAATGGAGCGGTAATTCGGAGACAGGACACTAGAATTTGCTTTCCGAAGTTCGTTGGAGGAGATGCGGTATCGATGGACGAACTTCGGAAAGCGGGCACCGGTCCCGTACGCTCCTGGATTTGACGCTCGTATGAAGGATTCGCCGCAGCGCCGGTACGAAGGTCGACGCCGCCGCACGAGTTCGCTCGCCACCCGCCTGTTCCTGTCGGCAACGGCGTGGGTCGTCATCATCCTCGTCATCACCGGTTTCGTGCTGTCCTCGGTCTATCGCCAGGCGGTGGAGCGCTCGTTCGACCGCCGGCTCAATCTCTACCTGCGGACACTGATCGCCGAGGCCGCGACGCCGGATGAAAACGCCGAACACCAGTTCCAGTCGCTCGGCGAGCCGCTGTTCGAAATCCCGCTGTCGGGCTGGTACTGGCAGATCGGACGGCTCGATTCCGAAAAACCCGATGTACGCTCTTCGCGGTCGCTGTGGGACAAGGAATTGCCGGCCCTCAACGAGGCCGATTCACGGCTGACCGCGGCCGGCGTTCGCATCGGCTACGTCACCGGCCCGGAGGACCAGCGCCTGCGCATGGTCGTGCGACAGGTTGATTTCGGCAGCGACGGGCGCTTCCTGGTGCGGGTCGCAGGGGACGCCAGCGAGATCTTCGACGAGACCCGCACGTTCGACTATTACCTTGGCGGCACCTTTGCGGCGCTGACGCTGGTCCTCGTCGTCACCACGATCTTCCAGGTCCGCTTCGGCCTCGCGCCGCTCAAGCGCATTTCGGAGGCCCTGGCGGCGATTCGATCCGGACGGGCCGAGCGCCTGGAAGGCGAGTTTCCGGTGGAGATCGCGCCTCTGGCGCGCGAGACCAACGCCCTGATCGACGCCAATCGGGAGATTGTCGAGCGCGCCCGCACCCACGTCGGCAATCTCGCTCACGCCATCAAGACGCCGCTGTCGGTGATCGTCAACGAAGCCAATGCCCATCGCGGCGATCCGTTCGCCGCCAAGGTCCTCGAGCAGACGCAGCTGATGCGCAACATGGTGGCCCATCATCTCGAACGCGCCCGCATCGCTGCCCGCGTCACGGTGGTCGGTACCGTGACCGATGTCGCCCCGGTGATCGAGGGGTTGCGCCGGACGATGGCGAAGATCCATCGCGACCGCGACATCAGCGTCGAGGCGACCTGTCCGGACGGGGCGAAATTCCGCGGCGAGCGCCAGGATCTCGAGGAGATGGTCGGTAATCTGGTCGACAATGCCTGCAAATGGGCCCGCAGCCAGGTGTCGGTTGAGGTCGTGCTGCTGCCGCCAACCGGATCGGAACCGACGTCGACGCTGCATATCCTGGTGGACGATGACGGCCCCGGCCTGTCGCCGGCCGAGCGGGCCCAGGTCGCGCGCCGCGGCCAGCGGCTCGACGAATCCAAGCCCGGCTCGGGCCTTGGTCTTGCCATCGTCGTCGATCTCGCCGCGCTCTACCAAGGCAGCCTGACCCTGGGCGCCGCGCCGACCGGCGGCCTGCGTTCCGAGCTCGTGCTGCCGGCGGTGGCCTAGTATCCCGGTTCTAACGTTCGTATCACTTTGCAGCGAGCGCTCGTACGAACGTTAGAACCAAAGGGACACTAGCATGGCTATGATTCTAGTGTGGTTTTGGATCTGACGCGCGTACGGAGAATTCGCTGCAACGCTGATACGAGCGTCAGATCCATCGCACTAGAGGTTTTTACCTCCAAGTATTTTCTCAATGTCAGCCGGTATCGGCTTCGCCTGAAAGGCTTTCTCTGTTTGGGCAGAGAGCGGCTCGGGCCGGAGAGGCGGTCGCCGGTGCCGCCGGGGGCGGGGCACAATTCGCACCGCCCGGGCTCTTCCTCAACACGTCCTTAACGTCGCTGCTGCTATCAACCGATCGGGACCCCATGGGCGTTCCCGGCACGCACGACCGGATTCCTCGAACTATGGCACTAGCTGCGCAGTCACTCGAGCGCCTCAGGGACTTTCTCGCACAGCTTCCGCCGAAGTCGCAGGCGCTGCTGATGCGCGAGTTCGAGCGTGCGGTCGAGCGCGGCCAGGACGTGGCGGTGGCGAGCCTGGTGCTGGAGCAGCTGCGCCTGGTCGTGCGCGCCACCGACAGCAATGAGCGGCAACGCTCCGAAGACCCCGCGCGCCTGGTATTTCGCCCGCTCGAGCCCTTCCTGGTCGACACCAAGGCGGCGTTGCGGCCGGGCCAGATCCGGCGCGTGTCGCTGAACCAGATCTGGAACTGGCTCAAGGGCGAGGCCATCGTCGGCGAAGTCGCCGAGCTCGATGCCGCCTTGCGCAGCGGCCCCGCCGCGACGGTGGAGCAGGCGACGCGCAAGGTCCAGCTCGCGGCGGCGAATGCGATCGAGCAGGTCGCCTCGACGGGGCGTGGCGCCGACCAGCGGGCGTTGAGCCGGGTCGGCGGGCCGGCCGTGGTCGAAGACCTGGCGGCCACCGCGGTGGTGCTCAAGAATCGCGAACCGCTCGAGAGTTTCTCGGCGCGCATTGCCGGCAACGTGCGCAACCTCGCCGAGTCCCAGCTTGCCGCGGTGCAGGCGGCGATGAACGTGCCGTCGCTGCAGACGGCCGAGGCGCTGCCGTTTTCGCTGTCGCTCCTGATCCAGAAGCTGGCGTCGCCGTGGCAGGTGATCCGCCTTGCGGTCGCCGTCGCCGGTTCCGACGACGAGATCCGCGTCGCCGCCACCAATTACGGCGTTGCCGTCGCCATGGTCATCCACGATCTGTCGGAGCTGGTGTCGGAACTGCGCACCGACATGAAGCAGGGGCGGCTCGAGAGCCTGTCGCACCGGCTCAAGATCATCCATGACGGGCTGCGCGGCCTGCGCACCGAACTCGACATCCGCAACGAGTCCGCCTGGGGCAAGCGGCTCTCCGCGATCCGCGCCGAGATCTCCAACATCCTGCGTGCCGAACTCGAGGGCGTGCCGGGACGGGTGCGGCGGCTGTTGCGCCAGCGTCCGGACAAGGACATCACCGCGGCCTCTCGCCTCGATCCGACCGAGATCGAGGAGACTGCGGCGCTGATCGATTTCGTCGCGGTCTGCCGTACCTACGCCAGCGAGCTGGCGATCAACGAGGTGACGCTGCGAACCTTCTCGGATCTGCAGCAATACACCGAGGCCGCGACCCAGGCCCTGGTCGAATCGCTACGCGCCAGCGACCCCAAGACGCGGCCGTTCCGCCAGATGCAGGTCGATGCCGCCATCCGTTTCTGCGACGTGCTGTTCGGCCACGACTATGCCGCCCTGATGCGCAAGGCCGCCGATGTGGCGCTCTCCGGCGAGCGCAAGGCCTCCCGCGCCGGTTAGTTGCCCGCCTGCCAGTCGCCGGGAACCTTCAAGGCGCCCCAATTGTGCTCGCCACCTCCGGTAAAGACCTGAAGGGGACCGCGCCAAATCGCAATTGCGCGGGGGGTACCAGCCGTGGTGTAACCCGGCCATTGTGTGCGGCTGTCGTGCCTTCGGATCCGGGCCGAATCCCGGCGTAAGTCTTTCATGTCACTGTGGTTTATCCTTGCCTTGATGACGGTCGCCGCGGTCTTCGCCGTGCTCTGGCCGCTTGGGCGAAGGCCGGCCAAGGTCGGTGGCGGCAGCGAGTCGGTGGTCTATCGGGACCAGCTGGCCGAAGTGGCGCGCGATCAGGCCGCGGGGCTGATCGGCGCGGCGGAGGCCGAGGCGGCGCGCGCCGAGATCGGGCGGCGGCTGTTGGCGGCGAGCGCCGCCGAGAGCGGAGCTTCGTCGGCGGCCACGTCGCGCAACCTGCGGCGTGCGGTCGCGCTGGTGGCGCTGATCGGGCTGCCGTCTCTGACCATCGCGACCTATCTCAGCCTCGGCTCGCCGCAATTGCCGGACCTGCCGCTCGCCGAGCGGACGCGCCAGCAGGCGACAACGACGGCCTCGCTCGACGCCCTGGTGGCGCAGGTTCAGGCTCACCTGGAAAAGAATCCGGGCGATGCCCGCGGCTGGCAGGTGCTTGCCCCGGTGCTGATGCGGCAGGGACGCTATGACGATGCGGTGCGCGCGTTCCGCAATCTGATCACCTCCGGCGGCGAGACGGCGGATCGGCATTCCGATCTCGGCGAGGCGATGGTGGCCGCCGCCGGCGGCGTCGTCACCGCCGATGCCAAGGCGGCATTCGAACGCGCCGCCGCGCTCGACGGCGGCGACGTCAAGGCGCGCTATTTTCTCGGCCTTGCCGCCGAGCAGGACGGCCGCACGGCCGAGGCCGCGGCGACTTGGCAGGCGCTGCTGGCGGGCGCGCCGCCGAGCGCGCCGTGGCGGCCGCTGGTCCAGGCGGCGCTGGCCCGTGTCGGCGGAAATGCTGCGCCCGGGCCGAGTGCGGCGGACGTCGCCGCCGCCAAGAACATGCCGGCCGGCGACCGCGACACCATGATTCGCGGCATGGTCGATCGTCTCGCCGCGCGCCTGAAGGACAATGGCGACGACCCCGAGGGATGGCTGCGGCTGGTTCGTGCCTATATGGTGCTCGGCGAGACCGACAAGGCGAAGGCGGCGCGGGCCGATGCGCGTCAGGCGCTCGGCCGCGACGCCGCGCGGTTGCAGAAGCTCAACGACGGCTTGAAGGATCTCGGCCTCGATGGGTAGCGCGTGACGACGACGCGGCAAAACGACAGGCCTGAGCCTTCGCTCCGATCCGATCGGCGCCAGGGCGGCAGGCGCAGGACGCAAGGCGAAGGAGTGGGCGGATGACCCGGAAGCAGCGGCGTTTGACCATGATCGGCGGCGCGATCGCGGTGCTCGCGGTGGCAGCGGCGCTGGTGCTCAACGCGCTGCGGGATTCCATCGTGTTCTTCTCGACCCCGTCGATGGCCGCCGAAAAACACATTCCGCCCGGCAAGCGTTTCCGTCTCGGCGGCCTGGTGCAGCCGGGCTCGCTGGTGCGCGGCGACAACCTCGCGGTGAAGTTCGAGGTCTCCGACGGCAAGGCCGATCTGCCGGTGGCCTACAAGGGCATTCTTCCCGACCTGTTCCGCGAGGGCCAGGGCGTCGTCGCCGAGGGCGCGATCGATGCCGGCGGCGTGTTCCGCGCCGACACCGTCCTCGCCAAGCATGACGAGAACTACATGCCCAAGGAGGTGGCCGATGCCCTCAAGAAGGACGGTCACTGGATGAATGATTACGCCAGGAAGGGCGTGACGGAGGGCGATGCCGCGAATGCATCGGCGACCAGCGGCGCGAAGGGCGCCGGACCGACCGCGGAGGCCACCGCGAAATGATCGCCGAGGCAGGCCATTATGCATTGGTGTTGGCGCTCGGTCTGGCGCTGATCCAGGCGAGCATTCCCGTCATCGGCGCCCGCTGGCGCGATCCGGCACTGATGCAACTCGCGTCGTCGACAGCGCTGGCGCAGATGCTGTTCGCCGGCTTGGCCTTCGCCGCGCTGGTGACGCTGCACGTCACCTCGGATTTCTCGGTGGCGAACGTCTACGAGAATTCCCACTCGATGAAGCCGCTGCTCTACAAGGTGACCGGCGTCTGGGGCAACCACGAGGGCTCGATGCTGCTGTGGGTGCTGATCCTGGCGCTGTTCGGCGGCCTGGTCGCGGGCTTCGGCACCAACCTGCCGGCCTCGCTGAAGGCGCTGGTGCTGGCGGCGCAGGCCTGGGTGGCGACCGCGTTCTATCTTTTCATCCTGATCACATCGAATCCGTTCCTGCGTCTCGCCAATCCGCCGATCGAGGGCCGCGACCTCAATCCGGTGCTGCAGGACATCGGCCTCGCCGTCCATCCGCCGCTGCTCTATCTCGGCTATGTCGGCTTTTCGGTGTCGTTCGCCTTCGCCATCGCGGCGCTGATCGACGGCCGGATCGACGCCGCCTGGGCCCGCTGGGTGCGGCCCTGGACGCTGATGGCCTGGATATTCCTCACCCTCGGCATCGCCATGGGATCGTACTGGGCCTATTACGAACTCGGCTGGGGTGGCTGGTGGTTCTGGGATCCGGTCGAGAACGCCTCGCTGATGCCCTGGCTCGCCGGCACCGCACTGCTGCACTCGTCGCTGGTGATGGAAAAGCGCGAAGCGCTCAAGGTCTGGACCATCCTGCTCGCGATCCTGACCTTCTCGCTGTCGCTGCTCGGCACCTTCCTGGTGCGTTCGGGCGTGCTGACCTCGGTGCATGCCTTCGCCAATGATCCGCGCCGCGGCGTCTTCATCCTGCTGATCCTGTGTTTCTTCATCGGCGGCAGCCTCGCGCTCTATGCCTGGCGGGCGCCGGCCCTGAAGCAGGGCGGCCTGTTTGCGCCGATCTCGCGGGAAGGGGCCCTGGTCCTCAACAATCTGTTCCTGACCACCGCCTGCGCCACCGTATTCGTCGGCACGCTCTATCCGCTGATTCTCGAGGTCCTGACCGGCGAGAAGATCTCGGTCGGAGCGCCGTTCTTCAATCTCACGTTCGGGCCGCTGTTCCTGCCGCTCCTGGCGGCGGTGCCGTTCGGGCCGCTGCTCGCCTGGAAGCGCGGCGATCTGCTCGGCGCGGCGCAGCGACTGATGGTGGCCGGCGGCATCGCCCTGTTCACGGCCGCGATCGTACTCGCCGTCAGCCGCGGCGGCGCCGTGTTCGCGCCGCTGGCGATCGGACTAGGTGTCTTCGTCATCCTCGGCGCGCTCACCGACTTCGCCGAGCGCATCGCTCTGTTCCGCGCGCCATTTTCCATCTCGCTGCGCCGCGCCGGCGGACTGCCGCGTTCGGCCTGGGGCACCATGATCGCCCATGCCGGCCTCGGTCTCACCCTGATCGGCATTGTCTGCGAGACCACCTGGAGCAGCGAGTACATCGCGACCATGAAGCCGGGCGATGTCGCCTCGATCAGCGGCTACAACCTGCAACTGGTCGATCTTGGCGAGCGCCAGGGACCCAATTTCCGCGAGATGATCGGCCGCTTCACGGTGGCGACGGGCGCGGGCCGCGCGATCGGCGTGATGACGCCGTCCAAGCGCAGTTTTGCCGCGCGTGGCTCGGCGACGACGGAAGCGGCGTTGATGTCGCGAGGCTTCAGCCAGCTCTACATTTCGCTGGGCGAGGCCACCGCCGACGGCGGCATCGCCGTGCGCATCTATCACAAGCCGCTCGTTCTGCTGATCTGGCTCGGCGCGGTGGTGATGGCGATCGGCGGCGGCCTGTCGCTCTCCGACCGCCGCCTGCGGGTGGGGGCGCCCAAGCCGGCCAAGGCGGCGCGCGCCCTGCAACCGGCGGAATGACGATGCGGCGCACTGCCTTGTTTCGCCCGCTGTTCCGTCTGCGCCGCGGCCTTGCCGCGGTGCTGCTGGTCGTTGCGCTGGGCGCGCCGTTCGCGGCGCGGGCGGTCCAGCCCGACGAGGTGATGGCCGACCCCGCCAAGGAAGCGCGGGCGCGAGCCCTGTCGCGCGAATTGCGCTGCATGGTCTGCCAGAACCAGTCGATCGACGATTCCGATGCGTCGCTGGCGCGCGATCTTCGCCTTCTGGTGCGGGAGCGCATCGCCGCCGGTGACACTGACGCCAAGGTGATCGATTTCCTGGTGGCGCGCTATGGCGAATTCGTGCTGCTCAAGCCGCGCTTCGACAGCCACACCCTGTTGCTGTGGTTGCTGCCGCCGCTGGTGCTGCTGGCGGGCGGGGTGTTCCTGTGGCGCCACGGCCGTCGCCGCGCCCCGCCAGAGGCCGATTCCGCTGCGGTCGCCGCGAGCCGGCTGACCCCCGAGGAAGAAGCCAAGCTGCGCGAATTGATGGCGGAACAGCCGCCGCAGAAGGGCTGAGCCGCCACGGCCGGACAGGGCTTCGGCGCAACCGCTCCATTACGAAAGATTAATGCCGCCGACAGGGCGCTGTAAGGGCGGCAGCCCCATCTTCAGTCATGCAGCAGGGCGCAGCGCCCTCGAGAAGGCTGGAGATTTGCATGACCGAACGTTCGCCCGACCTGTCCTCCCCGAAGACCGTGCCGTCGGCGCGGCGGCCCCTGCTTGCGGCTCGCCGGCTCGCCTTGATGGCGTCGGTGGTCGCGGGGCTCGGCATCGCCGGCTACGGTCTCGATGCGGCGTCGCCAAACAATTCGATCCTCGGTTCCGCGGCGCATGCCCAGGTCAATACGGCGGTGCGCAACGTCCAGCAACCGGTGGGCTTCGCCGACATCGTCGAGCAGGTGAAACCGTCGGTGATCTCGGTCAAGGTCAAGATCAACGAAAAGCTGTCGTCGAATGACGGTGACGACAATCCGTTCCCGCCCGGCTCGCCGATGGAGCGATTCTTCCGGCGCTTCGGCGGTCCCGACGGAATTCCCAACCTGCGTGGTCCGCACGGCCGCGGCGCCGTCACCGGCCAGGGCTCGGGCTTCTTCATTTCCGCCGACGGCTTCGCGGTGACCAACAATCACGTGGTCGACGGCGCCGACAAGGTCGAGGTCACGACCGACGACGGCAAGACCTACACCGCCAAGGTGATCGGCAAGGACCAGCGCACCGACCTCGCGCTGATCAAGATCGACGGCCGCACCGACTTCCCCTTTGCCAAGTTGTCGGAGAGCCAGCCGCGGATCGGCGACTGGGTGCTCGCGGTCGGCAATCCGTTTGGCCTCGGCGGCACCGTGACCGCCGGCATCGTCTCGGCGCGCGGCCGCGACATCGGCAACGGCCCCTATGACGATTTCATCCAGATCGACGCGCCCGTGAACAAGGGCAATTCCGGCGGCCCGGCCTTCAATACCGCGGGCGAGGTGCTCGGCGTCAACACCGCGATCTATTCGCCGTCGGGCGGCAGCGTCGGCATCGCCTTCTCGATCCCGGCCGCCACCGTGCAGTCGGTGGTCAAGCAGCTCAAGGAGAAGGGCTCGGTCAGTCGCGGCTGGATCGGCGTCCAGATCCAGCCGGTGACGCCGGAGATCGCCGACAGCCTCGGCCTGAAGAAGGCCGAAGGCGCGCTGGTCGCCGAGCCGCAGGCCAGCGGGCCCGCGGCCAAGGCCGGCATCGAATCCGGCGACGTCATCACCGGGGTCGACGGCAAATCGATCAAGGATGCGCGCGAACTCGCCCGCACCATCGGCGGCCTTGCCCCGGGCAACAGCGTCAAGCTGTCGCTGCTGCACAAGGGGCAGGAGAAGACGGTGACCCTGACCCTCGGCGAACTGCCGAACACCATCGAGGCCAAGGCCAAGCCGGATGACGACAGCGACAGCGGCGCGAGCAAGGGCACCGAGTTGCCGAAGCTCGGCCTCAACCTCGCGCCCGCCAACTCGGTCGCCGGCGCCGGCAAGGACGGTGTCGTCGTCACCAGCGTCGATCCGCGCGGTCCCGCGGCGGAGCGGGGCCTCAAGGAAGGCGACGTCATTCTCGAAGTCGCCGGCAAGGCGGTGCAGAGCCCCAACGCGGTGCGCGAGGCACTGGCCGACGCGCGCAAGGAGAACAAGAACAGTGTGCTGATGCGGGTGCGCTCGGGTGACGGTTCGCGTTTCGTGGCGCTGCCGCTCGACCGGAGCTGACCGCAAACGCGTCAGTATCGAGTTAGGGAAGAATCGCCGGCAATGTCGCCCCCGCCGACGGTCCTTTCCGGGGGACGGGCCATCGGCCCGTCCCCACCATCACCTTCCGGTGGATACAGCCCCCCTCTGTCGGAAGGACCCGCGGGCGGCGAAGCGTTCCCCCACTTCGCCGCCCGTCCCCTTTTCAAGAGGGCGCCCCATCGGGCGCTCAACGGGCGCTTGCATGGGCGCGAACTGCGCGCCATGGTGACCGGAGCCTAACATCGTGACTTCGTCAGACCCGGTCCCGACGTCCGACGTTGTCCGGGCCGCCATCCGGACCTCCGCCCCTTCATCATCCGACAATCAACCATCATCGAATGCGCATACGCCCGGCACACAGATGCGGCTCCTGATCATCGAAGACGATCGTGAATCGGCGGACTACCTCGTCAAGGCATTTCGCGAGGCGGGACACGTCGCCGATCATGCTGCCGACGGCGAGGAGGGGCTCGTCATGGCCGAGACTGGCGATTACGACGTGCTGATCGTCGATCGCATGCTGCCCAAGCGTGACGGCCTGTCCGTCATCGGCAGCCTGCGCGGCAAGGGCAACCGGACGCCGGCGCTGATCCTCTCGGCGCTCGGCCAGGTCGACGACCGCGTCAAGGGCCTGCGCGCCGGCGGCGACGATTACCTGCCGAAGCCCTATTCCTTTTCCGAACTGCTGGCGCGGGTCGAGGTGCTGTCCCGGCGCAACAGCGGCCCCGCCGAGGAGACGGTCTACCGCGTCGGCGATCTCGAACTCGACCGGCTGTCCCATCGCGTCAGCCGCGGCCAGGACGAACTGACGCTGCAGCCGCGGGAATTCCGCCTGCTCGAATACCTCATGAAGCACGCCGGCCAGGTGGTGACGCGCACCATGCTGCTGGAGAACGTCTGGGATTACCATTTCGATCCGCAGACCAACGTCATCGACGTGCACATCTCGCGGCTGCGCTCCAAGATCGACAAGGGCTTCGAGCGGCCGCTGCTGCACACCATTCGCGGTGCTGGGTACATGATCCGTGACGGCCTTCGGTAAACTGATCCGAACGACGGCGTTCCGGCTGACGCTGTTCTATCTGTTCCTGTTCGCGCTGTTCGCCGCCTTCCTGCTCGGCTATTTCGCCTGGAACACCCGGCGCATGGTCACCGAGCAGATCACCCAGACCATCAATTCCGAATTCATCGAGCTCAACGACGAACTGGCGCGCGGCGGCCTGCGCGGCCTCGTCTACGCCATCGAGAGCCGGGCGCTGCGGCCCGGCGCCAATCTCTATCTGCTCACCACCTCGACCGGCCAGGCGGTCGCCGGCAATGTCGGTTCGCTCGCGCCCGGCGTCATGGGCCAGGACGGCTGGGCCGAGACCTTCTATCGACGCCTCGACGAGCAGGACAAGGTCGAGCACCGCGCGCTGGTCCGCGTCGGCCAGGTCGGCGGTTTCCGCGTGCTGATCGGCCGCGATCTCGAGGAGCGGCGGCGGGTGTTCGGCATCGTCGCTTCCGCCGCGCAATGGTCGCTGCTGATCGTCGTGGTGCTCGGCCTGCTCGGCGGCATCTTCGCGGCGCGGCGGGTGCTGCGGCGCATCGACGCCATGACCGGAACGACCCAGCGCATCATGGCCGGCGATCTCAGCGAAAGGCTGCAGGTCGGGCGCAGCGGCGACGAGATCGATCGTCTCGCCGAGAACCTCAATGCCATGCTCGAGCGCATCGAGGCGCTGATGGCCGGTCTCAAGGAAGTGTCCGACAACATCGCCCACGACCTCAAGACGCCGCTGACGCGGTTGCGCAACCGCGCCGAGGAGGCGCTGGCAGGCGGGCGGAGCGAGGCCGATTACCGTGCCGCGCTGGAGCGCACCATCGAGGAATCCGACGGCCTGATCCGCACCTTCAATGCGCTCTTGATGATCGCGCGGGCCGAATCGGGACAGGCGCGCGACGACATGGCCGATTTCGACGCCGCCGACGTCGCCCAGGGCATCCAGGAGCTTTACGAGCCGCTGGCCGAGGACAAGGGCCTCACCCTCGCGGTCGAGACCGAGCCCGCGGTGCTGCGCGGCAATCGCGAACTGATCAGCCAGGCGCTCGCCAATCTGGTCGAGAATGCCATCAAATACGGACAGCCGCTCCACCGCGCCGAGACCGGCGCCGGCGCGGCGGCGCCGGACATCCTGATCGAGGCGCGGCGTGACGGCGAGGAGGTGGTGATCGGCGTCACCGATCATGGTCCGGGCATTCCGGCCGCCGACCGCCAGCGCGCGGTCGAGCGCTTCGTGCGCCTCGAGGCGAGCCGCACCCAGCCGGGCTCGGGCCTTGGGCTCAGCCTCGCCGCGGCGGTCGCAACCCTCCATGGCGGCGAGTTGCGTCTCGGTGATGCCGGGCCGGGCCTGAAGGCGATGCTGCTGCTGCCGGCGCACCGGCGCGGCGAAGTGGCCGCGCCGGTCGCGGCGCCACGCGAAATTCAGCCGCGGCCGCAGGATGGAACCGCGGTCAGTCCGGCGTGACGGAGGTCATCGGAGATCACGCGTGACAGCGGCGTGACGGCTGCCGCTGCGTCACGGCGACGCTTGCATTTGCAGGCAGGCTGGAAGACAACTCGGCCATGACTGGTCCCGCGATGGGCGCCGCGGATGATTCCTCCCTGGCTGCGCGTTTCGTCGGCGCGCCGTATCTCGGTGACGCCGAGGCGGCGCGGCGACGGCTGTCCGAGTGGCTGACGGAGATCGCTCCGGTGGAGGCCGCGGCGATCGAGGATGTGCTGGCACGCTCGCCGCTCGCCCGGACGATCCTCGAGGCCATCGCCGAAGCTTCGCCCTATCTGTTCGACCTGTTGCGGGCAGATCCGCTCCGCGCCCGCCGCGTGCTGACCGCCGATCCCGATCGCCGCCTCGAGCGCCTGATCGGCGACACGGTTGCCGCCTGCGCCGCCGCCGGCAGCGAGGCCGAGGTGATGGTGGCGCTGCGCCGGATGAAGTCCGAGGCGGCGCTGCTGATCGCGCTCGGCGACATCGGCGGGGTGTGGCCGGTGATGCGGGTCACCAAGGCGCTGACCGAGGTCGCGATCACCGCCGTGCAAAGCGCGCTGCGCTTCCTGTTCGCCCAGGAGGCGGCGCGCGGAAGGATCAGGCCGCGCGACGCCGAGCGGCCGGAACAGGACAGCGGTCTCGTCGTGCTCGCCATGGGCAAGATGGGGGCCGGCGAACTGAACTATTCCAGCGACATCGACCTCATCGTCTTCTTCGATCCCGAGGCGACCAACCTCGATCCCGACGTCGAGCCGCAGCCGTTCTTCGTGCGCCTGACCCAGGCCATGGCGCGCATGCTGACCCAGCGCACCGCCGACGGCTACGTCTTCCGCGTCGACCTGCGGCTGCGTCCCGATCCGGCCTCCACGGCGGTGGCGATCTCGACCGACGCCGCGCTCAACTACTACGAGCGCGAGGGACGCACCTGGGAGCGCGCGGCGATGATCAAGGCGCGGCCCTGCGCCGGCGACCCCGCCGCCGGCGAGCGGGTGATCGGCGATATCGCGCCGTTCGTCTGGCGCAAGCATCTCGATTTCGCGGCGCTGACCGACGTCCACGACATGAAGCGCCGGATGCAGGCCTTCAAGGGCCACGGCGAGGTTGCGGTCGAAGGCCACAACGTCAAGGTCGGCCGCGGCGGCATCCGCGAGATCGAGTTCTTCGCCCAGACCCAGCAGCTGATCGCCGGCGGCCGCCATCCGGAATTGCGGGTGCGGCCCACCCTCGAGGCGCTGCAGATCCTGGCCGCGACCGGCTGGATCGGCAAGGGCGCCCATGCCGAGCTGGAGAGCGCCTATCTGTTCCTGCGCCAGGTCGAACACCGGCTGCAGATGATCGCGGACGAGCAGACCCACAGCCTGCCCGAGGAGCCCGAGGCGGTGGAGCGCTTCGCCCGCTTCTTCGGCTATGAGAGCCGCGACGCCTTTTCCGCCGACCTCGTCGGCCATCTCGGCCGCGTCCAGGAGCACTACAGCCGGCTGTTCGAGAGCGAGCCGGCCGCCGCCGCGGCGCAGCCGGCGATCGATTTCGCCGCCGGCCCCGATGACATGCATCTGCTCGGCCATCTCCTCAAGCTCGGCTTCAAGCAGCCGCGCATGGTCGCCGAATGCACCCGCGTCTGGCTCGCCGGCAGCTATCGCGCGCTGCGGGTGGAGACGACGCTCGCCGCCTTCAGGGAGTTTCTGCCGGGGCTGATCCAGGGGCTGTCGCAGGCCGAGGATCCCGATGCCGCGGTCGCCGCCTTCGATCGCTTTCTCCAGGCATTGCAGCGCGGCGGCCGCCTGATCACGCTGCTCGGCCAGAACAGCGAACTGGTCGGGCTCGTCGCCATGATCCTCGGCGTCGCGCCGCGGCTCGGCGACATGCTGGCCCGCCAGCCGCAGATCATGGACGGGCTGATCGATCCGCGCTTCTTCGGCGGCATGCCCGACCGCCGCGAGGTGTCCGAGCGCCTCGCCGCGACGCTGGCGGATGCCGGCTCCTACGAGGAGTTTCTCGACCGCCTGCGCCTGTACGGCCAAGAGAGCCTGTTCCTGATCGGCACCCGCATCCTTTCCGGCACCGTCTCGGCGCAGCAGGCCAGCATCGCCTTCGCCGATGTGGCGGAAGGCATCGTCCGCACGGTTCATCGCCTCGTCGGCGAGCAGTTCGCCACCCAGTATGGCCGGATCAAGCACCAGGAGACGGCGATTCTGGCGATGGGCAAGCTCGGCAGCCGCGAGATGACGGCGGCGTCCGACCTCGACCTGATCCTGATCTACGACTTCGACGAGGCCGCGCCCGATTCCGACGGCGAGCGCTCGCTGCAAGGCGCGCAATATTTCGCGCGGCTGACCCAGCGGCTGATCAGCGCCTTCACCACCCGCACCAATTACGGCGTGCTCTACGAAGTCGACATGCGGCTGCGGCCCTCCGGCCGCGCCGGGCCGGTGGCCTCGCGCATCGATGCCTTCGCCGTCTACCAGGACGAGGAGGCCTGGACCTGGGAGCACATGGCGCTGACCCGCGCCCGCGTCATCTCGTCGTCGCCGGCGCTGCAGCAGCAGGTCGAGGCGGTGATCCGCAAGGTGCTGACACGCCCGCGCGACCAAGGCATCACCGCGCGCGACGTCGTCGAGATGCGTCACGCCATCGCCGAGGAGAAGGGCGAGAGCGACGTCTGGGATCTGAAATACTACGCCGGCGGGCTGGTCGACATCGAGTTCATCGCCCAGTACCTCCAGCTCGTTCATGCCGCCGAACACCCCGACATCCTCAGCGTCTCGACGCTGCAGGTGCTCGATCACGCCGCGCGGCTCGGACTGCTGCGGCCGGCCGACGCCGACGTGCTGCGCTCGGCGGCGCTGCTCTATCACGATCTGATCCAGGTGCTGCGGCTGTGCGTCAGCACCAAATTCACGCCGGCCAGCGCCGGCGAGGGGCTGCTGCGGATGCTGGCGCGCGCCGGCGACGCGCCGGACTTCTCGGCGCTGGAGGCGCAGGTGGTGGAGATCGCCGCGGATGTCCGCGGCATCTTCAACGACGTGCTGGGGATTGCGACCGAGCGGCGCTAGTGTGGCGTCTCGCAATTGCCTGTGCCCTTTGCGGCAAGCCCCTGTAGGCAATTGCGAGACATATGCCACACTAGCTTTTTGATTTTGCTAGTGTCCCGATGTCTCCGAATGACCGTGCGAGGGTGAGGCAAACGAAGCGGTAATTCGGAGACGGGACACTAGTGCGGCGTCTCGCAATTGCCTACGTCCTTTGCGGCAAGCCCCTGCAGGCAATTGCAAGACTTAAGCCGCACCTGCTTTTTGATTTTGCCAGCCTCGCTTACGCGGCCGACCGGAGCGGTGTTCCGGCGTGGCGCGGGATCGAGACATAGACGACGGTGCCGCGGTCGATGCACGACCTCAGCCGCATCGAGCCGCCGTGCAGGCGGGCCAGCGACTTGGCGATGGCAAGGCCGAGGCCGGAGCCCGGATAGATCCTGGTGAGCTGGCTCTCGACCTGCTCGAACGGCCGGCCGAGGCGGGCCAGCGACTGGCTCGGAATGCCGATGCCGGTGTCGGCGATCATCAGGACGACGCGGTCATCGAGCGCGCGGCCGCGGACATGGACGCGGCCGCCGTCGGGGGTGAACTTGACCGCGTTGGACAACAGGTTGATGGCGATCTGCTTCATGGCGCGGCGGTCGGCGCTGACGGTGATGTCGCCTTCGATCTCTGAGGTGAGGGCGAGCTGCTTGGCCTGGGCGCGGCCCGACACCACCCGCAGCGATTCCGTCAAGGTCTGGCCGAGGTCGACCGGCTCGAGGTCGAGGGTCATGCGGCCGGCCTCGATCTTGGACATGTCGAGGATGTCGTTGATGACGTCGAGCAGGTAGCGGCCGCTGGTGAGGATGTCGCGGCAGTATTCCTGGTACTTGTCCGAGCCCAGCGTGCCGAACATGCCGGACCCCATGATCTCGGAGAAGCCGATGATGGCGTTGAGCGGCGTGCGCAGCTCGTGGCTCATATTGGCGAGGAACTTGGACTTGCTCTGGCTCGCTTCCTCGGCCCGGGTCTTTTCGTCGGCATAGTTGCGGGCGAGCTCGGCGAGCTCGCTGGCCTGGCGCTCCAGCGCCGACTGGGTGCGCTTGAGGTCGTCGACGGTGGCGCGCAGCCGCAGGTCGTTCTCCACCAGCTTCTGTTCGTGCTGCTTGATCTGGGAGATGTCGGTGCCGATCGAGACCGTGCCGCCGTCCTTGGTGCGGCGCTCGGAGATGTTGAACCAGCGGCCATCGTCGAGCTGGGCCTCGAAGGTGCGGGCGCCCGGCGCCAGCCCGTCGGTGTCGCGCAGCCGGCTGCGCACCTGCGGCATGCGGCCGACCTCGCTCACCGTCTCGACCGGCGTGCCCGGCACCACCGCCGAATCCGGCAGCTGGTGCAGGCGCTGGAAGTAGCTGTTGCACAGCACCAGGCGGTTGTCGGCGTCCCACAGCACGAAGGATTCCGGAATGGTCTCGATGGCGTTGCGCAGCCGCAGGTCGGCCTCGATGGTCCGTTCGGCGAGGCTCTTCTGCTCGGTGATGTCGACGGCGATGCCTATCAAATGGAGGTCGCCGTCGGCGCCGCTGGCGACCTCGCAGCGCACCCGCAGCCAGATCCAGTGGCCGTCGGCATGGCGCATGCGGAAGGCGTGGTCGATATGATCGGTCTCGCCGGCGACCAGCGCCTTGGCGGTGGCGAACAGGTCGATGTCGTCGGCATTGACCAGGGCGTTGACCTCGCCGAAGGCGAGCAGATCGCTGCGGCTGTCGAGGCCGAGCAGGGTGAACATCGACTGCGACCAGAAGATCCGGCCGCGGGAGAGATCCCAGTCCCACAGGCCGCAGCGGCCGCGGTTGAGGGCGGTGTCGATGCGGCTGCGGACTGCGTCGTTGATGATGTCGCCCTCGCGGGCGCGGGTCGACTGCCAGTGGAAGGCGAAGCCGAGGATCAGGACGACGAAGCCGGTGGTCGCCGACAGCGTGATGCTGAGCGCCGCGTCCGAGCGCCACGGCGCCTCGTTCTGCTCCTGCAGCACCAGCACCTCGCCGCCCAGGCTGTGGACCGGGTGCCGGGCGGCGAGCGCGCTGGCGCCGCCGAACAGCGTCAGTTCGGTGATCGGCGCGGCGTCGCCGTCGGCCGCGGCCGGCTTGATCGCCGCCATGGTCTGAAGGATGCCGGCGACGTCCTCGACACTGACGTTGATCGGCAGGTCGGCAAGCAGGCGGCGGTTCTCGCCGATGACGATGACGCGGCGGCCGCTGGCGATGCCCCAGGCCGGGACCAGTTCGGGCAACAGGCTGTTCAGGCGTTCGGCGGGCTGATCGAGCGCGGCGCGATCGGTGCGGGCGACGGCCTGGCGGTCGAGCCG
The DNA here is from genome assembly GCF_024181725.1 of Bradyrhizobium sp. WD16. Taxonomy (NCBI): domain Bacteria; kingdom Pseudomonadati; phylum Pseudomonadota; class Alphaproteobacteria; order Hyphomicrobiales; family Nitrobacteraceae; genus Bradyrhizobium; species Bradyrhizobium sp. WD16. The sequence continues at coordinate 5,678,125 of NZ_CP028908.1, read as the reverse complement.
CTCGGCCAACAGCTCGGCGAGGGCGGCGAGATCATGCTTGATGGCGCTGCGCTTCTGCCTCGACTGGTCGACGACCTGAACCACGGCGCCGATGCAGATGGTGACGAGGAAGGCGATGATCAGGGTCGGAACCGCGCGCCGCAGCGCCGGTTCGGCGATCAGCAGGCGGTGATAGGCCGGCTTTGCGATCGACTGCGCCAATCCCTTGATCGAATCGGATTGGACGCACGCGCTCGTCGCGTGTGCGTGCCCCATGCCAGTCCCCCGGATTTGACGAAGATCGAAGCGAACACCGACGCCAGCCGCGCTTCGAATCGAGGGCATTTGAATCCAGTTTTACGACTCTGTCGAGAGTCAACGATTCGTTAAGTCGAAAAAACTTGCTCTCGGAGAATCGAAGGGGATGGAACAGCCCGCTCGTGAGTCCGAAACAAGAACGCCGGTGCTGCGGCTTCAACGGGTCGCGAAGCGCCGCGTTCGCGCAACCATGGCTATCAAAGCGCCGGTTCAGCGTGACTGATGACGCGCTTCACTTCGGGGAATTCGCGCCGCAGATTGCGTTCGACCTCGTCGACGTGATTGTGCGCGTCGCTGACGCTCATCGACGGCGACGTCCGGCAATGAAAATTGACGATCTGTCCGTCCGCGGTGTCGCGGACGCGGACATTGTGGACGTCGTGAACGGCTCCATTGTCCGCCGCGAGGCGGGCGAGGGCGGCGGTGATCCGCGCAATCTGGCTCTCCGCTGCGTCGACGCCGTGGGGCAGTTCGGGCTCGAGCGGCTCGATATGGGTATCGACTTCCACATCGGGACCGAAATCGTCGCGGATTGCCTGTTCGAGCTGCTGGGTGATGGCGTGGGCCGCGTCGAGCGCCATCGCGCCATCAACTTCGAGGTCGATGCTGACGGTGAGGCGTTCGCCGAGATCGTGGACGGTGACGTGATGAATGGCGAGGCCGCGATTGCGTGCGATCACCATGATGCGCTCGCGCACGCTCTCGTTGTCGCGGGCGACCGGAACGGCAGTGAAGATCAGATCAGCGCTGCCGAGCGCCTTGCTGACAGCCGCATGGGCGTTCTGCTTGATGGTCTCGATCCGGTCGATCGAATAGGTGCGCGGCACCTTGACGATGGCGTCGATGAAATAGGTCGGACCGACCATGCGAACGCGCAGCCGCTCGATGTCGAGCACGCCGGAGACGGCGCGAATGGCGGCGTCGGCGGCTTCCGGAACGCCGTCCGGGGCTCGGTCGAGCAGCGTCTCGAGGGTCGATCGTGCCAGCCGCAGGCCGAGCAGCGCGATCATGACGGCGATGGCGATCGCCGCCGCCGCATCGCCCCAGGGGAAGCCGAAGGCGAACAGGGCGAGGCCGATTATCACTGCGACCGAGCCGAGCACGTCGGAAGCGAAATGCAGCGCATCGGCCTCGAGCGCCTGGCTCTGGGTCTCCCGCGCCGCCTTGTGCAGCGCCCGGGCGCGCCACAGGTTGACCGCAATGTCGAGCAGCAGGACGGCGAAGGGGAGTGCCGATACGCTGGCCGGCGCGACACCTTCGCGCAGCCGGCCGAACGCCTCGACGACGATGCCGCCGGCCAGCACATAGAGCATGGCGATAACGCCGAGCGCCGACAGGCTCTCCAGCTTGCCGTGGCCGTAATGGTGTTCCGCGTCGGCCGGCTTGTCCGAGACACGCACCACCGCCCAGGTGATGATGGTGGCGACGAGGTCGATCGAGCTGTGAACCGCTTCCGAAATCAGCGCGAGACTGCCGATGGCAATGCCGACGATGAATTTCGCCGCCGCCATGCTGGCGCTGGCGACGACGGAGATGGCGGCGACTCTGGTCTTTGACGGGCTGGCGACTTCCATGGCGCGGGGTTTATCAGGCTGCCGGCGCCGGTCAAACCCGCAAATCGGACCGCAGTCGGCCGCCCGGCGCTTATCCTTGTTGCGACTTAGTTGCGATTAAAATTGTTTCAGAAAAGCCGTCAGAACCGGATCACGATCTTGCCGAAATGCCGGTTGGCTTCCATCCGGGCGAAGGCGTCGGCGATCTCGTCGAAGGCGAAAACGCGATCGATCGGCAGCCGCAGCCGGCGCGCTTCCACGGCGGGCCAGAGATCGGCGCGAACCGCAGTGAAGATGTCCCGGATTTCCTCGATCGAGCGGCTGCGGAAAGTCACGCCGATGTAATGGATGCGCCGCGCCGCATGGGTGTCGAAATCGAAATCCGCATGGGCTCCGCCGAGGCGGCCGACATTGATGATGCGGCCGAGCACGCGGGTGGCGCGCAGGTTCTGGCTCGCGACCTTGCCCGAGATCTGGTCGATGACGAGATCGACGCCGCGCCCTGCGGTCGCCTCCAGCACCTTGTCGACCCAGCCGGGGTCGCTGGAATCGATGGTGAGGTCGGCGCCGAACTCGGTCAACCGGCCGCGGCGGCCGGGATCGGTCGAGGAGCCGATCACGAGCGAGGCGCCCTTGGCCTTGGCGATCTGCTGGGCCATCAGCCCGACACCGGCGCTCGCGCCCTGGATCAGCACCGATTGCCCGCTCTGCAAGGCGCCATTGGTCACGATCGCGTTGTGCATGGTGGTGAGGGCCAGCGGCAGGCTCGCCGCCTCCTCGAAGTCCATGCCGTCGGGAATTTTGAACAGGCGGCCGTGATCGGCCAGGGTGTATTCGGCAAAGGCCGCCTGGCCCGATCCCATGACGCGGTCGCCGATGCCGACGCCGCGCGCCTCGGGGCCGAGCGCCGCGACCTCACCCGCCCATTCCATGCCGAGTACGGCGCCGACGCCGCCGGCCGCACCATGGGCATGGCCTTTGGACATGCCGATATCGGCACGGTTCAGGCCGCAGGCTCTCACCCGCACCTGCACCTGGACCCCGGTCGGAGCCGGCTGCGGCACCTCGGCGATGACGGCGCCGCCGGCGCCAAAGACGAAGGCCTTCATGGCATTTCCTCGATCGTTTGATTGCGGTTCGATTATCGTCCGCCGCCGGCGCAGAGACCGCCATCGATGGTGATGATGACGCCGCTGGTATAGCCGGAGCGCTCGGAGGCGAGAAAGGCCATCATGTCGGCGATCTCGCGCGGCTTGGCCGGCCGGCCCAGTGGAAGGCCGGCGAGGATTTCGCGATAGCGGTTTTCGTCGCCGAAGCGGGCCAGGGCCTGCCGCCTGGACAGCGCCAGCACCCGGTCGGTGGCAACCGGGCCGGGATTGATGCCGACGACGCGAATGTTGTCGTTCAGGCTGCTGCCGCCGAGGGCACGGGTGAAGGCCATCAGCGCGGCATTGCCGGCACTGCCGACGATGTAATTGGCGTCGAAGCGCTCGCCCGCCGAGCCGATGTCGTTGATGATGACGCCGTGGCCGCGCCGCTTCATCCGGGCATAGATGAGGCGCGTCAGGTTGATATAGCCGAACACCTTGAGATCCCAGGCGTGACGCCAGGTCGCCTCGTCGACCGTCTCGAGCGAGCCGCCTGGAATGTCTCCGGCATTGTTGACCAGGATATCGACCTTGCCGGCGGATTCCGCCAGGGCGGCGAGATCGTCGGGCCGGCGAAGATCGACGGCATGCACCGTGACCTCGACCTCATGCGCATCCCGCAGCCGCCGCGCCAGCAGTTCCAGCGCTTCGGCGTTGCGCGCCGCGAGGTGCAGGTGACTGCCTTCCTCGGCGAACGCCTCGGCGGCGGCGGCACCGATTCCCTTGGAGGCGCCGGTGATGAGCACGCGCTTGCCGCGCAGATGAAGATCCATGGTCGCGGCCCCGGTGAGTGAGCCTCGACTGTGCCGCCCGTCCGCGGAAAAGTCCATGACGGCGTCGCCGGCGGGGAGGGCACGTGCCGCCGGTTCTGGATCAATTGACCGGCATCAGAGGCCGAAGCCGGCCGAGACGAGACGCAAGGCGATCGGCAAGACGTTCGATGGCGACCGGCGGGCCGCTCGCGCGGCGAAGGCCAGCGCCTTGCCGTAACTGCGGAAGCGCACGGCCTGTGCGGCGGCATAGGTGATGAGATGAATCGTTGCGGCTTCGCGCAGCTTCGTGAGCGCCGAGGCCGGCAGCCGCCCGATGATCGCCGCTTCGTCGAACACCCGTTCGGCAGCAGGCAGGAAATCGTCCGGCGACCGCTGGGTCGAGCTCATGGTATTGGCGGAGTGGACGCGGTAATCGAGCACGATCTCCGGCAGGAAGCGGAACCTGGCAACGGCGGCGAGCCGGCACCAGCAGTGCCAGTCCTCGCAGAAGCGCAGCGTCTCGTCGAAGCCGCCGACCCGGTCGAAAACGCATTTGCGGACGATCATGATGCCGCCGTTGACGATGAAATTCCCGGCGAGCAATGGTTCGAGCACATCGCCGGAGGGCTTGCGCCGGGCCTTGAGCAGCCGCCGGCGGCCGAGCGCGCGGCCCTCGGCGTCGATCCGGTCGTAGTCGCCATAGACGACATCCGCGTCGGGCGATGCCGCCGCCATGGCGCACAGGCTGGCGAGCGCGGCCTCGCGCAACAGGTCGTCGGCATCGAGAAACATCAGCCACTCGCCGGAGGCGAGGCGGGCGCCGGTGTTGCGTGCTGCGGAGACGCCAAGGCCCTGATTGCTCACCAGGCGGACGCGGCGATCGGGAACGTTCCTGACGATGGCGGCGGTGGCGTCGGCCGAGCCGTCGTCGACGACGATGATCTCGCCGAGCTCCTTGCCCTGGCTGGCGGCGCTGGCGAGCGTCGCGCCGATGAAGGGCGCCGCATTCCGTGCGGCTATGACGATCGAGACGGCCATCGTCGCCAATGTTCCTAGTGTCCTGTTTTCAACGTTCGTATCCCATTGCAGCAGGCGCTCATACGAACGTTGGAAACAAGGGGACACTAGCATCATTATGATTCTAGTGTGGTTTTGGATCTGACGCTCGTTTGAAGAACTCGCTGCAATACTGAAACGAGCGTCAGATCCACCACACTAGTGTCCCGTCTCCGAATTACCGCTTCGTTTGCCTCACCCTCGCACGGTCATTCGGAGACATCGGGACACTAGCGAAATCAAAAAGCTAGTGTGGCTTATGTCTCGCAATTGCCTATGAGAGGCTTGCCGCAAAGGTATAGGCAATTGCGAGACGCCACGCTAGTGCGCCAGCAAGGCGTTGATGGCGCGGGCGACGCGGCGGGGGCAGGTCTTATGCCGCAAGGCTTCGGTCCAGTCGATCATGCTCGCATTGACATCATAATCGCCGCGTTGGCCTTCGGGAATATCGCCGGTAACGATGCGGGCGATGAGGCCCGGCAATTCGCGATAGAAACGCTCGGAGCGATAGGGCGGGTGCAACGAGTAGAGGCCGAGGCCGCTGCCGAGGAAGTCGACGCGGCAGAGCTCGCGCGCGAGCAGCGTGTTGGTCATGGCCTCTTCCGCAGGCATGGTCGACGGCGACTGGTGAAACAGGCGGGCTCGCAGCCGGCGGCGCAGATCGGGACGCAGGATGTCGAAGCCTCCCGACATGGTATCGAAACGCTTCTGATTGAAGACGAAGATGCGCGTGCTGACGCTGTGGAAGCGGTAAGCGGGATAGGGTGCGGCGAGGCGTTTCGGCGCCGGCAGCGGCCGCGTGCCGGGCAGCGAGCCATGAAGGCCGCCGAGCGCGCCATCATGCCGGGGCGGACCGGGCAGGGGCCCCGCGAACAACGCCTCGGGGACCTTGTCGAACCATTCGAAGGCCTCGTCGAGCCAGCTCTGGCTGCCGCCGCCGAACAGCATGTCGCTGTCCATGTGAACGACGTAATCGGCGTCGGCCGTCATCAGGCCGTGGAAGTAGACGTGGAACGGGCCGCCGTCGAACGCCTTCTGCGGATAGGCGTCCGACCGGGGGAAGTAGCGCTGCCGGGCCGCATCCATGGCCCGTGGCGAATAGTCGACCTCGACGATCTCGACGCCGGAGCGCCGCGCCGCGAGTGCTTCCAGGTGGTGAAACAGCTTGCGGCGGTTGTCGTCATACAACGCATCGCGATAGCGGCCGCTGCGGCTCGGCCGGGTGTCGACGGTCAGCACGGTCCGCTCCACCTGGCTGCTCCAGGTGTCGAGCTGGTGATCCAGCGTCCAGACGGCGTGGCGCACGTCGGAGGGATGGAGATTGATCTGCAGGGTCGCTCGGCTGGTCATGCAAATGCACCCTAGTGTGGCGTCTCGCAATTGCCTATGCCCTTTGCGGCAAGCCCCTGTAGGCAATTGCGAGACATAAGCCACACTAGCACTTTGATTTTGCTAGTGTCCCTATGTCTCCGAATGACCGTGCGAGCGCGAGGCAAACGTAGCGGTAATTCGGAGACGGGACACTAGTGTCTTACGAGGTAAATTGATCGATGACGTCCATAAATGGTTTACGGCGGAAGTCCCGGTCGAGCGGCAGCGGGCGGTTGGGCAATCCGTCGCGACGCGGGTAGCTGTAGGGGATCCAGCTGTAACGGTCCGAAAGTCCCCAGGTCATCAGCATGTCGAGCGGTCCGCCGGCGGTGGCGGCCGACAGTACCGCGTCGACCTGCGAAGCGACGGCCTGGTCCAGCGCCGCGGCGGGCCCGGGGAGCTTCTGGTCGATGACGTCGAGTTCGGTGACGAGGCATTTGAGGCCGAGCCCGCGCATCTCGGCGACGAAGGCCGCCAGCCCCTCGCGGTCGACCGGCATTCCGCCGCGCAGATGGCATTGCAGGCCCACGGCGTGCAGCGGTGCGCCGGCGTCGAGCAACTGGTGAACGAGGTTGCGGAAGGCCGCGCGCTTGGTGCGGCAGCGCGTGTCACCGAATTCGACGTCGTATTCGTTGAGAACCAGCTCTGCCGCGGGATCGGTTCGCGCCGCGATCTTGAAGGCCAGGGGCAGATAGCGCTCGCCGAGATGGCGCGACCAGATCGTCGGACGGCGGTCGCCGACGCCGCGGACCGCATCCGGGATCGCCTCGTTGACGACGTCCCACGAGCGGACGGTGCCGCGATAGCGCGCCATCACCGTCTCGATATGCTCGGTCAGGACGCGCTCGGCCTCGGCGGCGTTCGCGATCTGGTTGGTCCAGTCGGGCATGACGGCGTACCACACCAGCGTATGCCCGCGCATGGCGAGGTTGTTCACCCGGGCGAAGGCGGCCAGCTCGTCGGCCTTGTCGAAAGCGAACTCGCCAGGTCGCGGCCGCAGGTCGCTCCATTTCATCTCGGTGACGGCAACGATGGCGTCGCAGGTGGCGGCGATCGCCTCGCCGAGCCTTGGATCGGCTTTCAGATCGGCCAGCGCCAGCGCGGCGCCATAAGGTGTCTTGCGGACCGGCCGGCCCAATGCCGGTCCGGACAGCGCGCCGGCCGCGCATAACGCGGCCGCGCCCCGGAGCAGTATGCCGAAATCGCGTCGGGTCATCGGCATGGGTCCTGTCCCGTCAAACGCCGGAATAGGTGTTGGCAGCTGGTACGCGCAGCCTGCGCAGCAGAACGCCGCAGGCGGCCGACGCCGTCGCTCTGACGCCGACGATATTGACCGTCAGCGCCGCCGCTGCATAGGCAGCGCCGCCGGCGGCGCTGACGATCACCAGCGAACAGAACCCGGCGCCGGGCGTGAGGCTTCGCGCGGCGTAGATCGCCACTGTCATGGCGGAGGCGCAGAGCACCACCTTGAACAGGCGCGCGGCGTCGAACGGCAGCGGAAAGGCTTGGCGCGTCAGCATGATGCCGAAAGCGAGGCCGCTGGCTTCGGCGAGCAGCGAGGCGTAGGCCGCACCCGGCAACCCGAATTGCCAGAGCATGGGGACCATCAGGATGACGCTCAGCACCAGCGTTGCCACGGACTGGATCAGCGGCAGCGCCGAGCGCTCGGCGAGCTGGAAGCTGATCTGCACATAGAACTGGTTGATCACCGCACACATGCGGGCGAGCGCAGCGATCGGCAGCAGCAGAGCTACGCTGGCGCGGAACTCGGCGCCGACCAGCGTTCCGGCGATCTGGTCGGACGCCATCACCAGCCAGACCACGACCGGCAGCACGACGGCCAGAAGAAGCTCCGCGTTCTCGTTCAGGCGCTCTCTCGTTGCGGCGAGGCCCTCACCGGTGAGACTGCGAAACACGACCGGGAAGGTCGCCGCGGCGACGCTGGAGCCGAGTATGACCAGGAACTGGCGCGGCAGTTCGGCGGCCACCCCGAAGTGACCGGCGGCGTCCGCCCCGAGAAAATAGGCCACCATCAGCCGGTCGACCGTGCTGTAGATCGCGACCGAGAGCCCGCCCAGCGACAGCGGCAATCCGTAACGGGCGAACTGCATCAGGTGGTCTCGATCGCAGGGGCCGCATTTCGAACCGTTGCTCGCCACGTTGAGAATGCAGCCGATCATGTAGCTGCTGCCCACCGCCGTCAGCAGGCCGACGCCGCCCCATCCCGCCGTTACCGCGAGGAGGCCGAGCGCCAGGCCGAAGGCGGCACGCACGATCGCCACGGTCGCGAATTTCAGCGGCCGCAGGTTGGCGCGCATGAATTCCTGGGCAATCTCGAACCCGCCATTTGCCACCGCGGTGAGGACGGCGGCGGCGAGAATGCGGGTATCGATCTCGGGAAAGAAGATGTGGACGAGGGGGGTGACCACGACGACGGCGGCGAAGGTGAGGCCATAGGCGACGGCGGCGGTCCCGCTGAAGTCGACCGAGGCAAGGGATGCCTGGTAGCGCGAGACCGACAGCCGGATCCAGACGAAGAAAATGCCGAAGAAGATCCCGGCGATGCTCATGCCGACAATGTAGAGGCCGTATTCGGCCGGGCTGAGCAGGCGCGTGTAGAGCGTGATCGCAACGAAGCCGATCAGGGCGGGCAGCAGATGCGCGATCAGATAGACCGAGAAGTGACGGTTCAGCATGGGCTCAGCACAGGGCCGGAGGCGTTTCGGACGAGGCGAGAAGCCGGGCCGGCGTGGGTCTTCCGTTCATGGCGCCGACCGACGGCGGCGCGACCGCACCCTCCGGTGACCGGCGTGCGGCGGCGCGCCGGCCTGCGAACCAGCGGCGGGCGAGGCGGTCGAGTTCGGGATGGCGGCGCAGCCACTGCACGGCGCCGCTGCGTGTCGCGCTGGGCAGCGCGCGCCAGTTCAGGGCCGTGACGTTGTCCACCAGCGGAATGGTGTCGACACCGAAGCGGCGCTTGTAGTCGTAGTCGCCGATGCCGAAGTCGAACTCGCGGCAGCCGACACCGTGAAGGTGGGCCATGCTGCGTTCGATCACGAGGCGGCCCGGCGAGCAATTCGACCACGCCGCCCCGGCATGGCTGATGCGGATCATCACGAAGCGGGCCGCGTCGCGAATTCCGAGCAGCGCCGCAATGACGTCGCCATTGCAGGCGAGTGCCGTCATGACGACGTCGCCCGATCCCAGGCCGGAGGCAATGAGCTCGCGGTAGAAGGTGCGGGGCCCGCTGCGGTCGAGAATGTAGACCTGGCCGAGTTCAGTCATGCGCGAGCTCTGCTGGCGCTCCATCACGGCAAGAGTGTCCAGCGCCTCGTCGACATCGGTGATGCGGCGGAAGGCGGCGTTCTCGTGACGCATGAACACCCGCCAGCAGCGCTCCAGATCCTTGCGCGCCGAGCGACCGCGCGAATGGCGCCAGGCGTCGTAATCATCGCCTGTGGTGACGATATTGCCGTCGACGGCGCAACGCGCGACGTATGGCAGCAGCGCGAGCGGATTGGGACGTCCGCCGAGCGCGACCGGCATTTTCTTGAGTTCGACGAAGTCGACGTCATCGAGCCCGGCGGCCACGAGCGCGCGCCACAATCGTTCGGCGCCGACTTCGTCGTCCGGGGCCGCGGGGCCGAGCAGCGGCGCGTTGTAGTCGGTGAGATCGCAGTCGGCAAACTGGGCGATACGCAAACCGCGCCGGGAGCGCACGATCAGCGGCAAGGCGACGGCGAGCCGGCCGTCGGCACGGTCGCGGGCGACGATGATGCGCGGTTCGATTTCCTGGGCGGAGGCGAAGGCGCCATACCAGGCGTCGAGCCAGAACCGGTGCTGGAATGGCCCCGTGACGGCCTCGGTACCCATCGCGCTCCAGACCGGTGCGAACGCAGCCCAGTCCTGCACGACCTCGACGCGATAGTCCGCTGGCGTCCGCGTTTTGGCGCCCGGATGGCCGTCGGCGATCATGCTGGTCGGCTTGGTCCGGCCGGACGGCTGGTGCCCCCACGGCAGCGCCCGGGTGGCGCCCCGGCCGGTGAACACCGCCTTGCTGATCACGCTCACTGCTCCTTCACTGGACAGGCTGTCTCGTTTCGGCGCGCCCGCCGTCCCGTCGAGGGACGGTTCGGGCCCGCTCGGGGCAGGATGTGCAAGGGCGATGCCGGCGTGGTGACCGCTCGCCCCTGCTCAGATCCTGGCGCGGTATGGCTGTGGCCGGATCCCGATCAGCGCAAGCAGGCTGCCGCTCGCCACCAGGACGGGATGAACGGCCATGAGCCAGCTTCCGCCCTGCCGCACCATGCGGCCGGCTCTCACCAGCGAATAGGGCCATAGCACCGCCATCTTGCAGGCGAAGCGGAACCTTGCCGCGGGCGTCCGTTGAAGTCCGCGCTGGCTGAGGTAGTTGATGGCGCCGATGCGGACGCCACGGCCGGCGATCCAGGACAGGCGGGTGCGTTCGGGCGGGACGGTTTCGACGACGGTTGCTTCGGCGACCCAGTAGAAGCGCAGGCCGGCGGCGCGGCCGCGGCCGAAGAAATCGGTATCGCCGCCGCCGAGAAAGTTGAATCGCAGATCGAACGATGGAGGGGCCAGGCTTTCAAACACGCTGCGCCGGATCAGGCAGTTGCCGCTGCCATAGATCGTCGGCACCGGTCCCGTGACGGCATAGGCCGGGCAAAAGACAGGATGCTGTGCGAGATGATCCCTGCCGTCGCTGAAGCGGGGATAGACCGGTCCGCCGACGATATCGGCGCCACTGGTTCGTGATGCCTCGACCATCCGTTCGAGCCAGTCCGGTGAGGCGATTTCGTCGTCGTCGATCATCAGGAAGGCGTCGGCCTGCGGAAAGGCGGCGCGAGCCGTCTCGAAGGCGGCATTGATGGCGCGACAGTTGCCCTGCCGAGGCTCCAGGACGCAGAGACCCGGAATGCCGGAGAGCATCAGGAAGTGGTGCGCTTCGACGATACTCGCACGCCCCTCGGCGTCGTTCTCGGCGACGACCACGGCGAAGCGCACGGAGGTGACCTGCCGTTCGAGGGAGTGGAGCGTTGCGCGCAACTGGGTCGGGCGGCGGAATGCCGGGATGCACACCACGGCCTCGACCTGCTGGTCGAGCCGTTCGCTGCTCGCGACGATTTCGCGACCGACGATGGCAGCTGCGGTCTTGACGGCGATGAGAGATAGCGCCGTCTCCAGCCTTTCGGCCTGCGCGCGGTCGCGGGACAGGTCTGTCCCAACATGGGATGAGGTGGTCCGTGCCAGGGCAGATTGCGTGGTCATCCCGACCTCATTGCCAAAATCGAGCCAGCTCTATCCGGCGGCAAGATCCGTGAATTCGAGCAGGTTTGGCCGAGACTCCGCCGTCAACGGCATGGATCGCGGGGCGTTAACCACGGTCCGCGCCTGGCCGGCGGCTGGCGCAGCCCCGGCACCGATTTTGCTCAATGTGTCTGCGGACGTGCCGATCGCTTCACAGGCGGACGCGCCGATAAGCGATCCGGGCCGGCGACCGGCTGGGGGGGGGCGACGTATCGGGAAAGGGCCGAGCAATGGTGGCGAACTGGAACTCAAGTATGCCGATCGACCTGAGCTGCGTTGCAGTGAGGTTGTCGTCCGTCGAGGCGTCCGCGCGCCGGCACGCCGAGACGGGGTATCTTGCGGTTCTGCCGCCCGGCGAGGCGAGAGATAGCCTGAAGCAGGCTCACGACGTGCTGCAGCGAGTGCTGCCGTCGTCGGCACCGACGATCTACGAGGCCGGCGGCGGGTCGACGAGCTTCCTGCCGCCGTCGGTGCTGGCGCGGGCCGACATCACCGTCGTCGACATCGACGAGGTGCAACTCACCAATAACGGCTATGCCCGGCGCAAGATTCTCGGCGACATCCAGGCCTGTCGCTTTCCGCGCGACAGCTTCGACCTGATCATCTGCGACAACGTGATCGAGCACCTTTCCGAAGTCGAGCGGGCGTTTCGGCGCTTCAACGAAGCGCTTCGTCGCGGCGGGCTGATCATGATCGGCGCGCCCAATCCGAACTCCCTGTCGGGCTTCGTCACGCGCGTCACGCCACACGCCTTCCACGTCTGGTACTACCGCAACATCATGGGCGTCGCCGGTGCCGGCAAGCCTGGCGAGCCGCCGTTCCCGGTTCATTTCCATCCGCTGGTCGAGCCGGAGCGCCTGAAGCGCTTCGCTCGCAGCCTCGGCTACGAGGTTCTCTATGATCGCATCTACGAGTCGCCACGATATCCCGAGTTGCGCGTCGGCAAGCCCGCTTTCGGCAAGCTGCTCGACGTTGCGGCGTCGGTCAGCAACGCGTTCCTGTTCAACACCAAGGATGTCAGGCGTGGCGATTACCACCTCATTCTTCGCAAGCTCTGAGGCTGCCGGGACGACCTGGTCGGTGCTTCGCGATCGGCTGTCGCATCGCCTGGCGATGCACGTGCCGATGGCGGGCGCGCAGCTCGCCAATCCGCGGCCGATGGTCAGTTTCACCTTCGACGACGTGCCGCACAGCGCGGCAACCGTCGGAGCCGCCGCGCTCGAGGCCTATGGCGCGCACGGGACGTTCTATGTCTCCGGCACGCTCGTCGGCGAGCGCGACAAGTTCTGGCAGCACGCCACGGCGGCGCAACTCGCGGATCTTCATGCGCGGGGTCATGAGCTTGGCTGCCATACCTATTCGCACATCAGGGCCAGCGATCTCGATCCGACGACGCTCGAGGCCGAGATTGCCCGCAATCGCGCCTGTTTCGAAGAGCTGGTGCCCGGCGCGAGGCTGGCCAATTTCGCGTTTCCCTATGGTGTCGGCACGTTCCGCGGCAAACGGCAGCTGGCGCAGCATTTCCGGACCAGCCGCAGCATCGTTCCGGGTATCAATCGCGGTCGGGTCGACCTGCAGTTTCTCAAGGCGGTGCCGTTGATCGACCGCGAGATCGATCGCGCCCGGCTCGACGACCTGATGGATGCGGCTGTCGCCGACAACGGTTGGTTGATCTTCTTTGGCCACGACGTCTGTCGCCGTCCGAGCGCCTATGGCTGCTCGGAGGCGCTGCTCGATCACGCCCTCAAGGGCGCAAAGCGCCGCGACCTCGCCATCGTCAGCGTTGCGGAAGGGCTGCAGGCAGCGAGGATTTAAACCGTTTCTTCGTTCTTTTGATGGAAAGTTAAGAGATCGGTAAGGTTAAGAGTTTGTCAATGGTCGTCCGTTGCAGAGGACTTGAGATCCGCGGCGTAAACAGCTCCGCGGCGACCCGGCGCATTCCTTGCCATGAGCAGGGAGTGTTGCGCTGATGCTGGCCTATGACCTGGCCCCGGCCGATCCTGCTGCGCCGGCGGAGCAGCGGGGAGCACCGGCGCTCGCCGGCTTCAACCTGCTCGACCTCGTTCTGCTGCTGTGGCGGCGACGCTATCTCATCCTCGGCGCAGGGCTCGGCTGCGCCCTCGCGGGATTGATCGTCGGCAAGAGTCTGGCTCCGAAATACATCGCCACGGCGCAGCTCTACGTCGATCCGCGGGAGCTGCAGCTGGTCGACCGCGAACTGGCGCCGCGGACCCAGGACGCCGCCAACCTGCCGATGGTCGTCGAGAGCCAGGCGCGTCTGATCACCTCGAGCAGCGTTCTCCTGCGCGTCGTCGACAGCGCCCATCTGGAGGATGATCCCGAATTCGGCGGCGGCCAGTCCGCTGGCCTGCTCGCCGGCCTGACTCGTCTGGTCTCGTTCGGCGGTACCGGCGGTGCGGACCGAGACCTGCGCACAGGAGCGCTGGAAGCGCTCACCAAGCATGTCAACGTCAAGCGCACCGACCGCACGTTCATCGTCGATGTCGATGTCTGGTCACGGGATCCGGTCAAGGCGGCGAAACTCGCCAATGCGGTGGCCGCGGCCTATCTCGCCGAGGCTTCCAACGTCCAGTCGTCGTCGGCGCGGCGCGCCACCGTCGACCTCTCGGCACGGCTCAAGGAGCTCGAGCAGCGGCTGCGCGCCGCCGAGAATGCGGTGGCGGCCTACAAGGCCGAGAACAATTTCGTCGGCACCCAGGACACCTCGGTGACCGACCAGCAGCTCTCGGAAATGAATGCCAAGCTCAGCACGGCACGTGCGGCGACCCTCGACGCCCAGGCCCGCTACGACCAGATCACCGAAACCATCCGCGCCAGCGGCGACGGCGGCGCCACCGCCGAGGCGCTGCGCTCGCCGACGCTGGCCGGCCTGCGGACCCAATACGCCGAAGCGCGCCGGCGGCAGGCGGAGCTCGCCAACGAACTCGGGCCGCGCCATCCTGCGATCCGGTCGATGGATACGCAGGTCGCGGACCTGAAGAAGAACATCAACGAGGAGATCGCCCGCTTCGCCCAGGCGGCCAAGAACGACCTGATTCGCGCCCGCGACTACGAGAACGGGCTCTCCCGGGCGCTCGATGGCCTCAAGCGCCAGAGCATGAACATGACTAAGGCTTCGGTCCGGCTGCGCGAACTGGAGCGCGACGTCGAGGCGAACCGCGGCGTCTATCAGGCCTTCCTGAAGCGGTCGCGCGAGACCGAAGAGCAGGAGCGCCTCAACACGTCGACCGCGCGCGTCACCAGCGAGGCCAATATCCCCCAGCGGCGGAGCTTTCCACCCGGCATGGCGCTATTGATGCTCGCCGGCCTGCTGTTCGGCTCGGGAGGGAGCATCGCGGCGATCGTGCTGCTCGACCGGTTGCGTGCCCTGACGGCGCCGGCGCCTGTGACGCAGACGGTCTCGGCACCGTTGCAGGCAGCCGGGCTGCCGCACGTGATGCTCAAGCAGGAGACGCCGGTTGCCAGTGCGGCGCTGCCGCCGCGCGATAAGCCGCTGATCATGCGGCTGCAGTCGGAAGAGGTCTATCCGCGCAATGCCGACAGCTCTGGCCAGGGCGCCGTCGATCTCAACCGGATCGGCTGGCCGACCCTTCGGATCGGCGGTCCGGCCGGCGCCTTCGCCGAGGCCATGCGGGAGATCCGCGTCGTCGCCGCCAGTCGTACCTCGATGCGTCACGCGCCGTTGCTGGCGGTGATCGGCACGCGCGGCGATGCCAGCCGTTCGGTCACCGCCCTCAACGCGGCGCTCGCCGCGGCCCATGACGGTTTCGATGTGCTGCTGATCGACAGCGATCTGCCGCAGGGCGGGTTGTCGCAGCGACTTCAGGCGTTCCGTCCGACGCGCGACGCCGGGCTGCCGACGCCGAGCGGATTGGGCTCGCCGATCGAAACCCTCAACCGCGTCACCGTGCTGCCGCTGGGCTCCGGCGCGGAGCCGGCGCTGATGGCGGAAGCCGAGCGGATGATCGCCGAGCACGCCCGCGCGACCACCGAATGCGGCCTCATCATCCTCGACGGGCCGGCGGCCCCTTTCGCCGACTGGGACCGCAGCATCCTCGACTTCGCCGACGGGTTGCTGGCCGCCCTGCCGGCCCAGGTCGACATCAATGCCGCCATGGAGGGTCTGCTGGCGGCTCTGGGGAGCGACGCGCGCAAGCTGTTGGGTGTCGTGATCAACGAAATCGATGGCCCCGGCGCCGGCGTAGTGCAGGAATGCGAATATGCTTGAACGACGAAAGAACCCGGTCGGTCGCGCCGCGACCGCCGACATTCCGCGCGTGCTGCTGGGCGGCTTGCGGCTAGGCGTGCTGGACATGGAGAAGACCGCCGACTTCATGATCGGCGCGGCGCTGCGCCGCCACGAATTCGGCCGGCCGCTCTATCTGACGTCGGCGAATGGCGAGGTTCTGGCCCGCTGCGCCACCGATCCGGACCTCGACGGTCTCTTCCGCGCGGCGGATCTGATCAGCGCCGACGGCCAGCCGTTGGTCATGGCGTCGCGCTGGCGCACGGCGTGCCCGCTGCCCGAGCGGGTCGCCACGACCGATCTGTTTCACGTCGTCGCCGACAAAGCCGCAGCCCGCGGGCTGACGTTCTACATGTACGGCGCGAACGATGCGGAGAACCGCGCTGCGGTCGCCAATGTGCGCCGGGCGCATCCCGGTCTGCGCATCGTCGGTCATTGCCACGGCTATCTCACCGGCAAGGCGCTGGAGGACAAGGTCGACGAAATCAATCGCCTCAAGCCGGATTTTCTCTGGATCGCCCTGGGCGTACCCGGCGAACAGCGCTTCGTGACGAGATTCACCGACCGGCTCGGCGATGTCGGGGTGATCAAGACCTCTGGTGGTCTGTTCAATTTCCTGTCAGGCAGCCGCTCCCGGGCGCCGAGATGGATGCAGGCGACCGGCCTCGAATGGGCGTGGCGCATCGCCCTCGAGCCGCGCCGCCTCATCTGGCGCTATGCGACGACCAATCCACGTGCCATGTATCTGTTGTTGACGCGCTCCGGG
Organism: Bradyrhizobium sp. WD16; assembly: GCF_024181725.1. NCBI lineage: Bacteria > Pseudomonadati > Pseudomonadota > Alphaproteobacteria > Hyphomicrobiales > Nitrobacteraceae > Bradyrhizobium > Bradyrhizobium sp. WD16. The sequence continues at coordinate 5,661,587 of NZ_CP028908.1, read as the reverse complement.
GAAGCGGCCTTCGCCCGGCGCCCCTGACGTCATGACGGCCGGCACGGAGTGGTTCGAACATGCAGAATGTCCTGGTCACCGGAGGCGCCGGCTATATCGGAGCGCATTGCTGCAAGGCGCTCGCCGAGGCCGGCTTCACCCCCGTCAGCTACGATAATTTAACCACGGGCCATCGCGATTTCGTGCGCTGGGGGCCCCTTGTCGAAGGCGACATCGGCGATAGGCAAAAAATTGCCGATACCGTCAGGGACCATCAGGTCGTGGCTGTGATGCATTTCGCCGCCTGCAGCCTGGTCGGTGAATCCGTCGTTGATCCGCAGAAGTACTATCTCAACAACCTGGCCGGCACCCTGGCGCTGCTTGCCGGCTTGCGCGAAGGCGGCTGCAGCCGCTTCATTCTGTCCAGCACCGGCGCGGTCTACGGCGAGGTGCCGAGCGGCCTGATCAGCGAGACACTCGACTGCAAGCCGATCAATCCCTACGGCGCCTCGAAGTGGATGGTCGAGCGCATCATCGCCGATTATCGTGCGGCTTACGGCCTGTCGGCGTTCTGCCTGCGCTATTTCAACGCCTGCGGCGCCGACCCCTCGGGCGTGATCGGCGAGTTGCGCGATCCCGAGACCCATCTCATTTCGCGGGCGATGATGGCGCTCCAGGGCCATGCGCCGGACTTCGCCATATTCGGCGACGACTATCCGACCCCCGACGGCACCGCGATCCGCGATTACATCCATGTGACGGATCTCGCCGCGGCCCATGTCCTGGCGCTGCGGCTGCTGCTCGAAGGTCACGCCGGGGGCAGTTTCAATCTCGGCACTGGGTCGGGCTTCTCTGTGAAGCAGGTGCTGGCCGCGATTGCCGCGGAGACCGGCCGCGCCGTGCCGTGGACGATCAGGCCGCGCCGGCCGGGCGATCCCGCCGAACTGGTGGCGGATCCGAGCCGGGCGCGCGAGACCCTCGGCTTCGTGGCCCGTCATTCGGATCTCGCGACCATCGTGCGGTCGGCATGGGCCTGGCATCAGCTCGCCCATCCGGCGCAGAGCTGAGCCGCCATATTCTCGGACCGGGCGCCGTATAGATCGTTGCGGGCATGAAGCTGTTCATCTTCGGTCTCGGCTACACCGCGGGTTTCATTGCACGCGACGCTCTCGCGCGCGGCGACGCCGTCGCGGCGAGCGTGCGAACGCGCGCCAAGGCCGAAGCGCTTGCCGGCTCCGGCCTGCAACTGCACCTGTTCGATGGCCGCAACCATGACGCAACACTCGCCCGCGATCTCGCAACCAGCGATGCCGTGCTGGTGTCGGTGCCGCCGGACGACGACGGCGATCCGGTGTTGCGGGTCTATGGTGACGATCTCGCCGCGGCGCCGTCGCTGCGCTGGATCGGCTATCTTTCCACGATCGGTGTGTATGGCGACCGGCAGGGCGGCTGGGTCGACGAAGCCAGTCCGCCGACGCCCGGCGAGGAACGGTCGCGCCGGCGGCTCGCCGTCGAACAGGCATGGCTCGCCTTCGGCCGCGACCGGCGAGGTCCGGTGCAGGTCTTCCGCCTTGCCGGCATTTATGGCCCGGGCCGCAACCAGCTCGATCAGCTCGCGGTCGGGACGGCGCGTCGTATCGTCAAGCCCGGCCAGGTCTTCAACCGCATCCACGTCGACGACATCGTCCAGACGGTCGCCGCCTCGCGGCGGCAGCCGCGCGCCGGCGCGATCTACAACGTTGTCGATGACGAGCCGGCGCCGCCGCAGGACGTCGTCGCCTATGCCGCCGGTCTCTGCGGCGTCGCAGCGCCGCCCGAAATTCCGTTCGCGCAGGCGGAGCTCAGCCCGATGTCGCGCAGCTTCTTCAGCGAGAGCAAGCGCGTCCGCAGCCGTCTGCTCTCCGTCGAACTCGGCGTCAGGCTGCGCTATCGGAGCTACCGCGAGGGGCTTTCGGCGCTGCGCGCGGCCGGCGAGGGGCCGCACTGAAGCGCGGCAGCCGGCGAAAGGGCCGACATTGTCAGCGCCGCCCAAGGGAGCTATGGAATCGGCAGGACCGCATGGAAAAGTGACGATGACGGATGAATTCCCCGACCGCCTCTCGGTTGATCCGAAAAGCCCTTACTACAACGCCGAAATCCTGGCCCGCGACATCGGTATCCGCTTCAAGGGCGTCGAAAAGGACAACGTCGAGGAGTACTGCGTCAGCGAGGGCTGGGTCCGGGTTCCGGTCGGCACGGCCAAGGACCGCTTCGGCAATCCGATGACCGTCAAACTGTCCGGGACGGTCGAACCCTATTTCCGCGATCGCAGCTGAGGCCGCCATGGCTCTCGCGGTCACGGGGCTCGATCATCTCGTCGTCAATGTCGCCGATGTAGAAGTTTCCGCCGCGTGGTATGCGCGCGTCCTCGGCATGGTCCGGCAGGATTTCAATCCAGGGCAGGGCAAGGCGCAGCGGGTGTCGATGGTGTTCGGTCAGCAGAAGATCAATCTGCGGCCGGCCCTGGCCGATACGGTCGAATGGTTCACTGCGCGTCACGCCAAGGCCGGCAGTGATGATCTCTGCTTCCTGACCACGGCAACGCCCGAGGCGGTGGTTGGGCATCTTCAGAGCTGCAGCGTCGCGATCGAGGAGGGGCCCGTCGCCAAGCAGGGCGCCCGCGGCGTCCTCACCTCCGTCTATTGCCGCGATCCCGATGGCAGCCTGATCGAGATCGCGTCCTATCGGGCCTGAAGATCTCGATCCCCGGCTCGCCTCGCCGGGGATGTTTCACCAAGTCGGCAACAGGCCGCAAAGGCCGATGACAGAACAGGGAGGAAGAATCTATGCGCGCCTACGCCGTCCAACCGGTCTGCGAGCCTGTGCAGGCGATCGACGTCGCCGATCCGTAGCCCAAGGGATCCGAGGTCGTGGTCGAGGTGACCCGTTGCGGAGTTTGCCACAGCGATCTGCATCTTCAGGAGGGGTTCTACGATCTCGGCGGCGCGCGCCTTCGAACTTCGCCAACCGGAGCGCGATCAATCGATCGCGCTCCGGAGCGTCGATGGTGCCTCGCTCAGTCAGCGATGCCGGCCAGCGACAGCACGGTGTGGAGCAGCACGTTGGCACCGGCGGTGCAGTCCGCCTGGGTGGCGTCTTCCAGCTCGTTGTGGCTGACACCGTCCTTGCAGGGCACGAAGATCATTGCCGCCGGCATCACGTTGGCGAGATTGCAGGCGTCGTGACCGGCGCCGGATGTGATACGGCGATGGGAATAGCCGAGCGCCCTGGTCGCCGTCTCCACCGCGTCGACCAGCTTCCCATTGAAATGGGTCGGCAGCTTGCGCCACACCTGCGTCAGCTCGACGGCCACGTTGCGGCGCGTCGCGATTGCCGCGATCTTCTCGCGCACGGCCTCGTCGAGACGATCGAGGACGCCGGCATCGGCGCTGCGCAGGTCGAGAGTGAAGGCGAGATCGCCCGGCACCACGTTGCGCGAAGGATGGCTGATCACGGCCTCGCCGATGGTGCCCACCGCATTCGGACCGAGTGCGGTCGCTAGCGCCTCGACCGCGAGAACCACCTCGCTGAGCGCGGCGAGGCCGTCGCGACGAAGCGGCATCGGCGTCGCACCGGCATGGCCGGCGAAGCCTGTGACCACGCCGTCATACCAGATGACACCCTGGCCATGCTCGACCACGCCGATGGTCTTGCCTTCGGCCTCGAGGATTGGCCCCTGTTCGATGTGCAGCTCGACGAAATTCTGCAGCTTGACGGCGCCGACCGCTTCCTTGCCGCGATAGCCGATGGCGTCGAGGGCCTCGCCGACGCTGATGCCGTCGGCGTCGCGGCGCGACAGGATGTCCTCGGTGGTGAAGTCGCCGGCATAGGCCGCCGAGGCCATCATCGCCGGCGCGAAGCGTGAGCCTTCCTCGTTGGTCCAGTCGATGATGCACAGCGGCGCATCGGTGGTGATGCCGGCATCATTCAGCGTCCGCACCACCTCCAGGGCGGAGAGGGTGCCGAGGATGCCGTCGAACTTGCCGCCGGTCGGCTGGGTGTCGAGGTGCGAGCCGAGCCCGACCGGATCCATGGTCATGTCGCGCCCCGGCCGGATGGCATAGAGGGTGCCGAGCGTATCCACATGCACCGTGCAGCCAGCGGCTTCGCAGGCCGCGCGAAACCAGTCGCGCACCTTCTGGTCCTCGGGGCCGAGGGTCAGGCGGCGCACGCCGCCCTTGGGCGTGGCGCCGAACTGCGCGGTTTCGTGGATCGTGCCCCAGAGCCGGTCCGAATTGATCTGCAGGTTCGAGGCGCTGTGAGCCATGAAGAATGAGTCCCTTACGTCCTTAAGCAATCCCGGCGTCCTGCCGATTAGCACCATTTGCCGCCGCCGCGAAGCCATGCGCGGTCGGACCGCGATGACGGCCGTGGGGGTCGCATCCGGCCTGCGGATGGTGCTAAGCTGCGCCCCCCGTTGAGAACGACAACAAGATCCGGGAGGGAGGGAATGGCGCCGGGGATCGCGTGGGCGCTGCTGGCCGCGTTATCCGCGGTCGTCTTCGGCCGCGCCAGTGCGCATTCGCAGGCTGCCGACTATCCGACACATCTCGTCAGGGTCATCGTTCCGTTCGGGGCCGGCGGCCCGGCCGACGTTGCCGCGCGACTGATCGGCAAGTATCTGCAGGATCGTTTCAAGCAGCCCTTCGTGGTGGAAAGCCGGCCCGGCGCCGGCGGCGTCATCGGCACGCTCGAGGCGGCGAGATCGCCGGCGGACGGCTACACGCTGCTGATGATGTCGAACACCCAGACCGCGAATGAGACCCTGCTGCCCGACCGGAATTATCAGCTGATGCGCGATTTCGTCGCGGTGGCGCCGGTGAATTCCTCGGACCTCGTCATCGTGGTCCATCCGTCGGTCCCGGCGACGACGCTGCGGCAGTTCATCGCGCTCGCGAAGAGCCGGCCCGGCACGCTCAACTACGCTTCCTCCGGTACTGGGACGCCCTATCACATGGCCGGCGAACTCTTCAAAGCCATGACCGGCGCCGACATCGTCCATGTGCCTCACCGCAACAGCGGCGAAGCCCGCAACAACATCATCGGCGGCCAGGTCGAGATGATGATCGACGCTGTCACCGTCATGGCGCCCAATATCGCCGCCGGTCAGGTCAGGGCGCTTGCCACCACCGGCAAGACCCGCACCAGCGTGCTGCCGGACGTACCGACCGCCGACGAGGCCGGCGTCCCCGGCTACGAGGCAACGATCTGGCTCGGCATCGTGGCGCCGGCGGGAACGCCGAAGCCGGTCGTCGAGGCGCTGAACGTGGCCATCCGGGATGCCGTGACGCAGCCTGAGGTCCGGGCGCAACGGGCGGCCCAGGGCGCTGCGCCGATGGTGATGACCACGGCCGAGTTCGATCGCTATCTGCGCGGCGACATCATCAAGTGGGCGGGGATCGCCAGGCTCTTCGTAAAGACAGCCCGTTGAGGCGGGTGCGGAATGCCGCGAACGTCACCGCATGGGCGAAGTGATTCTGTTCAGCGCCGGAGCCACCCAAGGCGTCGCCGCGAGGCCCGCGCCGGCTTTCGGGCGCCAGACCGGCTTCGAGATCGCGTGTCGGATCAGCGGCGCAGCACCAGGCGGGGCAGGTTCGCCACGGCAAGCGCCACCCAGAAGGCCAGAAGATTGACGACGAAATCCTCGATCCTGGCATGGCGCCCCGGCGCCCAGAGCTGCAGCAGCTCGATTACGCCGATCAGGGGGATCGCCGCGAACACTAGTTCCATGCGGCGTTCGGCATAGCCGAGGCCAAAGGCGGCGCCGAGCAGGACGAAGGCGAAGGCATGCTCGGTGTCGTGGCCGAACGAGCTCTGCGGCCGCAGGCTCGGCGAACCAAGGGTCGCCAGAACGATGGCGGCGAACAGCAGCCAGGCGGCGAGGCGGAACAGTCTGGTCATGCGATGCGTGTCTCCCGTTACACCCGCACCGCGCTGGTGAATCGATCGTCGCCGCCGAACACCCGCAAATAGCGCGCAATCTCCTCCGGGTCGCCGGTGGCCTTCTCGGTGTTGTCCGAGAGTTTCACCGCAGGCCGACCATTCACCGAGGTGACCTTGCAGACGAGCGAGATCGGGTCAAGGTCCGCCGCGCCGTCCGGCGTGCAGCCGATAAAATCATTGGTGAGATTGGTACCCCAACCGAAACTGGTGCGGACGCGGCCGTGGAAATGACGATAGGTCCGCTCGATGCTGTCGACATCCATGGCGTCGGAAAAGATCAGGATCTTGCGACTGGGATCGCGGCCCTTGTCGTTCCACCACCGGACGATCTGCTCGCCGGCGACGATCGGCGGGGCGCTGTCCGGCCGGAAACCGGTCCAGTCGGCGACCCAGTCCGGCGCATCGCGCAGAAAGGCGGTGGTGCCGAAGGCATCGGGAAGGGCGATCAGGAGGTTGCCGGCATACATCTGCCGCCAGTCGTCGAGCACTCGATAGGGCGCGACCCGCAATTCCTCGTCACTGTTGGCGAGGGCGGCGGAGACCATCGGCAACTCGTGGGCATTGGTGCCGATCGCTTCGAGATCGTTGTCCATGGCGAGCAGCACGTTGGAAGTGCCGGTAAAGGAATTGCCGAGGCCCTCCTTGACGGCCTCGACGCACCAGCGCTGCCAGAGAAAGCCGTGGCGGCGGCGGGTTCCGAAATCCGACAGCAACAGCCCGTCGAGCTGTTTCAGCCGTTCGACCTTGGTCCACAGCTTGGCCTTGGCGCGGGCATAGAGCACGTCGAGGGCGAAGCGGCCGTGTCCCTTCATCGCCTGGCGCGAGCGCAGCTCGTTGACGATGGCGAGCGCCGGGATCTCCCACATGCTGGTGTGGGTCCAGGGGCCCTCGAAATAAAGTTCATACTGGCCGTCGACCTTGCGCAACTCGTACTCCGGCAGCCGGAAATCGACCAGCCAGGCCAGGAAGTCCGACGAGAACATCTGGGCCTTGCCATAGAAGCTATTGCCGGCCAGCCAGATGTGTTCCTTCTTCGACAGCTGCACGGTGCGCGCATGGTCGAGCTGAGCGCGCAGTTCCTTCTCGTCAATCACCTCGGCGAGGCGGACGTGCTTGCTGCGATTGATCAGCGAAAAGGTGACGTGGACGTCCGGATACATCTTCCGGATCATCTGCAGCATCAACAGCTTGTAGAAATCGGTGTCGAGAAGGCTGCGGATGATCGGGTCGAGCCGCCAACCGTGGTTATAGGTGCGGGTGGCAATGTCGGTGACGGTCATTGATGTCTGCTAAGGCCCCGGCGGCAAGGTCGGGCGGCGAGGGCCGCCCTGGTTCCATTTAGTCTACCCGACCCTGTCCGCCCTGCCTATACCGCCGATCCGCCGGGTTTCAATGGATCTCGGCCGACCGGGTCAGGGCCTCCTTGAGCCGCTCCAGCGTGAAGTCGCGGCTGCGCGCAACTTTGAGGATGACCTCCTCGCGGCGGCTGCACAGATCGACCGCCGCGGGCAGCTGCGCGGCATGCTCGAAGGGAATGACCACGGCGCCGTGGCGATCGGCGTGGATCAGGTCGCCGGAACGCACCGTCATGCCGGCGACGTTGACCGGCTCGCCGAACGCCGTGACGTGGACATAGGCGTGGGACGGGCCGACCGAGCCGGCCAGTGCCTGGAAGTCCGGCGCCCATTGCGGGATGTCGCGGATGGAGCCGTCGGTGATCACCCCGCGGCAGCCAAGCGCCTTGTGCACCGCACTATTGACCTCGCCCCAAAAGGCGCCGTAGCCGACGCTGGCGCCATCGAGATCCTGGATGACGCTGATGCGCGGACCGGCACCGGTGCCGACATATTCGTAATAGGCGGAGCGGCGGGCGCGCTGCTCGGCTGCGGGCAGTTCCGACGCCGAGGTCGCGCGGATCGTGGCCGTGCGGGCATAGCCGACGATCGGCGGCAGATTGGGAAACGGGCAGACCAGCGGCTTGACCGTGTAGCCGTTCAGCCGCCGGGATGGCGCGACGATTTCCAGCGCATTGCAGATCGTGGGCGTGTCGAAATGGGTGAGGGCTTGCAGCACGGCGGCGGGCAAGGGTTCGGCGGCGTGGGTCACGTTGCAGTCTCCGCATGAACGAGACGCGGCAGACTGCCCGTTCGTCACGGCTGCAGCAAGGTCGAGCGCGCCGCAGCACGGCGGGTGGCACAGAGATTGCGCAATGTGCCCTGCGCGTACGGTGGTTGCTGGCCCGCCTGCGCTGGGTTAGCAGAAGAAACCTGGTGGAGAGGATTTGGCATTGGCGACGCGGCGGGACGAGGGCGCGTCAAGCGAAGCTAAAATCCTCGAGAGGGCGTGAGGGGCATGGCGACGAACCGAAAGACTCTGCTGATCACCGAGACCCTGCCGCCGGAAGGCATGGCGCTGTTCGGCGCGCGGGACGACATCGATGCCATCCAGTTTCCCAACGCCATTGCCCAGGACGATTTCAATGCGCTGTTGCGTCGTCATGCCCCGGTGCACGGCGTCGCGCTCGGGCCGACGCGCTTCGGCGCGTCGGAGATCGCGGCTTCGGCAGGCATCGAGGTGGTAGCGCGCATGGGGGTGGGGTTCGATGCCATCGACGTGCCGGCGCTGACCGCGGCGAAAGTGCCGCTGATGACCACCGGCATCGCCAATTCGCCGTCGGTCGCCGAGGAGGCGCTGTACATGATGCTGGCCCTGGCCAAGCGTGGCGCCGAACTCGACCGCCTGGTCAAGCAGGGCCGCTGGGGCGACCGGCTCGGCGCCATTCCGTTCGACCTCTACGGCAGGACCGTGGCGATCGTTGGTTTCGGCCGCATCGGCTCGCGCACGGCGAAGCGCTGCCTCGCCATGGAGATGAAGGTGGTGGTGTTCGATCCTTATAAGAGCGCGGCCGAGATCGAGTCGGCCGGCTGCCGCCACGCCCCCGATCTCGATGCCGCGCTCAAGGACGCGGACTTCGTCACCCTGCATTGCCCGAAGACGCCGCAGACCGTCGGCCTGTTCGGTGCCGCGCGGCTGCGCAGCCTCAAGCCCTCGGCCTGTCTGATCAATACCGCGCGCGGCGGCATCGTCGACGAGACGGCGCTTTACGACGCGCTGGTTACCGGCCGTCTCGCCGGCGCCGGCCTCGACGTGTTCGATCGCGAGCCGCCGTCGGCGGAGAATCCATTGTTCAGGCTCGACAACGTCGTTGTCGCGCCGCATCTCGCCGGCGTCACCCGCGAGGCCCTGGATCGCATGGGCGAACAGACCGCCCGCAATATCCTTTCCGTGCTCGACGGCGCGCCGATCCGGGACAATGTCATCAATCCGGAGGTGCTGGCATGACCACGACGTTGGCGGCGAAGATCGCCCGCGACTACGGCACGCCGGCGCTGGTCATCGACATGGACCGGGTCGAGCGCAACATCGCGCGTATCCAGGCCGTGTGTGACGAGGCGGGGCTCGCCAACCGCCCCCACATCAAGACGCACAAGAGCCCTTATCTCGCCCGCCTGCAGCGCGACGCCGGCGCCCGCGGCATCACCTGCCAGAAGCTCGGCGAGGCCGAGGTCATGGCCGGGGCCGGGCTCGACGACATCCTGATCAGCTACAATCTGCTGGGCGAAGAGAAGGCGCGCCGGCTCGGCGCGCTGCTTGCGCACACGCGCGTGACCGTCACGGCCGACAATCCGGTGGTCATTGAAGGTCTGCCGCCCGCCGCCGAGATCGGCGGCAGGGAGCTTGGCGTGGTGATCGAATGCGATACCGGGCGCAAGCGCGCCGGCGTCGAAACGCCGGCCGAGGCGATCGCGCTGGCCAACCTCCTCAAGGAGACGCGCGGCCTGCGTTTCGCCGGCTTCCTGATGTATCCGACCGAGAGCGGCTGGGCCGAGGCGCAGCGGTTCTTCGACGAGGCCGTGGCCGGGGTCCGCGCGCTCGGGCTCGAGCCCGAGATCGTCTCGACCGGCGGTACGCCGAACCTGCCCAATGTCGGCAAGCTCAAGGGAGCCACCGAGCATCGGTTCGGCACCTACATCTACAACGACCGCATGCAGGTCGCGGCGGGCGTCGCCGGCTGGGACGACTGCGCGCTGCATGTCTATGCCACGGTGGTCAGCCGCGCAGCGCCCGAGCGCGGCATCATCGATGCCGGTTCCAAGACCCTGACCTCGGATACCGGAGGACTCGAGGGCCACGGCCTGATCCTCGAGCATCCCGAAGCGAAGATCGCGCGCTTCGCCGAGGAGCACGGCTTTCTCGACCTGTCGCGCAGCAACACGCGGCCGAATGTCGGTGACGTCGTGCGCATCGTGCCGAACCATGTCTGCGTCGTCGTCAATATGGTCGACGAGGTGGTGATGGTGCGGGGCGAGGAGATCATCGGCACGCTGCCGGTCGCGGCGCGCGGCCGGCTGCGCTGAGGCAGGACAGATGATCAGTGAGAATGCGATGGATGGCGTCATGGAAGTCGACAGGCTGGACCGCGAGCTCGACGCGCTGCGCGCCTTGCTCGGCTCGCAGGCCGTGCTGCTCGGGGACGACATTCCCGCGCGCAACTGCAACGACTGGAGCGCCACCCCGCCCCAGGTGCCGCGCGCGGTGGTGCGTCCGCTCGATGCCGCGGGCGTCGCCGCGGCGGTCAAAGCCTGCCGCAGGGTCGGGCTGCCGTTCGTGCCGCAGGGCGGCCTGACCGGGTTGTGCCGTGGCGCGGCGCCGGAGCTGGGCTGGGTGGCGATCTCGACGGAGCGCATGGTCGGTATCGAGGAGATCGATCCCACCAGCGCCACCATGACGGTCAAGGCCGGCACGCCGCTGCAGGTGATCCAGCAGGCCGCGGATCACGCCGGATTGTTCTTTCCGCTCGATCTGGGCTCGCGCGGCTCCTGCGCTATCGGCGGCAATCTCTCGACCAACGCCGGCGGCAACCGCGTGATCCGCTACGGCATGACGCGCGAGCTCGTGCTCGGCCTCGAAGTCGTGCTTCCCGACGGCACCGTCATCACCAATCTCAACAAGCTTCTCAAGAACAACGCCGGCTATGACCTGAAGCACCTGTTCATCGGTTCGGAAGGCACGCTCGGCATCATCACACGGGTGGTGCTGCGGCTGTTTGCAAAACCGCGCTCGACCATGACGGCGCTGTGCGCGCTCGCCGATTATCCGGCGGTGCTCAGGTTTCTGGACGCTGCGCGCGTCGGGCTCGGCCCGCTGCTCTCCGCCTTCGAAGTGATGTGGTCCGATTACTGGGAGGTGATCACGACGCGCGCCGGTGTCCGTCCGCCGATCGCATCCGGCGGACAGATCTATGTGCTGGTGGAAGCCCAGGGCGCTGACGAGGCCGCGGATGCGCCGCGGTTCCAGGACTGGCTCGAGGACACGATGGAACGCGGGTTGCTGGTCGACGCCGTGGTATCGCAATCGCTGGCGCAGACCCAGGGGCTCTGGGCGGTGCGCGACATCTGCTCGGAATTCGGCCAGGTGCTCGGGCCGCACATCTCCTACGATATCGGCCTTTCGGTCGCGCGGATGGACGAGTTCGCGACGCGCTGCAAGGCGGCCCTCGCGGCCGCCATCCCTGGATGCGAAAGCGTCTATTACGGCCACATCGCCGACGGCAATCTGCATCTCGTCTCCTGGGTCCACGGCCTGACCGTGGAGCGCCAGCCGAAGGAGGAGATGGACGCCATCGTTTATGGCCTCGTCCGCGACGTGGGCGGCAGCATCTCGGCCGAGCACGGCATCGGCACGGCGAAGAAGAAATGGCTCGGGCATGCCCGCAGCGAGACCGAGATCGCGCTGATGCGCACGCTCAAGGCGGCGCTCGATCCCGAGGGGCTTCTCAACCCGGGCAAGGTGATCTGAGCTCGAGCCCGGTCTAGTGTGGTGGATCTGACGCTCGTATCAGCGTCGCAGCGAATTCTCCGTACGAGCGTCAGATCCAAAACCACACTAGTGTCCTGTCTCCGAATTACCGCTCCATTTGCCTCATGCTCGCACGGTCATTCGGAGACATAAGGACACTAGCAAAATCAAAAAGCTGGTGCGGCTTATGTCTCGCAATTGCCTACAGGAGCTTGCCGCGAAGGGCATAGGCAATTGCGAGACGCCACACTAGTGTCCCTTTGGTTCTGACGTTCGTACGAGCGCTCGCTGCAAAGTGATACGAACGTTAGAACCGGGACACCAGTAGCCTGTTTCCGAAGTTCGTGAGTCAGTTGCGGCATCGTCCGGACACGAACTTCGGAAATAAAAGGGTACTAGAATCATAAATTTGCTAGTGCCCGTTGTTTTCCGAAGTTCGTGTAAGAGGTTGCCACGATGTAGCACGAACTTCGGAAAGCGGGCACTAGCCGGGGTGCGCCGGCATGCGGCGCCGCTCGCGACCTTGCTGGACCTCGTCGGGTTCGGCCGGCGGCGGTGCCTGGAGAATGACCGTCGACCTCGTCGTCGCGATCTCGAGTTCGTTCTCCTGGAAGCGCTTCTTCATGCGCCGGTTGAATTCGCGCTGGACCGGCCAGCGGCCGGCGTCGGTGCAGGGAATCTGTCCGACCATCGTCACCATGCTGCCGTCGACCTTGTCGACGCCCCAGAGCTCCAGATCGCTGCGGATGAGATGGCGGAAGTCCGGGTCGTTGCGCAATTCGGCGCCGATCGATTTCAGCACGGCGCTGGCGCGGTCGGTATCCTCCTTGAAGGCGATGGAGACGTTGACCACCGCATTGCCCTTGCCGCGGCTGGCATTGGTCACGCTGGTCACCGAGCTGAAGGGCACGATATGCACCGAGCCGTCGCCATCGCGCAGGCGGATGGTGCGGATCGACAGATTCTCCACCGTGCCAGTGACGCCTGACACGGTGACGGTGTCGCCGACCTGGACGACGTTCTCGAGCAGCAGAAACAATCCGGTGATCAGGTCCTGCACCAGCTTCTGCGAGCCGAAGCCGACCGCGATGCCGACGATGCCGGCGCCGGCGAGCAGGGGGGCGACGTTGACGCCGATCTCGCTCAACGCGGTCAACGCCACCACGGCGGCGATCACCGCGAACAGCGTGGTGCGCAGCATCGGAATGAAGGTGCGCAGGCGGGCGGCGCGGGCATGATGATGGTCATGGACGAGGCGGTTAAGCTGGCGTTCGAGCAGCGCGTTGCCGACCTCCCAGACCGCCAGCGCCGCGAAGACGGCGATGGCGATGGTGGTGACGGCGGAGACCAGACGGTTGCCGATCTGGCCGACGGCGAACCAGACCATGGCGTCGATTCCCCAGACCTCCAGCACCGCAATCAGCGTTGCCGCCGAGATCACCGTTGATACGGTGTTGCGCAACAGCGGCAGATAGCGGTTGGCGCGGGCCTCGAGGCCGGGGAAGCGCTGCGACAGATCGGGGTGGATGCGAAACAGGCGATCGATCACGCCGAGCGCGATGATGGTGAGCAGCCGCGCCACCAGCAGCACCGCGGCGGTGCTGACGAAGTACTGCAGGAGCAGCGCGTAGCCGTTGCGGACATTGAGTGCCCAGACCACCCAGAGCGCCAAGACCAGCGCGATCGCCGGAATGTGCCACAGACTGGCGAGGCGATTGCGGCTCGTTGCTAGGAAGGCGGTGCCGTCGCGATCGGCGCGGATCGCCCGGGCGACGGCCTGGCGGCATTGCAGGATGATGACCACGACCAGCAGATGCATCACCAGCAGAACGATGCGCAGCAGCGCGTAATAGCCGGACTGGTAAAGTCCCAACAGGTAGGCGGCATTGGCAAGAGCGAAGCCGAAAGCACCGACGGTGACGAGCCGTCTGACCCAGATGGAGACGTAAGCCGCGGTTTCGTGCCGCACTGTGACGAGACTGAGCGGACCTGAAGACACCGCCATGCGGGTCAGGCACTCGATCGCCCGCAACAGGGCGTAGGCGTCGATCAGGGCGAGGATGACGAGACGGGTGGTGCCGAGTTCGCCGAGGCGTGTGCTGAGCAGGACCATCGCGGTCGCCGTGAAGGCGAGCACCGGACCGAGATCGACGACGAAACGAGCCAGCACATAAGGCAGCCGGATCAGCGATTGCCATGCGCGGGTCAGCACCATGTGGCGCTTGCGGACTTGTTCGGGCCGTTCGGTTTCGAGCGGCGGCACCAGCGGCATGGCATCGGCAACTTCGGGAGCCGGCCGGCGCGCCGCGCCCGGCAGATGGGTTTCGAGGTAGACCAGCATCCGCGCGACGAGGCGGGCGACCAGCCGTTCGGCGAGCAGCGCGGCGCCCATCACCAGCGCGAGCTTCCAGGCGATGTCGAGAAGCAGATTGTAGGAGGCGGGATCCGAAACGGTCCGCACCAGCCAATGCCAGAGCTCCGGAAAGCGCGTGACGGTCTGCGCCCCCTGGCTCAGTTCGGTGGAGATGTCATCGAGATTGCGGGAGATGGCGAGCAGCAACTGAGCGCCGAGGCTGTCGGCGGCAAGGGGCGGAATGCTGTCGTCCTTGCCGTCACTCTTGGTGCTCGCGCCCGGCGTTGCGGGCGCGGCCTGTGGCGACGATGAAGGTGTTGCCGGTGGCGACGCCGTCTGCGGCACGGCGGCGATCGCCCGCAACGTTTCGATCACCTGCGCGCGCCTGGCGTCATCCTGCAGCGTTTCGAGCGCGCGCCTGGCTTCCTCGGGCGTCAGCGCCGGCCGCGCGATGGGTGCGGTTGCGGCCGCTGACGGTGGTACAGGCGAGGGGGGCTGGGCGCGTGCGGGCGCGGCGCCCAGGACGAACAGGGCGCAGAACAGGACAGGGAGCACAAAGACGATCGGTCGCGGCACGTTGCACAGTTCTCCGGTTAAGAATTAAGGGAATTCAACAGGTGTTCGCGGTGAAGTTGCGTCATGGCAGCGGCGGTTCGAAGAACGCCGCTCACTCGCCCATGGCAGGCGAGAGCGTCAGGCTGCCTGGATGGCGAGCCGCCGAGCCTCCTGCTCGATCAGCCGGCGATAGGGACCTTCGCGCTGAACCAGGACTTCGGGGGCGCCGTCTTCGACCAGGGAGCCGGAATTGAGCACCACGATACGATCGAAGTGCCGCAAGGTCGAGAGACGATGAGCAATGGCGATCACCGTGCGGCCGACCATCAGGCGTTCCAGCGCGGTGCGGATCGCCTCCTCGGATTCGGAGTCGAGCGCCGAGGTGGCTTCGTCCAGCAGCACGATGGGCGCGTTCTTGAGGAAGGCCCGGGCGATCGAGATGCGCTGGCGCTGGCCACCCGACAGCTTCAGGCCGCGGTCGCCGACCACGGTTTGCAGTCCTTGCGGCAGCTTCTCGATGAAAAGGTGACAGCGCGAGGCGACGGCGGCCTCCCAGACCTCCTCGTCGCTGGCATCGGGCCGCCCGTAGCGGATGTTCTCGAGCAGCGAGCGATTGAACATGGTGGTGTCCTGGGGAACTGTCGCGATCGCCTGCCGCAGACTTTCCTGCGTGATCCGGGTGATGTTCTGGCCGTCGACCAGGATTCGGCCGTCGTCGACATCGTGGAACCGCTGCAGCAGCGTGAGCAGCGTGGATTTGCCGCCGCCGGAACGGCCGACGAGACCGACACGCTGGCCGGGCTCGATCGCGAGGCTGAAGCCGGTGAAGACCTGTCGGCCGCCGGGATAGCGGAAGCTGATGTTATCGAATGTGATGCCGGCGCGCTTGGGAACCAGCGGGACCGCTTCGGGGTGGTCGCGCAGCTGATGGGGAACCAGCAGTGTGAGCAGCGCCTCCGATAGACGCGCGAGGTGCTGGGTGACGTCGACCAGCGCCACCGCGAGATCGCGCGTCGCGCTGAGCACCGACAGGCCGAGCGTGCAGACCAGCACGACATCGCCCGTGCTGGCGGCACCGCGCTGCCACAGGGTGATGGCCCAGCCGAGCAGGGCAAGGGTGAGGACGACGGTCGCGATCGCATGGCCGAGCCGGAGCTTCTCGAGATAGAGCAGGCTGCGGCGCCGCGCATTCAGCTCGCGCGAGACGGTCTCGTCAAATCGCGTATGTTCGCGCACGAGTCCGCAAAAAGCGCGGACCAGCGCCATGTTGCCGACGACATCGACCATCTCGCCGTCGACATCCGCCGCCTTGTCGGCGAATTCATGGTGCAGCGGCCGCCCGGCGGCGGCGAAGCGGAACATGGCGACCACGATCACCGCGGCCAGCGCGATCAGGATGGCCGCCATCGGCAGGCTGACGGTGGCGAGGAACGCGATCGCGCCGACCGTCGCGACGCAGGGCGGCAGCACATTCCAGATGAACATGTTCTCGATCGCGAATACGGCGTTGGACGTCGCCGTGACGCGGCTGGTCAGCACTCCCGGCAGGCGCTCGGCGAAATAGCTGTGCGAATGGGCGGTGAGGTGGCGGAACAGGTCACGCCGGATGTCGCCGGTGACCTGAACGAAGGTGAAGCTCGCCACCCAGCTCGCGACCCGCCAGCACAGGTTGTCCGCGGCGATCAGCGAAACCAGCAGCACGAAGGCGGGCCAGGGATCTCCGCCGTGCCGCGGGGTCGACAGGGTATCGACCAGGATCTTCACGCCATACTGGGTGCTGACCGAAAAGCCGACCGCGACCAGCACGGCGCTCAGGATCAGGGCATGGGCCACCTTCCTTCTGAGCGCGTACCACAGAAGAAACGCGATGGGACGATCGGTCCAGCGGCAAAAATCGCTCATGAGATATTTTCACCCCGACCACGACACATTGGCTTTGTACGGATGATTTGTCCGACCTTCGTCGCGAACGTGATGCGCAGGAACAAGTGCGCGCACCACGGCTTGTAGAAGTCGGTCCAGATAGCCGTGTTCCATTCGTGACGGACTTTTGAGGACAGGCTGTGGCGATTGAGAGACGGCAGTGTGATTCCGCATCGGCCCCGGATCGCGCTGCGTGCAAGTCATGTGCCGAAAGTTAGGGATCCATCATGCGTATCGCGCAAATCTCGCCGCTCACCGAAGCTGTACCGCCCAAGCTCTATGGCGGCACCGAACGGGTGATTTCATGGCTGACCGACGAACTTGTGGCGCTCGGCCATGACGTCTCGCTGTTCGCCAGCGGCGATTCGGTGACGACGGCGAAGCTCGAGCCGATGTGGCCGCGAGCACTGCGGCTGGACGGCTCGGTGCGCGACCCGAACGCCCTGCACATGATGATGATCGAGGAGGTCTGCCGGCGGGCCGGCGAGTTCGACATGCTGCATTTCCATCTCGACTACTATCCATTTTCGCTGATGTCGCGGCAGCAGACGCCGTTCGTGACGACGCTGCACGGTCGGCTCGACCTGCCGGAACACCAGCCGATGTTCGCGACCTTCTCTTCAGTTCCGGTGGTGTCGATCTCCAACTCCCAGCGCCGTCCGATCCATGCCGCCAACTGGGTGGCGACCGTTCCTCATGGCCTGCCCGAAAGGCTGTTGATGCCGCAGCCGGTCAAGCCGTCTTATCTTGCGTTTCTCGGCCGCATCTCTCCCGAGAAGCGGGTCGATCGGGCCGTCCACATCGCCGAGCGTTGCGGCTTGCCCTTGCGGATCGCCGCCAAGATCGACCGCGCCGATCTCGACTATTTCAACGACGAGATCAGTCCGCTGATCGCCAATCCGAATGTGGATTTCATCGGTGAGATTACCGATGCGCAGAAGCCCGAATTCCTCAGTGGCGCGCTGGCGCTGATCGTGCCGATCGACTGGCCTGAGCCGTTCGGCCTCGTGATGATCGAGGCGATGGCCTGCGGTACGCCGGTGATCGCCTACAACCGCGGCTCGGTTCCGGAGATCATCGAGGACGGCGTGACCGGCTTCGTCGTCGAGGACGAGCTGAGCGCGGTGGCGGCGATCCGCGACATTTCGAAACTGTCGCGCGAAACGATCCGCCGCCGCTTCGAGGAACGCTTCACCGCGCGGCGGATGGCGCGCGATTATCTGTCGATCTATCGCGAGATCTGCGCGGAGAAGGCCGGGGCCGAGATCAAGCCGCGCCTGGTGGCGGGCTGAGCGTTGGTGCCGCCGGCCGGTCGTCGTCGTCGTCGTCATCGTCGGCGCCCGGCCGGGTCTCTGGCATCTTCAGCAGGATCAGCAGAAGGCCGGCGCCGGCGACGGAGCCAAGGCAGAGAAACGTGACCGAGCTGGTGAAGCGGTCCGACAGATAGCCTGCCAGGGTCGTGCTGACCGAGGCGCCGATGCCCATGGCGCTGCCGATCAGGCCCTGGGCGAGGTTGAAGTGGCCGGTGTTGCGGGTCAGATCGGCCACCGTCAGCGGCACGAGCACGCCGAGCACGGCCGCCGAAATCGCATCGATCAGTTGCACCGCGATCATGGCATGGGGCGTCGTCACCCAGGCCAGCAGCAGCCCGCGGATCGTCAGCGCCAGAAAGCCGATTGCCAGCAGCGGGCGCCGGCCCCAGCGGTCGGCCTTGCGGCCGACGGTCGGGGACAGCAGCGCCACCGTCAGTTGCGGCACTACCATGGCGACGGCGATCAGCGCCGGGGCGGAGCTTGCCGAGCGCACAGTCAGCATGCTGGCGGTCAGCGGCAGCATCGCTGCATTGGCGAGATGAAACAGCATCACACTGCAGGCGAGGATGGGCAGCGCCGGCTGCCGCGAGAGCTCGGCGAAACCCGTCGCGATGTTCAGGGGGTGCGGGTTGGTGCCGCCATGCGCCCGGGTCGGATTGATCTCCTCGCGCCGGACCTGCATCAGCGAAAACACCGCGGGCGCGACGAAGGCCGCAGCCACGAAGAACACCGCCTGATTGGAGATGAAATACCCGCAGGCGCCCATGCCGGCGGCGGCGACGCCGGTGCCGACGGAGGCGAACGCCGCGTTGCGGCCGAAGCGCTCGCCGATTTCGCTGCGCGGCACGAGGCCGAGGCTGATCGCCGCGATCGCCGGACCGAGCACGCTGCTTGCCGTGGCCTGGACGACGCGCGAGGCGACGACGGCGGGGAACACCGGCCAGATCGCGAGGACGAAGGCGCTGGCGCCGATCAGCAGCAGCGACACCACGGCGGCAAGGCGGGGGGAGCGAATGGCGTCGAGCAACGCGCCCGCCGGGATCTGGCCGACGAGCGAGATGATGCCGCCGATGGTCAGCACCAGGCCGATGTCGACCTGGGTCCATTTCTGGGCGGTCAGGTAGACGGCGACGAAGGCGCCGAAACCGGTCTGGACATCGGCGACGAAGAAGACGAACCAGTCGAGCCCCCGGCGGCTTCGGCGCGATGCGCGCGGAGCCTCGTTGTTCCGCTGCGAGGGCGCCGGAGCCGGAGCGGGAGCCTTGAACGGCTGGTCCATTGCTCTGGGGGCGTCATTGCGGGCGGGCGGTGCTGCCGGCCTGCGCTGCCGTATCGCCCGGCCGGTGCGGCCCGGGGCTGCTGTCCGAGCACGACGATCTGCTCACCCGGCTTGTAGGCGGGGGCGCCCTTGAGCTGATCGCGCGTCAGATCTACCGCCAGCGCATCGGCCTTGGGATTGCTGGGGAACCGCAACGAGTTCCAGTCGACCGCGATCTGCCGGGTGCCCACTCCGAGGAACCCGCCGAAATCGATGATCGCCGCGCGGATCTGCCCGGCCTTGTCGACGATGAGATCGACGATGCGGCCCATGTCCTCACCGCGGCTGCTGCGGATCTTCTTGCCCATGATGCTCTCGACCTCCTCGCCATTGAGAACGACCGCGGGGGTGCCGGCAGTGGTGCTCGATGGAGCGGCCGTGGCCGGGCTGGGCGGAGCGGCCGGCGGGTTGGCTGAAGGATTGGCGGGAGCCTCGACAGCGGGTGGCGCAGCCGGTGCCGGCGGTTGTTGCGCGCAGGCCGCCACCGGCAGCAGCGCGAGCGGGGCAGCGACGCAGGCCGCGATCAGTGCTCCGGCCGCGGTGGTGGGGCTCGTTGGCATCGGGTCTCTCCGCCTGCGGGAATGCAGGGTCTGGTTGGGTTCCGCGAAAGTCCGGAACCGGACGGCGCTCGCGCGTGAGCGCGATGGAAGCCGCCGGGATGCATAAAGGCCAAGAGAAAAGGCCGACACAAAGGCAGTATCCTTGTGCCTTCTTCCGTGCTGCAATCGTGCGTCCGGGTTCCACTTCTGCCGCAACGCCGCCGCCGGACCAAATTTCGTCGCCAGCCGCGATCGGGGGTCCCTTGACCATCACATCAGTAGCCGCCGTCGCGGCCGACAGATCCGAACAGGCGCAGTTCTATATCGCTGCGAAGGGGCCGTCCGAACGGCCGCGCCGTACGCTCAAGCACAACGACACTTTCGCCGTGCTGAACGACTATGGAGACATCGGTGCCGCGCTCGGCGAACCTGACGGCATCTTCAATCAAGACACACGCTATCTGTCGCTGCTCGAACTCACCATCAACGGCGTTCAGCCGCTTCTATTGGGCTCGAATGTCCGCGACGACAACACCAGCCTGACGGCGGACCTCACCAACCCGGACATCTACCGCGGCGACCGACTGGTGCTCGCCAAGGACACCATCCACATCACCCGCACCTGCTTCATCTGGAACGCACATTTCTACATTCGCTTCGGCATCCAGAACCATGGCCAGAGCCGTGTCGGCGTCACGCTGGCCCTGAGCTTCGACAGCGATTTCGCCGACATCTTCGAGGCCCGCGGCAGCCACCGCGCCCGTCGCGGTTCGCTCCGTCCGGTCTGGCGAGACGAGCGAACGGCGCGCCTGTCCTATCTCGGTCTCGACGGCGAGATCAGGACGACGACGCTGCGGTTCGAGCCCCAGCCCGACCAGCTCGAAGACGACGTCGCCACTTACGATCTCGTGCTCGATCCCCATGCCCGCAGTTCGATCTTCGTGGCGGTAGGCTGCGGCACCGAGGGGGAGGGGGCACCGATCAACTTCTTCAAGGGCATGGCGCAGGCCTCGCGCGAGCTGAGGCGTCAGCGCAGCGAGACGGTCGCCATCGGCACGTCGAGCGACGTGTTCGACCGCGTGCTGAGCCGTTCGCTCGCCGACCTGCGCATGCTGACCACGGAGACCGCTGAAGGAGCGTATCCCTATGCGGGAATTCCCTGGTACTCGACGACGTTCGGCCGCGATGGCCTGATCACCGCCTTGGAGATGCTGTGGTGCATGCCGTCCCTGGCGCGCGGGGTGTTGTCGCGGCTCGCGGCGTTCCAGGCCGATTGCGTCGATCCGCTCAACGACGCCGAGCCGGGCAAGATCCTCCACGAGATGCGCTGTGGTGAGATGGCGAAGCTGCGGGAAGTACCGTTCGGGCTCTATTACGGCAGCGTCGATGCGACGCCGCTGTTCGTGCTGCTCGCCGGAGAATATGCCTCACGGACCGGCGACTACGCCACCGTGAAGACACTCTGGCCTCAGATCAGCGCCGCGCTGGAGTGGATCGGGCGGCATTGCGCGGCGGACCAGGACGGATTTCTGCGCCACAGCCGCAACGTCGAAGGCGGACTGGCCAATCAGGGCTGGAAGGATTCCTACGATTCGGTGTTCCACGCCGACGGCCGCCTCGCCGAAGGCGCGATCGCGCTCGCCGAGGTGCAGGCCTACGTCTTCGCCGCCAGGCGATCGATCTCAGGGGTGGCCCGCCGCCTTGGTTTCGACGAACAGGCGCTGCGCCTCGACGAAGAGGCGCTGCGGCTTGCGATCCGCTTCGACCAGCGCTTCTGGTGCGAGGACATCGGCACCTATGCCATCGCCCTCGACGGTGACGGCGAGCCTTGCCGGGTGCAGACATCCAATGCCGGGCACGTGCTGTTCGGCGGACTGGCATCCCCGCATCGCGCCCGGCGCGTTGCCACCGGCCTGATGTCGCCACGGTTCTTCTCCGGCTGGGGCATTCGCACTGTCGCCCAGGGCGAGAGCCGCTACAATCCGATGTCGTACCACAACGGTTCGATCTGGCCCCACGACAACGCGATGATCGCGCTTGGCCTGTGTCGCTACGGCTTCAAGGACGAGGTGGCGACCGTGTTCGAGGCGATCGGCGGCGCGGCATCCTACATGGAACTGCGGCGGCTGCCCGAACTGTTCTGCGGCTTCCGCCGGATCAAGGGCCAGGCGCCGACGCTCTATCCGGTGGCCTGCGCGCCCCAGGCCTGGGCCGGCGCGGCGCCGCTCGCCATGCTGCAGGCCTGTCTCGGCATTCAATGCGAGCCGGAAGTCAATCGGATCCGGCTGGTGGCGCCGATGCTGCCGAATTTTCTCGACATGGTGGTGCTGCGCAATCTCGAACTCGGCAACGGCCGGGTCGACATGGCGCTGTACCGCTACGGCCGCAACATCTCGCTGCAGATTCTGCGCAACGACGGCGGCGCCGAGATTTCGATCAGCCAGCGCCAGCCATCGGATTTCGACGGCGCGCCGGCGTGAGCGGCGCGCGCGTCTGGCCCACGGCGACACCTTGCGGGAAAACGCTTTAGTGCGGTGGATCTGACGCTCGTTTCAGTATTGCAGCGAGTTCTTCATACGCGCGTCAGATCCAAAACCGCACTAGAATCATATTGATGCTAGTGTCCCTTTGTTTCCAACGTTGGTAGAAGCGCCTGCTGCGAAGGAATACGAACGTTGGAAACGGGACACTAGTGCGGTGGATCTGACGCTCGTATCAGCATTTGCAGCGAATTCGTCATACGAGCGTCAGATCCTAAACCGCACTAGAATCATATTGATGCTAGTGTCCCTTTAGTTTCCAACGTTCGTATGAGCGCCTGCTGCGAAGGAATACGAACGTTGGAAACGGGACACTAGCCGATCTTCGCCCGCGGATCGTGCCGGGCGAGGCGGGCGAGCAGGTACTCGACCTCGGCTTTGGCGGCCGCGCTCAGCGACGAGCCGGGCTTGCGCTGGGCATCGGAGGCGATGGCACCGCGCTTCTGCAGGACATATTTGCGCACGGCGAGCCCGACGCCCTGCTGCTGCTCGTAGCGCACCAGCGGCAGATGGGCGTCGAACAGGTCGTGGGCCTTGTCTCGTTCACCGGCCTTGGACAGCCGGACGACATCGGCCAGCATCTCGGGGAAGGCGTAGCCGGTCATGGCGCCATCGGCGCCGCGCTCCATTTCGAAATCGAGGAACAGGCCGCCGTTGCCGGTCAGGATCGAGATGTGCTTCATCGAGCCGTCGTTCTCGAAGCCGCGCACCGCCGTGATCTTTTCCAGGCCCGGCCAGTCCTCATGCTTGAGCATGACGCAGGAGGGATGGTTCTGCACGATCTGCCGGATTACCTTCGGCGTCATGATGACGGTGAGGGTGAGCGGGTAATCCTGGATGACGAAGGGAATGTCGTCGCCGATCGCCTCCACCGCCTGGGCGTAATAGGTGATGATCTGGTCGTCGGTGCGCAGGTGCGATGGCGGCGCGATCATGACGCCGGCGGCGCCGCGCTCCATGGCGCCGCGCGCCAGCGACCGCATTGCCGCAAAGCCCGGGGCCGAGACGCCGACGATTACAGGCACCTTGGTGCGGGAGGTCACCGCCTTGGTGATAGCGAGCGACTCCTCTTCGCTGAGCTTCGGCGCCTCGCCCATGATGCCGAGGATGGTCAGTCCGGTCGCGCCGCAGCGCACATAAAAATCTGTCATGCGACCAACCGAATCCATGTCGAGGCGGCCATCGGGCAGAAACGGGGTGACGGCGATCGAAAAGACGCCCTGGGCTGACTCGGTGAGCTTCATAGGAACGGACCTCCGGCATGCGAGCGATGCCCGGGAAAGGGATCGCGCCGGCGGAAAATATTGATAAAAGCCATGCTTGCATAGTCGCCGGACCGAGGGTCCGCATTGCAGGGGAAGCGCATGACGAGAGGGCTCCGGAAAGGCCTGACCAGCTATGGCGACGCGGGATTTTCGCTGTTCCTGCGCAAGGCCTTCATCAAGGCGATGGGCTATTCGGACGATGCGCTCGACCGGCCGATCATCGGCGTCACCAACACCTACAGCGACTACAATCCCTGCCACGGCAATGTCCCGGTGCTGATCGAGGCGGTGAAGCGAGGGGTCATGCTGGCCGGGGGCATGCCGATGGTATTCCCGACGATCTCGATCCACGAGAGCTTCGCCCATCCGACCTCGATGTATCTGCGCAACCTGATGGCGATGGATACCGAGGAGATGATCCGCGCCCAGCCGATGGACGCTGTCGTGGTGATCGGCGGCTGCGACAAGACCCTGCCGGCGCAGATCATGGCGGCTGCCAGCGTCGACCTGCCGACGGTGGTGCTGCCGGTCGGGCCCATGGTGGTCGGCCATCACAAGGGCGAGGTGCTCGGCGCCTGCACCGACTGCCGGCGGCTGTGGAGCGCCCATCGGGCCGGCCAGATCGATGAGGAGGAGATCGCCGCCGTCAACGGCCGCCTTGCACCGTCGGTCGGCACCTGCATGGTGATGGGCACGGCGAGCACCATGGCCTGCATCACCGAGGCGCTCGGCCTGTCATTGCCGATGAGCGCGACCATTCCGGCGCCTCATGCGGAGCGGGTGCGCTGCGCCGAGCTCAGCGGCCGCCGCGCCGCGGAAATGGCCAAGGCCGGCGGGCCGCGGCCGAGCGAACTCCTGACCGCGTCCGCCTTCCGCAACGCGCTGGTGGTGCTCCAGGCGATCGGCGGCTCGACCAACGGACTGATCCATCTCACCGCCATCGCCAACCGTACGGCGGAGCGCATCGACCTCGACGGCTTCGACCGTCTCGGCCGCGCAGTGCCGGTACTGGTCGACCTCAAGCCGTCCGGGTTGCACTACATGGAGCACTTCCATCATGCCGGCGGCTTGCCGACGCTGATGAAGCAGCTCGGCGATCTCGTCGATCTTGACGCCAAGACGGTTGCCGGCGGCACTTTGCGCGAGGTGGTCGCCGCCGCCGAAGACGTGCCGGGGCAGGATGTCATCCGTCCGCGTCAGGCGCCGATCAAGGCCGAAGGGGCCATGGCGGTGTTGCGCGGCAATCTCGCCCCCCGCGGCGCGGTGATCAAGCAATCGGCGGCGACGCCGGAACTGCTGCAGCATACCGGCCGCGCCGTCGTGTTCGAATCCGTCGAGGACATGACGGCGCGGATCGATGACCCCGACCTCGATGTCACTGAGCAGGACGTGCTGGTGCTGCGCAACGCCGGACCGAAGGGCGCGCCGGGAATGCCGGAGGCGGGCTATCTGCCGATCCCGAAGAAGCTCGGGGCCAAGGGCATCAAGGACATGGTGCGGATTTCC
Organism: Bradyrhizobium sp. WD16; assembly: GCF_024181725.1. Taxonomy (NCBI): domain Bacteria; kingdom Pseudomonadati; phylum Pseudomonadota; class Alphaproteobacteria; order Hyphomicrobiales; family Nitrobacteraceae; genus Bradyrhizobium; species Bradyrhizobium sp. WD16. Next base: position 5,636,455 of record NZ_CP028908.1, on the reverse strand, counting down.
GACGCGCGCATGAGCGGCACCGCGTTCGGCACCATCGTGCTGCACATCACGCCGGAAGCGGCGGTCGGCGGTCCGCTGTCGCTGGTGAAGACCGGCGACCAGATCCGGCTCGACGTAGCAGCCCGCCGCATCGAGCTCCTGGTCGACGATGCCGAACTGGCCCGCCGCAAGGCCGAACTCGACCGCCGGCCGAAGGCGCCGCCGCCGGCGCGCGGCTATGCTCGGCTGTTCGACGCCAGCGTGCTGCAGGCCGACGAGGGCTGCGATTTCGATTTCCTGGTTGGAGACGGGAGCGCTCGCCCTGGTTGATCATCGGGATCAGCGGCGATCCGCGGCTGCTGCCGGCGTCGCAGTCCGGCTCAGCGCAAATGCGGCAATCGCGGCAATGATGGCCGGAATGGCCGCGGCCGTGAACAGCGGCTGTGCCCCGACATTCTGCGCCAGCATGAAGCCGCCCACCAGCGGCCCGACGATCGAGCCGATCCGTCCGATGCCCAGCGCCCAGCCGACGCCGGTGGCGCGGATCGCGGTCGGATAATAGGTCGCGGTCAGCGCGTTGGCGGCGATCTGGCCGCCGACGATGCAGAAGCCGGCAGCGAAGATCGCGACGGCCGCGAGAATGATGGAATGGCCGGATGCTCCGATCGCAGCCACGGCCAGCGCGGCGGCGAGATAAGTCAGGGCCAGCGCGCGGAACGAGAAGCGGTCGATGAAGCGGCCGAGCGCGAACGTGCCCACCACGCCACCAACCTGCAGCATGGCCCCGACTGCCGCGGCCACCGAGACGGTCGCGCCGAGATCGTTGAGCACCGTCGGCAGCCAGTTCGAGAGCAGGTACAGATCGAGCAGGCTCATGAAGAACACCACCCAGAACAGCATGGTGGTGGTGGTGCGCCGCTCTGCGAACAGATGGGCGACTGGCAGGCCGGTCAGTTTCGGTTCGGCAATGGTAAATCGCGTTGCCGCCTCGAACGATGCGCTGGGCGCGATGCCGGCAAGCAGGGCTGCGACCTCACGGTCGCGCCGGCCATCGAGCGCGAGATAGCGGATCGATTCCGGGAGGTACGCCATCAGCAGAGGCAGCAGCAGAAGTGGTGCGATGCCCCCGACCAGGAACACCGAACGCCAGCCGAATGCCGGGATCAGGGCGGCGGCCAGCAGGCCGCCAAGGGCCGCGCCGATGGAGAATCCGGCGAACGTCATCATCACCATGGTGGCGCGCCGACGATGAGGGCTGAATTCCGAAGTGAGAGCCACCGCATTGGGCATGGCGCCGCCGAGCCCAAGCCCGGTGAGAAAGCGGAGCGCGATCAGCCAGCCGGCGTCCTGGACGAGCATCGTCAGCAACGTTCCGATGCCGAAGGCCGCTGTACTGAACATGACGATGCGCCTGCGACCGATGTGGTCGGCGACGGGGCCGAAGATCAAAGCGCCGATCATCAGCCCGAACAGGCCGGCGCTGAAAACCGGGCCAAGCGCGCCACGTGGCAGGCTCCACTCGTGGCCCAGGGCAGGCGCGACATACCCGATCGCCTGGGTGTCGAAGCCGTCGATGAAAAGCACCGCCGAGCAGATCAGAAGAACACGGACCTGGAAGCGGCCGACGGGGTAGGCGTCGATGAAGCCGGCCACGTCGATGGGGCCGCTTAGGGCGGTCCCGCGCAAGCTCGCTGTCGCCATCGCCGCGCTCTCCTCCCGATACGGGGTGGGCCCGTATGCATGATAATTCATTTTATTGAAATCTCTTATAGTGAGATTCGATTGGGTTCAAGTCCGGCGCTGCCGCAGCCGGTTTTGCGCCCGGGCAAACCGGGCTATCGAGAGACGAACGCAGGAGAATCTCAGGACCATGGCAGCGGCCAAGACCAATAGCCTCGAGCGCGTGCTCGCCATTCTCGACCTGTTCTCGGAGCAGCATCTCGAATGGACGCCCGAGGAGTTGATGAGCGAACTCGGCTACAGCCGGCCGACGCTTTACCGCTATCTCAAGGGTCTGAAGGAATCCGGCCTGCTGATGCCGACGCGCAACGGCAGCTTCACCTTGGGGCCGCGGGTCGTCGAGATGGACTTTCTGAGCCGTCGCGCCGATCCGCTGATGATCGCGGCCAAGCCGGAACTGGCGAGGCTCACGGCGGCGCACCCTTGCACCGCGCTGATCGTGCGCTGGTACGGCAACAAGATGCTGTGCGTTGCCTCCCGATCTTCGGCTCCCAATCCTGCCAGCAGCTATCCGAGAGGCCGTCCCATGCCGTTGGGCCGCGGTGCGATCGCACGCTCGATCATGGCCTTTCTGCCGAAGCCGCAGCAGCTGCCGCTGATCACCCGCAATCTCCAGGACTTGCGCGCGGTCGGGCTCGGCAGCAGCCCGGCAGAGATCCGGGAGTGCCTCAAGCAGGTCCGCCGCGCCGGATTTGCTGTGGCCCATGGCGAGGTGACGCCGGGGGCGGTGGGGATCGCCGCCCCGGTGCTCGATGGCGGCTATCCTGTGGCGAGCCTGTGCGTCACCATTGCTGGCAGCAGTGTGACAGGCGCGCAGATCGACAAGATCGCAGCCGAGGTGCGGGGCTCGGCGCAGGCGATCGCTGCGGCAAATGATGTCGAGCTGCGTGACAAATCTCGTATAATAAGATTTTGACTTGACGACCGGCGGTCGGGCCTGCATTTCAGCACCGGTCGTCCCATCGGGCGCCGCGATGCCGGCGCGATCACGTACAAGCAGGCTATGGCAGAGACAGCGAACGCGAATGCTTCCCGCAATGACGCCGAGGTCGCGATCATCGGCGGCGGCCCGGTCGGCATGGGGCTTGCCATCGAGCTCGGCCGCCGTGGGGTGCGATGCATCGTGGTCGAGCGCCACCGCACGCCGCAGTCGATTCCCAAGGGGCAGAATCTCACCCAGCGCACCATGGAGCACTTCTTCTTCTGGGGCGCCGAAACGGAGCTCCGGGCCGCGCGCACCATTCCGCGTGACTACGGCATTGGCGGCATCACCACCTACGGCACGCTGCTCAGCGGCTATGCTTACGATTGGCTGCAGCGCGAGCTCGTCCGTCCGTTCTATTTCACTGACAATGAGCGGCTGCCGCAATACGCCACCGAGGCTGTATTGCGGCGTCGCGCGGCGCAGATCGCCAACGTCGAAGTTCTCTACGGCTGGGATTTCGAAACGATCCGGCAGGACGACGGCGGCGTGGAGGTCGCGATCCTGGCCCGCGAAACCGGCACGCGCCGGACGATGCGCGCGTCCTATGCAGTCGGCTGCGACGGCAGCCGGTCGGCTGTCCGTGAACAGGCCGGCATCACCCAGACCCTGTCGGACCACGATCGAACGATGGTGCTGCTGGTGTTCCGGTCGAGCGGGCTGCATCGGTTGCTCGAGCGCTTCCCGGGCAAATCCTATTACAACGTCCTGCAGCCGGAGCTCGATGGCTACTGGAAGTTCTTCGGCCGGGTCGATCTCGGCACCACCTGGTTCTTTCACGCGCCCGTGCCGCCGGGTACGACGCGGGACAATTTCAATTTCCGCCGTTATCTCGAGGACGCCGTCGGCGCGCAATTCGACGTCGAATTCGAGCACATCGGCTTCTGGGACCTGCGCTTCGCCATTGCCGATCGCTATCGCAGCGGGCGCGTCTTCATCGCTGGCGACGCCGCGCACAGCCATCCACCCTACGGCGGCTACGGCGTCAATTCCGGTTTCGAAGACGCTGTCAATCTCGGCTGGAAGCTCGCCGCCGAGCTGCAGGGCTGGGCGGGACCCCGTCTGCTCGACAGCTACAGCGAAGAACGTCAGCCGGTGTTCGCCTCGACGGCGCGCGACTTCATCGAGAAGGCGATTTTGAGCGATCGGGATTTCCTCCGCACGTTCGACCCGTCGCGCGACCGCGCGGCGTTCGAGGCGGCCTGGCGGCAGCGTCAATCCGGTGCGCGCAGCGAGGTCAACAGCTTCGAGCCGCATTATGAGGGCTCGTCGATCGTCAGCGGGGCGGCGGGCGGCGCGAGCAGCGCCATCGGCGCACATGGCTTCGAGGCGCGCGCGGGGCACCATCTGACGCCACACCCCCTGTCGTCCGGGCGCAATGTGTTCGAGGAACTGGGCGATGGCTTCACCCTCATCGATCTTGGTGCCCCGATGGATTGCGCCGATGCGTTCCGCCGGTCAGCCGCCCAACTTCACATCCCATTCAAGATCATCACCGACACCAGGACCGGCGGCCGGGAGCTCTATCGCGCCGACACGATTCTGGTGCGGCCGGACCAGTTTGTCGCGTTTGCCGGCGAGGGGCCCAATGACGCAGCGTCGGTGTTGCGACAGGCTGTCGGCGTATTCTGATCTGCGGAATACAGGACCTGGATCGTGCTGATTGTCTCTCAACAGGCTTGCGGTCTAGACTTCGACGCGAAACGCCAATCCGCACAAGCACCTTTGCCTTGGAAGATATAGCGACGTCCGGCGTTCGCTCGATCCTGGCGCATGCTCTTTAGCGAACTCGGATGCTCGTCGAACCACCACACTTGTCACGAGGACGCGGGCTTTGCGAACGATCAGATTGGGCGGAGGTGCGGGCTATTCCGGCGATCGCATCGAGCCGGCGGTGGAGCTCGCCGAAAAAGGCCGTCTCGACTACCTGATCTTCGAATGTCTGGGCGAGCGCACGGTGGCGCTGGCCCAGCAGGCGCGGCGCCGCGATCCGCAGGCCGGCTTCGATCCGCTGCTCGAAGCACGGATGCGCGCCGTGCTGCCGGCCTGTCGCCGCAACGGCGTGCGCATCGTCACGAATATGGGTGCGGCCAACGCCTATCTCGCGCGGCGCCGATCGTCGAGGCGCTGGCGGGCGGAGCCGGCTGGTCGATCCGCGCGTCGAGTATCTGGAGAGCTAGTGCGGTGGATCTGACGCTTGTTTCAGCATTGCAGCGAATTCTTCATACGAGCGTCAGATCCAAAACCGCACTAGAATTATATCGATGCTAGTGTCCCTTTGTTTCCAACGTTCGTATAAGGGCCTGCTGCAATGGGATACGAACGTTGGAAATGGGACACTAGCCATGAAGCTGCGCGAGCTTGCCCATTCCCGAACCGGCAACAGGGGCGACACTTCGAACATCTCGCTGATCGCGTTCGATGCGGGTGACTATCCGCTGCTGCGCGATCAGGTGACGGCGGCGCGGGTCAAGGCGCATTTCGGCGACATCGTCGCCGGCGAGGTGATCCGTTACGAGCTCGAAACCATCGGCGCGCTCGATTTCGTGCTGCACCGGGCGTTGGGCGGCGGCGTCACCCGCTCGCTGGCGCTGGACGCCCACGGCAAGTCGCTGAGTTCGGCGCTGCTCGATCTCGAGATCGAGGCGGACAAGGATTGAATTTGGAGCGCGTGCAGGGAACGGGGGCAGGGCGATGACGCCGTTGACGCTGATGGTGGCACCCAACGGAGCGCGCAAGACGGCGGCGGATCATCCCGGCCTGCCGCTGACGGTCGATGCCATCGCCGCGGATGCCGCCGCCTGCCACGCCGCGGGCGCACAGGCCATTCATCTCCATGTGCGCGACGATGCCGGCCGGCACAGCCTCGATCCGGGGCGCTATGCCGCGGCCATCGCCGCGGTGCGCCGGCGGGTCGGCGACGATCTCGTCGTCCAGATCACCACCGAGGCGGTAGGACAGTTCTCGCCCCAGCAGCAGATCGCCACGGTCCGTGCCGTCGTGCCCGAGGCCGTCAGCATCGCGGTCAAGGAATTGGTCCCGGATGCGGGCGCCGAGGGCGAGGCCGGTGCGCTCTACGCCTGGGCCCATGCGCAGCGCATCGCGGTGCAGCACATCGTCTACAGCCCGGACGAGTTCGATCGCCTCGCCGATCTGATCGGGCGCGGCGTCGTTCCCGGCGCGCGCCACGCCGTGATCTTTCCGCTCGGCCGCTATGTCGCCGGCCAGGAGAGCGACCTGGCCGAACTCGTGCCCTTTCTCGCGCGGGTGCGCGCGCAGGGTGGGGCGGAGCGCTTCATCTGGTGGACCTGCGCCTTCGGCGCCGCGGAGACCGCGGCGCTGGTGGCAACCGCCGCGCTCGGCGGTCACTGCCGCATCGGCTTCGAAAACAGCTTTTTCAATGCCGACGGCAGCCTTGCCGCCAGCAACGCCGAGCGGGTGGCGGACCTGCGCCGCGCGCTCGTCGGCATTAACCGGCCGCGGGCCTTGCGGGCCGAGGTGCTGGCGGCGCTCGGCCGGCCGCAGGGCTGATTTTTTGCTTTGACGCGTTGTCGTCACGCGAACCGGGTGTCCGCTTCGCTCGAAAAAGCTCGCGTGCGGCGTCTGGCAATTGCCTGCCTGTCTGCGGCCGGCCGCCGTAGGCAATTGTGAGACATAAGCCGCACCAGTTTTTTGATTTGGCTAGTGCGGTGGATCTGACGCTCGTTTCAGCATTGCCGCGAGTTCTTCAAACGCGCGTCAGATCCAAAACCGCACTAGAATCATATTGATGCTAGTGTCCCTTTGTTTCCAACGTTCGTAGGAGCACCTGCTGCAAAGGAATACGAACGTTGGAAACGGGACACTAGCGTCCCATGCGGAGACGGGACACTGGCCAGGCCCGCGTGTTCGCACCCCGATGGCGGTTCGAACGCGCGGCTGCTCAGCTTGCCGCCAAGGTCACTCGACCAGCGGGCAGTGCCCCTCATTCATCGGCCGGAACGCCTGGTCGGCCGGAATCGTCACGATGAGCTTGTCGTAGTCGTAAGGGTATTTCGACTCTTCCGGCTTCTTTACTTCGAACAGGTAGATCGGGTGGATCACCCGGCCGTCCTGACGGATTGCGGTGTCGCCGAACAGCTCGTCCTTGCCCTTGAAGGTCTTCATCTGCGGCACGACGTCCTTGGCATCGTCGCTCGCGGCGGTGGCGACCGCGTTGAGATAGGCCCGCGTCGAGGCATAGACGCCGGCCTGATTGCCGTTCGGCGCCTTGCCGTTCATGCCCGGACGCGCGCCGAAGCGCTTGGCGAAGGCCCGGGTATTGTCGTCCATGTCCCAATAGAAGGATTCGATGAGGAGAAGGCCTTGTGCCGCCTTCAGCCCCCTACCGTGGATGTCGTTGATGAAGAGCAGGAAGGCGACCAGCGATTGGCCGCTGTCCTTGAGACCGAATTCGCCGGCCTGCTGGTCGCGACCGGCGGGCTTTCGCCGTCAGGTCTGTTTGTCGGGCAGGTGCAGCACCAGCCCGTCGAGTGCCGGCGTCAGCTTGATCTGGCATGACAGCCGGCTGTTCGGCCGTTGCTCGGCGGCGACGCCCTCGAGCAGGGCGATCTCGTCGTCGCTTGGTTGCGGCAGCCGGGCCTGCCATTCCTCGTCCACATAGACGTGGCAGGTGGCGCACATGGCGTTGCCGCCGCATTCCGCGACGATTTCGCCAACGCCATTCATGGTGGCGATATGCATGGCGCTGTCGCCGTCGTTGCCGCCGATGGTTTCGGCGCGGCCATCGGGATGGATGAAGGTGATGCTGGGCATGGCTTGCTTCAGGCTTCTGCTAGAGTGACAGGAAGGCTCGCAAGGCCGCGCAAGGTGTTGTTGTAGCGGCGCTTGACCGGTCCGGTGATGTCGATGCGGGCGACGCGAGTGGCGAGCGCGGTGAGCATGATTTCGCCTTCGAGGCGCGCGACCAGCTGGCCGGCGCACATGTGGATGCCGGAGCCGAAGCCGACATGGCCGCTGGTGCGCCGGGTGATGTCGTAGCGCTCCGGATCGTCCCAGCGGCGAGGATCGCGGTTCGCCGCGGCAAGGAACATCAGGATCTTCTCGCCTTCGCCGATCCGGACGCCGCCGATCTCGACCTCGCGGGTCGTTGTCCGGAAGAAGGTCTGCAGCGGGCTTTCCAGGCGGACGGCTTCCTCGAAAGCGTTGCGGGCAAGCGAGAGATCCCCGCGCAGCCGCTGCCATTGATCGGGACAACGGGCCATGCAGGAGATTGCCGCGCCGATGCCATAGACCGTGGTGTCGAGGCCGGCGCTGAGCAGCGAGCGAACCAGCAGCTGCGCTTCCTCGGCGCTGAGTTCGCCGTCATCGACGCGGGCATGGATGCAGGCGCCGAAGCCGCCCGGGGCGAGATTTTCGCGCTGGCACTGCTCCTGCACATAGGCCTGGTGCGGCTTCGAGCGCTCGATCGCCTCCTGGCGCAGTTCGTTGGGCGGCCCGAAGGCGTTGAAGACCACGCCGGCATAGGGGATGAGGTGCTCGCGCCCCTCCTTTTTCAGGCCGAGCGCGTCGGGGAAGACCGACAACGGATAGGCTTCGGCGAGGTCCGTGATCGCATCGAAGCTGCCTCTCGCCACCAGCTCGTCAGCCTTCGCCTCAGCGACCGCGGTGAAATGGTCACGAATGCCTTTCATGGCGCTCGGCGACAGCACGCTGGTGAGGACGCGCCGCGGCCGCGCATGCGCCGGCGGGTCGGCCTCCAGGATCAGGCTCGGCGGTCGCCACGGCGTCTCCTTGGCGAAGTCGCTGAGGCCGACCCCCCGGCTCGAGCAGAATGTTTCCGGTTGGTTGAGGACTGCGTGGACTTCGGCGTAGCGCGCCACCGCGTGGACCTTCCAGCGGTCGATCCACACCACCGGCCCGGCCTCCCGAAGCCGTTCGTGGGCGGGATAGGGATCGTCGAAGAAATCGATCGAAAATGGATCGACATCCACCGCAGGGGCGTGGCGCAGTTTGCTGGCGACCATGGCAACCTCCCGAAGATTGTGATTGTCTATTGTCAAGACGCTCCGCTTCTCCCTATCTGGAGGGTCAAGCGGCGCGGTACATTCCCGTTGCAGGACGAAGCCGTTCGATTCGCGAGGTTGGCCGGAGGGCATGAGCAAGGGCAGGCAGGCGCGCATGCGCCCCGACACGCGGGCCGGACACGATGTCGTCCTCGATCTCGACCGCTATGTGCCGGCGCTGATCACCTTCATCGCCAACAAGCTGTCGCGTATCGCCAACAGCCATTACCAGCGCGAGTTCGGCGTCAACGTCACGGAGTGGCGGATCCTGTCCCTGCTCGCGGTCGAGCCGAATATCTCTGCTGCCCGCATCTGCCATGTCATCGGCTTCGACAAGGGCCCGGTCAGCCGGACGCTGTCTGCCATGGAAGCCATGGGCCTGATCACCATCGCGCGCGATCCGGACGATGCCCGCAGCCATTCCATCGCGATGACGGCGAAGGGCTGGAAGGTCCATGATGGCGTCATTGCCGTCGCGCTCGAACGCGAGCGCCGTCTGCTCGGCTGTCTCACCGCAGCCGAGCGCGACACCCTGATCACTTTGTTGCTGCGCATTCACGGCAATCTCGATGCGGTGACCGACGGCGCCGAGAGCAGCTGACCGCGCTGGATTCGGGAGGACGATGCCGGAGTTCATGCCGCGGCCGCGCCGCCTGCGAGAAGGCGCTTCAGATCGCATCCGCCATCCGCCGCCTGCTCGGGCGTCAGCGCCACGGCGGACGCGATGAGCCGCCGCGCCAGCATGTGATCCGCCGGTTTGTTGATGGATTCCACGCCGGCGAGCCTGCCGACACGGAAGCAGAACACCGAGAAGGCGCCAGAGGCGGGATCGCCGCGGACCACGGCAGTCTCGTGCGGGCAGGCGAGGCCGGCGATCTGCAGTTTGTATGGGCCCTGGTCGCTCCAGAACCAAGGGACCGCACTGTAAGGCTGCGGCTTGCCGGTCAGGCGCGCAGCGACGCAGCGGCCCTGGTCAGCAGCGTTCTGCACCGATTCCAGTCGGCCGCGCGCGCCGTCGCCGAAAGGCAGGCGAAACACCGCGCAGTCGCCGATCGCCGAAATCGCGGGATCGGCCGTGCGCAGGAAGTCATCGACGACGATGCCGCCATTGGTTTCGAGCCCGGCGGCGGCGGCAAGCTCGTCATTGGCGAGGATGCCGATGCCGACCAGCACGGAATCCGCCGGCAGGATGTCGCCATTGGCGGTTTCAACGCCGCTGACGCGTCCGCCTTCGCCGCGGATCCTGGTGACCACGGCATCGAAGATGAATCGTATTCCGGCGCGCCCGTGTGCCTCGCGGAAGAATTCCGACATGGTCGACGACAGGGCGCGGGACATCGGCCGGCCGGTGGCCTCGACGACGGTGGTATCGATGCCGCGCGACGCCGTCAGGGCGGCGATCTCGAGACCGATGAAGCCGGCGCCGACGATGACGATACGGCGCATGTCGGGCAGGGCGGCGCGGAACGCGTCGCCGTCCGCGGCCGTGCGAAGCAGATAGACGCCGGCGAGATCGTTGCCCGGCACCGGAAGGGGGCGGTTGCGCGCGCCGGTCGCCAGCACGAGATGGTCGTAGGGAAGTTCGGCACCGTCGGCGAGCCGGATATTGCGGCGATCGCGATCGATCGCGACCGCCTTGCCGTGGCGCAGGGCGATCGAGGCCTGGGTGAAGAATTTCTCGGGCCGCAGATCGAGCGCAGTGCGATCGGAATGGCCGGTGAGATACGCCTTGGATAGCGGCGGTCTCTGATACGGCAGGCCGGCTTCGTCGCCGACGATCTGGATGGGGTCGCCATAGCCGTTGTCGCGCAGCGAAGCTGCAACCTGGAAGCCCGCCTGGCCGGCGCCGATCACAACGATGCCGTGGGACGTCGTCCCCGCCTGGTGTAGCGGCATCCGCCTCTCCCTCAAACAGCCGGCGGCTGTGGCCGGCCTCGCCTCATTTTGCCGGACACTGGCACGGATCAGTTGCCGTGGCAACGATAATTCCGAACATGTTCCACATCCGGCGTCCACCTCGCCGAAACCCGTTGCCGTCACAGCCGCACGGCGGCCATTCCCGCGCTGGCGCCGCGCGGCCTGCGCAAACGCTTTGGTGATCAGGCGGCGGTCGATGGCCTCGATCTCACCATGCGTCGCTGCGAATTCGCTGCTCGGGCCCAACGGCGCCGGCAAGACGACCGCGCTGCGGACGGTCGCGGCCTGTTGCGGCCCGATGGCGGCGCGATCTCGATCCTCGGCTCGATGGGCTGCGCGATGGCGTCGCCGCCAAGCAGGTGGTGGCCTGAGTATCGGACGCCGATGATCTACGACAAGCTGACCCGCTCGAATATCTCGTCTTCACTCTCGCCCTCATCCTGCTCGCTGCGGTCTGGAAACTCAGTCCGGAGCGCTGGCCTCCGGTCGCCGCGCCGCGGCGATCAGATCGGCAACGGCGGCGCTGACGGCCTCGCGGATGCCGGGATCGCCGAGAGAGTGTCCGGCGCCTTCGACGATGCGCAGTTCGGCCCGTGGCCAGGCCGCGGCGAGCGCCGCGGACGTGGCGGGAGGGCACAACAGGTCATAGCGCCCCTGGACGATGATGCCGGGAATATCGGCGAGCCGGTCGGCATGGGCGAGGAGTTCGCCCTCGGCGAGAAAGCAGTTCTGGCTGAAGTAGTGGGCTTCCATGAAGGGCGTCGCCGGCAGCGGCGCGGTGCTGGTGCGGATCGCGTCGCGATCGAAGCCGCCGCGGCCCGGTTTCACCTCGGAAAGAATACGCTCGGTCTCGAACCAGGCGCGCGCCGCCGGCACGTGCGTGGCGGGATCAGGATCGAGAATGCGCCGCCAATAGGCCTCCAGCGGCCGGTCCTGCTCCTCGGCCGGCAGCACCGAGAGGAAGTCCTGGTACAGCGCGGGATAAAAGCGCGGCAGCGTCGCGCCAAATGCGGCGTCGAGCTCGGCCCGGGTGCCGAGAAAGGCCGCCCGCAACACGAGGCCGGTGACCCGCTCGGGATGCCGTTCGGCATAGGCGAGGGCGAGGGTTGCCCCCCAAGAGCCGCCGACCACGAGCCAGCGCGCGACGCCGAGGGCCTCGCGGATCGTTTCGAGATCGGCCACGAGATGGCTGGTGGTGTTGGCTTCGCGGCTGCGTTTGGGAAGGCTGCGGCCGGCGCCGCGCTGATCGTACAGTACCGCGCGGACAGCCGCGCGATCGAACAGCCGGCGGTGATCGGGTTGGCAGCCGCTGCCCGGACCGCCATGGAGATAGACCGCTGCGGGCGCATCGGTGGGGCCGTTGATCTCGAGATAGAGCTGATGGCCGTCGCCGGTGTCGAGCATGCGTTGCTCGATCTTGTCTTTGCCGGTGGCCTGGACGATCTCGTTCATGCGGTGACCATGTTTGGTGCCAGCCCGAGCCGGCCGATGCCCGGCAACTTGACCGCCGGCCGGCGGATGTCGACGCCGAGGACCGCGCCGAGAAGGTTGATTTCGACGCCCTCGATCCAGCCCATGGTGAGGCCGGCATAACCACCGAGCGACAGCCAGAGGCCGGTGCGCGACGGCGTCAGCCCGACCCAGCCGCCATGGTAAGGGAAGTCCTTGCCAATGGCAGTCGGTGGCAGCACGCCCTGAAGTTCGGGCACGGCATCGAGCGCCGCCTGCACGAAGGTGTTGGAGTTTGGCCCCGGCCAGGCGCTGTAGTCGCCATGGGCGCGGAAGCGATAGGTCTGGATGGCGTGCTGCAGCTTCGGAATAAGCCGCTCGGCCGCATTGCCGTTCACCGCGACGACGGTTTCGGGCGCGGCGCCGAACCAGCGGCCATCGGCGGCGAAGCCGTTGACGCGCACCGGCTCGCCCCAGGCGGTGTAGTCGTAGCGGGTGTAGCGGTCCGCGCCGCGCGGCTTGATCACCAGCCAGCAATGGACGGCGAAGATGCCGCGCCAGCGGACGGTGCGCGCGGCGAACACCCGGATCAGGGCCTCCGGGTGGTCGGCGGGCGGCGGCAGCAGCCCGGCGCTGGAGCGGTCGGCGGTCTGCCAGCTGTCCCGGCGGGCGCCGAACCAGTAATCGGCCGCCGACACGCTGATCGGGCCGAACAGCAGCAACAGGAGCAGGAGCACGAAGCGTCTCAAGGTGTTCGGGAAGGAGAAGGCATGTGTCCGGCTGATATAGGGACTCGCCCTCCGCCCGCCAGCCTGGCACGGCTTTTGGGGAAAAAGTGGCGCTTCGATCTGGTGCCGCTTGCCTCGGCTGTGCTTGTGTAGAAGCTGGAACCGCGGGGGTCGGCGCGCGTCTCTGTCGACGCATTCCGCAGGGGAGATCAAGATCATGAGCCAGATCCAGGGAACGTCCGCGCTCGCCCTCGAAGGCGATGCGGCTCGCGACGATGGCGATCGCGCACGCCGGACGATGCTCGGCGCGGCGCTGGGCTATGCCATGGACGGCTTCGACCTCCTGATCCTCGGCTTCATGTTGCGGGCGATTTCCGTCGACCTGAAGCTTTCGCCGCCCGAGGCGGCTTCGCTGGTCACCGTGACGCTGGTCGGCGCCGTGGTCGGGGGGCTGGTGTTCGGCATGCTGTCGGATCGGCTCGGCCGGGTGCGGGTGCTGACCTGGACCATCGTGCTGTTCGCCGTCTTCACCGGCCTGTGCGCGCTGGCGCAGGGCTATTGGGATCTGCTGTTCTATCGCGGCATCGCCGGCCTCGGTCTGGGCGGCGAATTCGGCATCGGCATGGCACTGGTCGCCGAATCCTGGCCGGCGGCCAAGCGGGCGCGGGCGTCCTCTTATGTCGGGCTCGGCTGGCAGGCCGGGGTATTCGTCGCCGCGATCGCGACGCCGCTGCTGCTGCCGACGATCGGCTGGCGCGGCATGTTCCTGGTCGGCATCCTGCCGGCGCTGACGGCCTACTTCATCCGCCGCCGCCTGCATGAGCCGGATGTCTTTATCGCCAACAAGGCAAGCGGTGGCGACACCGTCCAGTCGCTGCGCCTCCTCGTCGCCGATCGCGAAACCGTCAAGACCAGCCTTGGCATGGTCGTGCTCTGCTCGGTGCAGAACTTCGGCTACTACGGCATCATGATCTGGCTGCCGAACTATCTGTCGACCCGCTTCAATTATGGTCTGACACAATCGGCGGTGTGGACGGCCGTCACCATCGCCGGCATGGCGCTCGGCATTGCGCTGTTCGGCCATATCGCCGATCGTCTCGGCCGCCGGCCGGCTTTCCTCGGCTACATGATCGGCGCCGCGGTGATGGTCGTGGTCTATTCGCAGCTCGTCTCGCCGACCGCGCTTCTGATCGGCGGCGCGGTGATGGGCTTCTTCGTCAACGGCATGCTCGGAGGCTACGGCGCGCTGATGAGCGAACTCTATCCGACCGCCGCGCGCGCCACCGCCCAGAACGTGTTCTTCAATATCGGACGCGCCGTCGCCGGCTTCGGGCCGCTGGCGGTGGGTGCGGTCAGTCTCGCCTATGGCTTCCAGACCGCGATTGCGCTGTTGGCGCTGCTTTATATCCTCGACATCGTGGCGCTGCTTCTCCTCGTGCCGGACCGCGGCGGCGTCGAACTCGCCTGATCGTCGGCGCTCGGGGCAGGGGGGCTTCGGTTCCCCCCATTGCGTCCGGCGACGACTTGCTTATATACTTCACTTAAGCCTCGACAGGGGCTCACAGCGCTATTGGTTCGACCGTTCAGGCCCGTCGTTCAGGCGGGCCGTTGCCGTTTTAGGGCCGCCCAAACGCGCGGGCGCCGTCGCGGAGGGCTGCCATGATGCCGGTCGACCGAGCTGGTGCGACGACGCCACGACCACAAGGCATTTCGACCACGAGGCTTGCGACCACAAGGCTTTGAGATGACCAGATCCAATCGTACCGACCACATCCGGCTGACGTCCCATCCGGTGCCGGGGGCCAAACACCAATTCCCCATCACCTGGGGCGCGCCGACGGCGCGCGAACGTGGCCCAATCATCGGCACTGTGTCCCGCCCGCAGGATCGCAATGTGATCGGCAGCCATGGCGGCTCCTATGCGGTGTACCGCGCGCTGGCGGTCTCCTCGGGGGCACTCGACCCGATCCGCCGTCCCGACCTCACCAACACCCATCCGGCCGCGACCATTGGACCGTTTCCGCAGTGGAGCGAGCCGGGGCGTATCGTCGCGCTCGATCCGTTCGGCCATCTCGCCGCCGAAGATTTCCGCCGCGAGATCGCCGAAGGCGTCGACATCCGTCCGAGCATCGCCGTCACCCGTGCGCGGCTCGACCTGCCCGAACTGCAGGCGGCGCTTGTGGCGGGTCGGCTCAAGGTCGACGGCGACGTGGTGCACGCCAACGGCAGCGTGTCGGTGGTGAAGATCGCCATCGATCCGGTGTGGTATCTGCCCGGCATCGCCGCCCGCTTCGGCACCAGCGAGACAAACCTGCGGCGCGGCCTGTTCGAACAGACCGCCGGCATGTTCCCCGAACTGGTGACGCGACCGGACCTGCAGGTTTTCCTGCCGCCCATCGGTGGCACTACGGTCTATCTGTTCGGCGACGTGGCGCGCCTGCCCGATGCCCGCACCACCATCACCTGCCGCGTCCATGACGAATGCAACGGCTCCGATGTGTTCGGCTCGGACATCTGCACCTGCCGGCCCTATCTCATTCACGGCATCGAGGAATGCGCCCGCGCCGGCCAGACCGGCGGCCTCGGCGTCGTCGTCTACAACCGCAAGGAAGGCCGGGCGCTGGGCGAGGTCACCAAGTTCCTTGTCTACAACGCCCGCAAACGGCAGGAAGACGGCGATGCCGCCGCGGCCTATTTCGAGCGCACCGAATGTGTCGCCGGCGTCCAGGATGCCCGCTTCCAGCAGTTGATGCCGGACGTGATCCACTGGCTCGGGCTGCGCCGCATCGACCGTTTCATCTCCATGAGCGACATGAAATACGACGCGCTCACCTCGCAGGGCGTCGACATCGTCGAGCGCGTGCCGATTCCGGACGAGCTGATCCCGGCGGATGCCCATGTCGAGATCGCGGCCAAGAAGGCCGCCGGCTATTTCTCGGTCGAGCCGCCGAAGCCGGAGGATCTTTCCGGCTCCGTCGGTCGTCCGCTGGAAAAATACTGAAGGCGGGCGCTAGTGTCCTGTCTCCGAATTACCGCTTCATTTGCCTCACCCTCGCACGGTAATTCGGAGACATACGGACACTAGCAAAATCAAAAAGCTAGTGCGGCTTATGTCTCGCAATTGCCTACAGGGGCTTGCCGCGAAGGGCATAGGCAATTGCGAGACGCCACACTAGTGGAGTGGATTTGACATTCGCTACCCGCCTGGACGCGGGCTCGTAGAGCGAATGTCAAATCCTGAACTCCACTAGCAAGATTAAATTCTAGTACCCTTTCGTTTCCGAAGTTCGTGACGGGCGGGTGCTGCAAACAGGTCACGAACTTCGGAAACAGGGTACTAGGCGTGCCACAACAAGCCGACGAGGCGCTGGCGTTGTTGTCCGCGGTGGCCGTGCGGGAGCGGGCGCGGCGCATGTTGGCGCTGGCCGAGGCCGACGCCCTTCCGCATTTCAAGCTCGACCTCGATCGGCTCGGCGCTGCCGCCGATCTCGTCATCGCGACGATCCGCAGCAACTACCCCGATGGCAACGTGCCGTTCCACGCCCGCTGGCGCCATTTCGTGGTCGCGGGCGAGGACCGCTGGGCGGCGATCGCGCAGACGGCCGCCTGGGCCGACGCGGCGAGCCGCGCGCGGAGCGAGTTCGATCTCGCCATCGTCAGCGTGTTGCTCGATGCCGGGGCCGGCCCCGACTGGCGCTATCATGACGCGTCGAGTGGCCAGCGCATCGGCCGCTCCGAAGGGCTGGCGCTGGCCAGCCTCGAGATGTTCGCCGGCGGCGTGTTTTCGGCGAGGTCCACCGCGCCGCTGCGGGCCGACGCCGAACGGCTGGCCGCGCTGGACGTCGCGGATCTGCGGCGCGGGCTTCAGGTCGGCGAGGCCAATCCGCTGGTCGGCCTCGAGGGCCGCGCCGAACTGCTGCGCCGGCTCGGCGCGCACATCGCGGCCCATGCGGACGTGTTCGGCCGTCATGACGGCCCGCGCCCGGGCGGCCTGTTCGATCATCTGACCGCGGCGGCCGCCGGCGGCACCATCGCCGCGCCGGAGATCCTGCGCGCGGTGCTGCGCCAGCTCGGCCCGATCTGGCCATCACGCCTCACTCTCGGCGGCGTGCCGCTCGGCGATTGCTGGCGTCATCCGGCGCTGGTGACCGACGATGCCACCAGCGGCCTCGTGCCGCTGCACAAGCTGTCGCAATGGCTGAGCTATTCGCTGATCGAGCCGATGCAGCGGGCCGGCCTCACGGTCACCGCCATCGACGGACTGACCGGGCTCGCCGAATATCGCAACGGCGGCCTGTTCGTCGATGCCGGAGTGCTCGTCTTCCGCGACGCGGCGGACGCGAGCCGCGCCCATGCGGTGGATTCGACTCTCGTCGTCGAGTGGCGCGCGCTGACGGTGGCGCTGCTGGATCGGCTGGCCGGCGTCGTCAGGGTGCAGCTCGGCCTCGATGCCGAGGCATTTCCGCTGGCCAAGCTGCTCGAAGGCGGCACCTGGGCGGCGGGCCGCCGGCTCGCCTTCGAGCGCCGGCCCGACGGTTCGCCGCCGGTCAAGGTCGTCAGCGACGGCACAGTGTTCTGAACGCAAGCGAGGAGACAGGCATCATGCAGGGCGTCACGGTGGTCGATCATCCGCTGGTGCAGCACAAGGTGACGCTGATCCGCGATCGCACGATCTCGACCAAGTCGTTCCGAGAGCTCCTCAAGGAGATCGGGATGCTGCTGTGCTACGAGGTGACGCGCGACCTGCCGCTGACCGAGGTCGAGGTCGAGACGCCGCTGGCACGGATGCAGTCGGCCAGGATCGCCGGCAAGAAGCTGGTCTTCGTCCCGGTGCTGCGCGCCGGCGTCACCTTCGTCGACGGGATGCTCGACCTCGTGCCCACGGCGCGGGTCGCCCATATCGGCCTCTATCGCGACCCGCAGACCTTCGTCGCCGTCGAATACTTCTTCAAGGCACCCTCCGACCTTGGCGAGCGCCTCGCCATCGTCGTGACGCCGGTCCTTGCCACCGCCAACACCGCGGTCGCCGCCGTCGACCGCCTCAAGGAACGGGGGGCGAAGGACATCCGCATGGTCTGCATGATCGCGGCGCCCGTGGGCATCGAACGCATTCGCGGCCTGCATCCAGACGTTCCGGTCTGGACCGCCGCCATCGACGAGGGCCTCGACGAGAACGCCTACATCCTGCCGGGTCTCGGCGACGCCGGCGACCGTGCCTACGGTACCCGTTGAGCGGTCGGAACGGCATTCGGATGGGGGGGCGTGTTGATGCAACGCAAAGTGAGAGCGCCGGATCCGGCCTAAGGCTGCCCGGTCGCGGAGGATTACGGTGTTCGATTTCGGTCAGCCCCTGCTGATTGCGGGTCTCTTGCTCGGGTTCGCCTCGAGCCTGCACTGCATCGGCATGTGCTCGGGGATTGCGGCGAGCCTGAGTTTCGCGGCAACCTCGTCGCCGGATTCGGGCTGGGCGCGCCACCCGGTGCTGACGAACCTGCTGATCAATGCCGGCCGGATGTCCGCCTATATCGTTGCCGGCGCCGTTGTCGGCGGTCTCGGCTCGATGGCATTTGGAGCCCTCGACCGCTCCCTGGTCCACATCGTGCTGCGCTGGGCCGCGGCCGTCTCGCTCGGCTGGATCGGCATGTCGATGATCGGTTTCGTGCCGATCCCCGAGCCGCTGCATCGATTCGCCGCGGTGGTCGGCGACCGGCTCGGCGCCATGGCGAGCCGCGTCGGTCCGTCATCGGCCGCGGGGCTGTTTGCCTCCGGCTGCGTCTGGGGGCTGTTTCCCTGCGCCATGGTCTACGCCGCATTGTTCTACGCCATGCTGTCGGGGGCCTGGCTCAACGGCGCAATCGCGATGTTCGGCTTCGGTCTCGGTACGCTGGCGCCCGTGATGGCCTCAGGGCTCGGGCTTCCTTTTCTCCAGCGCAAGGCCGGCGCCGGCTGGCTGCGACCTGCAGTCGGGCTGGCGATCATCCTGCTCGGCGTCGCCAGCGCGATCGTCCCGGCGGCGAATTTCGCCGAGTGGTGCGGCATCGGCTGAACCGGGGCGCGCGTCGTCCCTCACGCAAATGTTGTTGGAAGGCGATCGTCGAAGGGTGGTCAATCGCCCTCTTAAATGTAATGTTATAACATTACATATTCGATCACGGAGACCACATGGAAGACCCCCGCATCCCCGTCACCGTTCTGTCCGGCTTCCTCGGAGCCGGAAAGACCACGCTGCTCAATCGACTTCTGACCAATACGGCCGGGCAGCGGATCGCCGTGATCGTCAATGACATGAGCGAAGTGAATGTCGACGCGGAGCTGGTGCGCTCCGACGGAGCCGTCACCCACACGGAGCAGTCGCTCGTCGAAATGACCAACGGGTGCATTTGCTGCACACTGCGCGAGGATCTGCTGATCGAAGTCCGGCGACTGGCGGAGCGCGGTTGCTTCGACGCACTGGTCATCGAGTCGACGGGGATCGGCGAACCGCTGCCGGTCGCAACCACCTTCGAATTCAGTGACGAGGAGGGGCGGAGCTTGTCGGATGTCGCCCGCATCGACGCGATGGTGACGGTTGTTGACACCGCGAACCTGCTCGCCAACTACTCCAGCCAGGATTTCCTGCGCGATCGTGGCGAGATCGCTGGCGACGGCGACGGCCGATCGTTGGTGGATCTGATGGTCGAGCAGATCGAATTCGCGGACGTCATCGTTCTCAACAAGGTATCGCAGGCCTCGGCCGATCGGCGTGACGCAGCGCGCGCCATCGTTCGAGCGCTGAACTCGGACGCCCGGATTCTGGAGAGCGATTTCTGCGACGTGCCGATCGGCCAAGTGCTGCATACCCGCCTGTTCGACTTCGAAAGGGCTCATCGTCATCCGCTGTGGTTCAAGGAGTTGAACGGATTCAAGCAGCATGTGCCGGAGACCGAGGAATATGGCGTAAGTTCCTTCGTCTATCGCGCGCGCCGGCCGTTCCATCCCGGTCGCTTCCGGGCGTTCTGCAATGAATCCTGGCTCGGCGTGATCCGTGCCAAGGGCTTCTTTTGGCTGGCGACCCGGCCGCATTTCGTCGGGGAGTTGGCTCAGGCCGGCGCGATGGTGCGGACGTCGAAAAGAGGCTTGTGGTGGGCGGCGGTGCCAAAGGAGCGCTGGCCCGATCACGACGGATGGCGCAACAGCATGCGCGCCTATCTCGACCCCGTCTGGGGCGACCGCAGGCAGGAGATCGTCTTCATCGGGACGCGTGCGATGGATGAAGCCGCGCTCCGGCAGAGGCTGGACGACTGCCTGATCGGCGAGCCAGACCGCTTCGCACCCGAGGCTTGGCGCCGGCTGCCGGACCCCTTTCCCGCATGGACGGTCGGTGCGGAATGAGGTCGCACCGTCGAGCCGGTGTGGCGATCGCCGCCGCGAATGGACGGATCGATTCGCCGAAGGAGACGCCGACGGTCGCCGTGGGTGTCTTCGCGAGTCAGCGAATCCCCTATTTGC
Organism: Bradyrhizobium sp. WD16; assembly: GCF_024181725.1. Taxonomy (NCBI): domain Bacteria; kingdom Pseudomonadati; phylum Pseudomonadota; class Alphaproteobacteria; order Hyphomicrobiales; family Nitrobacteraceae; genus Bradyrhizobium; species Bradyrhizobium sp. WD16. The sequence continues at coordinate 5,616,128 of NZ_CP028908.1, read as the reverse complement.
AAGGGCATCGCAGCGCAGCTGGGCCCGATAGGCCTATTTTCAGGCGGTTTTTGCCATAAATCTGTGAAAGGCCGCTGCAAATGCGGGCTTTCCGCTGCATTTCCTCATATTGTGCTCTGGCACGAATCACCTTTCTCCAACGATGGACAGGAGCCAGACACACATGGCAAAGCAGTTGACGAAGTCGGAGCTGATCGAAAAAATCACCGGCGAGAACGCCGATCTCACCAAGCGCCAGGTCAAGGGCGTGCTCGAGTCGCTGACCTCGATCGGCTACAAGGAGCTGAAGAAGAGCGGCGTGTTCCTGGTGCCGGGCTTTGCGAAGTTCGTGGTCATCAAGAAGCCGGCCACCAAGGCACGCAAGGGCATCAATCCCTTCACCAAGGAGCCGACCGTGTTCAAGGCGAAGCCGGCCCGCAAGATCATCCGCGCACGGCCCGTCAAGGCGGCCAAGGACGCCCTCTGATCCGGCCGGCGGTTCAAGCCGACAGGTAAGGCCCCTTCGGGGGCCTTATTTTTTTCCGGACCACTTTTTCAGGAGCCATTCCCTTCATCAGGCGTTTAGTCGGCACGCATTCTGCCGCCTCGTCAGCCCTGCATTCTTCGCCTTCGGCTGTCATTGTAGCCGCCCTGCTTCCTGTGGAAGGGCTTGTGCTAATGGTGCAATTCCAACATTCGCAATCCGCTCCATCAGGCGCGTTTGCAAATGATGGGATCAAAGGAGCCCTCGCGATCCACACTTGCGATCCATTCCAGGAGTGGCGCGTTCGTCGTCCCGCAACCGGCCGGAGCCCTGCATGACCGATCTATCCGCCTTTCCGATCACCCGCCGCTGGCCCGCCAGGCATCCCGATCGCCTGCAGCTCTATTCCTTTCCGACGCCGAACGGCGTCAAGGTGTCGATCATGCTTGAGGAGATCGGGCTGCCTTACGAGGCGCACGTCATCGACATCACCAAGAATGAGAGCTGGACGAGCGAGTTTCTGTCCCTGAATCCGAACGGCAAGATTCCGGCGATCGTCGATCCCCACGGACCGGGGGGCAAAGCCCTCGGCCTGTTCGAGTCCGGCGCCATCCTGCTCTATCTCGCCGACAAGACCGGGCAGTTGCTGCCGGCGGATGCGGCGCTGCGCTACGAGACCGTGCAGTGGGTGTTCTTCCAGATGGCATCGGTCGGGCCGATGTTCGGCCAGCTGGGCTATTTCCATAAATTCGCCGGCCGCGAGATCGAGGACAAGCGCCCGCTGGAGCGCTATCGCACCGAGACCGAGCGGCTGCTCGGCGTCATCGAGAGCCGCCTCGCCGGCCGGAGGTGGATCATGGGCGACGATTACACCATCGCCGACATCTCGCTGCTGGGGTGGGTGCGCAACCTGATCGGCTTCTACGAGGCGCGCGAGCTCGTCGATTTCGACAGCCTCAGGGAAGTTCCGGCGTGGCTGGAGCGCGGTCTCGCGCGCCCGGCGGTGCAATGCGGCCTGGAGATCCCGCCGCGGCCCTGACGAAGGCGTGCAACAGGAAGTCCGCATGCCGGACTACATAGCAATCGTCACGTTGCTCGCTGTCGCACTCTACTTCATCCTAGTGTCCCGTCTCCGAATTACCGCTTCGTTTGCCTCACCCTCGCACGGTCATTCGGAGACATCGGGACACTAGCAAAATCAAAAAGCTAGTGTGGCTTATGTCTCGCAATTGCCGACAGGGGCTTGCCGCAAAGGCGGTAGGTAATTGCGAGACGCCGCACTAGAGCAGGCTCCGAGCGATGTGAATCGAATCAGGATTCCCGAATCGGCTGACATCTGATTCATGATTCCTGCCGCAGAATGGAGGCGGCTGGAATGGCGCTTTCCGACGATCTTCGCAAACGAGTGGTGGAGGCTGTCGTCTCGGGCGGGCTGTCGCGCAATGCGGCGGCGAAGCGTTTCGAAGTCAGCATTGCGAGCGCCGTGCGCTGGGTCAAGCAATTCGAGACGACGGGAGAAATGTCGCCGAAGTCGACTGGAGGCGATCGCCGCTCCGGCCGCATCGAAGCCCATCACGGCTACCTGATGGGGCTGATCCGGCGCACGCCGGACGTCACCCTGCTGGAGATCCAGGAACGTCTGATCAGGAATTGTGGCGAGCATTTTTCGAGTTCCGTGCTGTGGCGCTTCTTCGACCGTCATGGCGTCACGTTTAAAAAAAGACCGCACACGCCTCGGAGCAGCAGCGGCCGGACGTCCTGAAGCAACGCCTCGAATGGTTCGAGCGACAGCTCGATCTCGATCCCGAGAAGCTCGTCTTCATCGACGAAACGGGCGCCTCGACCAATTTGGCGCGCAAAGGTGGGCGTTGCCGGCGCGGACGGCGGTTGCGCGTCGGCGTGCCGCACGGCCATTACAAGACGGTCACGCTCGTCGCCGGCATCCGCCTTCGCGGGCTCGTGGCGGCGAAGACCTATGATCGTCCGATCACCGCCGCCCTGTTCGAGGACTGGGTGGAACACTGCCTCGTTCCTACCCTCACGAAAGGCGACGTTGTCGTCATGGACAATCTGTCCGCCCACAAGGGGCCGCGGGTCAAGGAGTTGATCGAGGCCGCGGGCGCCGAGCTGCTCTACCTCCCGCCCTATAGCCCCGACATGAACCCGATCGAGAAGGCGTTTTCCAAGCTGAAAGCGCATTTGCGCAAAATCGCCGAGCGAACCGTCGCCGCCCTGATGCGCGCCCTCGAAACCTGCGCCGACATCTTCAAGCCCGCCCAATGCGCAAACTACTTCGCCGCATGCGGATATGATCCACCTTGATCGGAGTCTGCTCTAGTGCCCTGTTTCCGAATGACCGCTGCATTTGCTGCACGGTCGAAGGGTCCTTCGGCGACTAAAGGGACACCGCACGATCGCATAACGCGGCCAAGAAGCGCTCTCTGGGGAACTTGCAGGCCATAATGAAAAACCGGACCTTTATGCAGCAGCCATCTGCATAAAGGTCCGGCCTCATCAGTCGTGGTCGCAAGGTCGCCGGCACGAAAGGCTCTGGAAACCCTCTGGTGGGCGCGCAAGTCGCGCAGCCCCGCCGGAATAACGCGACGCGTCGTTGTCGTCGAGAGATTACTTCTTCTTCTTGGCGGCTTTCTTCTTGGCTGTTTTCTTCACAGCCTTCTTTACCGTCTTCTTCGCCTTCTTCGCTTTCTTCGCCATGGTGTCCTCTGAAGGTAGCTTAAACGAAACGCGCATGCCGAGAATCAGCATGCACGTTGTCAAGAGTACACAACATTTTGAAAATTGATATGCCGAGTCGCGACGGAGTTGTTGATGACGCGATCACGGCCCTTGAAATCGAGGGCCGTTGTCGATCTCGGCGATCGCTTACGTGATGGTCCAACAACGCCGTCGCCCCTTGGGCGGAGGAGCTTTCCGAACACTGTGCCAGTGTCCCGGTTTTAACGAATGCTGATACGAGCGTCAGCTCCACCGCACTAGTGTCCCGTCTCCGAATTACCGCGTTGTTTGCCTCACGCTCGCCCGGTCATTCGGAGACATAAGGGACACTAGCAAAATCAAAGTGCCAGTGTGGCTTATGTCTCGCAATTGCCTACGAGAGGCTTGCCGCAAAGGCGGTAGGCAATTGCGAGACGCCACACTAGCCGCCGCCGGCGGCGGCAGCCGCCGCCGGTTCGAGCGCGGCCGCGACGGCGTCGTCGACGCGCTCCAGCCAGATGAATTGCAGCCGCTCGCGTGCGCCGGCCGGGATGTCGTCGAAGTCGCGGCGGTTGCGGGCGGGCAGCATCACGCGGGTCAGGCCGGCTGCGGCTGCCGCCACGACCTTCTCCTTGATGCCGCCGACCGGCAGCACAAGGCCGCGCAGCGAGATCTCGCCGGTCATGGCGGTGCTGCTGTTGATCGTTCGTCCGGTGAGCAGCGAGACGAGGGCCATGAACATGGCAACGCCCGCGCTCGGGCCGTCCTTCGGCGTCGCGCCGGCCGGAACATGGACGTGGATGTCGCTGTTGGCGAACAGATCGGGATCGACGCCGAGGTCGCGTGCCCGACTTTTCACCAGGGTGAGTGCGGCCTGGGCGCTTTCGCGCATGACGTCGCCGAGCTGGCCGGTGAGGATCAGCCCGCCTTTGCCGGGCGTGCGGGTCGCCTCGATGAACAGGATGTCGCCGCCGACAGGCGTCCAGGCGAGGCCGGTGGCCACTCCGGGAATGCTGGTGCGCATGGCGACTTCGTTCTCGAAGCGCGGCGGACCGAGCACCGGCGCGAGCTCTGCGGGGGTGAGGATGACGCGGCCGCTGCGGCCCTCGGCGACCTGAACGGCGGCATGGCGGAACGCCTTGCCGATTTCGCGCTCGAGATTGCGCACGCCCGCTTCACGGGTATAGCCCTTGATGATCAGCCGCAGCGCCTCGGGCTCGATCTCCGCCTGGTCGGCGGAAAGGCCATTGGCCTCGAGCTGCCGCCGCACCAGATAGCGGCGCGCGATCTCGAGCTTTTCCTCCTCGGTGTAGCCGGCGAGGCTGATGATCTCCATGCGGTCGAGCAGCGGGCCCGGCACCGTATCGAGCATGTTGGCGGTGGCGATGAAGACGATACGCGACAGGTCGAACGGCACGCCGAGGTAATTGTCGCGGAACGTCGAGTTCTGTTCGGGATCGAGCACCTCCAGCATGGCGGCAGACGGATCGCCCTGGATGCCGCGGCCCATCTTGTCGATCTCGTCCAGCATCATCACGCAGTTGCGGGTGCCGGCCTTCTTGATGCCCTGGATGATGTTGCCGGGCAGGGCGCCGATATAGGTGCGGCGATGGCCGCGGATCTCGGCCTCGTCATGGACGCCGCCGAGGCTGACGCGGACGAAGGGCCGGCCCATGGCGCGGGCGATCGACTGGCCGAGCGAGGTCTTGCCGACCCCCGGGGGGCCGGCAAAGCACAGGATCGGCGCCTTGCCGTGCGGCGCGAGCTTGCGCACCGCGAGGTACTCGATGATCCGGCTCTTGATCTTCTCCAGCCCGTAGTGGTCCTCGTCGAGGATGCGACGCGCCTCGGCGATGTCGATGGTCTTCTCCTCGGGGAGGGCCCAGGGCAATTCGACCAGCCAGTCGAGATAGGTCCGCAGCATGCCGGCTTCGCCGGCGCCTTCCGGCATCCGTTCGTAGCGGCGGACTTCCTTGCGGGCCTGGCTTTCCGCCTCCGGCGACATCTTCGCCTTGGTAATGGCCTCGTTCAGCTCGGCGACCTCCTGGGTCTTGCCATCGCCCTCGCCGAGTTGGCGCTGGATTGCCGCCATCTGTTCGCGCAGAATCGCCTCGCGCTGGCGCTCGTCGAATGCCGCCTTGGTCTGCTTGCCGATCTCGGCGCTGAGGCGCAGCACCTCGATGCGTTCGGCGAGATGGCGCGAGACCTTCTCCATGCGCAAGGCGAGATCGATCGTTTCGAGAATCTCCTGCTTCTCGGCGGGCTTGATATCCATGTAGGAGGTGGCGAGATCGGCCAGCGTCGCCGGCGAGGTGGTGCTCCGCAACGCCGCGATCAGTTCCGGCGGAGCCTGGGGCAAGAGTTCGGCGGCTTCGATCGCCTGGCGCTGGAGATTGAGGAAGCGCGCCTCGATCTCGGCGGACTGGGTGGTCGGCTCGGGAATGTGCAGGACGCGCGCGGCGAGAAACGGCGTGCCCGGTAGAAAATCGAGCAGGCGCATCCGCTGCACGCCCTGGCAGATGATGTGGTGGCTCTCGTCCGGGCCGGTAACGTAACGGACGATGTTGGCCACGGTGCCGATCCGGTAGAGTTCGTCGGGGGTGGGATCGTCGGTGCTGGCGTCACGCTGCAGCACAATGCCGATCGGTCGCTGCTCGCGCACCGCCTGCTGGGCCGCAGCAACCGATTTCGGCCGCCCGATGGTGATCGGCAGCACCACGCCGGGAAACAGCACGGTGTTGCGCACCGGCACGATGATCACGGCATCCTGGGGGATCGGGGTTGCAGTGCTTGCGGCGGGCGCGGAAACTTCGGCATTGTCGCTGGCCGACATGGCGTCTCTCCTCGGGCGACGATCAGATCGATTTGGCGAGCCGCAGGCCGATGCAGCCATGCGTGGCGAAGCGGCTGACGGAGTAGCGGCCGGGCGGCAGCGCGATGCGGCGCTCGAAACGGCCCTGGGGCAGTTCCAGCCGGAGAATGCGCGCATTCCGCAATTCGGGCGGCAGGACGCGATGGCCGCGCACGACGAGCGTGGCGCCCTCGATCACCGCCTCGACCTCGTTGGGGTCGACCCCGGGCAGGGCGACGAGGATCATGATCTCGCGCTCGGTTTCGAGCACGTCGATCGGCGGCTCCCAGCTCGGCTCGCGGGTTGCGGCGGGCTGCAGCTTGAGAAACTGCTGATGCAGCCGCTCGGCCCGCGCCAGGGCCTCGATGGCGTCCGACAGCATCCAGTTGATTGGAGATTTGGTCGACATCGGCATCTCTCGGATGTTTCCAGTGCGACCGGTTCACTGGCGCACGGAGGTGAGGCAGGCACGATTCCTTCTATGTGCGACCGATCCGGTCAATCACAAGGGTCCGCATGCCGGCCAAAAGGCGGGCGGCGAGGCCGTCGATGCTGCCCGCCGGCGTCGATCGGGCAGGGCCGGCGACGAAGATGCCGCGGGCCTTGATGACCTGCCAGGCGATCGGGTTCCAGCTGCGGAAGACCGCGGACACCTCCTCCTGGAGAAAACCGGCGACGATCGCGGGCGCAGGCCGAAAGACGTCCGGCAGGGCTTCCGACAGGCGGTGATCGTCGAGAATATTCCAGCGCGAATGGCCGCCCATCAACGGCGAGTGCAGGCCATAGACGACCCGGCCGAGGCGCGACTCGCGGGCTGCATAGGCGCACAGCGCGCAGGGCTCGACCGTCGTGTAGAGCGTGCATTCGGACAGATCGGTGCCATGGCGTCGCTGCGCCTCGCCGATGGCCACTACTTCAGCGTGGCTGTTGGCGTCGCCGTTGCTCTTGGCGCGGTTGATGGATTCGCAGACGATGCGGCCGCCCCTTGCGACCACCGCGGCGAACGGAAATTCGCCGGCCCTGACGGATTCCCCCGCCAGCGCGATACATCGCCGCATCATCGTGACATCGGAAGGGTGGGGAGGCGAGGCGAGATCGTCAGCCGGAGCCGTCATGCAATCACCTTTCGCTTATAATCGTCCCAAAACGCTATGGCGCCCTGACCGGACCGAATGCGTGTCCTGATCAATCCGGGGGAGGGCGAGAAGCTGCCAGCATACACCCGTTGCCATGCCGGTCTTGATCAGCATCAACAAAGCATCCCACGGTGGTGATTAGATGCCGACAGCCCGGTCGCGACAAGGGGGCGGCCGGATTGCCGCAGCGGAGCATGTGTCGATGAAATTGTCAGTCATTGCCGCCGGAACAGCGGTCGCAGCCTCTCTCGTCGTTGGCGCGGCGGCCCAGACGGTGGGACCGAACCAGGGCTATCTGCCGCGCCTCGCCGACATCATGGCGGTCATTCAGCTACGGCATGCCAAGCTGTATTTCGCCGGCAAGGCCCGCAACTGGGCGATGGCCGATTACGCGCTGGGCCAGATCCATTCCAGCCTGCAGGATGCCGCGATGCTCTATCCCGGGATTCCCGTGACCAATATGAGCATCGTGGCCGATCCGATCCGCCGGCTCAGCGACGTCATCGCCCGCAAGGATGCGGCGAAATTCGAGGCGGTCTATGCCGATCTGACCACGGCATGCAACGGCTGTCACCAGGCGAACGACCGCAGCTACATCGCCATCAAGTCGCCGACCGCCAACATCTTCAGCAACCAGTCCTTCGCGGCACCCAAATAGCCGCCAGCGGTCATTCGTGCGTCACGGCGCCTGCGCGCAAGGCGGAGCCTTCGCGACCGCGCGGCCGACGGCGAAACGCTTGGCGAGTTCAGCGCAGATCAGATAGGCCACGACGATGGCGAGGACAGCGAAGCCGAGCCGTGCGTCGATCGCCGCGAAACCGAACAGCGTGCGCAATGGGCTCAGCACCAGGATGAGGACGCCGGCGAGGGCGCCGAGCGAGGTGGCGGCGAGGAGGGGGTGCGGCCGGCTCCGCCAGAACGCCCCGCGGGTGCGGATCAGGAAGATCACCAGGATCTGCGTCGCGATCGATTCGACGAACCAGCCGGTCTGGAACGTTGCCGCATCGGCATGAAACACCTTCAGCAGGATGACGAAGGTGGCGATGTCGAACAGCGACGACAGCGCGCCCATGACGACGGTGAATCGCAGGATACTGCGCATGTCCCAGGTGTGCGGCATCTCGACGGCGTCGGCGTCGACGTCGTCGAAGGGAATGCCGATCTCCGACAGGTCGTAGACGAGGTTGTTGAGCAGAATCTGGATCGGCAGCAGCGGCAGGAAGGGCAGCACCACCGAGGCGAGTGCCATCGACAGCATGTTGCCGAAGTTGGAGCTCGTGCCCATGCGCACATATTTGAGGATGTTCGCGAAGGTGCGGCGGCCCTCCCGCACGCCGTTGCCGAGCACGGTGAGATCCGTCGCCAGCAGAATCATGTCGGCGGCGGCGCGGGCGATGTCGGTGGCGCCTTCGACCGACAGGCCGACATGCGCGGCCCGAATGGCCGGCGCGTCGTTGACGCCGTCGCCCATGAAGCCGACGACGTGGCCCCGGCGCTGCAGGGCGCGGATGATCCGGGTCTTCTGGTCGGGGTCGACCCGGGCGAAGATATCGACCTCGTCGATCCGCGCGGCGAGCGCGATATCGGACAGGTCGGCGATATCCGCGCCGGTGAGGGCGCGGGCATGGGGCAGGCCGACCGCCGCGGCGACGTGCTGGACCACAGTGGCATGGTCGCCGGAAATGATCTTGAGGCCGATGCCGAGGTCGCGCAGGCCGGCGATGGCGATGGCGGCGTCGGGCTTGGGCGGGTCGGAGAACACGCAGAATCCCACTAGCGTGAGATCGCGCTCATCGGCGAGACCGACCTCGTTGGTGCCGTCCGGGAGGTCGCGGATGCCGACGGCGAGCAGGCGGTAGCCCTGGGCGTTCTGGGCGCGCTGGACTTCGTCGATCAACGCGCGCGCCGTCGCGTCCAGCGGGCGTCGTCCCGCCGCGGTCTCGATGTCGCTGGCGCGGTCGATGACCGCCTCCGGTGCGCCTTTGGTCACCAGCAGGCGGCGCGCGCCGTCGCCGATCAGCACCGAGACGCAGCGCCGTTCGAAATCGAACGGCACTTCGGCGATCCGGAGCCGGTCGTCGGGCGGTGTGCCGGCATGGGCGAGGACGGATTCGTCGAGCGGGCTGCGTGCGCCGGTCTGAAAACGGCTGTTGAGGGCGGCGAGGCTCAGCACCCGTTCGGCGCTCACTCCTTCGGGCGTCACGTGATCGATCAGCGTGATCTGCGCCTTGGTCAGCGTTCCGGTCTTGTCGACGCACAGGACGTCCATGGCGCCGAGATCGTGAATGGCAGACAGGCGTTTGACGATGACCTTGCGTTCGGCCATGCGCAGGGCGCCGCGGGCGAGGGTGACCGTCATGATCATCGGCAGCAGTTCGGGGGTGAGCCCGACGGCAAGGGCGATGGCGAACAGGAAGGAATCGACCGGAGGGCGACCCGCGGTGAGGTTGGCGAGCAGTACGAACAGCGTCAGAAAGACCGTCAGCCGCAGGATCAAGAGGCCGAGGTGCTGCACGCCCTGTTCCAGCGCGGTGGGTGGTTCGCTCGCAGCGAGGCCGGCCGCGATGCTGCCGAAACGGGTGCGCAGGCCGGTATGGACGACCAGCATCAGGGCGCTGCCGCCGACCAGCGCGGTGCCCGAGAACAGGGCGTTGGTGGCGTCCGCCGGGGAGCGGCTGGCGCAGGGCGCAGCGGACTTCATCGCCGGGAAAGGCTCGCCGGTCATCAGCGACTCGTTGACCTGGGCGTTTTGGGCCTCGAGCACCAGGCCGTCGGCCGGCACCAGGTCTCCGGTTCGCAATTCGACGACGTCGCCGGGTACGATGTCCTCGACGGGAATGACCTTGGTGGTGTCGTCGCGCCGGACGTCGGCGGTCACCGCCACCGACCGGCGAAGGGCATCGACGGCGGTCTCGGCGTGATGCTCCTGGATGACGTCGAGCGCCAGGGAGATCGAGATCACCGTCACGATGATGATGAAGCTGCCGAGATCGCCGCTCAGGCCGGACACCGCGGCCGCCGCCAGCAGGATCGCGATCAGCGGATTGAGCAGCTTGTGCGCGATCCGCAGCACCAGATGCTGGCGGCCATGCTCGCGATAGCTGTTGAGGCCGAAGCGAAGGCGGCGGCTCGCAGCCTCTCGCGAGGCGAGACCTTGAGGACCGCTGTCGAGCCGGCTGAAGAGTTCTTCGGGCGACCGGCGCCAAAAGGCTTCGTGCGCGGGCGGTCGGGTTCCGTGTCGCGTCCGGACGAAGGGTGCCGCGAGGCGAGCCGGCAGCAACGACATGAATGGTACTCTCCTGGGGCGATCCAGACCACGCGATCTGCGGAGCGTCATGACATTGCCATCGGTCCGGGGTCCGGCAGCGAGACCGCCGGCAGGCTTTCACAGCCGGCGGGCAGGATCAATCGATGCATCGCGGATGTCGAGGGGCGGAGCCTCAAGGGATCAGTACCGCGGCGCCGAGCAGCTCGCCGGCGCGCAGGCGATCGAGCGCCGCATTGGCCTGTGCGAGCGGAAACGGTGTGGTGGCAGTGTGGACGCCGGCTGCGGCGGCGACACGCAGGAAATCGACCCCATCCTGGCGGGTGAGATTGGCGACGGAGACGAGCTGTCGCTCCTGCCACAGCAGCGCGTAGGGAAACGAGGGAATGTCGGTCATGTGGATGCCGGCGCAGACGACGCGACCGCCCTTGCGAACAGCTCGCAGCGCCGTCGGCACCAGCGGTCCCGCCGGCGCGTAGATGATCGCCGCATCCAGCGGCTGTGGCGGCAATTGATCCGATCCGCCCGCCCAGTCGGCGCCGAGTTCGACGGCAAATCGTTGCGCGGCGTCGTCGCCGGGCCGGGTAAAGGCGTAGATCGTCCGGCCCTGAAACCGCGCCACCTGGGCGACGATGTGTCCGGCCGCGCCGAAGCCGTAGATGCCGAGGTGCTCGGCACGGCTGCCGGCCATCACCAGGGAGCGCCAGCCGATCAGGCCGGCGCAGAGCAAGGGCGCGGTGGCGACGTCGTCGCTGCCTTCGCCGAGCGCAAACGTGTAGCGGGCATCCGCGATCGTGTGGGTCGAAAAGCCACCGTCCCGCGTGTAGCCGGTGAAGAGCGGTGCGTCGCAGAGATTTTCCATGCCGTCGTGGCAATAGCGGCAGACGCCGCAGGTGTGGCCCAGCCAGGGAATGCCGACCCGCTCGCCGACCGCAAGTCCGCTGACGCCGGCACCGAGCGCTTCGATACGGCCGACGATCTCGTGGCCTGGGATGATCGGATAGCGGACGTCCGGCAGTTCGCCGTCGACCACATGCAGGTCGGTGCGGCAGACGCCGCAAGCACTGATCCGGACCCGGACCTCGTTGGGGCCGGGTTCGGGCAGGGAGCGTTCAACGGCTTCGAGCCGCCGCCCCGGCGCGGTCAGAACCATGGCCCGCATCGCCACCTCCGCTGCAATCGATCACATGATACCGATCCCCGCGATCAACTTCCGCGATAACCGCGGCCGCGCGATGACAGGCGTTCACTCCAGTGTCTTGAGAAACGACATCAGATCGTTGATCTGGTCGGGGGCGAGCTGGAAGGCGGGCATGGTGGGATGCCCGGTATAGATGCCTTCGGCGAAGGCTTCCGACAGGGTTTCGACCGCATAGCGATGGTGGAGATCCCGGAACGGCGGAGCCACCGCCAGAGGGCTGGGGCCGACCTTGCTGATCGAGTGGCAATTGGCGCAATTGTGGATGGCGAATGTCCGGCCACGCTGCTCGGACGGGGAGGCCGCCAGGGCAGTCATGCCCGTCACCAGCAGAACGGCGAGCGCACCCGGGCCGGTTTTCCGCATTTGTCCACATCTCCCGAGGGGGATTCTTGCCAAAGGCGGTCACCGAGTGCGGTGGATCTCACGCTCGCTTCAGCATTGGAGCGCGTTCTTCGTTCGCGCGTCAGACCAAAACCACACTAGAATCATCATGATGCTAGTGTGGCGTCTCGCAATTGCCTACCGCCTTCGCGGCAACCCTCTCGTAGGCAATTGCGAGACATAAGCCACACTAGCACTTTGATTTTGCTAGTGTCCCTATGTCTCCGAATTACCGTGCGAGTGCGAGGCAAACGTAGCGGTAATTCGGAGACGGGACACTAGGCAATCGGGCCCTCGCCGAATTGATCTGAATCAAGTGGCCGTGGCGGCAATGGGTAAAATGCATGTTATTCCCGTGCGTTGGCATGGGTTCATCAGGTGGCCCGCCGAAGGGAGCAAGAATGGAACGGACGATCATCCCGATTGAGGCCTGCCAGGAGCCTTGTGCCGACTGCGGGGTCCGTTCCTTTAGCCTGTGCTCAGTGCTCGATCAGGCCGAGTTGCGCGGTTTCGAACGGCTTTCGCACCTGGTGCATATCGCGCCCAAATCGACCCTGTTCCTTCAGGACGGACTCGCCGACTCCGTCTTCAACATCAACGAAGGCGTGGTGCGGCTGTACAAGCTGCTGCCGGACGGCCGCCGTCAGATCGTCGGTTTCGCTCTGCCCGGCGATTTCCTCGGCATGGGTCCTGCCGATCGCTACAGCTTTTCCGCCGACGCCGTCGCCCCGGTAGTGGCGTGCCGCTTCTCCAGGACGGCCTTTCAGCGCTACGTGGAAAACAAGCCGCACTTCCTGCGCCGCATGAACGAGTTCGCCAATCGCGACCTCAACCTCGCGCATGACCAGATGCTGCTGCTCGGCCGGCGTTCGGCGGACGAGAAGGTTGCATCCTTCCTGGTCGGCTGGCGCGATCGCCTCGAGCGGCACGGTATGCCGTCCAAGACCCTGCCGCTGCCCATGAGCCGGCAGGACATCGCCGATTTCCTCGGCCTGACCATCGAGACGGTGAGCAGGACCTTCACCCGCCTGGAGCGCGACAAGGTTATCATCATCGTCCCCGGCGGCGTGCGTCTGCTCGATTTCAAGCGGGTGGAGGCCTTGGCGGCGGCATGACGCGGCAGTCTGCGGCTTCGAAGCCGGACAACACGGCCGCTGTGGACGCCGAGCCGGCCGGTTCGGATGAAATCCGTCGCCGCTTCTACGACATTCTGGAGGATACGCCGCAAAGCGGCTGGCTCGGGCCGCTGGTCAGCCGCGGCATCGAGATCCTGATCCTGGCCGGCGTCGCCACGACCGTCTTCGACACGGTGCCTCGTCTGCATGACAGCTACGGTCTGGCCTTCGCCGTCGTCGAGGCGGTGGTCATCGTTGCCTTCACGGTCGAATACATTCTGCGGATCTGGATTGCACCCGAGCATCTGCCTTACCGCGACCTGCCGGCGATCGCCGCGCGGCGGGCCTATATCCTCAGCGCCCATGGCGTCATCGACTTCCTGGCGCTGGCGCCGTTGTGGATCGCGAATTTCGGCCCTGGCGACCTGCGCATCCTGGTGATCCTGCGTGTGCTGCGGGTGTTCAAGTTCGCCCGGTATTCGTCCGGCATGCGCTCTCTGCTCGACGTCTTGTGGAGCGAGCGGCGCGCGTTGATCGGCTGCCTTGTCATCCTCGCCTGTACGACCCTGCTCTCCGCCGCCATGATGCATGTGGTCGAGGGGACGGCGCAGCCCGAGAAGTTCGGCACCATTCCCGACGCCATGTGGTGGGCGATCGTCACCCTCAGCACCATCGGCTATGGCGACGTGGTGCCGGTGACCGGTCTCGGCAAGATGGTCGCGGCGACGACCATTGTCGGCGGCCTGATCATGGTGGCACTGCCGGTCGGTATCGTCGCCACGGCCTTCTCCGAGGTGATCCACAAGCGCGAATTCATCGTCACCTGGAGCATGGTGGCGCGCGTGCCGCTGTTCGCCCGCATGACCGCCGGCGACATCGCCCATGTCATGCAGCTGTTGCGGGCGCGCCAGGCCGAGCGCGGCGACATCATCGTCCGGCGCGGCGAGGAAGCTCATTCGATGTACTTCATTGCCGATGGCGAGGTCGAAATCGAACTCGGCCGTGAGGGCAGGGTCCGGCCGGTCCGGCTGGGCGCCGGCCACTTTTTCGGCGAGCGTGCGATCTTGAAAAAGGCCAAGCGGTCGTCGACGGTCACCGCACTGACCAGGGTGAAGCTGCTGGTATTGGATGCCACCGACCTGAGGACGCTGATCGCCCGCGAGCCGAGCATCGCCGATCACATCAACAAGGTGGCTCTGGGCCGTGCCGCCGGCTCCGCCGTGCCGCACGAGGGGGCCGATGAACCGGGTGCCGCCGAAATCGAGAGCTGAGGGTTGTCTCGGCGCAAGGCACTCTCATTCCGAAGGAAAAGGCCATCAGTTTGATCCCGATCAAAGTGGCATCGAGGAGCGAAGCGCATGCTTTCAAATGTAATTCGGAGGACCCTCGGATGTCCGGTATCGCGCTGATCCTCGTCGCCGCCGTCGCTATCGTCTCGACGATGCTGACGGTGATCCTGATCTTTGTGGATCACGAGAATCGCCCGGCGCCGCAACCGCGCGCATTCGGCAGCGGTCCGCGACGAAGGACATTCTGATCAATGGCATCATCAACGGATTCGGCCGCGCCCGTCCTGGCGCCGGACGGGGATGACTCGGCGATCGACGCCGCGGTTCGCCGCCTCGCCACGCTGCAGGTTCCGCGCTATACGTCCTATCCGACAGCGGCCGAATTCGCGCCGCTGAGCGGCAGCGACGATCACCGGCGCTGGCTTGCGCAGCTCGATGGCAGCGAAGCGATTTCGCTCTATCTTCACGTTCCATATTGCCGCGACATCTGCCTCTATTGCGGCTGTCACACCAAGAAGACCAATCGCGAGGACACGGTCGAGGGCTATCGCGAGGCGCTGGAGCGCGAAATTCGCCTGGTCGGCAGTCAATTCACGGCCAAGGTGCCGGTTGCCCGGCTGCATTGGGGCGGCGGCACGCCGAGCATCCTCGGTGGCGAGGGGCTCGCGTCCGTGGTGGCGGTGCTGCGCGAGTATTTCGATTTCGAGCCCCGCTTCGAACATGCCATCGAACTCGATCCGCGCTATGTGACCGCCGAACTGGCCGCTGCGCTCGCATCTCTTGGTGTCAACCGCGCCAGTCTCGGCGTGCAGGATGTCAATCCGCTGGTTCAGGCAGCAATTGGCCGGCTGCAGCCGCTGTCGGTGGTGCAGGGTGCGGTTGCCGCCCTGCGCGCCGCAGGCATCAACCATCTCAATTTCGATCTGATCTACGGCCTGCCGCTGCAAACGGTGGAGTCATTGCGCAAGACCTGCGCCACGGTCATCGCCCTGCACCCCGACCGCATCGCCCATTACGGCTACGCCCATCTGCCGGAGCGCAAGGCCAACCAGCGCCGCATCGACGCCACGACCCTGCCTGACGCCGACGCCCGCTTCGAGCAGGCGCAGACCATCGCCGAGGAATTCCAGCAGCACGGTTACGTCAAGATCGGCATCGACCATTTCGCATTGGCCGAGGACCCGCTCGCCCTGGCGGCGGCGGAAGGTCGGCTGCACCGCAACTTCCAGGGCTATACCGATGACGACCGCAATATTCTGGTTGCCTTCGGCGCCTCGGCCATCTCCGAATTCCGCGACGGCTATGTTCAGAACATCGTCGACGTGCCGACCTATGTGCGAACGGTCAACAGCGGGATAATGCCGAGCGCGCGCGGCTGCGGGATCGATGCGGGCGACCGCACCAGGGCGAGGATCATCGAAAGCCTGCTCTGCCATTTTCGCGCCGATCTCGCGGCGCTGGCGCCGGGGGAGGACTTCTCCGAAGAGCGCGCATTGTTGCGGCCCTTCGTGACCGACGGGTTGGCCCGGATCGAGGGGACGGTCGTGGTGGTGACGCCGCCGGGCCGCACCGTCGCCCGGGTGATCGCCTCGGTGTTCGACGTCTATCTGCGCCAGCGCACCGGCCGTTTCAGCGTCGCGGTGTAGTCCCGGCGTGGTTGATCCAGCGCAACGTCCGGCCCCCGGAGCTGCGTCAATATTTTCATAAACAGGCGCGCTGACGCGAGGCAGAACATGACCAGTGCTTCACATCCCATCACCCAGCTGATCGAGAAGTTCGGATCGTGGCTGGACCATCGCCGGGCGGTGCACGAGATCGAGGAGCTGTCCCACGACGACGGCGGGGCCTTCACCCAGATCGCCCATGATCTCGGCGTCGCCCCCTCGGATCTCGATGCCTTCGTGCGGCAGGGGCCCCACGCGGCGGACGAACTGCCCCAGCTGCTCGTCATGCTGGGCATCGACGAGGAGCGCCTCGCCATGACCCAGCCCCTGCTGCTCGCCGACATGCAGCGGGTCTGCTCGTTCTGTGGCGACAAGCGGCGCTGCCACCGTGAGATTGCCGCCGGGACTCTGCCGACGCATTTCCACGAGTTCTGCGACAACGCCTGGACCATCGAATCACTGCAGCAGGTCCAATAGCCGGATGCGCTGATTCGGCGTGGCGGCCCTCGATCCCAGACCATGACGGCGGGATGAATGCTCGCGGCGCGTGCGCCGGCGGGCGTATGCCCGGCGGCGTCGCCATCCGTGATCATCTTGGCGCCGACGGCGGCGCGGATTCGCGCGATTGCCTGTGCAATCTGCCCGCTGTCGCGGCATTTTTCATCCAAAACTGTCTTCGAACGCGCCTATGAACAGGGCGATTGAACGGTTTGATCTCGATCAATCCAAGTTGGGCGAATTTGCGATTAATGAGCCGCAGCTGACCAACCGCGAAGTGGGGCGCTATGATACAGCCACAAGCACAAACAAAACGAATGACTTTCGGTGAGACCAGTCTAGCGCTGATCTTCGCCTTGACGGTTCTCCTCTCGATCTACGCTGCCTCGCAGGCTCGCGACGCGGCCTTCGCCTTCCACGCCTATCTGGCGGCGGCGGCGAGCGTGGCCGCGGTGATGGCCATCTTCAATCGCTACTTCAACCGGGCGGGGCTCGCGCCGCAGGAGATCGACGGCCGGCCGAACTACAATTTCGGACCGATCAAGTTCGCCTCCTTCATGGCCATGTTCTGGGGCATCGCCGGCTTTACCGTCGGCCTGATCATCGCCCTGCAGCTCGCCTATCCGCTGCTCAACTTCGATCTTCCCTGGATCAGCTTCGGCCGGATGCGGCCGCTGCACACCTCTGCGGTGATCTTTGCCTTCGGCGGCAACGTGCTGCTGGCCAGCTCATTCTACGTCGTGCAGAAGACCTCGCGGGTGCGCCTCGCGGGCGATCTCGCACCGTGGTTCGTCGTCCTCGGCTACAACTTCTTCATCCTGATCGCGGGCACCGGCTATCTGCTCGGCGTCTCGCAAGGCAAGGAATATGCCGAGCCGGAATGGTATTCCGACCTGTGGCTGACCATCGTCTGGGTGACTTATCTGCTGGTCTTCCTGGTCACGGTGATCAAGCGCAAGGAGCCGCATATCTATGTGGCGAACTGGTTCTTCTTCGCCTTCATCGTCACCATCGCCGTGCTGCATCTCGGCAACAATCCGAGCGTGCCGGTGTCGGTGTTCGGCTCCAAGTCGTACATCGTCTGGGGCGGCGTCCAGGATGCCATGTTCCAGTGGTGGTACGGCCACAACGCGGTCGGCTTCTTCCTGACCGCCGGCTTCCTGGCCATCATGTACTACTTCGTGCCGAAGCGGGCCGAGCGGCCGGTCTATTCCTACCGCCTGTCGATCATCCACTTCTGGGCGCTGATCTTCCTCTACATCTGGGCCGGTCCCCACCATCTGCACTACACGGCGCTGCCCGACTGGGCGCAGACGCTGGGCATGACCTTCTCGATCATGCTGTGGATGCCGTCCTGGGGCGGCATGATCAACGGTCTGATGACGCTGTCGGGTGCCTGGGACAAGCTGCGGACCGACCCTGTGCTGCGCATGCTGGTGGTGTCGGTGGCCTTCTACGGCATGTCGACCTTCGAAGGCCCGATGATGTCCATCAAGGTGGTCAACTCGCTCAGCCACTACACCGACTGGACCATCGGACACGTGCACTCCGGTGCGCTCGGCTGGGTCGGCTTCGTGTCGTTCGGCGCGCTGTACTGCCTCGTGCCCTGGATCTGGAATCGCAGGCTCTACAGCCTCAAGCTGGTCAACTGGCACTTCTGGATCGCGACCCTCGGCATCGTCCTCTACATCTCGGCGATGTGGGTGTCGGGCATCCTGCAGGGGCTGATGTGGCGGGCCTACACCTCGCTCGGCTTCCTCGAATACTCCTTCATCGAGACCGTCGAGGCGATGCATCCCTTCTATGTGATCCGTGCGGCGGGCGGGGCCCTGTTCCTGATCGGTGCGCTGATCATGGCCTACAATCTCTGGATGACGGTCCGGGCGGGCGAGGTGGCCACCACCGAAGCCCCGCGCGTCGCGCTGTCTCCCGCCGAATAAGGGACGAACAACATGTCGTTTTGGACTCGTCATCAGGTCTTCGAGAAAAACTCGATCATCCTCATTGTCGGCATTCTTGTCGTCATCGCCATCGGCGGGTTGGTCGAGATCGGGCCGCTGTTTTACCTCAAGAGCACCATCGAGAAGGTCGACGGTGTGCGGCCCTACACGCCTCTGGAACTCGCGGGACGAAACATCTATGTCCGCGAGGGCTGCTATCTCTGCCACTCGCAGATGATCCGTCCGCTGCGCGACGAAGTGGAGCGCTACGGGCACTATTCGCTGGCGGCCGAGAGCATGTACGACCATCCGTTCCAGTGGGGGTCGAAGCGGACCGGGCCTGACCTCGCCCGCGTCGGCGGCAAGTATTCGGACGAGTGGCACGTCACCCACTTGAAGGATCCGCGCGCCATCGTGCCGCAGTCGGTGATGCCGGGCTACTCCTTCCTGGCCGGCAGCGAGGTCGACACCAAGGCCATCGCCGACGACATGCGAACCCAGCGCCTGATCGGCGTGCCATATACCGAAGAAGAAATCGCCAACGCCGAGGCCGACATGAAGGCCCAGGTCGATCCGGACAATGCGGATGCGCTGCTCAAGCGCTACCCGAAGGCCGTGGCGCGCAACTTCGACGGCAAGCCGGGCAATCCGACGGAGCTTGACGCGCTGATCGCCTATCTTCAGGTGCTCGGCACGATGGTGGACTTCAAGCTCTACAACGAAAAAGCCAACCTCCGCTGAGACCGCGACATGAAGGCAATCGTCAACATTGAGAATATCGCCTCGGACGTCGTCCTCACAGTCTGGACGCCGCTATTCGTCGCCATCTTCATCGCCATCGTTGCTTACGCCCTCTGGCCACGCAACAAGGCGACGTTCGATGCGGCGTCAAAACTTCCGTTGCGCGAGGAGTGAGGGGAAATGAGCGATCATACTGAAATCGACGCTGTCTCCGGCACGTCGACGACCGGACACGAGTGGGACGGCATCAAGGAACTCAACACGCCGCTGCCGCGGTGGTGGTTGCTGACCTTTTATGCCACCATCATCTGGGCCGTCGGCTACTGGGTGGTCTACCCGGCCTGGCCGATGATCTCGGGTTACACCTCGGGCGTGCTGGGCTATTCCTCCCGCGCCAGCGTTGCGGTGGATCTCGCCAATCTGGAGAAGCTGCGCGGTGCGAAGATGGCCGTTCTGGCGACCATTCCGGTCGGCGACATCGAGAAGGACCCGGCGCTGCTGGCGCTGGCCCGGGCGCGCGGCAAGGCGGCGTTTGGCGACAACTGCGCTCCGTGCCACGGCACCGGCGCGGCCGGCGCCAAGGGTTTCCCCAACTTGAACGACGACGATTGGCTGTGGGGCGGCAAGATCGAACAGATCATGCAGACCATCGAGTTCGGCGCGCGTTCGGGCCACGCCAAGGCACATGAAGGCAACATGCTCGCCTTCGGCAAGGACGGCGTGCTCAAGCCGGATGAGATCGTCACCGTCGCCAATTACGTCCGGTCGCTGTCAGGTCTGCCGACCCGCCAGGGCTACGACAAGGCCAAGGGCGAGAAGATCTTTGCGGACAATTGCGCCGCCTGCCATGGCGCCGACGGCAAGGGCAATCAGGAGCTCGGCGCGCCGAACCTGACCGACAAGATCTGGCTTTACGGATCTGACGAGGCCACGGTGATCGAAACCATCACCAACGGCCGGGGTGGCGTCATGCCGAGCTGGGCCAGCCGGCTCGATGCGCCGACCATCAAGGCGCTTGCTGTCTACGTCCACTCGCTGGGCGGCGGCAAGTAAGAGCAGGGGCTGGGCGTGCAACAAAATGCTCCTTGGTTGAGTTGAATCAATAAGGGGTTCGATTCCGCAGCACATGGTGTAAATAGCCGCCAAACAAGCCGTGGAACCGGACCCCCTGACATTCTGATGAACAAGCTCACACGTCCCAGCGAACTGGAAAAAGCGACCGAAGCGCCGCTCTATGCGGCGCGCAAGCAGGTCTATCCGCAAAGCGTTTCCGGCACATTTCGCAGCATCAAATGGCGGCTGATGGCCGTCTGCCTGGGCATATATTACCTGTTGCCCTTCGTGCGTTGGGATCGTGGGATCGGCGCCCCCAATCAGGCCGTTCTGATCGATCTGCCCAACCGCCGGTTCTATTTCTTCTTCATCGAGCTGTGGCCGCAGGAAGTCTACTATTTTACCGGCCTGCTGATCCTTGCCTCTCTGTCGCTGTTCCTGATGAACGCGCTGGGAGGACGTATCTGGTGCGGCTACCTCTGCCCGCAGACGGTGTGGACGGACCTCTATTACGCGGTCGAGCGTCTCATCGAGGGCGACCGGCGCGAGCGCATGCGCAAGGCCGCCAAGGCGGCCGATGGCGGCGTCACGCTCCAGCGCATGTACGAGGTCACCGCGAAGCATTCGATCTGGTTGATGATTGCCTGGTGGACCGGCGGTGCCTGGGTTCTCTATTTCGACGACGCGCCGACCCTGGTGCGCGAACTCCTGACGTTCCAGGCGCCGGTGCTGGCCTACATCTGGATCGGCATCCTGACCTTCACGACCTACGTGCTGGCCGGCTTCATGCGCGAGCAGGTCTGCGTCTACATGTGTCCGTGGCCGCGCATCCAGGCGGCTCTGACCGATGAATGGGCGCTCAACGTCACCTACAAATATGACCGCGGCGAGAAGCGCACCTCGCTGAAGAAGGCCGCGGAGCTGCGCGCTTTGGGCGAGCGGGTCGGCGATTGCGTCGACTGCCGCCAGTGCATCGCGGTGTGTCCGACCGGCATCGACATCCGCAACGGGCCGCAGCTCGATTGCATCCAGTGCGGCCTGTGCATCGACGCCTGTGACAGCGTGATGGAGAAGATCGGCCGGCCCAACCGGCTGATCGGCTATGACAACGATATCAACATCCAGCGCCGGATGGCAGGTCAGCCGGAGATCTATCGGCCGGTGCGCCCGCGCACGATCGCCTATGTGGCCCTGATTGCCGGCGTCGGCGCGGTCATGCTGTACGCGCTGCTGACGCGGCATCTCCTCGACGTCAATGTGCTGCATGACCGCAATCCGGTGGCTGTCCGGCTCAGCGATGGCGCGGTGCGCAATGCCTATACGGTGCGGCTGCTCAACAAGCACAGCACCGAACGCACCGTGACGGTCGGCGTCGACGGCATTCCCGGGCTGAAAGTGCATGTGATCGGCAATGACAGCAACGGTTCGGACCGGCCCTCCGTCGTGATCGGCAAGGATCAGACGGAGGAGTTGCGGGTGCTGCTGACCGCCGAGCCGGATATCCGCCTCGATGCGTCGAGCCCGGTCATCTTCCGCATCACCGACGTGGGTAGCGGCGAGATCGCCACCGCCCGAGACAATTTCGTCACCCCGTGAGAGCGACGTCATGAGCAAAACCGAACGCGCCCCGAAACCGATCACCGGACGCTTCGTCCTGGTGACCACGGTCGCCTTCTTCGCCGTCGTCATCGGCGTCAATGTCGTCATGATGGATCTGGCCGTGCGTACGCTGCCGGGCACCGAGGTCGACAGCGCTTATGCCGCGAGCCTGTCCTACAAGGACGAAATCAAGGCGGCGCACGAGCAGGCCCAGCGCGCCTGGAAGGTCGATGCGAAGATCGAGCGCCGCCCGGACGGCATGGCGGCGCTGCGGATCGAGGCGCACGACCACGACGGGCAACCGGTCGCCGGCGTCGCGTTTTCCGGACGGCTGGAGCGCCCCGCCGACAAGCGCGAGGACAAGGTTCTCGAGCTCGCCGAGCGCGAAGCCGGCATCTATCGCGCCAACGTCGCCGAAGTGGCGCCGGGTCAGTGGGATCTCGTGCTGGAAGCAGATGCGGCGGGCAAGCGGGTCTTTCTGTCGAAGAATCGCGTCATCCTGAACTGAATGAAGTCAACTGAATCGGCGGCCCATGCAGGTCACGCGGGACTATTCCCATTACGTCAAGGACATGGGCTCGGGCCTCGCGCATCTCGACCTCGCGGTCGAGGGTGTCACCTGCGCCGGCTGCATGACCAAGATCGAGCGTGGCCTCTCCGCGCTGCCTGACGTGACGCTGGCGCGGGTCAACCTGACGGACCGGCGCGTCGCAGTGGAATGGCGGGCAGGGGCGGTGGACCCGGCCGGCCTGATCGATCGTCTCGCCGAGCTCGGTTACAAGGCCTATCCCTACGAGCCCGTGCGCGCCGAGCTTGCCGAGGTGCAGCAGACGCGTTTCCTGCTGCGTTGTCTCGGGGTGGCGGCTTTCGCCACGATGAACGTGATGATGTTGTCGGTCCCGGTCTGGTCGGGCAACGTCACCGACATGCTGCCGGAGCAGCGCGATTTCTTCCACTGGCTGTCGGCGCTGATCGCGCTGCCGGCGGCGGCCTATGCCGGCCAGCCATTCTTCCGCTCGGCCTTCACGGCGCTGCGGGCGCGCAGCGTCAATATGGACGTGCCGATCAGCATCGGCGTGGTGCTGGCGCTCGGCATGTCGGTGGTGGAAACCATCAATCACGCCGAGCACGCCTATTTCGACGCGGCGATCATGTTGCTGACCTTCCTGTTGGCAGGGCGCTTTCTCGACCAGAATATGCGCCGTCGCACCCGCGCGGTGGCCGGCAATCTTGCCGCTCTGAAGGCGGAGACCGCGACCAAGTTCGTCTCGCCGGAAGAGATTCGCGAAGTTCCGGTCGCGGCGATCAATGCCGGCGACCTGGTGCTGCTGCGGCCTGGCGAGCGCTGCGCCATCGATGGCTCCGTGGTCGAGGGCCGCTCCGAGATCGACCAGAGCCTGATCACCGGCGAAACCGCCCATGTGGCGGCGGGGCCGGGGACCCAGGTCTACGCCGGCACGCTGAACGTGTCGGGCACGTTGCGGGTGCGTGTCGCGGCCGCCTCCGAAGGCACGCTGCTCGACGAGATCAGCCGCCTGCTCGACAACGCCCTGCAGGCCCGCTCGCGCTATGTGCGGCTCGCAGACCGGGCGTCGCGGCTCTATGCGCCGGTGGTTCATGCCACGGCGCTGATGACCCTGGTGGGCTGGGCGCTGGCCGGCGCCAACTGGCACGACGCGACGGTGACCGCCATCGCGGTGCTGATCATCACCTGTCCCTGCGCGCTCGGTCTTGCCATTCCCGCGGTGCAGACCGTCGCGGCGGGCGCCATGTTCCGGGCCGGCGTGCTGCTGAACTCCGGTGACGCGATCGAGCGGGTCGCCGCGGTGGACACCATCGTCTTCGACAAGACCGGCACTCTCACGCTGCCGGACCTCGATGTGGTCAACCGCGACGCCATTCCGGATGGCGTGGTGGCACTGGCTGGCCGCCTGGCCCTCGCCAGCCATCACCCGGTGGCCGCCGCCGTCGCCCAGGCCGCGGGAGCCAAGCTGCCGTTGCCGGACATTGTCGAGGAGCCGGGCCGGGGCGTGCGCGGCGTGGTCGATGGCATCGAGGCCCGGCTCGGCAGCCCGGCGTTCTGCGATGCCGAAGCGGCGGCGCGCCAGCTGCTCGCAACCGACCCTGAGGTTTCCGTCGTCGCCTTCCGCCATGGCGAGGTGCACCAGGTCTTCGCGGTGCGCCAGCGGTTGCGCGAGGATGCCGCCAAAGTCGTGGCCAGGCTACGTGAGCGCGGCATCGCCGTCGAAATCCTGTCAGGCGACCGCGAGCCGGCGGTGCGCCAGGCGGCGACCGCCCTCGGCGTCGATACCTGGCGTGCGGGCGTCAATCCTGCCGAGAAGATTGCCCGGATCGAGGAACTCAAGCGCCAGGGCCATCACGTCATGATGGTCGGCGATGGTCTCAACGACGCGCCTTCGCTGGCCGCGGCCAGCGTCTCGATGTCGCCGATCAGCGCCACCCATTTGAGCCAGGCGGCGGCCGATCTGGTCTTTCTCGGCAAGGATCTGTCGCCGGTCCTCAAAGCGGTCGATTTTTCGCGCAAGGCTGTCGGCCTGATGCGGCAGAACCTTGGGCTGGCAATCGGCTATAACGTCATCGCCGTGCCGATCGCCATCGCCGGGCTGGCGACCCCGCTGATCGCGGCCGCAGCGATGAGCGGTTCATCGATCCTGGTGATCATGAACGCGTTGCGTGGCCGTAGTGCCGGCACGGAGGCTTGATCCATGGAAGTCCTGATCTATCTCGTGCCGCTGGCCCTCTTGCTCGGTTTCGCCGGGCTGGCCGGCTTCTTGTGGTCGCTGCGCAACGGCCAGTACGAAGACCTCGATGGTGCCGCCTGGCGGGCCATCGCGGACGATGAGCCGTCGCCCGGGCAGCAGCAACCGGGCCAGTAGGGCATCCGGCCAGCCATCAAGGGTCCCGGCGGGCCGGCCCAAGCGTGGTCGCGCCGTCGGCGTCTGCCGTCCGCCGGGAGGCGGTGCTTGCCATTGTCGTCGGCGTGACCTTGCCGGGGCTTGCGATTGATCTGGGTCAACGAAGGATTTCTCATAGAGCGCATGTTCGCCGCTCGACTGCATTTGATCTCAGCGGGATGACGATGACGGCACAGAGCGCGACGGTTCATAATCTGCATCCGGACCTGGCCGTCGAGGAACCGGAGCGGTTCTGCGACATCGTCCGCCAACAGCTGTCCCCCCCCGATTACGAGACGCTGCTTCAGGGCGCGCTGGATCGGTTGCACGCAGAACGGCGCTATCGTGTCTTCGCCGATATCGAGCGGCAGGCCGGCCGCTTTCCCCACGCCATCTGGCACGCCCCCGACGGCAAGCGCGATATCGTGCTGTGGTGCTCCAACGACTATCTCGGCATGAGCCAGCATCCGCAGGTGCTTCGCGCCATGGTCGAGACCACCTCGCGCATGGGGACGGGCGCCGGCGGCACGCGCAACATCGCGGGCACCAATCATCCGCTGGTCGAGCTGGAGGCCGATCTCGCCGATCTCCACGGCAAGCAGGCGGCATTGGTCTTCACCTCGGGCTACGTCTCCAACCAGGCCGGGATCTCGACCCTCGCCAAGCTCATTCCGGACTGCCTGATCTTTTCCGACGCTCTCAATCACAATTCGATGATCGAGGGCGTGCATCAGTCCAATTGCGAGAAGCGCATCTTCCGCCACAACGATGTCGCTCATCTCGAGGAGTTGCTGAATGCCGCCGGCCGCCGGCGCCCCAAGCTGATCGTTTTCGAGAGCCTCTATTCGATGGACGGCGATGTCGCCCCGATCGCCGAGATCTGCGATCTCGCGGAGCGCTACGGCGCCATGACCTATTGCGACGAGGTTCATGCCGTCGGCATGTATGGGCCCCGCGGCGGGGGCATCAGCGAGCAGCTCGGCGTCGCCCATCGCATCGACGTGATTGAAGGGACCCTCGCCAAGGCCTTCGGCTGTCTCGGCGGCTATGTCGCCGCCTCGGCCACGGTGATCGACGCGCTGCGGTCCTACGCACCCGGTTTCATCTTCACCACGGCGCTGCCGCCGCCGGTCTGCGCTGCGGCGAGCGCGGCGATCCGTCATCTCAAGGCCTCGAATGCTGAACGGTTGCGGCATCAGGACCGCGCGATGCTGCTCAAGCGTCGTCTTGATGCCATGGGGCTGCCGCAGATTCGCAATCCGTCCCACATCGTTCCGGTGCTGATCGGCGACGCCGAGACCTGCAAGGCGGTGAGCGATTTCCTCCTCAACAGCCACGGCATCTATATTCAGCCGATCAACTATCCGACGGTGTCGCGCGGCACCGAGCGGCTGCGGATCACGCCGACGCCGCTGCACAGCGACGCCGATCTCGACAAGCTCTGCAATGCGCTGTTCGAGGCCTGGGAGCGTTTCGGGTTGCGCCGGACGCCGCCGGTTTGAGGATCGTTACGGCTGAAAGCCGTGCAGCGCGGTGTGCGACATCGGATTGACCGGCGCGATCGGACCGTACTCGTCGGCTGAACCGTCGGGCGGCGGGAAGGCGTAACTGATGATGGTCTTGGCTACCAGGCGATCGGAGGCCCGGGTCAGGCCATAGCCGATGCCGAGATCGATATCGAATTCGCCCAGCTTGAAATCCGTGACCGCGAACAGCGTGTGCTGCTGGTCGGCGAGCTTGCCGAAATTTCCGATCTCGCCGAAGTCGGCGTAGTATTCGAGGCCCAGGGCGACGTCGTGGTCGAGCAGACGGGCGACGCGCGCGGCCGGGGCAAAATCCAACGTGCCGAACCTGCCGAAGCTCGCGTCGACGATCGGGTTGACGATGAATTCCCAGCCGTCCTTGCGATATCCGAAGATCGGTCTGACCTCGACCTCGAAACGCGACTGTGAGAATGGCGGCGATGTGAGGCCGAACTCGAAATTCACGCCGTAGAAGAAGGTGCGCTTGTCGGCCTGCGGCGTGACGAACAGGGTGCGGACCTTGAAAGTGTCCGACAGGAAGCGGTCGTCCTGCACCGCGAACGGCAGGTAGAGCCCGACCTCCCACCAGTCGGTCAGACCATAGGCGAATTCCGGCGTTCCGTTGAGGCTGTGGTTCGAGGGAAATCCGCCCGGAAAGGGAGGATCCTTCTGGCCGATGCCCACGTAATTGTAGTGCTGCTGGATGGCGAACTGCCCGGGCGCCACGATGGCGGCATTGTAGACCTGGATCTCGTCGATGGCGCGGGCCGGGGACGCCCAGGCGCCGAGGATGGCGATGACAGCCGCAGCAGAGGCGGCTTCAAGAGCTCTGCCTCGCGGGTGACGAGCCGGCGAGGTGGCGGAAGGACTTGTGTCGGAGACATTCACCAGAAAAAACCCAGTTTAGAACTGTTCTAAGCTGGGTGTAGTCTCGCGGGAGGAAAGGCGTCAATTAAACTGCGTGTTAAACTGCTGCGCGGTCATGCGTCCATGCTGCGCAGACGTTGCCGATTTCTCAGGACAATCTGTCGTGCGCCGGAAAAGCCGAGCACGTCCTGCTCATGCAGTTGTGACAGGGCGCGGGACACGGTTTCGAGGGTGAGGCCGAGGTAATCGCCGATGTCACGGCGGCACATCGGCAAGGCCATCATGCCGGCGACCGCAAGGCGGCGGTCCATCTCCAGCAGGAAGGCTGCCACCCGTTCCATGGCCGTCTTGCGGCCGAGCAGCAGCATGTGATCTTCGGCGTGCTTGAGGCTGCCGGCGGTCATCCGCAGCAGGTCGCGCATGATCTGGACGTCGCCCAGGGCCGCGTGCTCGAGGCTGCGGCGCTTCACCAGGCGGACGGAGGTGTCGATGATGGCCTCGGCCGTGAGACGGTGGACCGGACCGGCCTCGAGGCCGAAAACGTCGCCCGGCAGGTGGAAGGTACCGATCTGGCGGCGGCCGTCCGAGAGGAGCTTGTAGGTGCGCACCGCGCCCCGGACCACCTGATAGACGTATTCCGCCGGCTCTTCCTCGCCGTAGATCTCGGCGTCCTTCTTGTAGGAGAATTCGCTGGCCACCAGCCCGGCGTGGCCCATCACGGCGCTGAACTCGTCACCGGGCGTCGGAGTGAGAAGATCGAGGTGGGTGGCGGTTGGCTGGATGCTTGAGGGAGCGAGCACGGGCCATCTCCTGATTACTGTCTGCTGGCCTCATGTTTATGGGAATCGACCCGCTGCCGAAATTTCGCTCCTTATCTTAAGGGGTTACCCTTACGTAGTTTACCGGAGGTCGCCGCCGGCCGGATCTGGACGGGTCAGGCGGCGCACATGGGCCAGCAGGCTTTCGTCAAGGTGCGGCTTGTGCAGTACCGCGCAGATATCGGCGGCTGCGGCCCGCCGGCCGATGTTCTCGTCCGGGTCGCCGGTGATCAGGATGATAGGCGCCTCGGAGCCGCGCCCGCGCAGCCGGCTGGCGAGGGTGATGCCGTCGAGCCCCGACATCTTGTAGTCGATGACAAAGCAATCCACCGGCGGCTGGTCCGGAGCGCGCAGCAGGGCCGCGCCGCTACGGTAGGTGCGCACATCGAAACCTTCGGTTTCCAGAAGGAAACCGAGCGATTCCAGGACACCGGGATCGTCGTCGACGACGCCGATGATTGGCGGGCGCATGCTGCCAATCCGCGGCGCAACAGCCTGGGCTGTGGTCTGGTTAGGTCTGTACATGAAAAATAAACTACACAAGATTTGGCAGGATCGGCTTGACGTAGCTCAAATGCTGTCAGTCCTTGATCAGCCCGCCCCGCATCGCCAGCCGGACCAGCTCGGAAAGGCTGCCGGCCTGCATCTTGGTCATCACATTGGCGCGATAGACCTCGATGGTCCTGGGACTGATGTCGTAGTCCCGGGCGATCTGCTTGTTGGACAGGCCGGCCACCAGCCCCTCCATGACCTGCCGTTCGCGGGGGCTGAGGCTGGCGATTCGGTCGGCAATCTCCGCGATTAGGGCGTCGTCCTCGGCCTGGGCGCGCCCCTGCTTCAGCGCCGAGCCGATCATGACGATCAGCCGGTCGTCGTCGAAGGGCTTTTCGAGGAAATCAAGGGCGCCGAGCTTCATGGCTTCGACCGCCAGCGGGATATCGCCGTGGCCGGTCATCACGATGATCGGCAGCACCGACCGCTCGGCCTTGAGATGCCTGAGCAGTTCGATGCCGTCGACATCGGGCATGCGTACGTCGGAGACCACGCAGCCGAAGGCGAGCAAAGGCAAGTCCTCGATGAAGCGCCGGGCGGATTCGAACAGCATCACGTCGAATCCTGCCGAGCCGAGCAGGAACTCCAGCGAATCCCGCATCGCCTGATCATCGTCAATGACGTAGACCTTGCCCTCAGCCATCGATGCCGGCTCCTTCGTTCGGTGCAGCGGGCAGCGTGAAGCGGAAGGTGGCCCCGCCGAACTCGTTGGATTCAGCATTGAGCCGGCCGCCATGGCCTTCGATGATCGAGCGGCTGATCGACAAGCCCACTCCCATCCCGTTCTCCTTGGTGGTGAAAAACGTCTGGAAAAGACTCGGCAGCACGCCTTCGGCGAAGCCGGAGCCGGTATCTGAAATGGTGACTTCGATGAGATCGCCTTCGATACGGTGACTGGAGGCATAGAGCTCGCGCCGGGGCGACTGCGTCATTGCATCCAGGGCGTTGCGGAACAGATTAACCAGAACCTGCTGGATCTGCACACGGTCGACCAGCACGAGATCATTCACCGGGTCGAGATTGAAGCGCAGCAACACGCCTTGTTCGCGGGCGCCCGTCAGGCCGAGCGCGCCGGCCTCCTCGACCAGCTTGGCGACGCTTTCGACGCGCTTCTCGGATTCGCCGCGGGACACGAAGCTGCGCAGCCGGCGAATGATCTGTCCGGCGCGCATGGCCTGTTCGGCGGCGCGATCGAGCGCGACTTCGATTTTGGCGGCGCTCGGGTCCTCGCTGGCACCGAGCAGGCGGCGAGACCCCTTCATGTAGTTGCTGATGGCCGCCAGCGGCTGGTTCAGCTCGTGGGCGAGCGCGGACGCCATTTCGCCCATGGCGCTGAGCCGCGAGACATGGACCAGTTCGGACTGCAACTCCTGCAACCGGGCCTGGGTCTGCTGGTGCTCGGTGAGGTCGCGGATGAAGCCGGTGAAATAGCGATCACCGCCGGGATTCATTTCGCCGATGGACAGGTGCATCGGAAAGGTGGTGCCGTCGCGGCGGCGGCCGGTGACGATACGGCC
Organism: Bradyrhizobium sp. WD16; assembly: GCF_024181725.1. Lineage (NCBI taxonomy): Bacteria > Pseudomonadati > Pseudomonadota > Alphaproteobacteria > Hyphomicrobiales > Nitrobacteraceae > Bradyrhizobium > Bradyrhizobium sp. WD16. The sequence goes on along the minus strand of NZ_CP028908.1, from coordinate 5,586,025 downwards.
GATGCCGATGATGTGCTGCTCGGCGGTCCTGCGATAGCGCGCCATGTAGGAGTCGTGCTTGGAGCTGTCCGGTTCGGGCATCAGCAGGCTGACATTCTGGCCGAGGGCTTCGCTGCTCGAATAGCCGAACAGCCGTTCTGCGGCAGTGCTGAAGGACTGCATGATACCGCGCTCGTCGATCACGACCATGGCGTCGGGGATGGTTTCGAGAATCGAGCGCAGATGGCTTTCGCGGGTGCGCAAGGCCTCTTCCAGGCGCTTCTGGTCGTCGATATCCATCAGCACGCCGCCGAGCAGCCGTGGTGCACCGTCCGGGCCGCGGATTATGCCGCCGCGCAGGCGCACCCAATGCATTCCCGCGGGGGTTGCAATCCCATGCTGGAGGTCGAAAGGAGTTCCCTGGCTGACCGCCCGATCGACCGCCTCCCGGAGTGGATTGCGCCCTTCGGCCGCGAGGGGAGCCAGGAGAGCCTCGAGGTTTGCAGGGGCGCTGCCGCCGAACAGCCGGCGGGCAGCGTCCGACCAATGGAATGTCCGGTCGACCAGGTCGAGCGCCCACAGCCCAACCTCCGCGTCGTCGAGGCCGTGCCGGAGGTTTTCCTCGCTCAGGACAAGGTCAATAATGGGTTTATGGGCTCCGATCACGCGATCTGCAGGCCTCAGCTTCCACCGCTCCTGCGCTATTTGCGCTGGACTGCCGTTTATCAATAGCCGGCCCGGGCCGAGGCGGAAAGGGGGCGGACGGTGGAATCGTCCGCCCCTTTATAGGACGTTGTACCGATCTCAGCGCGTGGCGCTGCCGGCGGATGGCGCCGCTCGGGTTGGCTCGAGCTTGAAGTGGTGGCGCGCCAGGGCGACGATCTCGCCGTCGGTGGGGCGGGCCACGGCTTCGACGGCAATCACCCGTTTGGCAATCGCCGGATGGGTCTCCTGCAGATATTTCGCCAGTTCGTTCTTGGCGCCGGCAGGGCCGATGATCAGGATCTCGCCGGCATCGGCGATGGCCTGTGCGATTTCGCCGAGATAGGCCTTGCTTTCGTGGACATGGCCGCTGCCGACCGAATTCGCCTTGTGATGGATGTGCGGCGCCGCGTCATGCGGCCGCAGCACGGCTTCGTCGGCACCGTTCCGCCCGACGTGGAAAATGCGCGCCTGCTCGTGATCCAGCCAGACCACCGCATGAAAGTGACTCATCTTCGTGTTTTCCCCGGCCGCTTGTGTGAGGGATTTGCAACTATTGATTGCGTTTCGTTAATTTTTCGTCTTCAGGTGAGCTCAGGTACATGCCGGACATGGTGTCCACCCAGCACAGATGATCGTGGACCTCCTTGACGCCGGCAACGTTCTCGGCGGCGACCACGGCAGCACGGCGCGACGCTTCATCGGTGATGACGCCATGAAGATGGACGATGCCGTCGCGCACATTGACGGCAAGACCGAACGGGCGCCAGTCGGTCTTGTCGACGGCGGCGATGATGCGCTCGCGGATGTGGTCGTCGTCTGCGGTGGGATCGGGCACGTCGCGGGCGAGGTCGGCAACGGCGCGCAGCAGGTTGGAGCGGGTGACGATGCCGACGATGCGGTCGCCGTCGACGACGGGCAGGCGCTTGACGTGACGCTTCTCCATCAGCCTGACGATATCCTCGAGCGGCGTATCTTCGGTCGCCGTATACGGATCGGGAGTCATGATTTCGCCGACCTTGCGGCCCTGTTCGTGGACGAATTCGCTGGCGGATTTGCCGGGTCCAAGCAGGATCTGGAGCCAGCGGGCGCGTCGGCGCTGGGTGCCGATTTCGGCGCGACGCAGGAAATCGCCTTCGGAGACGATGCCGATCAGCTTGTCGGCCGCATTCACAACCGGCAGGCCGCTGACGTGGTAACGCAGCATGGTGGCTGCAGCATCGGCGATCGGCGTATCGGCTCCGACCGTGATGACCTGACGGGTCATGATTTGATGAGCGCGCATGACGGACCTTCTGGTTTGGCGGGTAAATTATCCTGAAACGATGATCCCCCGCCGGCATTCTGGTGTTGACACAGATCAACCGTTGGTCCGGCGCCGCCACGGGGCGGGACTGCGCCGAATGCAACCACGCCAGTCATGCCGTCAATGCATCAGCAGCGTGCAGACCGAGGCATGGTCCAGCAGCCGTCGGGTCACCCCGCCGAAAGCCCATTCCCGCAGCCGCGAGTGGCCATAGGCGCCGGTGACGATCAGGTCGGCGCCGGCCTGCACCGCGATCAGATCGAGATGGCTGCCGGCGTGGCCGGCTGCGAGTTCCGTCTTGGTCTCGGCCTCAATTCCGTGCCCGGCCAGCCATGCGGCGACGTCGGCGAGGGCGCGGCCGGCACTCTCGTCCGGCTGTTCCGGGACGATCTCGACAATGAGCACTTCGCGCGCCTGTTTCAGCAGCGGAAGGGCTGCGGCGATGGCGCGCCGCGCCTCGGGCGCCTCCTTCCAGCCGACCAGGGCGCGGTCGAGGCGCAATGTGGCGCGGTCCGGTGGAACCACCAGGACCGGCCGGCCAGTCCCCATGACGGCGTCGCCGATGTCGAGTGCGAGACTGGGCAGCCGGGCGGCAGCAGGGTTCACGCGGCCGGCGATCACCAGATCGGCGGCGCGAGATTCGGCGGCGAGGAACAGCGCCGGATTGGCCGCGGCCGAGCGCCATTCCAGCGCTGCGCCGCAGCTGGCGAGTGCGGCCCGGAAACGATCCTCGCCGGCCGCGATCAGGCGGCGGAAGCGTTCCTCGTCGACCTCCAGAATGCTGGTGGCGATCATGCCCTCGGCATGCAGGGGCACGCCGGGGAAACCGGCTGCGACCCCGATGATGCGGCTGCCGAACCGGCCGGCAAGTTCGCCCGCCAGCCGCAGCGCGGCGTCATCGCCGCCCTGCAGATCGACATGCACCATCAGGGTCGGGATCGCCATTTCCGATGCTCCGCTCAGCTAGTGTCCTGTCTCCGAATTACCGCTTCGTTTGCCTCACCCTCGCTCGGTCATTCGGAGACATCGGGACACTAGCAAAATCAAAAAGCTAGTGCGGCTTATGTCTCGCAATTGCCTACGAGAGACTGGCCGCAAAGGCGGTAGGCAATTGCGAGACGCCACACTAGTGTGGTGGATCTGACGCTCGTTTCAGCATTGGAGCGAGTTCTTCAAACGAGCGTCAGATCCAAAACAAAACTAGAATCATAACGATGCTAGTGTCCCCTTGTTTCCAACGTTCGTATGAGCGCCTGCTGCAATGGGATACGAACGTTGGAAACGGGACACTAGTGCGACATGAACACCGGGACGGTCATGGTCTCCAGCATGCCCCGAGTCACTCCGCCGAACGCGCGCTCGCGCAGCCGCGAGTGGTCGTAACCGCCCATGACGATCAGGTCGGCGCCGTCATCAGCGGCGAGCGACAGGATCGCGCCGTGGATTTCAGGCTTTTCCGCGGTGATGCGCAAGGCCGATGCATTGATCCCGCCGCGGGCGAGGTGTTCGCTCAAGGCCGTCGAGGACAGCCGGTCGGTGTCCGGCAGCGTCTCGTTGACGGTGACAATGGTGACCGCCTTGGCGCGCTGGAGCAACGGCATTGAATCATGCAGCGCGCGGGCGGCCCGCCGGCCACCGTCCCAGCACAGCAGGACGCGATCGAGCTTGAGCGCCCCCTTGAATATATAGGGCACGACCAGCAGGGGCCGCCCGGATTGGATCAGGATGGACTCGAGGACAGCGTCGCCGGAGCGGGGCCTCGACCGGTCCGGCTGGGCGAGAATGTTGAGATCATACAGGCGGGCAAGTTCGGCCATGCGCTGGTGGGCCGGATAGGGGCTGTCGCAGACTGTCAGTTCGCCCAGTCGGACTTCGGCGGCCTTGGCTGCCGCTTCCAGGTGATCGAGCGCCGCCGTGGCCCGCGCGACCGCCGGGTCATTTTCCGCAGTGATCGCCAGCGCTGCAGAGGAGGCGCCGAGCGCGATCGCCGGGTGAACCGAAATGCCGGGGCCCGACAGGCCGTCGAGATGGGCATTGAAAAGACGTGCCGCGGACACGGCACAAGCGATTACACCGCCGTCGCGATCGTCGGCGGGAATATGCGCAAGAATGTCTTTCAGCATGGCAAAACCCCAGGTTATCTTCCGCTGACGATATGAGCAGGCTTTGCCGAGAGATCTTTGATCTAGCTCATGGGTTGTCGCGGCTCAGCCGCTAGTGTGGCGTCTCGCAATTGCCTACCGCCTTTGCGGCAAGCCTCTCGTAGGCAATTGCGCGACATAAGCCACACTAGCACTTTGATTTTGCTAGCGTCCTTATGTCTCCGAATGACCGTGCGAGGGTGAGGCAAATAGGGCGGTAATTCGGAGACAGGACTCTAGTGTCCCTGACCGCTTCATTTGCCGCACGTTCGGACGGTCATTCGGAGACAAAGGGACGCTGGCACGAACTTCGGAAACTCCAGGGATACGAACGGGACGGTTGTTGATCGGAACAGTCTTGATCGGAAAGATCTTGGATGTCGGAGGCGCAGACAGGGCCGCCGTGCACGGGAGAGGGCAATGACTTACGCAACGGTGATGGTGAGCCTCGCACTCGGTCAGCCCAATGAGGCGGCGCTCGCTGTCGCCGGCGATCTTGCCGAGAAATTCGCCGCGCGCGTCATCGGCATTGCCGCCGCCGAGTTCAGCCCGCCACTTTACTACACGTCCGGCGAAGCGGCAGAGCAACTGGTCGAGCGGACCGAAAATGAGATTCGGACGCATCTTGCGGATCTCGAGCAGGTATTCAGGGCTGCGATCTCGCCCCGCGCCAAGCTGGTCGAATGGCGCAGCGCGCTGAGCCTTCCCGCGGCCTTCGTCGCCGAGCAGGCGCGGGCGGCGGATGTGATCGTTTGCGGCCGCGCCGGCTCAAGCCTCACCGATCCGTTCGATCACGCCGATCCCGACGATCTCGTGATGCAGGTGGGGCGGCCGCTGCTGATCGTCCCGGCGGGCGCGACCTGGCTTGACCTTCGCCGCGGCATGATCGCCTGGAAGGATACCCCCGAGGCCCGTCGCGCAGTGGCCGCCGCACTGCCGTTGCTGAAGAAAGTCGGCGACATCACCGTGGTCGAGGTCGTCGAGAACGGCGACGACCGGCCGCAGGCCGAGGCGCGGATCCGCGACGTCATCGGCTGGTTACGAGGGCATGGCATCAATGCCAATGCGATGGTTCCGGAGGAGGGCGGCGATGCAGCTCAGCGTCTCGATCGGCTCGCCGATGAGCTTGGGGCGGGCGTCATTGTCGCCGGCGCCTACGGTCATTCGCGGTTGCGCGAATGGGTGTTCGGCGGGGTGACGCGGCGCCTGGTAAGCGAGGTCGAACGTTGCTCGCTGGTGTCACGCTAGTGTCCTGTCTCCGAATTGCCGCCCCATTTGCCTCACCCTCGCACGGTCATTCGGAGACATAGGGACACTAGTGTGGTGGACCTGACGCTCATTTTGCATTGCGGTCCAACCAAGAGCTGGGAACCACGGGAGATCGGTCATGTCTGACTTCCACATCCACGATGACGATGCCAGCCGGTTGGCTGCGGAAAATGCGAGGCGCCTGACCGATTCCGGCCGCAACGCCCTGCAATTCTCTCTCGAATTGCAGCGGGCGATGATCGAGGAGATGGCCCGGGCGTCCGGCGAGATTCTCGAACGCATGCACGTGGAAATCGAGATTACCTCGGAGCTGGTGGCGCGGGTCGCAAGCGCCCATTCGATCCGCGAACTCGCCACCGCCTACAATGATTGCACCCAACATCAGGCGGAAGCGTTTCGGATCGACAGCCAGCTTTTGATGAAGCACGGTCAGCGGCTTTGCGATCGCACCTCCCGCCTGTTGACCGGAACAGCCCCGACTTGAAATCGGATTCGCGGCTAGTGCGGTAGATCTGACGCTCGTATCAGTATTGCAGCGAGCTCTTCAAACGAGCGTCAGATCCAAAACTGCACCAGAATCATGATCATTGCTAGTGCCCCTTTGGTTCTAACGTTCGCATAAGTGCTCGCGCCAAAGAGATACGAACGTTCGAACCGGGACACTAGTGTCCTGTCTCCGAATTACCGCCCCATTTGCCTCACCCTCGCACGGTAATTCGGAGACATAAAGGACACTAGCAAAATCAAAGCGCTAGTGTGGCTTATGTCTCGCAATTGCCTACGACAGACCGGCCGCAAAGGCGGTAGGCAATTGCGAGACGCCACACTAGACGCCGCACCAGCTCAGGCCAGCTGGCCCAATTCTCGATAGGCCGCCTCGGCCTCGCGCAGCAGCCGCTTGCGCGCCTTGGCTTTCAAGCGCAGTCCGTTGCGGATCGGAGCCTGTGCGGCATCGTTGATCTCGCCGAGCGCACCCTGGGCGCGCCGGAGCTGCTTGGCGATCGCCTGCGACCAGTGCAGCGGTCGATCCGGCACGTAGGGGCCGTAGTCTTCCATGGCGTAGCGCAGCCTTTTGGTCTTCAGCCGGAGCTGGTGCAGCGTCTCTTCATCCATTTGATCCAGTCCGCGGCTGCGCTTCACCAGGCGGTCGTGCCAGCGGCTCAGGACGCGGCCGCACCACGCACCCAGCGCCTCCTGTCGCAGACGATCCTGCCTGGAGCCGACGCTAGAGGACCATGGGCCGCGTTCGATCCAATCCGAGGTGCGCTGGAGGAGGCGGCGGTAGCGCGATGACTGGAGGGCTCGCGCCAGCCGCGCATGGCTCGCGAGCCAGCGCCGGTCGAGTGCGATCTGCTCGTCGACAGTCAATCTCGGCGCATCCTTCTCGCCCTGTTTCTGGACCAGAACGTCAAGGTCGCGCGCGGCGCCAAGCCGTCGGTTGATCCATTTCAACTCGTGCTTGAGCCGCCGCCATTCGGCGTCGGTCGTCATCGGCGCAAAAAAGGAGACGGTACCCCGCAATCGGGTCATGGCGATGCGCATCTGGTGCAGTGCATCGAGATCGCCGGCGATCGTGGTGTTCCGCAGCGTGGCGATGCTGTCGAGACAGCGTCGCATGGCGAGACGAAATGCCTGCGCCTTAGGCAGCGACGGCTCGAGCGTCGGGTCGGCTCCCGCCGCCACGGTCCCGCTCGGTGGGAGGGCGGGTTTCCGGGCCTTCTGCCGTGTGGCGGGCCTCGCCTGCCCCGTGGGCTGCCGCTCCCGTTCGACGTCGGCCTCGGGCACTGATTTGGAGGCCGGCTTGGCGCGCGAGCTGGGGCTCGATTCGGATTTCGCCCGGCTGCGATGCAGGGCGGCCGCCGCGCCGGGCCGGCTTGGTCCGGTCGTCGGCCTGGAATCCGGCCTGGTCCGACGAGATCTGGCGGGACTGCGGGTCACTTCTCGACCTCTGATCGACATCGGACCGGGCGGCATGCTGATGCGATTGGTCCTGACCGGGCGATCGGGTGGAAAACGACCCCAGCGTCCCGAAGCCGAGGTTCGCTCGATTTTGCCGCACCTTCGTCAGCGTGCTTCGGATGCGAAAGAACACTCGAAGTCGGTGATTCCGGTGATTCCAGTGTGTCTGGTTCAGACATTCTCATGGCGACCCGCCGCGACAATGAAGGGAATTTCTGCACCACCACACCGATTTTGACCCTGATCAAACCACGAAGCGCGATCAGGCTGCAAGGTCACCCCGCGTTGCTTCGCGGACAAACTAGCACTGGAGCGTGTCATGTCGTTGAAACCCCTGCTTCCAGTCAATCAGGACCGCCTGCTGGGCCCGCGGGATTTCACCCCCATCGCCGCCCTGCAGCAGGAGATCGATCGCCGGTTCGACGGATGTTCGCGCATCCGCGGCGAGAAGAAATCGCAGCGTGAGGAGACGGGAAAGGACTATCACCTCGTCGAACGCCGCTCCGGTTCCTTCTCGCGAAGCGTCGAGTTGCCGGCGGGCATTGACGCCAGCGCAATTACGGCCGAGATGCGCGAAACGCGCGCTGAAGCTCGACGTTGCGAAGCCGACCCCGGCCAGGGCAGGAAAGTCGACATCAAGCCCGCGGCTTGAACGACGACGCGTCGGCGGCGACGCCACGGCGCGCCGAAACCCAAATCCATATGACGGGAAGCACTCTTGTTTGAATTCCTCGAAGCCGTCGTCCAAGACTACATGACCGCCGACATCAAGACGGTTGGCCGGTCTATGACGCTCGCGGACCTGGAACAACGTTTCGAGGCGGATGACTACAACACATATCCCGTGGTCGAAGGGGACGACGTCATCGGCGTCGTCTCCAAGTTTGATTTCCTCAAGTGCTTCGCCTTCACCACCTACAGCCTCGTTCCCCATTACGACGATCTGATGAAACAGACCGTGGGCGACGTCATGACGGCAGAGTACATCTATGTCGGCCCTGCAACGAAGCTGACGCGTGTGCTCCAGCTGATGGTCGAACATCGCCTCAGGAGCATGCCGGTCCTCGGCCCCAAAGGTGGGCTTGTCGGGATGATCTCCCGTGTGGACGTTGTCCATGCGCTCGGGGTTGCGACGCGCAACTTGTGACACCGCCTGTGGCGGTGTTCCGTCATCGTTCCTTCAATGTGCAGGTCTGTGCAGGCCGCGCGGGCATCGGCAGCTGCTGGACGCCGCCAGCAGCGACCCGCGCTTGATGCGCACTGCAGGTTTTGTGCTAGTGTCCCGTCTCCGAATTACCGCTTCGTTTGCCTCACCCTCGCACGGTCATTCGGAGACATCGGGACACTAGCAAAATCAAAAAGCTAGTGTGGCTTATGTCTCGCAATTGCCTACAGGGGCTTGCCGCAAAGGGCATAGGCAATTGCGAGACGCCACACTAGCTTCAACTGAAGTTCTCGGTCGCGACAGTTCGAATCCGTAGGATCTCATGTCGGTCTATCGCCTGAACCAGGTTCTGTCCCCACGTTCTCTGGCGCTGGTCGGGGCCAGCTCGCGGCCTCATTCGCTCGGCCTCGCAATCCTTCGCAATATTCGCTCGGCGGGGTTCGCCGGCGAGATCGGCGTCGTCAATCCGCGCCACGCGATGATCGACGGCATCGCGACGGTGCCGACCCTGACACAGCTGTCCTTTGTTCCCGATGTCGTGGTGATCACGGCGCCGGCCGCGGTGGTGCCGGCGATCGTCGCGGAGGCGGGAGCGCGCGGCGTCGCGGGGGCGGTGATCATCAGTTCGGGTCTCGGTCACGGAGAGGGCTCTCTCGCCGATGTGGCCAATGATGCCGCGCGCGCGCATGGCATGCGGCTGATCGGCCCCAATTGTCTCGGCATCATGAATCCCGGGCTGAAGCTCAACGCCAGCTTTGCCGCCCATAATCCGCGCGACGGCAATCTGGCGCTGATCTCGCAATCGGGCGCGATCGCAGCCGGCATGGTGGACTGGGCGGCGCAGCGGTCGGTGGGGTTCTCCGGCCTTGTCTCGATCGGTGATCAGCTCGACGTCGATATCGCCGATTTCCTCGATTACTTCGCGCTCGACAGCCACACCCGGGCGATCCTGCTCTACGTCGAGCAGATCAAGGACGCCCGCAAATTCATGTCGGCCGCGCGGGCGGCGGCCCGGGTCAAGCCGATCGTGGTGGTGAAGTCCGGCCGGATGGCGCAGGGCGCCCGGGCGGCAGCGACCCATACCGGTGCCCTGGCGGGGGCGGATGCCGTCTATGACGCCGCGTTTCTCCGGGCCGGCATGCTGCGGGTCTATGACCTTCGCGAACTGTTCGACTGCGCCGAAACTCTCGGTCGCGTTCGCCCGCCAGCCGGCAAACGCCTCGCGTTGCTCACCAATGGCGGCGGCATCGGTGTGCTCGCCATCGATCGCCTGGTCGAACTCGGCGGCCAGCCGGCCAGCCTGTCGCCGGCGCTGCGGCAGAAGCTCGATGCCGTTCTGCCGGCGACCTGGTCCGGCTCCAACCCGATTGACATCGTCGGAGACGCCGATGCCGAGCGCTACGCCGCCGCGTTGCAGATCTTGCTCGCCGATCCGGACAACGACGCCATCCTGGTGATGAATGTGCAGACCGCGATCGCGTCTGCCGACGAGATTGCGGCGAGGGTGGCGGAGATCGTCAAGGCCGACCGCGCGCGGCGCACGCTGACGCCCAAACCCGTCCTCGCCACCTGGGTCGGCGCCGACGAGGCGGTCTGGAAGGCGTTCAGCGCCGCCGGCATTCCGAATTACCCGACCGAGGACGACGCGGTGCGCGGCTTCATGCATCTGGTGCGGCATCGCGAAATCGTCGAGGCCCTCGCCGAGGTGCCGCCCAGCCTGCCGAGCGCCTTCGCGCCGGATCAGGCCGGGGCGCGGCGGATCATCGACAAGGCGCTGGGCGAGGGCCGAACCTGGCTCGATCCGGTGGAGGTCCGCGGCCTCCTCGAAGCCTACCAGATCGCCATGGTCCCGACCTTTGCGGCGCCCGACGGCGCTGCCGCCGCGACCGCAGCGGCGCCGTTTCTCGCCAAGGGCGAGACGGTGGTGCTCAAAGTGCTGTCGCGTGACATCATCCATAAATCGGACGTCGGCGGGGTCGTGCTGAACCTGACCTCGGCGGAGGCGGTCAGGGCGGCGACCGACGAGATCCTCGCCCGGGCCAGGGAGCGCCGGCCCGACGCGCGGCTCTCGGGCGTCATCGTTCAGCCGATGGTGGTACGCTCGAAGGCGCGCGAGCTGATCCTTGGTCTCGCCGACGATCCGACCTTCGGCGCGACCATGGTGTTCGGCCGCGGCGGCACCGCGGTGGAGGTGATCAACGATCGGGCGCTGGCGCTGCCGCCGCTCGATCTGCGCCTCGCCCGCGACCTGGTCGGCCGGACCCGGGTGTCACGGCTGTTGCGCGGCTATCGTGATGTTCCGCCGGCCAAGGCCGACGAGGTGGAATTGACGCTGGTCAAGCTGTCGCAGCTCGCGGCGGATTTTCCCGAGGTCCACGAACTCGACATCAACCCGCTGCTGGCCGACGAGGCCGGGGTGCTGGCGGTCGATGCGCGGGTCGCGGTCGGGCCGCCGGTCAGGAAATTCACCGGCACCGGCAATGCCAATTTTGCGGTCAAGCCGTATCCGGCGGAATGGGTGCGCCATATCAGCATCAAGGATAAGCGCGAGTTGCTGGTCCGCCCGATCCGCCCCGATGACGAGCCCGGCATCTACGACATGCTCAAGCATGTCACCCCGGAGGACCTGCGGCTGCGGTTCTTCGCTCCAATCAAGGAGTTCTCCCACCAGTTCATCGCGCGTCTCACCCAGCTCGATTACGCCCGGGCAATCGCCTTTGTCGGCATCGACCCGGCAACCGGCGAGATCCTCGGCGTATCCCGGCTGCACTCGGATTCGATCTATGAGAGCGGAGAATACGCCATCCTGCTGCGCACCGACATGAAGGGCAAGGGGCTCGGCTGGGCGCTGATGATGCTGCTGATCGAATACGGCAAGGCCGAGGGGCTCAAGCGCATCGCGGGGCAGGTGTTGCAGGACAACAGCGTGATGCTGGCGATGTGCCGTCATCTCGGCTTCGCGGTCCGCACCGACCCGCACGAGCCCGAATTGTGCGACGTCACCTTGGCGCTGGACCGGCCGCCCGTCGGCCGCTGATCGCGGAAAGCGTCACAGACCCGAGGAAAGACCGCGCCGACGCCGCGCCCGCAATCGCGGCACGTTGCGTCGGCGGCGGAGCCGGCCCTCTCTTGGCGCCGGGCCCTCGGATCAGAGCCGGTGGACGCCGACCACACGGAATGTGTGCATGGCGCCGTCTTCCCTGATTGAAACATATTCGCCGGCGACGAACTGTTCGTCGCCGAAATGATAGCCGACCTCGTCCGGCGTATCGCCGGCGACATCGTATTTGAACGCCCATGCGCCGCCGGGGCGCTCGACGAGATGACCGAGTTCATCGGGTTCGCCCGGGCGCTGGCGTGCGACGCGACAGGCCTCGCGATGGCGCTTCCACAGCTCCGCGTCGATCTTGTTGTCGGCGTTGAGCGGCGCGAGGAAGACATAGGCGATTCCGGCCGCGCCCTCGGGGTGGCCGGATTCCCGCGCGAGTTCGAGGCGAATTTGCCGAAAATTCGGCGGAAGATCGGTGTTGCGAATGGCGGTGGGGTGAGGCTTTGTCATCTGATCACTTCTGCGAACGGGCGAATTGCGGGCTGTTCAAAACGGTTCTCGAACGGGGGGCGAAGATCAACGCTGCTCCCCTTCGGGCGCGGCCCTGGTCTTGCGCAGGCTACGCAGGACGATGGTCAGGAGCGGGGCGATCAGCGAAGGCAGGATGCTGTTCAACGGATTGCGGAAGGCTTCGCTGAATTGGGACTGCATCACCTGCGCCTCGAGTTGCAGCGCGTCGACGGCAGTGCCGTGGATCTCGTTGGCGAGCTCGAGGTCGCGCCCGGCCGGCTGCCGCGCCGCGATCAGCAGGATAATGCCCGCGATGACGAAATTGAAGGCGCCGAGCGCCGCCGCGGCGACGATCGCGCTCCAGACCTGAACCAGTGCGAAATAGGCGGCGAGCTCGAACATCAGCAGGCCGAAAGCGGCGATCAGGGCCGCGAAAGCCTTCAGTCCGAGGCCGACCAGCATGTGCCGGAGGCGGATGTCGGCGATGATCTTGTCCGCACGCCAGAGCGCCCGAAGGTTGCGTGCGATGTCGTCGGAGCTCACTCAGCTTCTCCTCAGCAAGAGACCGATCACGACGCCAACGGCCAAGGCAGAGGCGAGTGCGGCGATCGGCCGCTGTGTCACCAGCTTCTCGACGTGCTCTTCCTCGTGGAGCAGGGTGTCGCCGAGATCGCCAAGCGTCGCCTTGATCTGTTCGGCGACGTCGTCGATGCGGGTCTTCGAGTCCTGCGCGATGCGGGCGTTGGCCGCCTCCAGGATGCGTGCAAGATCGCGTTTCAAGGCATGCAATTCGTCGCGCAAATCGTTGCTTGGCGGCATCGGATGGTCTCCAGCCCCACGGGTTCGGGGCAAGACTAGGCCGGCATACGGTTGCGCTCTTGATTTGAATCAAGCGGGTGGCGACACTGCAGCGATCCCACGGGCCGCGTCGTCGAGGGCGGCGGCCGTGCGGCCGTGATTTGAGCCTCGGCGGCTTGAGGCACGTCAAGGGTCGGGGCGGAACCGTCGTTAGAAGCGGAGCATGGCAATGGTTCAACGAGGTCGATCGTGACTGCCGCCGCCCCCGTACTCGATTCCGTGGTTGCGGCGAGCGGCCTGCGGCTGCGCCCGGCAGGCGCCTGGACGGCGGCCCATGTCGAGGTCCTCGAACGGCTGCGGGACCAGGCTTCATCCCAGGTCGCCGATGCCGGGGCACTCCAGATCGATCTCTCCGGCGTGACGGAGCTCGATACGCTCGGCGCCTGGATGCTGGAGAAGCTGTCGCGGCAGGTCGCCGGCGCCGGGCGTCGGGCCGAACTGGTCGGCGTCGCCGACAAATATGCCGGGCTGATCGACGAGGTCCGTCAGGTCAATCGCCGCAAGCCGCAGGTGGCGCCGCCAGGCAACTTCCTGGTCGACAATGTCGAGCAGGTGGGCCGGTCCGCTTTCGCGGCGACCGAGGACATCACCGTCTTCCTGCGCATGCTCGGCGCCCTGGCTGTGGCGCTGCTGTCGACGCTGCGCCGGCCGCGATCGCTGCGCCTGACCTCGCTGGTCTATCATCTCTATCGCGTCGGCTGGCAGGCGATCCCGATCATGGCGCTGATCACCTTCCTGATCGGCGCCATCATCGCCCAGCAGGGCATCTTCCATTTCCGCCGCTTCGGTGCGGAATCCTATGTGGTCGACCTCGTCGGAATCCTGGTGCTGCGCGAGATCGGCGTCCTGATTGTCGCCATCATGGTCGCCGGCCGGTCGGGCAGCGCCTACACCGCCGAACTCGGGTCGATGAAGATGCGCGAGGAGATCGACGCGCTCTCGACCATGGGGCTTGACCCGGTGGAGGTGCTCATCCTGCCGCGCATTCTTGCGCTGATCTGCGCGCTGCCGATCCTCACGTTCCTCGGCTCCATGGCCGCGCTCTACGGCGGCGGGCTGGTGGCCTGGTTCTACGGCGGCATGAGCCCCGAGATCTTCATCGCCCGCCTGCACGAGGCGGTGTCGGTGACCCATTTCAAGGTCGGCATGATCAAGGCGCCCTTCATGGCGCTGGTGATCGGCATCGTCGCCTGCGGCGAGGGGCTTCGCGTCAAGGGCAGCGCGGAATCCCTGGGCCGCCAGACCACGACATCGGTGGTGAAATCGATCTTCCTCGTCATCGTGCTCGACGGCATCTTTGCCGTGTTCTTCGCCTCGATCGGGATGTGACGATGCTCGCCGCCTCAGGCCAGCCGGCAATCCGCGTCAGCGATCTCGTGGTCGGCTTCGGTCGCACCACGGTGCTCGATCATCTGTCTCTCGAGGTCCGCCGCGGCGAGATTCTCGGACTGGTCGGCGCCTCTGGCGGGGGCAAGTCGGTGCTGATGCGGACCATCATCGGCCTCATTCCCAAGCGCAGCGGGGAGATCGTCGTCGATGGCCTGTCCATGGACGGCGACGGGGCGAACCGGCTGGCGGCCGGGGCCTGGGGCATCCTGTTCCAGCAGGGCGCGCTGTTCTCGTCGCTGACGGCGAAACAGAACATCCAGTTTCCGCTGCGCGAGAAGCTCGTCATCTCGGAACCCCTGATGGACGAGATCGCGACCGCCAAGCTGGAAATGGTCGGCCTCGATCCCGAGGACGGCGACAAGTTTCCTGCGGAATTGTCCGGCGGCATGACCAAACGCGTGGCGCTGGCCCGTGCCCTGGCGCTCGATCCGGCGATCCTGTTTCTCGACGAGCCGACCTCCGGCCTCGATCCGATTTCGGCCGGTGATTTCGACGCCCTGATCAAGACGCTGCAGCAGACCCTGGGGCTGACGGTGTTCATGGTCACCCATGATCTCGCCAGCCTGAACACCGTCTGCGACCGCGTTGCCGCGCTGGCGGACGGCAAGATCGTCGCCATCGGCCCGATGCCTGAATTGCTGGTCAGCGAACACCCCTGGGTGCGAGCCTATTTCCATGGCAAGCGCTCTCAGATGCTTCAACCGCGAGAGTGAGGTCGGCTAGCCATGGAAACCCGCGCTCCCTTCGTCATTGTCGGCGCATTCGTGCTGGCGGCGATCATGGCCGTGTTCGGCTTCGTCTACTGGCTCCACAACATCGGCGGCATCGGCGCGCGCAACGTCTTTCACGTCCAGTTCAACGGCCCGGTGCCGGGACTCCTGGTCGGCGCCGGCGTGCTGTTCAACGGCATCAAGGTCGGTGAGGTGACCGAACTCGGTCTCGCGCCGGACAATCCGCGGCAGGTGAATGCGACGATCGCGGTCGCCATCGCGACGCCGGTACGGGCGGACACCAAGGTGGGACTGGAATTCCAGGGGCTGACCGGCGTTCCTGTGGTGGCGCTGGAGGGCGGAACGCAAAAGACCGCCTCCGGCCCGGTGCCGGTGCTGATCGCCGAGCCGGGCGCCGGCCAGAGCATGACCCAGGCGGCGCGGGACGCGCTTCGCCGGGTCGATGCGGTGCTCTCGGACAATGCCGAGCCGCTCAAGAATACCCTGGGCAACCTGCAGACCTTCTCCGAAGGCCTCGCCCGCAACACCGGCCGGATCGACGGCATCCTGGCCGGGCTCGAGAAGATGACCGGCGGGGGAACGCCGCCGGCGCCCAAGGCGATCCTCGATCTTCAGCCGCCGCAGAGATTTGCCTTCGCCAAGGAGCCGATCCGGCACCAGATCGTGTTCCCCGAGCCGACAGGCACGGTGATGTTCGACACCCAGCGTGTGCTGATCACGCCGACCGGGCACAATTATCCGGGGTTCGCCGAGGTGCAATGGGCCGACAGCATCCCCAAATTGCTCCAGGAGAAGCTGATCCAGAGCTTCGAGAACTACGATGTCGGCCATGCGCCACTGCGGCCGCTGGACAGCGTGACGCCGGACTACCAGCTGCTGATCGAGATCCGCAGCTTCACCGTGCACAGCGAGGAGAAGCCCGTCGCCGACATCGCTTTCGCGGCGCGGGTGCTGAACAAGGACGGGAAGGTCGTGGCGGCAGAATTGTTCCAGGAGCGCAGTCCGCTCTCGGAGCTGACGCCGCCGGCCGCGCTCAGCGCCTTCAATACGGCGTTCGGCGCGGTGGCGAGCCGGCTGATCCAATGGGTGGTCAAGCTCGGATGACGCGGGCGGGCGCGGCCGTGGCGCGCGTAGAGATCGGCGGCGCCGCCGCCAGGAGGTTGTCGTGGAACCGGACGGATCGTCGCGCAAACAGACCATCATCATCTGGTACGTGTTCGCCGCCAGCATCGGCATGCTGCTGCTGCAATGGCTGCTGACGAGCTACAGCCAGGTCGACACCATCTCCTACAGCCGCTTCGAGCAGTTGGTGAGCGAGGGCGCGGTCAGCGAGGTCACGATCGGTCAGGACCTGATCCGCGGCAAGGTCAAGGACAAAGACAAGCTGCCGGACGGCAAGACCGGTTTCATCACCGCCCGGGTCGACCAGCAGCTCGCGGAGAAGCTGGCCGCCAAGGGTGTGACCGTGACGGGCGAGCCGTCGAGCGGCCTGTTCGGCACGCTGCTGTCCTGGGTGCTGCCGGCGGTGATGTTCTATTTCATCTGGACCTTCCTCGGCAGCCGCATTGCCGACCGGCAGGGCTTCGGCGGGCTGATGTCGATCGGCAAGTCGCGCGCCAAGGTCTATGTCGAGAAGGACACCAGGGTCACCTTCGCCGACGTCGCCGGCGTTGAGGAGGCCAAGTTCGAATTGCAGGAAGTGGTGTCGTTCCTGAAGGACCCGAAGAGCTATGGCCGGCTTGGCGCGCATGTGCCCAAGGGCATCCTGCTGGTCGGCCCGCCCGGCACCGGCAAGACCCTGCTGGCGCGCGCAGTCGCCGGCGAAGCCGGGGTGCCGTTTTTTTCGATCTCGGGCTCGGAATTCGTCGAGATGTTCGTGGGCGTCGGCGCGGCACGGGTGCGCGACCTGTTCGAGCAGGCGCGCAAGGCCGCGCCCTGCATCATCTTCATCGACGAACTCGATGCGCTGGGCCGCAGCCGGAGCGCGGGAGCGTTCGGCGGCTATGACGAGAAGGAACAGACCCTCAATCAGCTCCTGGCCGAACTCGACGGTTTCGACCCGCGCGCCGGTGTGATCCTGCTCGCCGCGACCAATCGTCCGGAAATTCTCGACCCCGCGCTGCTGCGTGCCGGCCGCTTCGATCGCCAGGTCCTGGTCGACCGGCCCGACCGCGGCGGGCGGCTCGCGATCCTCGAGGTCCACGTCCGCAAGATCAAGCTCGCGCCGGGCGTCGACCTCGAGAAGATCGCCAGCATGACGGCGGGCTTCACCGGGGCTGACATTTCGAACCTGATCAACGAGGCGGCGATCGCGGCGACGCGACGCAAGGCGAGTGCGGTCGGCTTCGAGGATTTCACCGCCGCCATCGAACGCATCATCGCCGGCATCGAGAAGAAGAGCCGGGTGCTCGGGTCCGAGGAGCGCCGCCGCGTCGCCTTCCACGAGATGGGGCATGCGCTGGTGGCCTCCGACCTGCCGGGGGTCGATCCGGTGCAGAAGGTCTCGATCATTCCGCGCGGCGTCGGCGCGCTCGGCTACACCATGCAGCGGCCGACCGAGGACCGATTCCTGCTGACGGTCACCGAATTGAAGAACCGTCTCGCGGTCCTGCTCGGCGGCCGCGCCGCCGAGCGGCTGATCTTCGATGGCGACGTGTCGACGGGCGCTGCCGATGATCTGCAGCGAGCGACCGAGATGGCGGTGGAGATGGTGACGAAATACGGCATGGACGCCACCATCGGACAGCGCACCTATGCGCCGCGGCCGCAGACCTTCCTTGGCATGGCGCAGGATCAGGTGGTCGGCGCGGCGGAAGTCACCTCGCGCGAGATCGATGTCGCCGTGCGCGACCTGATCGAAGCGGCGGAGATCCGCGCCCGCGCCATTCTGGAGAAGCGTCGTGCCGATTTGTCGAGCGGCGCCGATCTTCTGATCGCACGCGAGACGCTCACTGCCGACGAATTCGAACCGTTGCGTCCGCCGGCCGAGCGCGGCCCGCCGCGCGCCATCGCCTGAGGCGTGAGCGAGGCTGTGTGCCGGCTCCGCGCGCCGTATTCAGTGCGCCTTGCTGATCTCGGCGAGGCGATCGAGCAGCGGCATCTGGCCGATGACGATCCTGTCGCGGGCACGTGCGAGGTCGAACCAGGCGGCACGATCGACCTCGGGAAAGAGCAGGCGGCGGCCACTGTGCGGCGGCCATTCGATTTCAAACTGATTGCTCTCGATCCGGCTCTCGTCGAAGTCGCCTTCGACGGCGAACGCCACCACGCGCTTGCCGCCCGCCTGGCGGATCTCGCCGAGCGGGATCAGCGCGCCCTGCGGCGGCCGCCCGAGCTCCTCGGTGAATTCCCGGCGGGCCGCCGTCTCGGCCGGCTCGTCCGGACCGAACTCGCCCTTGGGGATCGACCAGGCGCCGGCTTCCTTGCGCCGCCAGAAAGGGCCGCCCGGATGGACCAGCAGCACCTCCAGCGACTTGCCGCGCCGTCGGTACATCAAAATGCCTGCGCTTGCCTTCGCTGCCATCGGCGCGCCCTCGACTTGAGGCACGTCAAACGCCCTTAACCGTCGTGGCGTAAGGGTTCCAATACCCGTTTCCGTCGTTCGTGCTTGAGTTGTCGCCCCCCGGACACGAGCAAGCGGGCACTGACGCAGAACCGGCAGGACACGACCATGGACGACGCGCCGTTGCAACAGCAGACCATCATCAACCATCATGATAGCTCTCATGATCCGGTCAATCAGGCAGAGCGTGAGCGTCTGCTGCCGATGCCGATTGCAGCGGCGCTGCCGTTGACGCCGCGGCCGGCGACGGCAATGCCGATCAGCCCTGAGGAGCTCGACAGCCTCTTCCACGCCGCTGAAGGCAAGCTCACCGGCGGATTGTCGCTGACGGCGCAATGGTTGGCGATGCTCGACTGGGGCGTGCACTACGTCAACGTGCCGTTCCGCCAGGCCGATCTCGCTGGCACTGCGGCGAAGCAATGGGGCCGGCTGGTCCGGGCCGCGGGTGGCGAGGAGGTGATCGCGCCCAAACCCACCGACCACCGCTTTGTCGATACTGCGTGGCAGCAGCAGCCGTTCAAGCTGTTCTCGCAGGCATTCCTTCTCGCCGAGGAGTTCTGGATGAAGGTGGCCGAGAGTCCTCCCGGCGTCGATCGCGCCAACCAGCGCATCGTGTCCTTCCGCACCCGGCAGCTCGTCGACGTGTTTTCGCCCTCCAACATCCCCTGGCTCAACCCCGAGGTCATCGAGGCGACGGCGAAAAGCGGCGGCGCCAATTTCGTCGCCGGCGCGCGCAACTGGCGGCGCGACGTGATGCAGATCGCGACCGGGGCGTCGGCCGATGAAACCTTCCGGATCGGTGTCGACATCGCCGCGACGGCGGGCAAGGTGGTGTTCCGCAACGATCTGATCGAATTGATCCAGTATGCGCCGACGACCCCATCGGTGCAGCACGAGCCGGTGCTGATCGTGCCGGCCTGGATCATGAAATACTACATTCTCGACCTTTCGCCGCACAATTCGCTGATCCGCTACCTGGTCGGGCAGGGCCATACGGTGTTCGCGATTTCCTGGCGCAATCCGGGTGCCGAATTCCGCGACGTCAGCCTCGATGACTATCGGGTCCGCGGGGTGATGGCAGCGCTGGATGTCGTCGCCGATATCTGCCCCGCGACCAGGATTCATGCCACCGGCTATTGCCTCGGCGGAACGTTACTTTCGATTGCTGCGGCGACGATGGTGCGTGACGGCGACGAGCGCCTCGCCAGTCTCACCCTGTTCGCCGCGCAGACCGACTTCACCGACGCCGGCGAACTGGAACTCTTCATCACCGAGGACCAACTCGCCTTTCTTGGCGATGTCATGCGCGAGCAGGGCTATCTCGACAGCCGCCAGATGGCCGGCAGCTTCCAGCTGCTGCGCGCCAACGACCTGATCTGGTCGCGACTGATCAAGAGCTATCTGCTGGGCGAGCGCGAGCATCCCAGCGACCTGATGGCCTGGAATGCCGACGGCACGCGGATGCCGGCGCGAATGCATTCCGAATATCTCCGCCACCTGTTCCTCAACGACGAACTGGCCGAGGGGCGCTACACCGTCGACGGGCGCGAGATCGCCATCAGCGACATCCGCGTTCCGAGCTTCGTGGTCGGAACCGAGACCGACCACATCGCTCCCTGGCGCTCGGTCTACAAGTTTCATCTGCTCAACGATGCCGAGATCACGTTCGTCCTCACCTCCGGCGGCCATAATGCCGGCGTGGTCAGCGAACCCGGGTCGTCGCGGCGACACTTTCGCATCGCCCGCCGCCCTGCTGAAGGCCGCTACATCGGCCCGGAGGAGTGGATGGCCAACGCGGAACTCCGCCAAGGGTCGTGGTGGCCCGCGTGGGTCGCCTGGTTGTCGGCTCATTCAACCAGCCAGAATGCCCCGCCGACCATGGGATCGCCGCGCAATCCGGCGCTGGAGGATGCTCCCGGCCGCTACGTCCACGAGCATTGACGCGGACATGACGGTTCCGCTTCGGCGAAAAATCGACGCCGGTTCAATCTGCTTGATTCACCGCAAGGTGATACCGCCGGCTGCGGGCGATGAGTAGTCAGCGCAACGGTGAGGTGGGGGCGATCGTTGCCGTTGAGGATCAATGCGGATGCTGCAACGGCCCCCCATCGCGCCTGAGCAGGCGAAGCGTGCCATGGCCGGCGTGAGATTCCTGTGGGCCCATCGCTGGTTCATTCTGGTCGCCGTGGGTCTGGTGACGTTCGGATCATGGCAGGCCATCCGGATCGTTCTCGGTCCCGCCGTCGTGGTCGACCAGGTCCGCCGCGCGGCATTGGTCGAGACCGTGGTTGCAAGTGGTCACGTGGAGACGCCGTTCCGGGTCGAGATCGGCAGCCAGATCACCGGCACGGTGGACGAGGTTCTGGTCCAGGAAGGCCAGCGCGTGGTCAAGGGCCAGCCCTTGATCTCGCTCGAGGCGCGTGAACTCAAGGCCGCGGTGGTTCAGGCGCAGGGTGCGGTCGATCAGGCGGAAGCGCGCATTCGTCAATTGACCGAACTCACGCTGCCCTCAGCGCGCGAGGCGCTGGCCCAGGCCCAGGCCACTTTACTCAATGCCCAGCGGACCTTTGATCGCACCTCGGAGCTGTTCAAGAACGGCTTCGCCACCCGGGCAGCGCTGGACGATGCCCAGAAGAACCTCGATGTGGCCCGCACCCAGGTCAGGACCGCGGAGCTGCAGGTCTTCACCGCCGATGTGAAGGGCAGCGACTACATCATGGCTCAGACCCAGCTCAGCCAGGCGCGCGCCAATCTCGAGACCGCCGCCTCCCGTCTCAACTACGCGACGATCGTGGCGCCGCGGGACGGGGTCTTGATCACGCGCAATGTCGAAAAGGGCACCGTGGTGCAGCCGGGCCGGGCGCTTCTGGTGCTTGCGCCGAGCGGCGATACCCAGCTCGTGCTGCAGATCGACGAACGCAATCTCGGCAGGATCGCTTTGGGTCAGCCGGCGCTTGCCTCGGCGGACGCCTATCCCGACCGGCGCTTCGAGGCCCGCGTCAGCTACATCAATCCGGGGATCGACATCTCCCGCGCCTCCGTGCAGGTCAAGCTCGTGGTGCCAAAACCACCGGACTATCTTCGCCAGGACATGACCGTCTCCGTCGACATCGAAACGGCGCGGCGCAACGATACGCTGGTGCTGCCGCTGCGCAGCGTGCGGGATGCGCTGCTGTCGCAGCCCTGGATCATGGCCGTTCGCAACGGGCGTGCCGCCAGGGAGCCGGTCAAGCTCGGCATCCGCGGTAACGGCAGCGCAGAAATCCTCGAAGGTGCGGCCGAGGGCGATCTTGCCATCCCCGTGACGGCGGGGATCCTGATCGGTCAACGGATCAGGGCGGTGATGCCGTGAACCACTGGCTGCCATTCGAATGGATCGCCGCGGTCCGCTTCCTGCGCGAAGGGCGGCTGCAGACGGTCTTCATCATCGTCGGCATCTCGATCGGCGTCGCCGTGATCGTCTTCATGTCGGCGATGCTGGCCGGGCTCGAGGCGAACTTCATCAAGCGCGTCCTCACCTCTCAGCCGCAGATCCAGATCCTGCCGCCCGACCAGATCGCCCGTCCCTTGCGCGGCGGCAGCAGCGAGGTCGAAGATGCTGCGATCCAGCGGCCGAGCCAGCGCATCCTGTCGATCGATCAGTGGCCGAAGCTGCGGGCCGAACTCCAGGCCATGCCCGAGGTCGTCGTGGTATCGCCGACCATGGCCGGCTCGGCGCTGGCGGTGAGAGGGGATGCCAGCCGATCGGTCTCGCTCTCGGGCGTCGAGCCCGACAGCTATTTCAAGATCGTCAAGGTGCCGGATTACGTGGTCGCCGGCCAGCCACGGCTGACCAGCGACGACGTCATTCTCGGCACGGAGCTGGCCAAGGATCTCGGCGCCAGCGTCGGTGACAAGATCATCGTCAGCACTGCTTCCGGACGCTTGCGCGTGCTGACCGTCACCGCCCTGGTCGACCTCGGCAGTAAGGGCGCCAACCAGCGCATCGCCTATGTGGCGCTGCGCACTGCTCAGTCGCTGCTCAACATGATCGGCGGCGTGACCACGATCGACATCACCGTCAAGGACATCTACGCGGCCGAAACGCTCGCCCAGCAGATCCGGGCCTCCAACCCTGTGATCGCCGACAGCTGGATCAAGACCAATGCCCAGTTCTTCACCGCGGTCCAGGCCCAGAAAAGCACCAACACGCTGATCCGCGTCTTCGTCGGCCTGTCGGTGGCGTTCGGCATCGCGGCGGTGCTGATCGTGTCCGTCATCCAGCGCTCCAAGGAAATCGGCATCCTGCGGGCGATGGGCACGACGCGGCAGCGGATCCTGCGCATCTTCCTGCTGCAGGGCGGACTGCTCGGATTCGTCGGATCGATCTTCGGGGCGGCAATGGGTGCCGGCGCGCTGATCTACTGGCACGCCGTGGCGCGTCAGGTTGACGGCTCCGAACTCTTCCCGCTCATCCTCGAACGTCAGCTCTTCGTCCTCACGGCGCTGCTGGCGACGCTGACCGGGCTTGCCGCCGCGACCGCTCCGGCCCTGCGGGCGGCCAATCTTGATCCGGTGGTGGCGATCCGTGGCTAGTGCGGTGGATCTGACGCTCGTATCAGCATTGGATCGCCTTCTTCATACGAGCGTCAGATCCAAAACCGCACGAGATCACAATGATGCTAGTGTCCTGTCTCCGAATTACCGCCCCATTTGCCTCACGCTCGCACGGTCATTTGGAGACATAAGGACACTAGCAAAATCAAAGTGCTAGTGTGGCTTATGTCTCGCAATTGCCTACGAGAGGCTCGCCGCAAAGGCGGTAGGCAATTGCGAGACGCCACACCTGGTGTCCCATTGTTTCCAGCGTTCGTATAAGGACCCGCTGCAATGGAATACGAACCTTGGAAACGGGACACTAGCGAAATCGTCCGCCTCGACGAGGTCTGCAAGTCCTACAATCTCGGCCTGCCTTCCGAAGTGGAGGTGCTGCACGACATCGACCTTGGCGTGGCGCGTGGCGAGTTCGTCGCGTTGATCGGGCCGTCCGGCTCAGGCAAGAGCACGCTGTTGAACATCATCGGGCTGCTCGATCGGCCGAGCCGCGGACGGCTTCTGATCGACGGCCGCGATACCGCGGCCTTGACCGAGGCTCAGATCACCCACTTGCGCGGGCGTACACTCGGATTTGTGTTCCAGTACCATCACCTGATCTCGGCCTTCACCGCCGTTGAGAATGTGATGATGCCGATGCTGGTCGACCGGGGCTTTCCCGACAGGGCGATAGAGCAACGGGCCATGGACCTGATGGTGCAGGTCGGGCTCGAAAAGGTCGCCAACAATCTCGCCACCAACATGTCCGGCGGGCAGCAGCAGCGGGTTGCCGTGGCGCGGGCGCTCGCCATGCGCCCCGAGCTCGTGCTGGCGGACGAGCCCACCGGCAATCTCGACAGCAAGTCGGCCGACGGCGTGTTCGAATTGATGCGGCAGGTCAACCGGCAGGACGGCACGAGCTTCCTGATCGTGACCCACAACATGTCCCTGGCGCGCCGCTGCGATCGGATCATCGAGGTGATCGATGGTCGGATTGCCGCGCCGTCCGGGGCGGCGGGGGCGCCCATTCAGAGTTGACCTGCGTCAAATCTGGCCGAGGATGGCGTGTCATTATGATACCAACTCAACAGGCGGAGGCGACGATGATCAAGGACATCCTGGTGAAGCTCGAACGTGATGCCGCGCGCGACCATGTGCGCGACTACGCGATCTCGATTGCCGAGACGTTCGCGGCCCATGTGGCGGGGGTTTCCTTTGCCCATGCCAACCTGCCCAGCTTCGTCCTGCCGGATGTGCCCTCGGACGTCCTCGCCAGCATGCTGGCGGAGAACGAGGCGGCAGCCCGCGGCGCGGTGACGCGCTTCGACGCCGCCGTCGGCCGCAGTGGCGTCTCCAACGAGCATCGGCTGGTGCTTGAAACCGAAATGGGGCCGCCGGACGTCTTCGCCAACATTGCGCGCCGTTTCGACCTCAGCGTGATCATGCAGTCCGACCATGAGAACGGCGTCCACAACGACCTGATGATCGAGGCGGCGCTGTTCAACACCGGCCGTCCGGTCATCGTCGCGCCGTACATCCAGAAGGAAGGCCTCAAGCTCGGCCGGATCGTCTGCTGCTGGGACGGCAGCCGTACCGCCGCCCGCGCCGCCAACGATGCGCTGCCCCTGCTCAAGCGGGCTACGGCCGTCGAGCTCTTCATCGTCGCCAACGAGAAAACGAGGAGCGAGAACGAGATGCGCGGCGCCGACATGGCCCAGCACCTCGCCCGCCATGGCGTCAAGGTTACGGTGGAGACCACGCCGGCCGCCGACATCGATGTCGCCAGCGTGATCTTGTCGCACAGCGCGGACTGCGGCGCCGACATGCTGGTGATGGGCGGTTATGGCCACTCCCGGCTGCGCGAATTCATGCTCGGCGGCGTCACCCGCGGCATCCTGGAGACCATGACCTGTCCGGTCTTCATGGCGCATTGAGCGCGGCCAGTAACCAGTCGCCGCGACGTTCCGCTTGCCCGGCATGGCGATCCGGCTTCCGCCGGATGGCGTTTCTTCAAGATCACGGAAGTCGGAAGCATCCGACTACCGGGCGACGAGCCTGGCCGTGACGGCAACTACGGAGAGCGCCAGCCGGGCAGAGTCGACAGGCCGTGGCGGTACTATCTCTTCGGATAGCCCACCGTCTGCGACAGCAGTACGTGCTGGTCGTGGCTGAGCCCGAGCGCATCCGCCAGTGCCTCGCGGTCGATCCAGGCCCGGATCACGGTGGCGAGGCCATTGGCCGCGGCGAACAGGTAGACATTCTGCGCGATCGCGCCCGCTGCGACGGCGGCAAAACTGTCGCGGTTCTGGACGGGAACGAGCCGCATTCGGCTGTGGTCGGCGACGAAGACAAAGTCGAGCGGCGCCTCGTCGACGAAGTCCTGATATCCGGTGACCTGGCGCAGGTCGCTGCCGGCAACCAGATCGAGGCGATGGGCATCGGCGTCATAGAGATAGGCGCCGGAGGGCAGGGCGACGTAGATATCGATCTCCTGAGCATCCAGCGCCGACGGCGCCGTCCGGCCATGGGGTCGGTTCCTGCCGTCGGCGGCCCACAGCAGGCTGGAGAGCATTTCCGGCGACAGTTCGGTGGTTGCGAAGTCGCGCGACGAAGCCCGTTGCGACAACGCATCCATCAGCGGCATGCCGCCGCTCTTGGCCGGCGGCGGCAGCGCGAGATGCGCCGCGCCTTCGCCGCGCGGCGGCTTGGGGCGCAGGCGCCCCATCATGCCGAGCGCCAGCTTCGTCAGCGTATTCATGCCGATTTCTCCTCGTATTTGCAGCCAACCACCAACTTTGCCCGGCAACATTGATCTGGATCAGGCGCTGGCGGCGTGAAGGCTTTATGAAGAATCGCAGGTAGTTACTGCAGAGACCGGAGATGAACTGATGGGCGATCTGGCAGCGGACGACGAAGACGTCCTGTTCGAGCTCAACGAGGATGTTCTGGAAACTCACTGGCGCAAGGTCGCCAATCGCGGCTTCGTTGCGAGTTGCGAGATCTATGCCGAAGACGCGGTTCTCGAATTTCCGCAGTCGGGGCGCATCATCACCGGCCGCGACAACATCCGCAAATTTCGCGCCTGGGAGCCCCATCGCAAGATGCTGAGTGTCGAGCGCGTGCGCGGCCGGCTGGATTTCTGGGTGACCGAGTATACCTGCACCCGCAATGCGACGGCGCTCTGCGTCGTCAGCATCATGGAGTTCGAGGACGGCAAGATTCGCCGCGAAACGGAATATTCCATAGAGCGAATCTGAGCATTGCACGACGCCCTGGTGCGCGATGCGTCACATCGAAACCATCGCGCGCCGGCTTATTGACGGAGCAATGATCCGATCGGAAAACCGATGCCAACTTTTCCGGATCATGCTTAAAGGTCGCGTAAGCCCGCCGGGTGGTGAGGGTAATGCAGGACGATCAGGCCGAGGTTATCGATTTTCTGGTCGGGCAGGGTGGGCGAACCGAAACCGCCCGGCCGCCGATCGAAACCCACATTTCGAAAGTGGTGCTGTCGGACGCTTTGGCCTGGAAGCTGAAGCGGGCCGTGCGACTGCCCTATCTCGATTTCTCCACCCCCGAGAAGCGGCTCGCCGCCTGTGAGCGCGAGCTCGAATTGAACCGGCGCACCGCGCCGACGATCTATCGTGCTACCCGGCACATCACCCGGACGACGGATGGAGGTCTCGCATTCGACGGCGCCGGGACGCTGGTCGACGCCGTCGTCGAAATGAACCGGTTCGACGAAGCAACGCTGTTCGACAACCTCGCGCGGCAGGGGCGGCTGACTCCGCCGCTTCTGACCGAGCTTGCCCGGGCCATTGCTCGCTTCCATGCCGGCGCCGCGGTGGACCGCAGTGGCGCCGGTCTTGCCAACATCGCCGGCGTGCTTGCGGTCAATCATCGATCGCTGGTCGAGGCTGACCTGTTCAAGGCCGAAGACGTCAGCGCTTGGGAAGCGGGGGCGCAGGAATTCCTGCGCAGCTTCGGCGCGCTGCTCGATGCCCGGGCGCAGGCGGGCAAGATCCGGCGCTGCCACGGCGATCTGCACCTGCGCAACATCTGCCTCGTCGATGGCGTGCCGACCTTGTTCGACTGCATCGAATTCGACGATGCGCTCGCGACCGTCGACGTGCTCTACGACCTTGCCTTTCTGTTGATGGATCTGTGGCACCGCGATCTCAAGGCCGGTGCCAATCTGGTTCTCAACCGTTATCTCGACGTCGCCGATGAAAGCGACGGCGTGCGGCTGCTGCCGTTCTTCATGAGCCTGCGCGCGATCATCCGCGCGCACGTGCTGGCGAGCCAGGCGCATGGTCGGCCGGCCGCTGCGTCGGCGCCGTTGATCGAGGCGGCGCGCGGCTATTTCCAGCTTGCCG
Source organism: Bradyrhizobium sp. WD16 (assembly GCF_024181725.1). Taxonomy (NCBI): domain Bacteria; kingdom Pseudomonadati; phylum Pseudomonadota; class Alphaproteobacteria; order Hyphomicrobiales; family Nitrobacteraceae; genus Bradyrhizobium; species Bradyrhizobium sp. WD16. The sequence goes on along the minus strand of NZ_CP028908.1, from coordinate 5,558,457 downwards.
CGGCGCTCTGCAAACCGGTGCCGCCGCGGCTCATCGCCGTCGGTGGTCTCAGCGGCACCGGGAAGTCCTCGCTCGCTGCAGTCCTCGCGGCCGAGATCGGCGCGCCGCCCGGCGCACGGGTGCTGTCGAGCGACCGTATTCGCAAGCATCTGCACGGCGTGACCGCCGAAACCAGATTGCCGCCGGATGCCTATTGCCCGGCGGTCTCGGCCAGCGTCTATGCACAGGCAGCCAGGGAAGCGGAGCGACTGCTCGACGACGGCGTTGCCGTGGTGATGGAAGCGGTGTTCGATCGCGTTGAGGATCGAGTCCGGGTGGGGGAACTGGCGCGTCGTGCTGGCGTAGCCATGACCGGCCTCTGGCTCGAAGCGCCGGAACAGGTGCTGGTCAACCGCATCGAAGCCCGCCGGGGCGACGCGTCGGACGCCAATGTCGCGGTGGTACATGCGCAGCTCGCGCGGGCGCCGAAGGATGTCACCTGGCATCGCCTCGATGCCGCGCGGCCGCTGGCGCTGGTTGCGGACGAGGCGCGACAGTTGCTGCGCTGACGCATGGCCGCACGGAAAGGCGTCTTGGTTGCGGTGGCTTGATTATTGTTCCTGATTTGTTCTAGTGTCCCGTTTCCAACGTTCGCATCCCATTGCAGCAGGCGCTCATACGAACGTTGGAAAGGGGGACGTGAATGAGACCGGATCATGAATGAAATCGTCATGAGTGAAATCGTCCACCTTCCGTCCGCCGGTCCTATCCATCATAGCGCGCCATCGGTCGACGGCGCCGCCGTGACGGTGCAAAGTCGTGAAGTGATCCGGTTGTGGAATCGGATGCGCGCTCACGAGCGTGCCCTGCAGGCTGCGCGCACTCCGGCGGCGGAAGCTGAGCTGTTCGTGCTGCGCCGGCAATTGCAGCACGCACTTGCGCAACGCGATCGCCTGATCGCGGCGACGCGTTCGCCCGCAACAGCAATGGATCGACATGACGCAGGATTGAAATGACCGGTTGATGCAACAGATCGACTCGAGGGATTGGTGCCGCCAGAGGCGGCGAGAAGGAACCTCGCGGTCGGCGTCCCGTTACTGGCGATAGGGGTGATCGATGACATCGTCCGATCTGTTCAGATCTTTGGTCAGTGAAATTACGGGCGTAACGCCGCGGGTGGCCGAGGTGAGCTCCCATGCGGCGGAGGCGGCGACGCCCAAGCGGGCGGACGATGCGCCGGCGGACGATCCGGTCCGCATCATCAGGCGCGAGGAGTTGGCGAAGTCGCGCGGTACGCTCACCCGGGTCGACTATCAGCAGCGTCTTCGCAGCGGCGAGTGGCGGGATCAGCGTCGCGAAGTCTATGACAACGGCGATTCCGCGGTACTGCTGCCCTATAACCGGGCACGGCAGACCGTGCTGTTGACGCGCCAAATCCGGCTGCCGCCGTTCCTCAAGGAACATGCGCCTGCGCTGCTGGAGGCATGCGCCGGCAAGCTCGACGACGAGGCGGCGGAGGTGCGCATCGTCAAGGAAGCGGAGGAAGAGCTCGGACTGCGTGTCACTGCACCGGAGCGGCTGTTCAGCCTGTACATGACGCCTGCGGCGGTCGCAGAGAAGATCACGTTCTTTCTTTGCGACTATACGCCGGCTGACCGTCTCACGTCGGGAGGTGGTCTGGCCGAGGAAGGCGAGTTCATCGACATCCTCGAAGTGGAGCTTGACACAGCCGCCGGGATGGTCCGGTCCGGCGAGATCCAGGATGCCAAGACGGTGATCCTGATTCAGGTGCTGCTGGCGCGCTACGGCGATGGCAGTGCGTTGGCCTCGACAGCTGGATCGCCAGGTGTGTCTGCGCCGCCATCATCGGAGGCCTGAAGAGATCCGGCCCTCGCGCGTCTATTTCATAACGCGATTTTCATAGCGCCGTGTCGGGAGAGGTCGCCGGCTCGCGCTTCGGCTCCGGGATCTCGGTCATGATCGCTTCCGTCAAAAGCAGGACGCCGGCGACCGACACGGCGTTTTCCAGGGCCGTGCGCACGACCTTCGCCGGATCGACGATCCCGGCTCCGACCAGATCGACATACTCCTTGCGCGCGGCGTCGAATCCGACATTGCCGCTGCCATCGATCATGCGGGCGACGACCACTCCACCGTCGACGGCGGAATTGGCCGCAATCTGCCGGGCGGGCGCCTCGAACGAGCGTTTCAGGATCTGAAGTCCGGTGCGCTCGTCGCCGTCGGCGATCGCTTCTTCCCGGGCGACTGAACCGATGCAGCGCAGCAGCGCCAGTCCGCCGCCAGGGACAATCCCTTCGGCAACGGCCGCCCTGGTCGAATTGATGGCATCATCGAGCGCTTCCTTTCGCGCTTTCATCTCGGCTTCGGTCGGCGCTCCGACGCGGACGACAGCGACGCCGCCGGACAGCTTCGCCAGACGTTCCTCGAGCTTCTCGCGATCATATTCGCTGGTGGTGTTGGAGATTTCGCGCCGGATCTGCTGGATGCGTCCGTCGATCCGGCTCTTGTCGCCGCTGCTGCCGATCAGCGTCGTCGAATCCTTGTCGGCGACCGCTCGCACGGCCCGGCCTAGCTGATTCAGCGTCGCATTCTCGAGCTTGAGGCCGAGCTCGTCTGAAATGGCCTGGGCGCCGGTCAGCACTGCGATATCTTCCATGATCGCCTTGCGCCGGTCGCCGAAGCCGGGTGCCTTGACGGCGCAGGCCTTGAGCACGCCGCGGATCTGGTTGACGATCAGCGTGGCGAGCGCCTCGCCTTCGACATCTTCGGCGATGATCAGCAGCGGTCGTCCCGATTTCGCGATCTGCTCGAGCAGATTGACGAGGTCGCGCAGTGCGCCGATCTTGTGGTCGCAGACGAGGACATAGGGATCCTCGAGCACCGCCTCCATCCTCTCGGGGTCGGTGACGAAATAGGGCGATATGAAGCCGCGCTCGAACTTCATGCCTTCGACGACGTCTAGTGTCCCGTCTCCGAATTACCGCTACGTTTGCCTCGCGCTCTCACGGTCATTCGGAGACATAGGGACACTAGCAAAATCAAAGTGCTAGTGTGGCTTATGTCTCGCAATTGCCTACGAGAGGGTTGCCGCGAAGGCGGTAGGCAATTGCGAGACGCCACACTAGCGTGGTTTCGGTCGTCTTGGATTCTTCCACCGAGATCACTCCCTCGGCTCCGACCTTTTCGATCGCGTCGGCGACCAGTTGGCCGATGACCGGATCGTTGTGCGCGGAAATGGTGGCGACCTGGGCTTTCTCCGCCTTCGATGTGACGGGACGAGCCATGTCGCGCAGGGCTCCGATGGCGGCTCGCAGGCCGCGGTCGAGGCCGCGCTTGAGGTCGATCGCGCTCGCTCCGGCGACGACGTTGCGCACGCCGTCGGCCAAAATGGCATGGGCCAGAATCGTGGCGGTGCTGGTGCCGTCGCCGACCACGTCTCCAGTCTTCTCAGCCGCCTGGCGCAGTACCTGAACGCCGAGATTCTCCTCCGGATCCTTGAGGTCGAATTCCTTGGCGATGGTCACGCCATCGTTGCAGACGATGGGAGCGCCCCAGCTCTTCTGGATCAGAACCGATTTCGACTTCGGACCAAGGGTCACGCGCACGGCATCGGCCAGCAGTGTTGCACCCCGGAGCACTTTCTCGCGGGCAGCGGAGTGAAATAAAATCTGTTTGTGAGCCATGGATGCCCCTCATCTGAGCGAGCGTCCGCAGCCGATCACGCGACAGACGCGTTGCCGTGGTCACCGGTCGTGACCGATTGATCTGCGTTCGTACGTCCCGAGCTTCGGCGGGAGGATATCGAGAATGCATTCGATTACGGCGGGCACGTTGATCGGCCTCAAATCGGAAGCGGTATCGAAGTAGCCGGCGAGCTGATGTAGGCGCCGCACTAAGGCCCATTAGGCGCACTCCTGGCACCAGACGCTTGCGCGGTAGAAAGGTGCCGCTGCCACCACGCAGCGGAGGGCACGCGTGATGGTTTGAAACCGCTGATCATCGACCAACCGCTTCCATCCACGGGATCTGTTGCGTTTGGTTAACAAATCATCAATTTGCCCCAACTCATCCATCAAAGCGGCCGCTTGGACGCGCACTCACCGACCGTCTCTTGGGGAGTCGGTCGGGGATGCGGTATGTGCTAGCGGCGCTGGTGGCGGCGCCGTGCTTGTTTGGGGATGTGAGTCTCGGTTCCATCGAGCGGGCTTCAGGTGCCGTACAGTCCGGCGCCGCTGAACCCGCTGATGCCGAGGCATTTGCCACGTTCGAGCAGCGTTTCGTGTTCACTGTCGCGTTGATGGATTCCTCCGATCTGACAATTTCGCCGGAAGCCGGTTTGCCGAAGCTGACCGAGGAACCGACTCCGCCGCCGCGGCCGATGGTCACCATGGCGCAGTTTTGCGATGCCCTTACTGCGGCCGCCGAATCCAATAATCTTCCGGTGAGCTTCTTCGCCCGATTGATCTGGCAGGAAAGCAATTTCAAGTTCGATGAAGTCAGCCATGTCGGCGCCCAGGGCGTTGCCCAGTTCATGCCGGAGACGGCGACCGAGGTCGGGCTCGATGATCCTTTCGATCCGCTGAAGGCGTTGCCTGCCTCGGCACGACTGCTGCGCAAGCTGCGCGATCAACTCGGCAATATCGGCCTCGCGGCTGCAGCGTACAATGCCGGCCCCGGGCGAATCCAGAATTGGCTGGCCCGCCGTAGCTCACTTCCGGACGAAACCCGCAACTATGTCCGCCGCATCACCGGCAATGTGGCCGAGAGCTGGACGACCGCCGATCGGCGCCTCACGGTACCGCGGGAGCTTCCTCCTGACGCGCCCTGTGTCGGCTTCGGCGGCCTGTCGAGCGCCAGGGATGCGATGGCGGTGCCGGTGGAACTGGCGCCCGAGATCCGTGGTCTTCTCGAAAAGGTGAAGGAAGCCGCGATGGCCGCGCGCCGCAAGGCGGCCGAGGCTCGTCAGAGGCTCGCGCGTCGCGGCAAGGCCGGTCATGCAAGGAAGGGTGCCACAATTGCCAGAGCTGCAACGGGGCACCGGATCGACCGTGGCCGTGCGCCGACGCGTCTTGCCTCTGCCGAGCGTTGATCCAAATCGCTGATCTAGATCAAGCCCTCCATACGCTGATTGAACCACAATAATATGCAATGCGACCAACTCTCGTCGCTGCGCATGATGGGCGGGAACTACCGTCCGTTACCGGCATTGTCGAGAGCCTGCGGGGGCCGCATTCGCGTCGAGCGATCGCGCCGATCCGGTCGTGCCAGTCAAAGAGTTGGATCCGCCGCCATGTCCTATTTTCGTTTTCTCGCCGGAGCTGGTGGCTTGCTCGTGGCGCTGATGTTCACGGCCAATGCCTATCTGCCGCCGCCCGAACCTACGGCATCGTCGCCGCGTGCTTTCAACCCGTCGACCATCCGCATCAAGTCGACCAGGAAAGGGCCGGAGCGCGTCGTCATCGACACGTCGCTTCCAACCATTGTTCCGTCGGCGGCGACAACGGCGGTTGCGGCGGTTGCAGCTGAGCCGAAGCCGGCGGCCCGCGAAGCCTTTGCACAGATCCCGGCCGAACAATCGGCGCGGCTGGCGGCCGCCGGTTCCGCCGCGAAGGAAACGAAGGTGGCAGCGCGCAAGCCCGCACGTCGCCGCGTCGCCCGACGCTACTACTACCAGCAGCAACCGATGGTGCCGCAACAGCGACAGGTTGCCGGTGACCCGTTCTCGTCGTGGTGGGTCCGCTAGATCTCACGTCAAGGATCGGACGAACAGAAGGCCGTCGCATGCGACGGCCTTCTGTTTTCAACGTCTCGCAACACGCGGCGATCATTCATCATGGCATCGAGCCGGGCGTCGGCTCCGCTGGTCGCCGGATAGAGCGCCGCCGGGCACGACACCAGCGTCCTGATTCTAAGGTCTTCAGCGCACCTGTGCCACGGGCCGCGCGCGGCCCGGTCGATCAATGCAGGGCGTCGGAGGGGTGCAAAATCTTCTCGGCCGCGGGCAGCAGCGTGTAGACGATGTCGGTGGGACCGACGCGGGTGCCCTGGATGAGACCTTCCTGCTCGAGGAGCTCGTAGCGGCTGCGGTCGATCGCACCGGCGGTGTATTTGCGGCCGTCACTGCGCTGCATGGACTGCAGAAGGCGGATGGCGTCCTGTTCGAGCTTCATCACTGTCCTCACGTCACTTGTCTTAGAAATCCGGTGCGCACGACGACGGAATCGCCACCGCAAGCACCTCTTCGCAAAAGCCTCTCGAAAGGCTAGGATCGGCTTGGTTAACGAGATGTTAACACGCTCCGCTCGCGGCCCCTGACGAGGCCCGAAGCGTAACGTGATCCGAACGAATGCGCGGCTACCGGCTCTCGAGCCTCACCGCGCACCGCACAATCGACGCCGGTCACGACGATTCGCCCGTCGTATGCAGGGTCGAGCAGCAGCTGAGCTGCAGCCGGCCATCGCGGGCGAATCGAACGAGGTGATCATGCCAAAACTGGGCGGCGCGCGCCTGTCTGGACAGGCCATGAAATGCATGTCAGCGGCCCCGATTCGATGCCCGCTTCGCGGCGCGCCAGCGACCATGAGCGGTCGTTGTCAGCGCCGTCGGTCCGCACCGGTTGCCGCAGCCGCATTCTCTGCTTCCCAGCCGAAGACGCTGCGTCCGCCGCGGGCGGGAGAGGCCGCGCGTTCCGCGGCGACGAAGGCGTCAAACGAGGGGCCCTCGGCCTCTGCTTCCAGACGACGCGCCTGGTCGTCGAGTCGCTTGAGCGCCTGCATCTCCTCGTCGCGGCCGAGCCGCGCCTTGCACAGCGCCGATTTGATGACGCGGATGGTTTCGTCATAGACCGCGAGCGGCACCGGATAGGGGTGACGGTCCTTGCCGCCGTGGGCGAGCGAGAAGCGCGCCGGATCGCGAAACCGATATGGCGCGCCATGCACCACCTCGGCGACCATGGCGAGCGACTGCACAGTGCGGGCGCCGACGCCGGGCGTGAGCAGGAGATCGGGGAAGTCCCGCGGTCCGGCTTCCGCGGCGGCTGCAAGCGTGCCGTGCAGCCGTCGGGTGAAGACGTCGCTGGCCCGGACGTCGTGATGGGCCGGCATCACCAGATGAGGCAGGAGCGGCTGTTCCGGCCCTCCGTTGTCGTCGCCGAGCGCGGCGAATTCCCGGACGATGGCGTCGGGGCCGAGCATCGTCAGAAGCTCGAGCTGGGCGCTGCGCGAGGGCGCGGCGCGCTGATCGGTGAGATTGATGATGTCGCCCCGGGGCTTGCCGTCGATGGCGCTGTGGGGCGCCTCGACGAAACTGGTCAGTCCGAGCGAGTGCCAATGGTAGCGCCGCGCCTGACGGCTGGCCTCGTTCATGCCCTGTTGCACCACGGTCCAAGTGCCGTTCGCCGTAACGAAGAAACCATGAAGGTAGAGATCGAAGCCGTCCTGTACAGCGGCGCTGTCGACCTTGGCGACCAGGCGGCTGGTCCGCGTCAGCGCCGCGCCATCGACCCCGAGCCGGTCGCCGAGAACTGCGAGCTCGTCGGGGGTCTTGCGCGAATGGCGGCCACGACCGCCGCAGACATAGATCCCGAGTTCATCTTCGCGGGACTTCAGTCCGCGCTTGAGCGCGCCGATGACGCTGGTCGTGATGCCGGACGAGTGCCAGTCCATCCCCATGACGGCGCCGAAGGACTGGAACCAGAAGGGATGGGACAGACGCTGGAGGAAGGCGTCGCGCCCGTAATGATGCACGATCGCTTCGGTGATGATGGCTCCGAGCGTCGCCATGCGCCCGGCGAGCCAGGCGGGTACGCGTCCGCCATGAAGCGGAAGGTCGGCGCTGCCGGTCCGTCGGGCCATCGAGGTCTCGCATTGTCAGTTGTCTTGCAAGTCTTGTCTTGCAAGTCAGTCGTCTTGCAGGTCAGTCGTCTTGCATGTCTGCGGCCGTGGACGACACCGCGCCGGCCCCCCGCCGTTGACTGCCATTGGCGTCGCGTTCAGCGGTCCCGTTCTCAGCTGGGTCCACCCGCCAGGCGGTTGCGAGACGCCGCACAAGCCGACTCAGCAGCTTTAGGCCTCCATATTCTCCGCCGGCGCCGCCGGCGGCGTCAATGCGTGTTCGACTTGTGCCAGGTCTCAAGGTCGATGTCGTGGGATTCCGGCCATGATGGATTCTGTGACGTCTGGCCGGGCCGCTTCTGTGCGCCTCCTGGGACCGCGTCGGCCGAAGAGCGTCATCGCAGCCTGAAGGTTGGTCTGGCGGGTCGAAAACCGCTCGACACCGGCACCGCTAGATTTTGCGTGCGGCATCCACCATCTGCGCCTGCAACTCGCGGAACGCCATCCCGCGCTTCTTCGGCTGCAGCTCGATGCCGCGGCGGCGCGCTTCCCGTTCGATGCCCTGGACCGAGCGCTTCAGCCGTACCGCGATCACCATTTTCGACTTGCCGCTCGCTGCCATGCTGCGCAGCGTTTCGGTGTCCTCGGGAGTCCAGACTCCGGTATTGAGGCCATTGCTCATGATTTCGCTTTGCTGCTTCGTGTCTTCTCACATTCGCCGGCGCCCCTGTACAAATGGAGGCCGCGCGCTCCACGCGGCCTGAAAAAAAACTTTGCCGCAGGTCAGAAAACGTTCTCATTGCCTGAGCGTTCCTGAAACCACCGGTGGAACAAAGCGCTATCGGTGGCTGTCGTCGCGCAGCCGGGGCGGTTCGTCATAGCCGTAGCGGCTGCTGTAGAACACCAGAGCCATCAGTGCGAAGCCGACCATGATCGAGAAGCCCGCACCGAGCGCGAGCGCGGTATAGCCTTCGGCGGGCAGTGGCGCGCCAATGCTTGCCAGACCGACATAGGCGTAGCTGCCGGCTGCAATCAGGATCAAGAACAGGGCAATGAAGGCGGTAACGGTGGTGGGGCGCAAGCGCGGGTCTCGCAAGGAATGGTGCAAGGCCAAAGCGCCAGTCGCGCCGCTGTTCCGCGCGCCAATGTGTTCGTGATCGGAAATGTGCTCGTGATCGAAATGCAGTGAGGAGGCCGGGAAACCGGAGGCGGTCAGGTCAGGCCCTTGGGAACGATCAGATCTTCCATCGACGTTGATCGGTCGGGCACTGCGTCGGCAGCGCACGGCCGGATGCTGAAACCCGGCGCGAGTACGCGCTCGACCTGGGCATCGTCCTCCTGGATCGGTACCTCGGTGAGGGCATCAAGGCGCTCGGCATAGACCCATACGTCCGATTCAGTATCAACAGCCGGGCTGATCTGACGGCCACCGGCGAAAAGAGCGAAGGACATGACGGCTCCTGCTTGATCGATCTTCGTTGGCGGCAATGCTGCGACGCGTTCGAGCCGCCGACATTGATAAAGAACAAAGCGGAGGAACCAAAGTGCATATGCGGACAGAGTTCCCGTACTGGATCGGCGGCGGATTCAGCGCCACATGCCCCGCATCCGCGCGCCGAGGTCTACCCGCACGCCCTCGACCGGGCGGCGCAAGCTGGCGGCCGCCGCTTGCGGCCAGTTCGTGCGCTCGAACAGCGACAGCAGGGCGTCAGGGATGAAGCGGGTCCGCGCGGCATAGACATGACGATCGCCGCCCGCTGCCTGGCCGTGAGTGAAGAAGCGCTGCGGCAGCATCAGATGCAGCTCGTCCTTGGCGCGAGTCATCGCCACGTAGAGCAGGCGACGTTCCTCCTCGAGTTCGGCGGTGGTGCCAGTGGCGAGGTCTGAGGGCATGCAGCCATCGACGACGTTGAGCACGTAGACTGATTTCCATTCCTGTCCCTTGGCGGAGTGGATCGTGGAGAGGATCAGGTAATCCTCGTCGCGCATCGGCACGCCCGCCTGGTCGCTGGTCGCGTCGGGCGGATCGAGCGTCAGGTCGGTGAGAAATCGCTGGCGCGAGGGATAGCCGCTGGCGATCTGCTCGAGCTGGAGGAGATCGGCCCGGCGCATAGCGGCATCCTCGTGGATGCGCTCCAGATGCGGCTCGTACCAGCGTCGCGCCAGTTCGAGCTCCGTCGGCCAGCCGGCGCCGGCGGCAAGCGCGGATATCGTGGCGACAAACGCGCGCCAGTCGTCGCCGGCGCGGGGAGGCGGCAACGATTGACCGAGCGCCGCGAGCGGATCAGCCGACGCGCTCATGGTATCGAGCGCGCGTTGCGCGGTCGCCGGGCCGACGCCGGGGATCAGGTGCATCAGCCGGAAGCCTGCAACGCGATCGCGCGGATTTTCCGCGAAGCGCAGCAGCGCCAGCAGATCCTTGACGTGGGCCGCGTCGAGAAATTTCAGTCCACCGAACTTGACGAAGGGGACGTTGCGGCGGGTGAGCTCGACCTCCAGCGGTCCGCTGTGATGGGAGGTTCGAAACAGCACCGCCTGCTGCTTGAGAGTAGCGCCGCGCTCGCGCGCTTCCAGCACCTGCTCGACGATGTAGCGGGCCTGGTCGGTCTCGTCCCGCACCGCGACCAGCGCCGGCCGCTGTGCCGAGGCGCGATCGGTCCATAGATTCTTGGTGAAGCGCTCGCGTGCCAGCGCGATGACGCCGTTGGCTGCGGCGAGGATCGGCTCGGTTGAGCGGTAATTGCGGTCGAGCGTGACGAGGTCGGCCGGCGGGGCGAAGCGCTTGGGAAAGTCCAGGATGTTGCGCACCGTCGCCGCGCGAAAGGAATAGATCGACTGGGCATCGTCGCCCACCACGGTGAGGCCGCGGCCGTCTGGCTTCAGCGCCGTGAGGATCGAGGCCTGGAGGCGGTTGGTGTCCTGATATTCATCGACCAGCACATGATCGAACCGCGCGCCGAGATCGGCGGCGATCTGCGGCTCGGTCGCCATCTGCGCCCAGTAGAGCAGCAGATCGTCGTAATCGAGCACGTTCTGGCGTTGCTTGGCTTCGACATAGGCGGCGAACAGATCCTTCAGTTCGGCCGCCCAGCCGGCGCACCAAGGATAGGCGCTCCCCAGGACCTGTTCGAGTGGCGCCTCGGAATTGACGCAGCGCGAATAGATCGCAAGGCAGGTGCCCTTGGCTGGAAAACGGCTCTCGGTCTTCGACAGGCCGAGGTTGTGCCGCACCAGGTTCATGAGGTCGGCGGAATCCTCGCGGTCGTGGATGGTGAAGGCGGGATCGAGCCCGATCACCTCGGTATAGTCGCGCAGCAGCCGCGCGCCGATGCCGTGGAATGTGCCCGCCCAGGTCAGCGCCTCGGTCATGGCCGCGGCCTTGCCGCCGAGCATCTCGCCGGCGATGCGGCCGACGCGGGCCGTCATCTCGGCGGCGGCGCGTCGCGAGAAGGTCATCAGCAGGATGCGGCGCGGATCGGCTCCCTTGAGGATCAGATAGGCGACGCGGTGGGCGAGGGTGTTGGTCTTGCCCGAGCCGGCGCCGGCGATCACCAGGAGCGGCGGCCCCGGCTCGCCCGACGGGCCGACGCCATGCTCCACGGCCCGCCGTTGCGCGGGGTTGAGACGATCGAGGATTGCGGCCACGGCGGATTCCTAGGGGGAGGGATGGCTGATGAGAATCGGTGATTCGCCAGGGCCGGGCAATCGCGCCGGCTGGCTGGCCGGTGACCGCAACTCCCGGGTTCCATCGCTCGGCCGGGGTCTCTGATCTGGGTCAAGAGCCACCTGCCGCGCCGTTTTTAATGTCGAGTGCAAATGGAGCGCGAGCCATGCCGGTCCAGAATGCCGAGGTCGCGGCCATGTTCGACCAGGCTGCGGAACTCCTCGAAATCAAGGGCGACAATCCGTTCCGCAGTCGCGCCTATCGGCGCGCGGCGCGGGTCGTCGAGCGCCTGCCGAAAAGCCTCGCCAACCTGATCAAGGCGGGGGAGGACCTCTCCGAATTGCCCGGTATCGGCAAGGATCTCGCCGCCAAGATCGCCGCCATCGTTAAGACCAGCAGATTCGACCTGCTCGATCGCCTCAAGCGCGAGTTGCCCGGCGACCTCGGTGAGATCGCCGCTCTGCCGGGGCTTGGCCCCAAGCGCGTCAAGCTGCTCTATGACAAGCTGCACGTGCGCTCGCTCGCCGATCTGCGGCGCGTGATCAAGGCCGGACGGCTGCGCGATCTGCGCGGGTTCGGCGCCAAGAGCCAAGAGAAGCTCGCAGCCGCGCTCGCCAAGCCCAAGGCCGAGAAGCGCTTCAAGTTACCGGTCGCCGAGGCGGAGGCCACGGCACTGGTCGACCACCTGCGCAGTGCCGCGCTGAATGAACAGGTGATGGTGGCGGGAAGCTATCGCCGCCGGCGCGATACCGTCGGCGACCTCGATCTGTTGATGGTGGCGGGGGGCGGCGCCGCGGCCGGCACAAAGCTGACGAGGTACGATAACGTGGCCGATGTGCTGGCGCAGGGCGAGACGCGCACCACGGTGGTGCTGCGGTCCGGGCTTCAGGTCGATCTGCGCGTCGTGCCGCAGGAGAGTTATGGCGCGGCGCTGATGTATTTCACCGGTTCGAAGGCCCACAACATCGCGCTACGCGCGCTCGCCGGCGAGCGCGGCTGGAAGCTGAACGAATATGGCTTGTTCGACGGCAGCCGGCGGATCGCCGGCGCCAACGAGGAGGAGGTCTATAAGAAGCTCGGCCTCGCCTTCGTGCCGCCGGAAATGCGCGAGGACCGCGGCGAGATCGCGCTCGCCAAGGCCAAGCGGCTACCGAAGCTGATCTCGCGCGACGATCTGCGTGGTGATCTGCACGTGCATTCGAACTGGAGCGACGGCACCGCTCCCATCGCGGAGATGGCAAAGGCGGCCAAGGCGCGCGGATACAGCTACATCGCCGTCACCGACCACAGCCGCCATGTCACCATCGCCCATGGTCTCGATCCGGCGCGGCTGTCGCGCCAGATCGACGAAATCGATCGCCTCAATGCCAAACTCGTCGGCTTGACGGTGCTCAAGGGCGCGGAAGTCGACATCCTGGCGGATGGCAGCCTTGACCTGCCGGACAAGGTGCTGGCGCGCCTCGATCTCGTCGTCGCAGCAGTCCACTACAAATTCGATCTGTCGCGCAAGGCGCAGACCGAGCGCATCATTCGCGCCCTCGACAATCCCTACGTCTCGATTCTCGCTCACCCTACCGGGCGGCTGATCGGCGAGCGCGAGCCCTTTGCGATCGACCTCGAGGCGCTATGCGCGGCGGCCCATGATCGCGGCTGCGTGCTGGAACTCAATGCTGATCCGGACCGGCTCGACCTCACCGACATTCAGGTGCAGGTGGCGAAGGCCGCCGGGGTCCGCATCGCGATCTCGACCGACGCCCATTCGGTCGCAGGCTTCGGAAACATCCGCTTCGGCATCGACCAGGCGCGCCGCGGCTGGCTGACGGCGGCGGACGTCGTCAACACCCGGCCGCTCGCGGAATTGCGGAAGCTGCTCGCGCGCTGACCGCGATCGCCCCGAGCGGAAGTTTGCGCACGCAGACCGCGCCGCTCCCGGTCACGGCGCCTGGAGCAGGCGCGATTCCGCGTCGCGATTTATGAGCGATGATGTCCCGAGACTGCGCGCAGCACCTCGCCGGACAGGTCGTCGGCGGCCTTGTGCGAAATGTCGCCGAGCGACAGCATGCCGACGAGGCCGTGGCTGTCGGTGACCGGCAACCGGCGCACCTTCTTCTGCTCCATCGCTTGAAGCGCGGTGTCGATTGCGTCGTCCGCTGAACAGCAGACGACGTGTCTCGACATGATGTCGGCGGCGGTCAATCGGCTGATGTCGCTGCCGTCGGCGACCGCACGGCACGTGATGTCGCGATCGGTGACCATGCCGACGATCTGGCCGTTGCTTCGAACCGGGATCGCCCCGATATCGTTGTCCCGCATCTGCTTGGCAACCTCGCGCACCGGCGTGGCGGGCTCGACGCAGTGTGCTCCCTTGTGCATCGCTTCTCGGACTTTCATAATCCTCTCCTTTTCACAGTGGGATTATCTCAGCGGCGACGCCACGGCCGGGAGTCGCCGGCGCCTTGAATATAGGTTGCGTATGTATTGTCGAAAGACCGCAGGACGTACCTTAATGCCGCTCGTACAATCCCGTCAGCACCGCCTCCGCCATGACATGCTTGCGTGCCTCGCGCTCCACCGTGACGAAGGATGATCGCTTGGCGATCGACAGGTGCGCGACGTCGAGCGCGAGCAGGCGGAAACGATAATGATGCGGGCCATGACGTGGTGGCGGACACGGACCGCCGTAGCCGTCGCGGCCGAAATCATTGACGGCCTCGCTCAGCCCGTCTTTGCCGCCTGCGCCGCCGGCGCCCTCGGGCAGGCCGCGGCGATCTGCCGGAATGTCGTAGGCGGCCCAATGGTGCCAGGTTCCGGCTGGCGCGTCGGGGTCATCGCAGAGCACGGCGAAGCTGAGGGTCCGGGGCGGCGGATCGTCCCACTGCAGGGGCGGGGACAGGTCGTTGCCGTCGCAGGTGAATCGCCGAGGAATTGCTGCGCCGTCGGCGAATGCGCTGGATCTGAGCCGCATGGCTGCACCGTCAATCGTTTTGGGCGCAGGCTAGACCGAAGGAGCGGTTCATGCTTGCGCCAAATCAATGACAAGTGGTGGAAGGTGGTTCCGCGCGAACCGGTATCCACTTCGCGGGAAAACGCTCTATGGCAGCGGGCAGGCCAGTGCCAGTCGTGCTACCCGCTCGACTGCGTCGCGGGCACTGGCCACGTGATGGACGCCGTCGACCTCGGCTGCGCCGGCCAGCCCGATCACCGACCGACCGAACTGCAGTCCTAGCGCGACCTCCGACAGGGTGCCGTAGCTGTTGCCGATGACGACGAGGCAGAAGGCGGATCGCGCCACCAGCGCATTGCGGGCCTCGCCGATGCCGGTGGCGATCGGAACGGTGACATAGGGATTGGCTTCGCTGGGGTCGGTTTCCGGCAGCAGACCGATGCTGATACCGCCGGCGCCGGCGACGCCCCGGCACACCGCCTCCATGATGCCCTGCCGTCCGCCGCAGACGACGGCGAAGCCGATCGAGCCGAGGGCCTCGCCGATCTCTTCGGCCATCGCCAGCCGGTCAGGCCCCGCGTCGCGTGGACCGATGACCCCGATCGGCTGCCGCAGCCGGTGTCCAGAGCGTCGCTGCAGCCAGGTCGCCGCCGCGATCGCCGACACCTCCAGCCCTGCCGCAGCCGAGGCCGGTGTCCAGCAACGCCGTGCCGGATCGAAGCATTCGCCGCCGCCGTTCCGGAACAGTCGCCCCGTCGCCTCATCGAGTGTGAACATCTTCAGCCCTCATGTCGCGCGGCGACGGATTCGCCGACCGCAATCACCGTCGTGCAGGCCGCCATCAGCAGCAGCGAGAGGGCGGCGGCCGCGGGAAAATCCGCGCCGGATTCGGAGACCATGCTGTAGAGCTGGAGCGGCAGGATGTTGACCTGGGTGCCCACCAGCGCCAGCGCCGTGCCATAGGCGCCGATCACCACCGCCGCGATCAGGCAGAAGGCGGTAAAGGCGGTGGGCAGGATCTGCGGAATGAGAATGTCGACGATGGCGCGGCCGCGGCTGGCGCCGAGGGATTCGGCCGCAGTCATCTGCGCAGCGTCGAAATTGATCAGAATCGGCAGCAGCAGCATCACGACCCGCGGGATCAGGTAATAGGACGAGGCGAAGGCGAGTCCCTCCGGCGAATAGAGCAGGCGGGAGAAATCGACCGGATCGATGCCGAGGAAGGCGACGATCTGGGTGATGAAGCCGGCGCGGCCATAGGAGAGGATGAAGCCATAGGCGACGATCAGCCCGGAGAAGGTCAAGGGCAGCGCGATGAAGAATACCAGCACGGTGCGCAGACCCTCGCGCAGCCGCGACAGGTGCAGCGCCACAGCGAAGCCGATGGCCAGCGAGAAGACCGAGGCGGTGAGGGCCAGGATCAGCGTGCCGCGCAGTCCGGCCCAGAACAACTCGTTCTGGAACACCCGCAGGAAGGCGCTGCCTCCGCCGGTGAAGGCATCGGCCGACACCGCGGCGAGCGGAACGATGAAAAAGAAGATCAGCACGGCCGCGCCCGGGGCCGCCATCATCAGGAAAGATCCCGGGCGCATGTCCGTGCTCCCTTGCGTTCGCGTGTCAGTGCTGAATCGCCGCCTTGGCCCAGCCGGCATCGATCTCGGCCTTTTTGGCCGCGGCCTTCTGGACGTCGAGCGGATGGACCTGCGGCGCGGGCGGCAGCTTGGCAGCCACATCGGCCGACAGCTGCACACCGGGCACCGCCGGACGGACGAAGCCCTGGGCGAAGATGCCCTGGCCGAGATCGGTCATGATGAAGTTCAGCCACAGCTTGCCCGCGTTCGGGTTGGGACCGTTCTTGACGAGGCTGATGCCGTAGGGCGCGGCGGCCGAACCTTCCTTGGGGATCACCACCGCCACCTGATCGCCGAGCCCGTCGGTGTATTTGGCCTTGAGCCCGTCATTCTCGTAGGAGATCCACACCGGGATTTCGCCCTTGACGAATTGCGCGTAGGGCGTCGTGCCGACGACGCGCAGCACGTTGCCGGCCTGGTGCAGCTTGCCGAGATAATCGATGCCCGGCTGGACATTGTCGACGCTACCGCCATGGGCATAGGCCGCGGCGAAGGTCAGCACCTGGCCGACGCCGGTGGAGCGGGGATCGAGATAGACCACCGAATTCTTGTACTCCGGCTTGAGCAGATCAGCCCATGACTGGGGCACGTTTTTCACCAGCCTGGTGTTGACGACGAACGCGATCGTCAGGGAGTGGATGGTGAACCACTTGCCTTCGGGATGACGGAAGACCTCCGGCAGCTTGTCGAAATTCACCGGCTTGAACGGCGCGATCACATCCTTGGCGGCGGCGTCGACGCCTGAGGCTGCGAAGTAGTAGGCGGTATCGGCCTGCGGCCGATTGCGCGCCTTCTCCAGGGCCAGCACGGTGGCCGCCGAGCCGATATCGTTGTAGGTCAGCTCGATCGCCGGATAGCGCTTCTTGAACGCGGCGAACTCGGCCGCCCAGTTGGCCCAGGTCGGCCCGGTGTCGAAGGAGACCGCCATGCCTTCCTTGGTGGCCGCCTCGTAGAGTGCCTTTTCGCCGGGATAGAGCTCGGGTGAATCGAGTACGGTCTGCGCATGGGCCGTTATCGGACCCAAGCAGGTCAGGATCACGGCGGTTGTCTTCAGGACGCTCATCGTCGCCTCCGGTGGTTTGCGTGTCATGCTGGGCCGTCGGCATCCGGCAGGATCTGCACGGCGGCGGGCGGAATATGGATGGTGGAAATTTCGGTCATCTCGCCGGTCTCGCCGAGCAGCACCGTGTCGCCGGTGCGAAAGTCGAAGCGGCGAAAGCTGCCGAGAAAGCGGTCGCGCGTCACACTGCCGCGGAAGGTGTTGACCCCGTCCGGCGCGGTGCCGCTCCGTACCCGTTCCGGCCGCACCAGCACGGTGACATTGTCGCCGACCGGGCGGCCATGCGGCCCGCTCATCAGCGTGCCGAGCGGCGTCACGACGCTGTCGGTGCCGCTGACCTGCCCAGGCCACAGATTGGCATGGCCGACAAAGGCCGCGACCTCGCGACTGGCCGGATGGGCGTAGATCTCGTGGGGTTCGCCGACCTGGATGATGCGGCCGCCGCGCATGATCGCGACCCGGTCGGCCATGGACAGCGCCTCTTCCTGGTCGTGGGTGATGTGCATGGTGGCGATCTGGTGCAGGCGCTGCAGCCGGCGGATCTCGTCGCGCATTTCGACCCGCAGCGCCGCGTCCAGCGCCGAGAGCGGCTCGTCGAGCAGCAGGGCGCGCGGATCGAACACCAGGGCCCGCGCCAGCGCCACCCGCTGCTGTTGGCCGCCGGACAATTGCGCCGGAAACTGCTCGGCGCGTTCCGCGAGGCCCACCCGGTTGAGGATGTCGAGGGCGGCCTTGCGGCGCGCCTCGGCGGCCTGTCCACGCAGCTTCAGCGGATAGGCGACATTCTCCCAGGCCCGCATGTGCGGAAACAGCGTGTAGTTCTGAAAGACGATGCCGACGTCGCGCTCGCGCGGTGGGACGCGCGTCGCGTCCTTGCCGGCGATGAGAACCCGGCCGCGGGAGGGCTGGATGAATCCGGCGATGATCTTGAGCAGCGTGGACTTGCCGCAACCGCTCGAGCCGATCACGGCAAGGAGTTCGCCGCGCCGGATGGCGAGATTGATGTCGTGAACGCCGATCGTCGTGCCGGGATAGGTGTAGCTGACGCCTTCCAGCACGATGGTGTCCGCTGCCTGCTCGCGTGCGCTCATGCGGCGGCTCCGGGCAGGCCCTGGGTGCTGCGCGCCGTCAGCGCGCTCAAGCCCGATGCCGTGAGGGCGAGAACCAGCAGGACGACCGTGGCGGCGCAGGCGAAGCCGGTGGCGCCATAGAAGGCCTGCAGCAGGACCACGGGATAGGGCCGCGTCAGGAAGCCTGACACCAGGTTCGACAGCTGGAATTCGCCGATTGACAGCGCGGCGACGGTGATCAGGCCCGAGGCGAGGCTGTGGCGCAGCGCCGGCAGCACGACGTCCCTGAACCGCTGCGCAAAGCCGGCGCCGAGCGATTCCGCCGCGAGCTCCTGATCGGCCAGGCGAAGATGGCGCATGTCGCCGATCAGGGTATGCAGCAGATAGGGCAGGGTGATGACGAGATGGCCGCCGACCAGCACCCACAGGCTGCCCAGGAACGGCAACTCGTCCGAGGAGAAGACGAGAATGAAGCCGAATGCCAGCACCAGCGGCGGTACGGCGACCGGCAGCAGATAGACGATGCGCGCCGCGGCGCGGACCTTCTGCGAGGCCGCGCGATAGATGGCATAGGCCAGCGGCAGTCCGATCAGCGTGCCGAAGCCGCAGGTCAGCAGGCAGACTTCGAGGCTGGTCCAGAAGGCGCGCCGGAAGCTGCCGTCGGTCGCGACCTGCCGATACCAGTCGGCGGTGAAGCCGTTCGGCAGCAGGGTGTTGAACCAGTTCTCGCCAAAGGAGCCGATCAGCAGCAGCACGATCGGGGTGAACAGGTAGATCAGGTAGAGAGCAGTCACGAGCGCCATGACACCCGTCCCGGCCTCGACGATGTGATGCAGAAAGTCGACACGATACTCAGTGCGTTGAGAGATCAGATGGCGTGGAACAATGCCATATGTTGTTCCAAGTCAAGTCCGCATCAGCTCAACCCAGCTTCGCGCCGCAACCGTGCAAAACGCCGGTCTCGTCATCTGCCTGTCATCAGTGCACCGCAGAAGGACCGGTTGCGCCGCAATGCGGGCCGATACTCAGGTCCGGTCGACACGGTCGACCTCGACCCATTCATCGCCGATTTTGACGTAGGACCGTTTGACGGCTGCCCAGGCGATGCGATGGGCGATCTCCTCCCGGCGCAGATCGGAGGCGTGGGCAGCGAAGGCATGATTGAAGGCCGCACGATAGATATCCTGCGCGTGCGGCGGCAGGTGATGGCGCACGGACGGCGGAAGATCGGCGTTGTCGCGATAGGGCATACTGCTCTCCGCGACGTCGTCGCCGCAGCGGGCGCGCTCGATGCGCGTGGTCAGGTCTCGAAGTCTTCCTCGTCGAAGCCGCACGTCGCCATGGCGTCCTCGAGATGGCCGGCGAGCAGCGGCATGCCGAGCAGATAGGAAGCGGTGCGGTTGTTGTGTGCCCGGGCCGCCTCGCCGCGCAGTTCGTCCCAACTGTCGAGATCGCCGTCACCGCGCCCCATCCAGGCGAGGGCGACGAGATCGATCTGCTCGTCGACATTGAGGCCGCGGATGAAGCGGGACAGCTCGAGGCGCACCGGATCGTCGGCATGGTCCTCGAGTACGGCGCGCATGCCGTCGTCGCTGGCGTTCGATCCCGGGTCGGGATCGGTAACCACGTCCTTGGCGTCGAACTGGCGGGCCTTGGCAATGACGAAGAAGACCTTCTCCGGAGCAATGCTCAGTGGCGGTGGTGTCGGCATGGTGTCCTCGTCATCGGTTCTCTGGATGGCGATCCGGGCCGCTCGGGCGGCCCGGGACGCCGGAACGGCGTGAAGCGCCCGTGCCTCAGCCGGCTTTGACCGCGATCTTCTTCTCGGACTTGATCGCCTCGGGCTTCTTCGGCAGCTTCACCGTGAGCACGCCCTTGTTGAAGCTCGCCTCGATCTTGTCGGGATCGACGCTGTCGGGCAGCGCGAAGGAGCGCTGGAACGAGCCGAAGCGCCGCTCCTTGAGATAGTAGTCCTTCTTCCTCTCCTCCTTCTCTTCCTTTTTCTCGCCCTTGATGGTCAGGCCACCATTGGCGAGCGTCACCTCGATGTTCTTCTCGTCGAGGCCCGGAAGCTCGGCGGTGATCTCGTAGGCATTGTCCTTCTCGGCGACGTCGACGGCAGCGAAGGCTCCGCCACTGCGCTGCCACAGCGCGTCGAGATCGGGCAGGGCGTGCCGGAATGGGCCGCGCCAGAGACTGCCGCCGAAATCGTCGAACAGGCGATTGACTTCGTCGCGCAGGGTTTCGAACGGGCGCCATGCCTGCAGTGGCGCCTGCAGCGGAACGCGGGGCGGGGTTTTTTCATCGACCTTCAAGGGAATCTTGCCTGCTTCAGCCATATGGAACTCTCCTGCACTGTGACCTGAAGTTAAGGCTAATCGCGGCGAGGCCGCCGCCTTTGCGCTAGGTCAAACGGTGCGTCGTCCGTGGCGGTATCAAAATCGGGTCGGCGCACTTCCCGAAGGTGTCGGGCAACATTCAATGCTCTCAGTGGCCGGCCGATTGCCGGCTCATGTCCTCGAGCACGCCGCGCATGGTGTCGATCTGCGCGCCGAATCCGGCCCAGTCGCCGGACTTCAACAGCTCCATCGCCCGATTGTAGCGATCGAGCGCTTCTCGGGCGCGAGTTGCCGCGCCTCGAGCGCCGGCGCCTGGTGCCCCCGCTGCCGCGACCGGTCTCTCCGGCGCGGCGCCATCGGTAAAGAGCGCCGTCAACGCCTCGGCAAGCGTCTCCTTCATCACGACGTGCTCACCATAGGCGGCGATCACGCGTTTGAGCTCTGGCAGGTGTCCTTGTTCCGCGCGCAGATAGAGCGGCGAGACATAGAGAATGGAATTCTCGATCGGGATGACGAGCAGGTTTCCCCGGATGACGCGCGAGCCCATCTGGTTCCAGAGCGAGATCTGTTGAGAGATCTCGGTGTTCTGATGGATCCGCGCCTCGATCTGGAACGGTCCGTAGACGAGCTTCTCTTTGGGAAATTCGTAGACGATCAGCTTGCCGTAATCCGGTGAATCGCAACGGGCCGCGAGCCACGCGATCATGTTGTCGCGGCGGCTCGGCACCATGGGAATCATGATGAAGAACTCGGCCTGGGATTCCCCGGGCAGCCGCATGATGATGTAGTAGGGGGCCATCGGAGCGACCCCGCCGTCGGCGGTCGGCTGGCGCGGAAAATCCCAAAGGTCTTCGCGATTGTAGAAAACGTCGGCCGTTTTCATGTGGTAGGCTTGGTAAAGCCTCGCCTGAATCGTGAAGAGATCCTCGGGATAGCGGATGTGCTTTTGCAGATCAGGCGGCATGGCCGCGAACGGCTTGAACAGCCCGGGAAAAATGCGCTGATAGGTGGCGGCAATCGGATCGGCCGGGTCGATCAGATAGAAATCGACCGTGCCGTTATAGGCATCGACCACCGCCTTCACCGAATTGCGGATGTAGTTCATGTTGATGCCGGGAGCGGGACGCGAGTAGGGAAAGTATTCGCTCGTCGTATAGGCGTCCTGCATCCAGAACAGTCGGCCCTCGCTGATGACGAGATAGGGATCGTGATCGAGGGTGAGGAATGGAGCGATCGTCCGTATCCGTTCCTGGATGTTGCGACGGATCATGACGCGGCTGTCGTCGGTGACGTAGCTCGAGAGCAAGAGGTTTACGTCGCTGAAGTAATTGGCGAGAATGAAACGCCGCAGGATTCCCCGCAGCGGAATGCCGCCGGCGCCGCCGTAGCTGGAATAGACGTTGTCCGTCCCTTTCGGATAATCGAATTCCGGCGTGGTTCCATGGACAATGATGTAGCGGCTCTTCTCCTCGCCATAATAGATGCGGGGCTCGCGGATCTCGGGGCCGCCATGGGCTACGGGAGGGATGTCGCGCAAATAGAGCAATGGCAGCCCTTCCGCGCTCTTCCGTGTCACCGGGCTCATCACCGCGCCGTTGCCATGGGTAAACAGAAGGTGCAGGTTGACCCACGTCTGTGCTTCAGTTGCCAGCAGCGAGGCGTTGAGTTCGCGGGCGGAGAGCATCACGCTTTGATAGGCGCCGCCAAGCCAATAGCGATCCACATCAAGCTCGCGCAATTTATAGTAGGTGCGGATTTCCTGCAGTTGGGCGTAGGTATCCGCCAACGGCTGCCAGTCCCATAACCTGATGTTGTCGATGGTCGCCTTGTTGGCCTCCAGCGTCTCGAGGGTGAGATCCTGTTCGGCTGGAAACGGTTTGGCCACGATCCGGTCGAGATGGTAGGCCTGCCGGGTCAGCGTGATGCTGCGTTCGATATAGGGGCGCTCCAGCGCGAGTTCGTTCGGTTTGACGTAGAAGCGCTGAAACAGTGCAGGGACCACGCCGGAGAACAGAAAGACGCCGCCGAAGACGATTGCAATCGCCGCCGCAGGGAGGATGGACGTCCGCGCCCGCAGGTTCGCCCATGACGCGAATGCCGCGGCGGTCGAAAGGCCGATCAGAAGCCACAGCACCGGCAGCTCGACGTGGATGTCGGTGTAGCTTGCTCCGACCAGGATGCCATTGTCGCCATAGAGGAGAAGGTAGCGATCGAGGGCGTAGGACCACGCTTTGACGGCAAAGAACAAGCCGAGAAGCGCCGAGGCGTGCGCGATTGCTGTCGGCGAGATCGATCGGGACTGCGCCTGGTGTTCGATGTCGCCCTGCAGCCAGTAGACCGCTCCGGCGAACAGCGCGCTGGAGAGCAGCGTGAGCAGCAACCAGTTCTTGATGGCGATGTAGGCGGGCAGGGAGAAAAGATAGAGCCCGATGTCTTTGCCGAACAGTGGATCCTTTGCGCCATACGGCACCTGATAAAGGAACTGTAGAACAACGCTCCAGCGGCTGAGCTCCCCGGCGGCGATAAAAAGAGCGACCAGTCCGGCGCTGCCGGCGAGGACGATGGACCATGGCAGAAATTGGCCGATCGACTGGCGCATGAACTGGAGCGGATCGGGCGGCGTTCCGGTCGCCGCGAGGGTGTGGGCGAAGCCGGTGGGGAGGCTGCCTCGTCGCCGGGTCAGCTCAAGTGCGAGCCGTGCGTTCGCCCACAGGATGACGGCGGTGGCCAGGAAGACCCCAAGAAAAACGGCGGCTTTCGCGCCGATCATGGTCCAAAAGACCGGCAGGTAGCCGATCGCGGAGAACCACATCCAGTCGACCAGGAAATCGGTCGCGAGCCCGAGCAGGATCAACAGGATGCCGACGGCGATGGCAGCCATGACGAGGCCGGCCATGGTCTGTCGCCTTGGCGGCTTTCGTTCGGGCCCGGTAATCCCGATCGTCATGGTGACACTATAGCAGAAGTGCGAACTGTCTTGGTGCCGGCCGCAGAGCGTCGTCCCTGTTTTTTTGCGCCGGACTACCTACATCGATCACCAGAGCCGAGGCGTGGATCTGGTTGAACGCCTGGATCGGGAGGTGCGTCATGAGCGGTGATCTCGCGACGCTGGCCCGTCTTCGCGCCGTCACGTCGGTCGAAGTGGCGTGCGGGGCCGGGGCGGGAGATGGTCGCTGCAGAGAGGGCCCGGTCGCTTTTCGCAAGAGCAGCGCGTCTGTGCTGCGGTCGAGGGGGATCGCGCTCGACTGGCGGCGGATGCCGGCCGACCTTTGCGCACTCGATGCCGATCCGCTCCAGGTGGTTTCCCGGACCGCTCGTTGGACAGCGGGCGTCACGCGGCGGTTGACGGCCAGCGGCGATCGGTTCGTGGTGGTCGGCGGCGACCATTCCTGCGCGATCGGGACGTGGAGCGGTGTGTCCGATGCACTGCGGAATCGGGGAGCGCTCGGCCTCGTCTGGATCGATGCCCATATGGATATGCATGTGCCGGAAACGACACATAGCGGCGCCATTCATGGCATGCCTGTGGCGTGCCTGCTCGGCCACGGCGAGCCTCTATTGACCTCGATCGCTGAAGGAGGTCCGGCACTTGATCCGCGCCACGTTTGTCTCATTGGTGCCCGCAGCTTCGAGGTGGAGGAAGTCGCATTCGCCGAGCGTCTGGGGGTGAGGGTGATCGGCATGGAGGAGGTGCACAGGCGCGGCGTCGAGGCGGTCCTGGCCGAAGCTCACGCCGTCGTCACGCGTGGAACGGTTGGTTTCGGCGTCTCGCTCGATCTCGACGTCTTCGATCCTTCGGAAGCTCCAGGTGTGGGCACGCCCGCACCGGACGGCGTTCGGGCAGCGGCGTTTCTCCCATCCTGGAGCGAAATGACGAGGGACAGCAGGTGCGTAGGCCTCGAGATCGTCGAATACAACCCGGCGCGTGACAAGTTCAGACGCACCGAGCAACTGATGTTCGATCTGATTGCCGGCGCGGTTTGAAGGAGCGTTGTCATGACTGATTTCGCCGGTCTCGAAGCGCGCTTCGGCGCCGCGAATTATGCTCCGTTGCCGGTCACGATCGTGCGTGGAGCGGGAGTTTACCTGTGGGACGAGGCGGATCGGCGCTACATCGACATGATGGGAGCGTATTCGGCTGCGAGCTTCGGCCATTGCCATCCGCGGCTCGTCGACGCCTTGACGAGGCAGGTGCGGCATCTGGATACGATCTCCCGGGCCTATTTCAGCGACCAGTTGGGCCCGTTCCTCGCCAGGGCGTGCACCCTCACCGGCATGGATGCGGCGTTGCCGATGAACAGTGGCGCTGAGGCCGTCGAGACCGCGCTCAAGGCGGCTCGCAAATGGGCCTACAAGGTCAAGGGGGTACCGCCTGACCGGGCCGAAATCGTTGCCGCCGAGGGGAACTTCCACGGCCGGACCATCGCGATCGTCGGCTTTTCGTCCGTGGCGCAATATCGCGACGCCTTCGGGCCGTTTCCGCCCGGCTTCACGCTCGTGCCGTTTGGCGACGCGTCGGCGCTCGCCGCGGCCATTACCCCGGCCACCGCGGCCTTCCTGGTCGAGCCGATTCAAGGTGAGGGCGGGATCAATGTGCCGCCGCCTGGCTACCTCGCCGAAGTCGCGCGGATCTGCAAGGCGAGCAACGTGCTGCTGCTGTGCGACGAGATCCAGAGTGGCCTGGGACGCACCGGTCGGCTGCTCGCGTGCCAGCATGAAGGAGTGGTGCCGGACGGTCTGATGCTCGGCAAGGCGCTGGGTGGGGGACTGTTGCCGGTCTCGCTCTTTCTCGCCCGTCGCGAGGTCATGCAGGTGTTCACGCCTGGCGACCACGGCAGCACCTTCGGAGGCAACCCGATTGCCGCGGCGGTCGGGTTGGCTGCCCTCGAGACCTTGATCGACGAGCGATTGATCGAACGCGCCGCTGCCGTCGGCGCGCACCTCCTCGGTCGATTGTCGTCGATCAGAAACCCGCTCGTTCGCGAGGTGCGCGGCCGCGGACTGTTCGCCGGCGTGGAGTTGCACCGGAGCATGGCGAGCGCCGGCGCGGTGGTCAGGCGGCTGCTCCAAGCAGGGGTGCTGACCAAGGACACCCACCGGAATACGGTGCGCTTTGCGCCGCCCTTGATGATCGAGCAATCGCAGGTGGATTGGGCCGTGGATCGCTTCACCGAGGTGCTGGACGAGTTCGCCGAACGGCGGCTGCCGGAGGACATCTTGCCTCAACCGAATCCGCCGACCGCCTGATTTCAGGGAGAAACCGCCATGACAGAATTGGACGAGGATCGTTTCAACATGGCCGTCCGCAAGTTTCTCAAGCATGTCGGGGTTACATCGCAGCGCGAAATCGAGAAGCTGGCGCGCGATGGCCAACTCAAGGGCGGCGTGCTCAGATTACGGATGACCCTGACCGCGGAAGGAACGCCGCTGAAGCACGTCGTCGAGGAAACGGTCAGGTTCTGACCGTGGTTCTGGCTTGATCGGGACCGGTGTCACAGCTGCTTTCGCCGCGCATCCGAAGGTCGGGCGGCGGGTCGCTCCGTTCGCTCGAGCCTTTGGCAACAGTTGCACGCGTAGTGTAAAGGGTGCAGACGAAAGCAGGTGGATGCTCTACTCTCTGAATTTCCGGTATCACAAGGATTGTGACGTCTGCGAATGTCTACTGGCGATCTGAAGCTGCACCGCATTCGCCGGCCCCCGGGCGGGCGCCGCAAGCCCGCGCCTGGGCCCGACATCGAAGCCAAGATCCTCGATGCGGCGGAGTTCGTGTTCGGCCATTTCGGCTTTCGCGGTTCAACCACGGCGCTCATCGCCAAGAAGGCGGCGATCGCAAAACCCCATATCTACTACTATTTCGAGGACAAGGAGGATCTCTACCGGGCCATCCTGGAGCGGGCCATGAACATGTGGGCCAGGGAACTCGGTACGCTCGACACCGAGGCCGACATCCAAACGATCCTCATCCGCTATATCCACAAGAAGGTAGATTTCTCGCGCGACCATCCGCATTTGTCGCGTCTCTATGCCAATGAAATCATCAGCGGTGCTCCTTTCATTGGCAGTTTTATCGAGAAGATCTCGACGCCGCAGCTCATGGAGAAGGTCGGAGCAGTCGAGGCGTGGGCGGCGAGCGGGGTGGTTCGGCCGATCAGCGCGATCGATCTGTTCTTCTGCATCTGGGCGATGACCCAGTTTTATGCGGACTTTGCCAGCCAGCTGGTCATCATGAAGCGCAAG
Source organism: Bradyrhizobium sp. WD16 (assembly GCF_024181725.1). Taxonomy (NCBI): domain Bacteria; kingdom Pseudomonadati; phylum Pseudomonadota; class Alphaproteobacteria; order Hyphomicrobiales; family Nitrobacteraceae; genus Bradyrhizobium; species Bradyrhizobium sp. WD16. Next base: position 5,531,680 of record NZ_CP028908.1, on the reverse strand, counting down.
CGAACGCTCGAGGAAGCCGACTACGACGCGGCAAAAGCCACGATCGTTCAACTCGTTCTTGGTGGCCTCGGGCTCGATCTCGCAGCAAGGTCGGCTCGGAATATTCCTTCTCCGCCAACGCCCAGGGCGTCCGGCAAGCCTGCCAAGAGACGGTCATCGGCCCGCGATTAAGGCGGCGGCAACCGGATCAACCGTTATCGCAGTGGCGATCACGCCTTTCCTGCCCTGTCCGAAGCTCGAGACAGACGTGCAACCTCAAGTCACGAACAGCTCTGCCTGCGTCCTGCGAACAGCTTCCAGGGTCATCTCTATCCTCGTTTTTCAATCGTTCAAAATATTTTACAAATCGTTCAAAACTGGCATACACATTGCAGATTGCTACACGCGCTTCGCATGGTGTGGGCGCCGGACGGCAGACCCTGGTGCCGTCTGAGATGGTTCGGTCGGCGGCGCACGCTCGGAGGCAAAAACGGGTAGTGTGCCCCGACCAACGATGTTGAGGTCGAACCATGTCGTCCCACAATGGCGAAGTTCCTACACTTGTCGTCACCGGCGCCGACCCAAGGCTCTACAACCAGGATCTCGCGCCGACCGCGCCCGAGGGCCGGACCTGGGGTGTTTTCAGCCTGTTCGCGATGTGGATGTCCGACGTGCACTCGGTTGGCGGCTATACCTTCGCTGCAAGCCTGTTCTTCCTGGGGCTGACCGGCTGGCAGGTGCTGCTGTCCATGCTGGTCGGAATCACGGCGGTCTACTTCCTGATGAACCTCATCGGGCGGCCGTCGCTGAAGTACGGCATTCCGTTTCCGGTCATGGCGCGCGTCTCCTTCGGCGTCATGGGCGCCAACCTCGCCGCCATCGTGCGGGGCGTGGTCGGGATCGTCTGGTACGGTGTGCAGACCTACTTCGCCTCCAAGGCTGTCCAGGTTCTGATCGTGACCATGGTGCCGTCGGCGGTCGGCCTCACCCACAACAGCATCATCGGCCTGTCCACGCTCGCCTGGTTCAGCTTCATCTTCATGTGGCTGTTTCAGCTGTTGATCTTCCTCAGCGGGATGGAGCGCATTCGCCGCTTCATCGATTTCTGCGGCCCGGTCGTCTACGTGGTGATGTTCGCGCTGGCGATCTGGATGCTGTGGCAGACGGGCTTCTCCAGCCTTTCGCTGCAACTCAGCCCGCCGGCCTCATCCAATCTCGCCACGCTCGGCGTGATGGCGAACGCGGCGATGCTGATCGTTGCCTATTTTGCGGCGCTGCTGCTCAACTTCGGCGACTTCGCACGCTTCGGCAAGGACGAGGCCGCCATGAAGATGGGCAACCTTCTCGGACTGCCCGTCAACTTCCTGGTCTTTTCGATCATTACCGTGATCGTGACTGCGGGCACCCTCGGCGTGTTCGGGCAGGCGATCATGGATCCCGTCCTGATCGTCGAAAAGATCGGCAATCCGTTCATCGTCATCATCGGTTCGGTCACGTTCATCGTGGCAACCATGGGCATCAACATCGTGGCGAACTTCGTCTCGCCGGCCTACGATATCTCGAATCTCAAGCCCGAGCGCATCAACTTCAAAATGGGCGGCCTGATCACCTCCATTCTGTCGGTCCTGGTCTGCCCTTGGCTGTTTGTGGCTAGCCCGTCGGCCATCACCCTCTTCGTCAGTATCTTTGGCTCCGCGCTCGGACCGCTGTTCGGAATCATGATCGCCGACTACTATCTGGTGAAGAAGGAGGTCGTGTTCGTCGATGATCTCTACACAATGTCGCCCAGGGGCGCCTTTCACTACGACGGGGGCTGGAACCACAAGGCCCTGATCGCTCTCGCGATTTCCGGCCTGCTGTCGATCGGCCTGGCGCTTCTCGGCGCGTACGGCCTGATCGTCAACGTCGGCGACTGGGGATGGTTGATCGGCGCGGCCGCAGGTGGCCTCGTCTATCGCGTTCTTTCGACGCAGCCGAGCCGTGTCGCCGCGATGAGCGCCGGCGAATAAGGCCGCGACTGCATCCGGTCCAGGTGCCGTGGCAACGGGATCGCGACGGCGTTCAAGGCAGGTGGAATAGGAACGCGTCGTACTCTCTTCAATGCTGGCCGGCTTCTCTATAGGGTCGGGGCTTGTGGGACCCCGCGCGCGGTCGCGGTCGGAGCGCTGCTGGTCGATGACAGCCATCGGCCAGCGGCGTCTGCTTTGACGCTGCCGAACGTATGCGCCATCACCTCAGCGGGCCGAAACTGACCGACTTCTCCTTCGTCGTTCTGACTTCGATGTCACACGCGCGTTGTAACTCGCCCCTACTAGACGAACTCTCATGACATCAACTCTGAGAATAGGACCGAGAGATGAGGGTTTGCGGTGATCGACGGCTCGCACCACGAGCAACTGTTCGCGGGTGGAAGCGATGCCGTCAGTTCGGTAGCACGGCGCTCGCGTCGGCGCTTGCTCTTCTCGAAGTTTCGGGATCTGTACACGCTGAACCAAACCGCGGACGCACTGAAACGCCGATCAAGCATCTTCTCGTCATTATCGGCGAGAATCAGAGCTTTGATCATGTGTTTGCAACTTATCGTGCGCCTTCGGGCGATCATGTATCGAACCTTCTGTCCAAAGGCATCATCGATATCAACGGCCGGCCGGGTCGGAATTTTGCCGCAGGTGCGCAATCGAGCGCCGTCGAGAATGGAACCTACCAACTGGCGCCGGGCAATAAACAAACCTACGCACTGTTGCCACCGCAGACGACGGGCAACCTGCCACTAGGTGGAAGCGACACGGCAGGGCCGCCCTTTGCGACCGCTGCTGGCGCCCTTGCGTGGGAGACGATGTTTTATCACCAGTATGCGTCCTTGTTTCATCCGGAAGACATGACGGTTGGCGCCAATCCGTTTCCCAAATATGTGCCGGACGGCCGTATCGCCAACGTCAATAACTTGCCGAACGGGCCGTTCCAGGTGACGGGCTTGACGCCTTATGATTTCTATCAGACCGATATGAACCACGGCTTCTTTGCCGAATGGCAAGAGGCGGATTGCGACATTTCCCATGCGACATCAGACAATCCAAGCGGCTGCCTGAACGATTTGTTCCCATGGGTCGAAGCAACACGCAGTGCCAATGGCATCGGCGGCGGCGGCGCATCACTCGGTTTCTACAATGTCGCGAATGGCGACGTTCCCTATTTTACTTCGCTGGCGCGCGAGTACACGATGAGTGACAATTATCATCAGCCTATGCGCGGACCCTCGTCGCCGAACTGGATCTTCTTCGGGACCGCCGATGAAGTCTATTTCAGTGACGGTCGCGGCAATCCTGCAACTCCGGATCCGAGCCTGGTCATGAACCCCGACCCTCGGCCTGGCGCGAACAATACGCCAATCAACGACGGCGCCACTTTCGTCAATTGCTCGGATCAGACGCAACCGGGCGTGGCGACAATTCGCTCCTATATCGCCTCGCTGCCATATCATCCCGACCCGCATTGCGCGCCCAATAGCTATTATCACGTCGCGAGCAGGCATCCGGGTTACTTTCCGGATGGCACGATCGATACCCATCCAAATGCCTTGCCGCCCTCGAGCGTGCCAACGATTGGAGAACGGCTAAGCGCCAAGGGAATTTCGTGGTCCTGGTATGCCGGCGGTTACAATCGCTATGTGGCCGATCCGAACCATACGGCTTCGCCAGGCTATTGCGATAATTGCAATCCGTTCCAGTTCTCGACCGCGGTGATGTCGACCGCGGAGAGTCGCGCGGCGCATCTCCACGACGCGGAAGAACTCATCACCGAGATTCGCAGTGGCAAACTGCCGGAAGTCGCCTTCCTTCGCCCGGAAGATGCCCCGGCTGGCCACCCGGATTCCTCCAAACTGTCTTCTTTTGAAAACTATGTGAAAGTCTTCATTGAAGAGGTTCAGGCGCAACCGAAGCTCTGGGCCGACACCGCCATTATCGTCACCTTCGACGAAGGTGGCGGTTTCTGGGACTCTGGCTATGTTCAGCCAATTGACTTCTTTGGCGATGGCGTCCGGGTTCCGATGCTTGTTGTCTCACCCTATTCGCGTGGTGGTCATGTTGGGCATGTTTATTCTGATCATGCCTCCGTCGTGAAGTTCATCGAGCGAAATTGGCATCTCGCGACTCTTTCGGCGAGGAGCCGCGACAATCTTCCCAATCCGATCACCGGGCGTAATCCCTACATTCCGATCAACGCACCGGCAGTCGGCGACCTGATGGAGTTGTTTCGATTCGATCATGATCATGATCACGATCGTAAGGAGTTCGATCAGGATCATAAGCACTAGCCCATTAGGGAGGCCCCCCGGCTCTGCCGGGGAGGCAGCAAAAGTTTGACATTTCAAGGAGCCGTCCATCGATGAAACTCCCCACTCGTGAGCCACCACGCACACGAAGGGAGTTTCCCGATGGACGAGTACGAAAGCCTAAGCCACAGCAAATGGGAGTGCAAATACCACGTGGTGCGAGCTGGCTCCGGAAATCTGGACAGGACGATAAGTGGAGTTTCTGCCTGACAACGGCGATAATCGCCGCGAACAGGAGAGACCATGACGAGACGACCCCGCCGGAACCACTCACCGGCCTTCAAGGCGAAGGTGGCCCTGGCTGCCATCAAGGGCGATCGGACGATCGTTCAACTGGCCGAGCATTTCGACGTTCACCCCAATCAGATCACAGCGTGGAAATCGCAGCTCGAGGGCAGCGCGTCTGAGGTTGTCGGATCGGGAGGCGGAGCGCCGGCCATCCCAGCGATCGATGTGAAGTCGCTCCATGCTAAGATCGGGGAGCTGACTGATGCAGCGGATGGGGATAGAGGCGCTCTATCGCCGACCGCGACCGACATGAGCCAGGGCGGGCGCGATCCGGTTGCGAGCCGTGCCATCGCCGGCGCCATTGCGCTTGGTCGCGTCGGTCAGCCCGATGATATCGCGAATCTGGTCGCTTTTCTGGCATCTGAAGCGGGAGGCCGGGTCACCGGGCAGGCCATCGATGCGAGTGGAGGCCAGCGCCTGTGACCTGCCGATATCTCGAGCAGGCGCCGACCTCAAGCAGGTGGTTGGCGCCGTCGCCATGACACGGCGCCACGATGTAGTCGTCGTCCTCCAAGCCGGCCGCGGTAAGCAGGCGACGACGTCGACCCGCACGCTTCACATGGCCTCGATCAGTCAGACGTCCTGCCGAAGAGGCCCGGCGCTGCCGGCTGCGCCGGTATGAGCCATGCAGGCCTGTCCCGGACGAGGGGGCTATGGAGCGCCTCTTGTCCGCGGGACCGATGTTCTCAGTGACGGGGCTCGGCGTTGCGGGATCGTCGAGGATGCAACGGACTTGTTTCTGAGGGTTTCGGGTCGCCTGGGCTTCGATCTGGAAAACGGCCGTTGCCAGATTGTCAGGAGGGCGTGAATCCTTGGTCACGGAATCTCATTGCTGGAATTGGGCGGATGTTCGGTTGGGATGGTTCATCTCACTCGCGGAAAAATCTTAGCTCAGATCATTTTACATTGCTGCGGACATTGGAATTCAATTTTCTTGACCGATCGAGCGTGGGCTGGTCCGATCTGATGATCGCGAGCTTCTAACGCAAGGATATTTCAAATGACGAAGCGCAGCGCTGTGTTCGGCGAAGTCGTTTCTGCGAATGAACAATACGCAGGTGATTTCGGTGACAAAGGCAAGCTGGCACTGCCACCGGCTCGGAGGTTTGCGATTCTCACTTGCATGGATGCGCGGCTCGATCCTGCGAAGTATGCGGGGCTCGCGGAGGGCGATGCGCACGTCATCCGCAATGCAGGCGGCCGCGCTTCCGACGACGCCATTCGTTCGCTCGTCATCTCCCACAAGCTGCTTGGAACGAACGAATGGTTCGTGATCCACCACAGCGACTGTGGAATGCAGCTGTTTACGAATGAAGTGATTGGCGACCTCCTCGTGGATAATCTGGAAACGGCGCAGTTCGACGGCAAGACCTGGTCGAATCCCAAGCACGGCGGCGGCTCCGTCGCTGGAAAATTCATCCATTGGCATACCATCGTCGACAACCCGAGGAGTGTCGTCGAAGACGTCGAACGAATTCGGTCACATCCTCTCGTGCCAAGGCACATACCGATTTATGGCTTCATCTACGACGTAAAAACAGGACTTCTGAACGAAGTGGCCGAGGCCACGGCGGTGGGGAAAGCCATCCGTTCAGCCGAAACTTGACATTCGCGGAGGAGCAGATCAGCTCGGGATCACTCCCTTGGCGGTCAGCCGCCAGCTGAGCGCGTATCGGAGCTTCGTGAAGATCCCGCTGACGGAGCGTCAAGTCCGGCGACTGGTGCTGGCGGCGTACGGACGTTGTTACTGCGAATCGGCCAGTGCGGCGTTCAGCGTGTTTCATACATCCGCTACGCAACTGCGGCGGAGCAGGCTGCTCGGGGCATCGCCGGGCATCGTCCGCAGAGGCTCTGTTTGCGGTCGATCACGATCGCAATATCGCAACGGCGATTGCGGATGACGTCGGATAGGCGAATGTCGCCGGTCGGGCTGGCGCCGCTTGCGGGAGTTCCACCATGACCGATCAGTACTGGAACCAGAATGCCGACGGATCAGCATCTGTCCCAGCTGAGATTGAAGGCCCCGAGCGCCGGAAGCACAGCGCCCTTCGGAAGACCGACTTGCTGAAGCGCCGACGCGAACCCGGACCCATGGCCGCTAACGCGGCTTCCTGAACTTCAGGACAAAATTGTCGGCTTCGCCGATCGCCGCATATTTTTCGCGGTCGGTATCGCCGAGCGCGAATGTCGGGGGCAGCGTCCACACGCCTTTTGGCCAGTTCGCAGTGTCCTTCGGGTTGGCGTTGACCTCTGAGGCAGCGACGAATTCGAAGCCGGCGCTCTCGACGAGCGCAATGGCATAGTCCTGCCGGACATACCCGTCCGACGCCTGCGGATCCTGCGGCACGTCGCGTTGGCCACGATGATCTTCGATGCCGAGAATTCCGCCAGGCTTGAGCGCTCGGTGAAACGCGGCGAGCGTTTCCGCCGCGTTGCCCTGTTTCAGCCAGTTGTGCAGGTTGCGAAAGGTCAGGATCAGGTCGACAGATCCATCGGGTGCGAGGGTGGCGGCTGCCGGCGGACTGAATTCAGTGATCCGGACCCGTCCATAAATGGCCTTGTCGGAGTTAAGCTTGGTGTTGAACGCGTTGGCCGTCGGTGCCGCGGTGGCGCGCTGCGGTTCGACCGCGGCATAGTAGACGCCGGATTCGTTCAGATAATGCGCGAGAATCTCGGTCCAGTATCCTGCGCCGGGCCAGATTTCGACGACGGTGTATCGCGGGGTGATTTCAAAGAACGTCAGTTCTTCGTAAGGGTGCCGTGCGCCGTCGCGGGCCAAAAATCGCGCGCTTCGTTGCGATCCGTTGATCGCGGCACGCAAGGCTTGATCTTCATGTGCCACATCGGCGGCGAAGGATGGCGTACTGATGACTAAACCTAGCGCACACGCCGCGCCGAGCTGGATCAGATACTTTGCAAGGGTTCGCGACATCGAATGATCTCCGACAGAGACACCAGGGTCCTGAGTTGCTTGCCACTGGACGAAGCGCATTCAGTATCAGGCTGGCCCGCAGCCAGCTCAAGATGCGATGAGTATGTCGATGTGGAGACGTTCGAACGGCAGGGGCTCCACTTGTCGACGCGGAAAGTCTGTTCAAACAACCGGGACCAGCTCATTTGCTGGTGTCCTTACGTCTCCGAAGGACCGTGCGAGCATGAGGCAAATGGAGCGGTCATTCGCAGACAAGACGCTGGTGTGGGTTTGGATCTGACGGGCGTATGAAGAGTTCGCTGCAACACTGAAACAAGCGTCAGATCCACCGCACCAAGGCAGAGCGGGGATGCGCCAGCCGGCGCGGCCTTAAGTGATGAGCGGCGGATTGCACTTTTGGCTCCAATCCGCCGCTGCTCGCAATCACATTCAGACGGTATCGCCGAAATTTGAAGAGATCTTACGATCTCCTGGTCCTTCGATGCCAACATTCGCAAACACGCCCGCCGAGACGGGATGCGAATGCTGGCCGTCCATCGGCGTTCTTGATCATTTCAAGAGGCGTAGAAGCGCCTTGCCAGCCGGGGATCTCAATTCCTTGGCGTCCAGGGTTCCATCCTTGTCAGGGTCCGCTGCGTTAAAGCGCTGTTCCACCGCGGCGAGGTATTCGGCCTCGGTGAGGGTACCGTCGTGATCGGGATCGGCCTCCGAGAGCCCGCGAGCGTTCAGCCTGCCGCGCAATTCGTGCCGGTCGAGCGTCCCGTCGCGATCGTGTTCCAATTTGGCGAACAGAGCTGATGCGACCTTCTTCGTCTCGGCCAGATCTATCGTGCCGTCATTATCAGTATCGATCGTCTTGAGCGAACTGCCCTGGCCGTAAGCAGCCGACAGCGAAAGCACGATCGCCGCGAATGTCGAAAAAGCAAGTGATGGTCGCAACTTCGTCATTGAGGTCATTCCTGCGTTGAGCTGCCACGAAGGATTTGTGGTGCCTTCTGTGGCATTAGCCTGATCGATGAGTGCCATTGGCTATGGGTTTCTGCCTTGACCCAATGGAACATACTCCATGATAGCGTCCACGGAAACATGAGCAAACTCAAGAAAGAGGTTTATTGCGCGTGATGCGGGTAGATTGTTTGCGTTGCAACTTAGACAGGCTGGCAGTGACTACAGGTTGGGGGTGAACGCGCGACCAGAGGTTAGATGACTGTCGCATTTTGGATATAGAAAATGCGCTCGCCCATCGCACGTCCTCGCACGCGGTGGGCTGACTGGGCTCGTGTTTTATCTGTCGCGTTCACCGCCGGTCGAAGCAGGGCTATGATGGCAATGAGATCATATGTCAGCGGCTGGGTAGAGGCCGGGCGTGGCTTTGGTCGCTCCGGTCGACGATGTCTTGCCGTGGTCTGTGCGGCTGTGGCGATTGACGGCATGTGTGTCGCCGGCGCTGAAGAGCGCCTGATCGCATTCCATATCCGGGCGCAGCCACTGGCGAACGCGCTGCAGGTCTATGGCGAGAGAACCGGTGTTCAGGTTCTTTACGAAAGCAATTCCGCCACCGGTCGGAGATCGGCTGCGGTTGAAGGCGATTTCACGCCGGAGGATGCTCTGAACCGGCTGCTGAATGGAACCGGATTGAAGGTTCAGTACATTCGACCGGATGCCATCACGCTTGCTCTTCCGTCTGCGGCGGATGGCACGCCTCCTGCCGACCCGCTCGTCACTGCGGACTTATCCTTGGGAACGCTGCGGGTGCGTGCACCAGGTGACGGGGACGAAACGGGCCGTCTCCACGACTATAGCGAAAGCGTCCAGCTCGACATTCAAAAGGCGCTGAAAAGAAATGCCAAGACACGTGTCGGAAGTTATCGGGCTATCCTCGACCTCTGGATCGATCCGTCACGTACGGTTCAGCGAACAGAGCTGTTGCGGTCGACCGGGAATCTGGACCGCGATACCGCCGTGGCCGCTGCTATCCGTGGTCTCACGATTAGCCGACCGGCACCGACGAACACGCCGCAACCCGTCCGTGTTGTGATCGTGGTGAAGCCGCTGCAATGAAGCTCAATGAACCCAGCGGACGAGGGGGCGCGCCCGGGATCATTCCTGCCGCAGCGTCTTCCTTTCATCCGGATGATCCGAGCGCATGGTCGTCGGGGGAGATTCTCCGCCTGCTTCTGGCGCCGATGGTCGTCACATTAATTGTTATCGGCGGAATCTATTGGGTTCGGCAGCAACTGCCGGCAGGTCGGGAAGCGGAGCGGGACAGAGCCTCGATCGTGCAGGTTCATCTCCTTTCACGGCCTGATCCCGCACCGATCCCGGTGGCGCAAGCTTCCGAGGCGATTGCGGCGAGCCTTGCCAATCGTACCGACGTGGTGGTCAACGACCCCGATCCGGGGTCCGTCGATGACGCAGCCGTAACACCGTCGGTCCCGGCATCGACCTCGGCCGAGACGTCCCTTCCGATCATCCGCTCGAAGCCGTCAGCGGAGGACGCGCCACCGAGCAGTGCAACCGTCAAATTTCAGCAGGCGCTGCTTCGTCATGTGGCGCGATATCAGCACTACCCCAACTCTGCCCGGGTTGGTCGGCTGCGCGGATCGGTTGAGACGCTATTTTCCATGCGACGAGACGGTACGGTTCTCGGAGTCTGGGTCAAGACCAGTTCAGGACGAGTGGTGCTCGACAAGGAGGCCGTGGATACGATCCGCCGGGCCCAGCCGCTGCCGTCAATTCCTTCCGAACTGCCGGAGCGGCTGAACATTCAGGTGACGCTGATGTTCGAGCCATCCTGAGACCATCGACCGGCGCAGGTGTAGAACCCTAAATCCGCGCTCGGCCGTCGCTTCAGCGGTGTCTCACAGCCGTCATAAATCTGTAGTCCACGGCCGTTACGAAACAGGGCAGCCTTGAGGGCGCAAAGCTCCAGGGTTTGCGTGTGCAGGGGCTCGCGAAACGTGGCTGATAGCAACCGAGTGCGGTTACGTGGCCAGCTCGTCGAGAACTATGGCGGTCTCGTCAGAAAGCTGACACGTCGACTGGGCTCGTCAGACTTTGCCCACGAAGCTCTGCACGAGACGTTTCTGCGCCTGGATCGGGTGACGGACGCAGTTCCGGTCCGCAGTCCCGCGGACTACATCTTTCGCACCGCTGTCAATGTTGCGAAGGACCGGCAAAAGGCGCGGACTTATCGTGTCAGTGCGTCGGAGATCGATGCGCTGCTCGACGTTTGCGACGAGCGACCAGATCCGGCAAGGGTTGTCGAGGCGCGTTCAGAGATCGAAGCTTTCAAACGCGCGTTGGCCGAGCTGCCGGCGCGGCCCCGGGAAGTGCTCCGCAGTGTTTCGATCGAAGGAAGGTCGCCGCACGAAGTCGCCGCCGAACTCGGCGTCAGCGTGCGAACCGTCGAGAGCGACCTGAAGCTGGCCCTGAGCCGTTGCGCCGACTGTCTCGATCGGACGCTGATCCGTCGCCTTGGTGGCCCGCGCCCCCGTTCGTGAACAGATTCACTGCGAATGATATGCGGCTTGACCTGGCTGCTTCCACCTTATCCCTGTTTGTTGTAATAGCCGCTGCCGGTCACGGCCCGGGTGCGGCAAGGTATTTTGCAACTCTTTCGGGATTCCTCTTTCGGGATAGCGCCTTTCCAGTCGTCTGTCGAATAGGGGCCTTTTGCAAGAGTTCCTACGGGCGCGATCTAGGCGCAATGCTGGAGGGAATGGCGGGAGAGCCGGTCGAGGCTCCTGTGGCCATCGGTTTCGCCGAAGGTGCACGCAACACGTTGAAGCATCGGATCTGAAGCGGAATCATTTATATGTCATCAGGGCGCCCAGGATCCGAACAGGAGGTTTTGATTTGGCGAGTATGGCGATGAGCGATCAATTGTGACCGTGCCGACTCGTACATCGGAACCCGACCCGTTGTTGGACGAGGCTCTTGACTGGGTCGTTCGGCTCAAAACGGGCACGCCGACGCAAGCGGATGTCGACGTCCTGCAGCGCTGGCGCCGGCAGAGCCCGGCGCATGAGGACGCGTTCAGGACCGCCGCCCGACTTTTTCGCAGTGCGAGAACCGCAGCACAGGAACTCGTCGAGGAGCGCGCATCCGGTGGTGTTGCGTCCGCGACGCTGCAACGGCCACGTCACCTCGCGCGCCGCGCCGTGTTGGGTGGAGCGATTGCGACGACGGTGGGCTTCGTGGTGATTCGTCCACCGCTCGGGCTGTGGCCTTCGCTCGCGGAATTGTCGGCGGACTATCGCACCGGGAAGGGCGAGCAGCGCAAGGTCGGGGTAGCGTCCGACGTTTCGCTGGAGTTGAACACGCAAACCAGTATCGCGCTGCAATCCGCGTCTGACGAAACCCGGATCGAGCTCATTTCAGGCGAGGCGTCGGCGACCAAGCTTTCGTCGCCGAAGCCGCTGGTGATGCTGGCTGGCGACGGTCGTATCACCGTTCTGCAGGCAAGCTTCAACGCTCGTTGCCTTGACGGGACGGTCTCTGTGACCTGTCTGGATGGGGTTGTCACGGTCGAGCAGGGGCGCAACACCGTGCAGCTTCATAAAGCGGAGCAGGTCACCTATTCGCGCTCCGGATTGGAGGCGCCGGTGCCGGTCGACGCGATGCAGGTTGCGGCGTGGCAGACGGGCTTGTTGATTTTTCGCGACCGGCCGCTGGCAAGCGTCGTCGACGAGGTCAATCGCTATCGTATGGGAAAAATCATCATTGCCAACGCGGAGCTCAAGCGCCGCCTGGTCAACGGCACGTTTCAGCTCGACAAGCTTGAAAATTTCGTCGCCCAGGTCGAGCAATTGTTCGGCGCCCGGATCACGCCGCTTCCGGGCGGTGTCGTGCTTCTGAGCTGACCGTGGCGAAAGGCTCGAAGAGTTCGGCCGAAGACGATTCCTGAAGAAACTCAAAATTTTTCCCGATTTGCTGAAATAGTTTTGCGGGTTGGCCGCCGCCCAGGCGTCTCATGAATGAGGCCTTGTTGTTGCGGTATTTCCGCCGTGATCGCATGCGCCTGCAGGAATGAGCGGACGTCAGTGCGAAGTCGAAGTGGTTATAAGAATTGCAGGCATCGGGTGCGATGCCGGACAGGGCTGCGGCTGGGTGCCGCGGCGCTAACGGTTGTCGGAATTCTTGCCGGGGCTTTTCCGGCTCGTGCGGCGAAGCAGGCGGCTACAGCCGCGGCTCCTGCGCCAGCGGCGGCCAATGGAGCATCGCCGGAGCTAAAGCCAGCGGCGACGCAGCGTTTCGACATCGACGACTTCGCCGTTCAGGGCGCCGACACGCTACCGCAGATTGAAATCGAGGAAGCGATCTATCCCTTCCTTGGCCCCGACAAAAGTGCCGATGACGTCGAGAAGGCGCGTGCGGCGCTGGAAAAGGCTTATCACGACAAAGGCTTTCAGACCGTCAGCGTCGCGGTTCCGCAGCAGAACGTACAAGGCGGTGTCGTCGCCCTCAAGGTGATCGAACTGAAGGTCGGTCGGTTGCGGGTCAAGAACTCGCGCTATTTCGATCTCGGCCGGATCAAAGGGGGCGCGCCGTCCCTGAAAGAGGGGACCGTGCCCAACTTCGGGGATGTCACCAAGGACATTGTCTCGCTCAATCAATGGCCTGACCGACGGATCACACCGGCCCTGCGCGCCGGGGTGACGCCGGGCACGGTCGACGTCGACCTCAATGTGGAAGACAAGCCTCCGCTGCACGCCAGCCTGGAAGTCAACAACCGGCAGTCGCCCAGCACCACGGCGACGCGCCTCAGTGCCACCGTGCACTACGACAATCTGTGGCAACTCGGCCACTCGCTAAGCGTTTCCTATCAAGTGGCTCCGAAACGTCCGACCGATGCCGAGGTGTTCTCCGGATCATATCTGGCGCGAGTTCCTGACGTGGATTGGTTGAGCCTGCTGGTCTACGCCGTGAAATCGAACAGCAGCGTCGCGACCGTCGGCGGCTCGAACGTCATCGGCCCTGGCCAGATCGTCGGCGAGCGGGCGGTAATCACGCTGCCGCCCCGGGAGAACCTGTTCCATACCCTGTCGGTCGGGATCGACTACAAGCACTTCAACCAGACAGTGCAGCTCGGTGTTGATGGATTTTCCTCACCGGTTACGTATTTCCCGCTGGTCGCAAGCTACGGTGCGACGTTCCAGAACGAGAAATTCACCACCCAGTTCAACGCCGGCATCACCTACAATCTGCGCCCGCCGAGCAGCCCCTTGGACGAGTTCGACGCCAAGCGCTATCTGGCATCGCCGAGCTTCACGCACCTCAATCTGGACGTTTCTCACACCCACGAGTTGCCCGAAGGCTTCCAGATCTACGCCAAGGTTCAGGGTCAATTGGCGGACGGGCCGCTGGTGTCGAGCGAGCAGTTCAGCCTCGGCGGCCTCGATACGGTGCGCGGCTATCTCGAATCCGAGGTGCTCGGGGATGACGGGGCCGCCGGCAATCTCGAACTGCGCAGCCCCAATATTGGCGATCTGCTGCAGAAGCGGCTCAAGAACGAGACTGGCGAAGGCGCGCCGCGTTTCACCACGTTCAACGAATGGCGCTTCTTCGTGTTTGCCGATGGCGGCCATGCGACCGTGCTGAAGCCGCTTCCGGATCAAGTGTCGCAGTTCGACGTCTGGAGCTATGGCGCCGGCACGCGCTTCAAGGTGTTCGACTACGTCAGCGGCATGATCGCCTATTCGGTGCCGATGATCAGTCAGGCTTACACGCAGGCGCGGGACCCGCGGGTTAATTTCCGGATCTGGGGTGAATTCTGATGACAATGGGATGGGATCACATGCGGGGCGTGCGCCGATCGACCTTCCAGCGAGCGAGCGCGACGGTTCTGTCGGGGCTGCTGCTCGGCCTGGTCGCCGTGCTGACATTGTTTCCTTCGCCGGCGAAGGCCTGGTGGAACGACGAATGGTCGTTACGCAAGAAGATCACCATCGACACCAGTGCCTCCGGTGCCAACATCACCGATCCGATCGGCGCCGCTCCGGTGTTGGTGCGGTTGCATGTCGGAAACTTCCGGTTCGCATCGGCGAAAGACGACGGCAGCGACCTGCGCTTCGTCGCCGGTGACGACAAGACCCCGCTGAAACATCATGTCGAGAAATACGACTCGCTGCTCGGCGAGGCCCTGGTATGGGTCGCGGTGCCCAGCCTGCCGTCGGGCGCCAAGACCGATATCTGGCTTTACTACGGCAACAAGAAAGCGATCGCGACTGCCGATCCGAAGGGAACCTATGATCCCGATACGCAACTGGTTTATCACTTCAACGAACGTGGCACGCCGGCGCTCGATTCCTCCGTGTGGGCGAACAACGCTCAAAGCGTCGGTCAGCCGGCCGACGGATCGCTGATCGGCACCGGGCTTCGGCTCGACGGCCGCGCCGCCGTGACCCTGCCGGCCTCGTCGTCGCTTGCGCTGACCGATAATGCGCCGTTGACGTGGTCTGCCTGGATCAAACCGGCCGCGTTGCAGCCGAACGCCGCGCTCTATAGCCGTCACGACGGCGCCAGCGCCTTGGTCATCGGCCTCGACAACGGCTCGCCGTTCATCGAGATCACCAGCGCGGGAACGACGCAACGCACCGGTGCCGGCGCACCGGTCGCGCCGAACGGCTGGCACCACGTCGCGGTCGTCGCCGGCAACGGTCAGATCACACTTTACCTCGATGGCGCATCCTATGCGTCGCTCGCCGCGGCGATGCCCGCGCTCAATACCGTCGCCTCGATCGGGGGCGACACGTCAGCCTCCAGTGTTTCCCCGGTTACGCCCGCGACGGCGCCGTCCGCAGCCGCTCAGCCGGAGTCCCCCGACGTGCCGGCTGCGGACAGTGGCGCGGCGACCGCGCCGGTTGCCGCGGCCGCTACGCCGCCCCCGGTTTCTGCAACGGCTGGCTTCGCCGGTGACATTGACGAACTGCAGATCGGCAAGATTGCGCGGCCGACGGGCTTCATCAAGCTCGCTGCGATCGGGCAAGGGCCCGAGCAGGCCAAGCTGATTTCGTTCAGCGTCGACGAGGAAACCGCGAGCTGGCTGTCCGGCTATTTCGCGGTGATCTTGAAATCGGTGACGCTCGACGGCTGGGTCGTCATCGGCATCTTGATGATCATGGCCGCGGTCAGTTGGGTCGTGATGTACGACCGTGCCTCGTATCTGAACAAGCAGGCCAAGGCCAACGCGCATTTCATGAAGGGATTTAGCGAGATCGCCTCGGATCTGACCATGCTGGATCGTGGCGATGCCGACGAGGTGTCGACGCTCGGCGGACGCCTGACCGAGGCCGATGCCAAGATGATGCGGTCCTCGTCGCTCTATCGCATCTACCACATCGGCGCCGCGGAGATCCGTCACCGTTTTGCCGGAAACGGCAGCCGCGCGCCCGTTCTGTCCGCGGTGTCGATTGCTGCCATTCGTGCCGCGCTGGACAGTGGGGTGGTCAAGGAGATGCAGCGGCTCAATCGGCTCATGGTGGTGTTGACCATTGCGATCTCTGGCGGGCCGTTCCTCGGCCTGCTCGGCACCGTGGTCGGCGTCATGATCACCTTCGCGGCGATTGCCGCAAGCGGCGACGTCAACGTCAATGCGATCGCGCCGGGCATCGCCGCGGCGCTGGTCGCCACCGTCGCCGGCCTCGGCGTCGCGATTCCGGCGCTGTTTGGCTACAACTACCTGATCTCCCGCATCAAGGATCTGACCAGCGACATTCAGGTCTTCGTCGACGAGTTCGTGACGAAGATGGCGGAATTCTATTCCGCCGATCGGCCCGACCCGATCGAACATCGCATCGCAGCGGAGTAACAGCGATGCAGGTCCAGAGCGACAGCAAGCCATATGACGATATCAACATCACGCCGATGCTGGATCTCGCCTACGTCCTGCTGGTGATCTTCATCATCATGACGACGGCGACCGTGCAGGGCCAGAAGGTCAATCTGCCAAAGGCGTCGGCCGCGCCAAGTCTCGCCACCCAGACCACCAAGGCGATCACGGTGGCTAACGACGGCAAGATCTTTCTCGATACCATTCCGGTGACGCTGCCTGAACTCGAACAGCGCCTGGTGCAGCAGAAGGCGCTGACGCCGGAGTTTCCGGTGGTGCTGCGCGGTGACGCGCAGGCGCAATACCAGAACGTCATGGACGTGCTCGACCTGTTGGGCCGGATCGGTCTCAACCAGGTCGGTCTTGCCACCAAGCCGCTTGTGAAGTGAACGAGCAGAACGGTGTCCGCCATGGTTGCGCAAGTGCCGCACGATCGTCAGCCACCGCGCAGGACGCTTTGGTCTCGGCTGCGCGATGCGGTCTCGTCCTTCGATCATGGTGGCGGCGGGCGCGGCGCCATGTCGGTGCGTGCGGTTCCGGCTGAAAGTGCGGCGGTGGCCGATGTGGAGGTCGCCCAGCGGGATCTGGACGGTCAGATGAATGGAGCAATCCTGCGTTTTCCGATTCACAGCGAAGCGCTGTTGGTGAAGCTTTCCGACGTTGTGCGCAGCCGCATCGCAGATGGCGGTCCGGAGCGGAATCATCTGCTGCTGCTGATGTCGCGCGGTCCGATATCGCGTTTGTGGATCGACGGTGTCGCATATGTCGAGTTTCGCAGCGATCGATCGACGTATCATTTTGCGGTCGAGGCGGACGCCGAGACGACTGTGACCCTGGAGACGACCGACTTCGAAACGCTCGTCAGGTTCGTCATGGAGTATGTCGCCGGAAGGTCATCCGAACCGACAGTCCTGGAGGCGGCGCCGTGAGTGTGTTGGTGAGAGATCAGGACAGAGTGATCGCCGCGCGAGTAGCCGCGTTGGGTGGTGTTCCGGGAAAAACGGCCGCTGGCGAGATGCAGACGCCGTCGGTGCCGAAGGTCGCCCAATCCGAACCGACCGTCCGCAAGGAGCGCAATTCGGCCTTGCGCTATGGTATCGCGCTGGCGCTGATCGTCATCGTCTTCGGTGGAGTGGGCTATTTCTTCCTTGGCCATGACGATATGCAGCCGCCGCGCCAGGTCCGCGAGATGACCATTGTCAATATCGTGCCGCCGCCACCACCTCCGCCACCGCCACCGCAGCAGATGCCCGAACAGAAAATGGTCGAGCAGCCGAAGATGGCCGAGCCGGAGTTCAAGGAAGACAAGCCGCTGGAGAAGCCGAAGGACGAGCCGATCAAGGACGCAAAGAACGCCGAGCCTCCCGGTCCGCTTTCGCTGGACGCGAAGGCGACCGGCCCGGGCGACCTGTTCAATCTCGGCGGCAAGCCGGGCGGCAATCCCTACGGGGGCGGCGGTGGAGGTGGCAGCCGCTGGGGCTGGTACGCCACGATCGTGTCGACGCAGATCGAGGCGGCGATCCGCGCCAATCCCAAGACGCGCAACATGGCCGGGCAGATACAGGTGCGGTTATGGGCAGACAGCTCGGGTCGCATCAACCGGGTCATCCTGACGCCGTCGACCGGTGATCCCGAAATCGATGCGGCGCTTCGCAACGAGGTAATCGGCAGCCTGACGCTACGCGAACCGCCGCCCAGGGACATGCCGATGCCGGTGGTCACCCGCGTGACCGCGCGGCGTCCGAGCTGACGTGATCTGAGATTCAACACCTGACGTGATGAGTGGGAAACTGGGGGACTGATGTTTAAGAACAAAGCAGACGCGGACTGGCGCGCGATCCCGCTTGCGGTGTCGCTGTGCGCACTCGCCTGCGCGACGCCGGCCGTGGGCCAGACCGCGGCAGAAACTGCGTCGGCAAAAAAGCGGCCGGCGGTGTCCAGCACCAAGCCGACTTCGCCCAATGCCACCATCAACCTCGTCAACCTCCTGGTGCAGCAGGGCATCCTGAAGGAAGAGCAGGCCCAGACGCTGATCAAGCAGGCCGAGGACGAGGCGTATATCTCGCGCCAGGCGGCGAAGGACGCGACCGCCAAGGCCGACGATGCCGCGAGGGCGGCGAGCGCGGCGGCTTCCGCGGGGCAGCCGCCGGGAACTCGGCACGTCACCTACGTCCCGGAAATTGTCAAAAGACAGTTACGCGACGAGATTAGGA
The DNA here is from genome assembly GCF_024181725.1 of Bradyrhizobium sp. WD16. Classification (NCBI taxonomy): domain Bacteria; kingdom Pseudomonadati; phylum Pseudomonadota; class Alphaproteobacteria; order Hyphomicrobiales; family Nitrobacteraceae; genus Bradyrhizobium; species Bradyrhizobium sp. WD16. The sequence goes on along the minus strand of NZ_CP028908.1, from coordinate 5,513,102 downwards.
AGGAGGTGATGGCCAAGGCACAGTCAGAAAACTGGGCGTCGCCCGGCGCCTATCCGGAGTGGGCGCGGCGCATCCATTTCTACGGTGACGCGCGTATCCGTTATCAGGGTAACTACTTTCCGGCAGGAAACGACCCGTTCGGTACGCAAAACTACAATGCCATCAACACCGGGTCGCCTTTCGATCCTTTCAATGCGAGTGGAATTCTTCCGCCGTCCTATAATTCTACTCAGAACCGCAACCAGTTCCGGCTCCGCGCCCGGCTCGGCATGGAGGCTGACCTGTATAACGGCTTCACCGCCGGACTGCGCATCGCCACCGGCGAGAACAGTTCACCGGTCTCCACCAATCAGACGTTCGGCAACAACGGTGGCGACTTCTCGAAGTATGCGCTGTGGCTCGATCGCGGCTATCTGTCGTACGTAGCCTGGGGTGGCGATCTGAAGCTGTCCGCCGGCCGGTTCGACAATCCGTTCTGGTCGCCGACCGATCTGGTCTGGTACCGCGAACTCGGCTTCGATGGGTTTGCCGTGCAAGCCAGGCATGAGGTGTTCGAGGGCTTCACGCCGTTTGCGGTGGCTGGAGCATTCCCGATCTACAACACCGATTTCAACGCCGGGATCAATCTGGCAACCGACGGCGCAAGGTTCCCGAGTCATGACAAATGGCTGTTCGGCGGACAGGTCGGCTTCAACGCCCGGTTCAACCCGGACTACGCCTTCAGATTTGGCGTGGCCTATTACGATTTCACCAACGTCCAGGGGCAGATCTCAAGCCCCTGCTTGGTGACCTCAGCGTCGGATGTCTGCGATACGGACCTGACCCGACCGTCGTTCGCGCAGAAGGGTAACACCTACATGCCGCTACGCAGCATCATACAGACTGCGGCGAACAACTACGGAGCGGGACCAGGTCTCTTTCAGTATCTTGGACTAGTGAGCCAATACCGGCCGCTGGTCGCGAGCGGGCAGCTCGATCTCGGTCATTTTCATCCGTTCCATATCGTGCTCGACGGCGAATACGTCGTCAACACGGCGTTCGATCGCAATCTCATGAATCCCGACATCATCGTCAACAACCTCAGCCCCTCCGTAAACGGATCTCTGCCGGTGTTCAATGGCGGCAACCAGGGCTGGCTCGGACGCGTCACCGTCGGCAGCAGGGAAATCAAACACCTGTGGGATTGGAACGTGCACGCCGGCTACAAGTATCTGGAGTCGGATGCCACGCTCGACGCGTTCGTGGATTCGGACTTCGGTCTCGGCGGCACCAACCTCAAGGGCTATTTCCTCGGCGGCAATCTCGGTCTCAGCGAAAACGTCTGGGCGACGATGCGCTGGATGAGTGCCAACAACATCGCCGGTAATCCCTATGCCGTCGACGTTCTGCAGGTCGATCTCAACGCCAGGTTCTGATCATGCGTATCTGTACCCGTCTTGTGGTGATTGCGGCGGTGACGCTGCTGTCCAGCGCCGCATTAGCCCAGTCCGAAACCGACCGTCTGCGCGAGGCGCTGCGCAGCGCCACCATGCAGACCCGTGCGCTGGAAGATCAGCGCACGGCGCTGCAAGCCAAGCTTGCCGAGGCCGATCGCGACAAGGCGGCGGCAAAGGCCGAGATCGAGGTCGCGAAGGCGCAGGTGAAGAAGATCGAGAAAGAGCACCGCGAGGCGGTGGGCGAGTTCAACCAGCGTCTCGCCGATCGTGACCAGACGCTGGACAAGTGGAAGACTGCCTATGAGGAGGCCGCCGCCGTTGCCCGCACCAGGGATGCCGAGCGGGCCAAGTTCGAGGGCGCGGCCACGGCGTACAAGGCCAGCACCAAAAGCTGCGTCGCGAAAAATACGCTGCTCGTCAAGGCCGGCAAGGATCTGGTGCAACGCTACAAGGAGGTGACCATCGGCGACACCATCGTCGCACGTGAGCCCCTGCTCGAGTTGCGTCGCGTCGAACTGCAGAACCAGCTGCAGGAGACTTACGACAAGTTTCTAGATCAGAGAGCAAACCCATGACCAACGCATCGATCCTCGTCAAAGTGGCGCAGTCGGCCGCAACCGCGGCCGTCGCCGCAACGGTGTTCTGCATCCCGGTGGTTGCGCTGGCGCAGACCTCGACGACACCCGCGCCGCGCCACGTCCAGGCGCCGGTCAGGCCGAAGTTGGCGCCGCAGCCGACGGCGGCTCAATCGCAGGCGGCGCCGGTGCAGGCGGCGCAGGGAAGCGCTCAAGGAGCGGCGCAAGGTCTGGCTGCCGGCAAGACGTCCGGCGGCGAGGACGTCATTGCGCGCGTCGGCAAAGTCAACGTGTCGGCGGATGATTTGCGCAGCTACGTGGCGGCGCTTGGGCCGCGCGAGCAGGCGGCGCTTGCCAAGGATCCGGCGCTGCTCGGCCAGGCCGTGCGGCTGCTGCTCGCCAACCGCCTGGTGCTGCAGGAAGCGCTTGCCAAGAAGTGGGACCAGAAGCCGGCGATCGCTGCGCAGCTCGACCGGATGCGGGAAAGCGCCGTGGTCGAACTCTACCTGCAGTCGGTGTCGACGCCGCCGGCGGACTTTCCGAGCGATGACGACGTGCAGAAGATCTATGACGCCAATCGCAGCGCCTTCCTGATGCCGCGCCAATTCCAGCTGGCGCAGATCTTCATCGCGGCGAAGGAAGGCGACAAGGCCGCGGAAGACAAGGCCAGGCAGGTGCTCGATGATGTCGTCCGCAAGCTGAAGGCGCCGGGCGCGGATTTCGCCGCCATCGCCAACGCTGCCAGCAATGACGCAAAGGACGGTGGCGATCTCGGCTGGGTCGCCGAAAACCAGATCAGGCCGGAAATTCGCACGCAGGTCATGGGGCTCTCGAGGAACACCGTGTCCGATCCGGTCAGGCTCGACGACGGCTGGCATGTCCTCAAGCTGATCGATACCAAGGCATCCTACACCCGTACGCTGCCCGAGGTCCGCGACCAGCTCGTACAGCAGATCCGCTCCGAGCGGGCAACCATGCTGCGACGCGCCTATATCGCGGAACTGCAAAAGCGAAATCCGCCGGTACTGAACGAACTCGCGTTGTCGAACCTGCTCGACAGTTCCCGAAAATAGCCGCTACGCGGAGAATGCCATGTCCGATGTCACCATCACCAAGCTCACCCTCGACACGCTGCGCGAGGGTTTTCAGAACGCAGGTTACCGCGTCGAGACGCTGACCGATCCGGTCGCCGATCTGCCTTATTTGCGGTCGGCGACCGCAGGTCTTGGATTCGATATCCGCCCGGGCAACCGGTTCGTTGGCGAAGAACAGGGGTTCGTCGACATAGCGCTCGTCGCCGCTCTCCAGGTGCAGGGTGAATTGCCGCTCGATGTCGTCAATGGCTGGAACGCGACGCGTCGTTTCGGACGGTTGCAGCTCAGCCGACCTTTCCTGGTATTCTGCCTCGATGTTTCGGTTGCCGGCGGCGTCGCGCCGAGCTATCTGCGCGCGCAGGTCGAAATCTGGGACCGGCTGGTCCAGGAGCTGATCGGCTATCTGCGCGATGAATTGCGCAAACTGGACGCCGCCAACGGTGCGACGGCGGCCGTCGCGCAGCAGGCGGCGACAGCCGAAGAGCCGCCTCGCGAACGCGCCGTCGACGCCGGAGCCCCCGCCACCATTCAATAACTCTCGGGAAGAAAGTGGATCGTAGGACGTCCTGCCGGAGCGCACGCGACGATGAACGTCGACAACGTCACAACCAAGCCAAGCCGTGTCGGACGGTGGAGAGCGCTGTTTCGACGGCTCGGCGCCGTCGTCGGGCTACTGGGCGGCGTCGGTGCTGCGACCGGGACGACGTCCGCCGCTGCGCAACAACGGAGCTACCGCTCTGCGGTGTCTGCGCCTGCGGCGTGGCAGGCGTTCGCCAGGCAATTGCAGAGCCGGTTTCAGCAGCGGCTCGCGGCCGATGACGCCGCCGCGCGGCGGTTCCACGATCAAGTCGAAAAGCGCGGCGAGGCCGGAAGCGCCACACCGGTTGCGGTGACCGTGCGAACCTGGATCCTGCCTGACGGCAGCGTCGAGCGCCTCGAATTCAATGGACTCGATCAGGCTGCAGCCGTCGATTTGCGCGCGTTGTTCACACGCGACAATGTCGGCGCACCGCCATCCGACATGTTGCAGCCGCTGCATCTGCGGCTGACCCTCCGTTCGGACGTTCAGCCGGCGCAGGGGAAATGACATGCCGACGGCTGTAGGTCGCTTGCATCTGTGCCGACCACGCGCGGGGATCGGGCGGCCGGCGGCATGGGCTCTGCTTGCCAGCGTCGTCCTTGCGTCGGAGATTGCCTTTGCTGAAGGGGCGGCGCCGTCCGCCTCGTTCGATACGCGCGTTGCGGCGGTCGAACCGCCGCCGCAAGCCGGCAACGCGACGCCAAAGACCGCGTCCGATCCGGCCAAGAGTGGCGAAAGCCCGGTAATGGATGACGGGCCTGCGCCGCGCCGACTTGACGAGCGCGCACGCTATCGCGCGCTGATTGAAAAACAGGTCGCGGGGTCGGGGCTTGCTGCGGAGATCGCGGAAGCGGTGATGGGGGTGGAAAGTGGCTATAATCCCGGCGTGATCGGCGGCGTCGGCGAGATCGGGCTGATGCAGGTCCTGCCGTCCACAGCGCGGATGCTCGGGTTCACCGGCTCGCTTGCTGACCTCGCTGTGCCGGAGACCAATATTCGCTATGGCGTGACCTATCTCGCGCAGGCATGGCGTCTTGCCGGCGGCGATCTCTGCACGGCGGTCATGAAATACCGCGCTGGTCATGGAGAAACCAGGTTCTCCTACCTCTCGGTCAATTACTGTCTCGCTGTGCGATCCAGGCTCGCCGCCCGCGGCTTTCGGGTCACGGGCATTGTTCCGGTTGCGACATTCGGTGAACCGGGCCGCGGCGGCAGTGGATGTGCCCGCAAGTGCCGGGGCCTCGGTGGTTCGCAGATCGGAAGGGTCGATCTCGCCGCCCTCAATACGCGGCTCAGCGCGATCGTGGTCCTGGCTCGAGGAGGGCGTTAGGCCGTATTGATCTTGCCGCCGCCGGTGACCATGTTTCATCGCAGTGCCTTCAGCACAAATGCCACTTGCCGCACGGCATTACGTCGGTTGACTGCAACGCGGATCCCGGTGGGACGAGCGGTGATGACGCTATGAAATCTGACTGGCGAGGAGCTGCCGATGAAAGCGCACATCGTTGCGATGACAATTGCGATGCTGGCTGCGGTGCCGGTAAGCGCGGAAGAGCGAACCGCCTTACCCGAAATTATTGTTGGCTCGCCTCCGCCGCCCCCCCTGACGGCGGGGCCTGCCGTGCAACAGGGACCGAGCGCTTCGCGGAACGCCGCCGCCGGGACGCAGGAACGCTGTGTCAGTGGGGCGAGCGAGCGTTCGTTCCGCTGCCTCAACGAGAAGCTGAAGCGGGAGGTCGATCGCGTGAACCCTCCTGTCACCAACACCCCGCCGATCGATGCCAAATCCTCCGATCTCAAGATTGGTGTCGTGAACGTGCCGGGCGTCCAACAGCAATATGGCCGCAATTTCGGCATTTCGGTCTACCCGTATCGCCCGTCGGCACCGGTGTATACGTTACCGCTTGGGCGTCGATGAATGGGGGCAGGCATCGGGTTCGCGGCGGCGCGAGCCAAATCACCATCCGTGACTACCGCTTGCGGTGATCCGCGCCGCGTTGCCCGTTCCATTCGCGCGCAAGACGTTGCGCCTCGTCGATCTGGGGCAACGTCATCTTCACCGCGACGAGATCACGGGCTTTGAGAGCGCGGCGACGATCCTGGTCGGCGGTGTAAGCTGAGGCCGCCAGGTCGAGCCATCTATATGCCTGAAGCAGATCCGGGGGGACGCCGCGGCCGAGGGCGTAGGCGATGCCGAGGCTCAGCCGGGCGTGCGCGATGCCGCGCTCGGCTGCGCGGTGATACCAGGTGGCGGCCTTGGCGAGATCCCGTGTCACGCCATGACCGGCCGCGTACATTCGGGCGAGGTTGTATTGCGACATGCCGTCACCCGCATCGGCGGTTTGCCGCCAGAGGCGGATCGCATCTGAATAGTCGCCGCGGCCGGCCGCCGCGGTGGCGTCGGCGTCGCGGCGGTCAGCCTGCACCGACGGCAGAGCCGTCGCTTCGGGAGGCTGAAGATCCAGTGCGGCGAGCTGCGGGTCGTCGGTCAGCATCGGCGGAGCGGAACGCACCTGCCGTCCGGTCATGATTGCGCCCATGGCGCGCAGGTCATCGGGCGTGAGCCAGGCGATATCCCGCGCCGGCGTGGCGATCATCTGTCCGATGATGCGCGGCGGCACCCCGAACGTGCTTGCGATCCGGGCCATGGAGATCGTCGCCGCCTCGGTCCGCGCGGTCTCGTGGCCGAACTTGTCGGATACGCCATGGACGCCGATCGCGGCGTCATAGCTCGCGAATTTATCGATTCCGGCCGCGAACACGATGAAGCAGGCCGACGCGCATCGCGCACCGGCGGCAACGATCGTCGGCAGCTTTGCCCGTCGGATCAGCTCCGTGAGCTTGACCGCCTCCGCGAGGCTTCCGCCCGGCGAATCCAGCCGCACCGCGGAGATCAGGCGGCCGCGGTCGTTGACCGCCCTGATCAGCGCTTCGGCCGCGTCGGCGTCGCCTTCCGCGATATCGCCGCTCAGCAACACGACGATCGCATCGTCCTTCAGCGTCACGCCGCTCAGTTCCGCCGCGGCTGCTGTCGCGCTCACGACAGCCGCTCCCAGAAGGCCCAACACGGGTGTTCGAATCGACATCGAGGGCTCGTTTCTCGACTTGATCAGACTTGGCTTCACTTCAGCCGGGGCGGCGGAGCACGCCGCGGCGCCGGACCAGGCACGCTGACGACCGACGGCGAGCGGCGCATGGTGTCGAGGCGGTCCCTGAACTCCTCGGCGACCACCTGCGCGTCGTGGCTGTTGCGCACGAGTTTCGTGGTGACGAACACGATGATCTCCGAGCGCGTCTTGTTGTCGGATTTCTGGCCGAGCAGATCGCCGAGATACCTGATCTGGTTGAGCCCGGGAATGCCGGACACCGTCCGCTCGTCATCCTCCTTGATCAGGCCGCCGAGCAGGACAGTCTGGCCGCTGCTGGTGCCGATGGTCGAGTGGATGCGCCGTTGCGAGATGGTCGGTGTCAGGTTCTGGGCGCTGCTGCCGCCCGGATTGACGACGTTCGAGATCTCCTGCTCGATCTCGAGCTCGATCGATCCGTTCGGATGAACGTGCGGCAGCACCTTGAGGATGATGCCGGTGTTGTGCAGCGTGATGGTGTTGACCACGGTGTTCGAGGACGACAGCACGGTGGCGCTGCCGGTCGAGACCGGCACCTGGTCGCCGACCTCGAGAATGGCCGGCTGATTGTCGGCGACCACGAGCGAGGGGGCCGACAGCACCTTGACGGTGGTCAGGGTGGAGAGCGCGTTGAGGATCAGCTTGGGATTGGATTCGGCGCCGAGCAGCAGATTGAAGCCGGGCAGCACGCGCGCGAGCAGGGCCGATTGCGCCGCCGACTGCGCGGCGGTGAACAGGCCGACCGATCCCTTGTCGGGGCCGGCGCCGGCGTTGGCACTGGTCAGGTAGGCCTGGACGCCGAATTGCAACTGGTCCGTCAGGGTCACTTCAGCCACCATGGCATCGACAGCGACCTGCAACTTGGGGCGGTCGAGCGCCTCCAGCGCCCGCTCGATCACCAGATAATCGTCCTGGTTGGAATAGATCATGATCGCATTGGTGGCGGTGTCGGCCGTGACCCGTACGTTCTGAAACACGCCGCGCGGCATCGCGCCGGATCCCGTCGCGCCGGCGGCGTTCGCCAATGCGTCCTGGTCGGCGTCCTTGCGATCCGTGAAGGTGCTGAAGGCGGCCTGCGTTCCACCGGCGCGGTTGCCGGTCGTCGATGAATTGTCGGTGCCTCCCTGGGTCGTCGTGCCCTGAGTGGCGTTGCTCATGCTGCCGCTGCCGAGGGAATCGATGCGCGAGGCCGTCGCGTTCTGTCCGGGCGCCGTCGGGCTCGTCTGGGAGTCCAACCCGCCCTGCGAGGAGCGTCCGACGAACATCTCGTTGAGGATGCGGGCGATGCCGCGGGCGTTGCCGAAGCGCAAGCTGTAGACCCGCACCGTGGTGCCGGTGGGATCGGAGCGGTCCAGCCGCCGCACCCATTGCGTCGCGCGCTCGAGGGTCGTTCCATTGCGGCTCACCGCCAGCACGGCGTTCATGCGCGACACCGGCTGGAACTTGATCACGCCCTGTCCCTGGCCGCCTTCGGCGGTGTCGAACACTTTCTCGAGTTCGCGGATCATGGTCTCGGGTGCGGTCGATTTCAGCGGATAGAGCCCGACCGATTGATTGCGCAGCCATTCGACGTCGAGCGTCGCGATGACGCCGAGTGCGGCCTGCCGCTCGGAGGCCGTACCCTGGATCAGGAGAACGTTGCGCGCCTGGTCGACGCGGACGGCGCCGGGGCGCGAGAGGAAATTCTCCGCCGTCTTGCCGATGGCTGCGGCCGAGGCGTAGCGTAACGGCACGATCGAGACGCCGTAGCCCGGCTGCCCGCCGCCGAACGTGGCGGGCCCGGCGCCGGCGGCTTCCGGCAGCGGAACGATCTTGATCAGATTGTCTTCGCGCAGCACCGCTGCGTTCATCATTCGCAGCACGTTCTCGAACAGTGGCAGTACGTCCTTGCGCTGGACCTGCCGGGCCGATGCCAGCGTGATGTTGCCCTGAACACGTGGGTCGACGACGTAATTCAGTCCGAGGCTGTCGCTGAGCAATGATTTCGCCACCGTCTGGATATCCGCGTTGTCGAAGTTCATCTCAATGCCGGTGCCGGCGGTGGCCACGTCGTCATCCGGCGCGGCGGACGCGATGCGCGCGGGTGTGCCGATTTCGCGCGAAGGCGCGGCTGCGGGATCGGCGTCGGCGCCCGGATACACCATGGGCTGCGGCGATGGCGCCGGCGCGCCGGCGGTCGAAACCTGCCCGCCGACAGGATTGGGCCAGCGCGCGCGCAGATCCGCATCGCGGATCGGGTCGGTGACCTGATCGCGGCCGGGCAGGTCGATGCTTTTGTCGATCATGCAGCCGCCGAGCAGGCCGCCGACCAGGAGCCACAGGCCGGCGATGCCAGCGAGCGACGGGCGCGGGAGACGGGACCGTTCGATACCTTGCACGACTGTTCTCCCTCCGGACGCGCCGGCGATGCCGGCCGCGTCGTTGTCAATGTGCATCGCTTGCCGCTTTCCAGGGCCGGTCGGCGGGGCCGATGCTGCTGCCGGCAAGATCCTCGACGTCGCGGATCAGCGCGTCGGCGCGGCCGGCCAGGGTGTGGGCGTCGATCGGTGCGATCGGCCGGTGCGCGAACGCCGCGCCCGCGAGCCGCGCCTTGATCTCGCCGGCCAGTGCGTCGCGCTGGGCCGAGACCGCGCCGATCGCATCGAGATAGCGCGCATAGGTCGTATCGGTGCCCCTGATGGCCCGGGTCGCGAGCGCAAGGCTGTTGCGGCCGAATTGCCCGAGCGGGTCGTTGAGATCCCTGTAGGCCTGCGCCAGTGTCGTGAACGCATCGCGGCTGGCAGCGAGCGCCGTCGGCAGGGCGGCGGCGTTGAGGACGTCCGCCAGCACGACGCCGTCGTGCAGGTAACGATCGGCGAGGCCGAGCAGCGCCAGCATCGTGGGCCGCAGGTCGGCGGGTCCGGAGACCATGTCCGTGGTCTGCCCGAGATGGGCGACGCCGGGCCCGGCGATGGCAAACCAGCTGCTCCCGACCGCCTGTTGCACGTTGCCGGAAACCCAGGCAACGGCGGGATCGATCGCGACGCAGGCGGGCGGCAGCGCGCAATCGTTTCCGTTCGGTGCGGTCCGCTGAACATAGTCGGGGTCACCGAACATGATGAAGCTCGGCGAGCGCGCCGGGCTCGCCGTGATCATGTGCAGGATCTGCATCGCGGCGCGATCCGCCAGCATGGCGGCCAGCCGGTCGGTCTTGCCGGTGACCGGATTGCGGACATCGAGCACGCCGACGTCCTGCTGCAGCGTGCGGGTCAAGGGATCGGCGGCGAGCGGATCGCCGTGGATGTAGAACGGCGGCGCGCTGCCGGGGCGGATATCGAACGCGGTGACATTGCGCCGTTCGGTGGCGAGCAGGCGGTTGATGAGGGCGTCGAACGCGCCGATCTGCGGATAGCTGCAGGGCACGGTGACGCCGTCACAGGCCGGCGGACGCGGCGCTCGGCCGACGAACCGATCGGTCCCCGTGGACGTCACGACGAACAGGGTATTGCGCTTGCTGATTCCGTTGGCGGCGAGCCGGTCGACGAACCTCTTGAACGCCGCGTCGTCGTCCGCCAGTCTTGCGACGATCGCGCGCTCGCCCGGCCCGGCTGCGCGCTGGCCGGTCGCGTCCCGTGCGCGGACATCGCCGATGGATGCGTAGACCACCGGCACGCCGGCCTCGAGCATCGCGGCCGCGTAGCCCAGCGCCGCCGCCGCTGTCGCCGCCGATGCGCCGGGAAAACCGGGATGGCCGGCGACGTCCGCGATCACATCGCCGTCGATGTCCTTCACCGGAGCGGAAGGCGAGATCACCGGCTGGACATGGCGGTTGCCGAACAGCGCGTCGAAGCCGACATAGCCGCCGGGCTCGTCGGGCAGGATGTCGGGGCGCGCATCGGCGTTGCCGCACAACGGGCTGTTGCGCGCGCAATGAATGGCAATGCCGAGCAGGTCCGCGCTCGCTTGGGCCGGGTCGCCGGCCGTGGCTCGTGCGTCCAGCACATTTGCAACGTCGGACCCGAGCTGCTGCAGCGTGAGACCGGTGATCGCGAAGGCGCCGACGTCGCATCCCGCGCGGGTAAACGGCACCCAGGGCGCGGGCACCGTCCTGCCGGTGTCCGAGAGCATCAGCGGTCTGCCGTCGCCGCCGGTTGCGGTCCAGTAGCCGAACGCGGACGTGAAGCCGACACCGCCGTCGCTACGGAAGGTGCCGTAGCTGTCGCCGATCGGCACGCCCGTGCGATCGCCGTGGAGACCGGTGATGACGGTGAGGGTCTCGCTCGCCTTCTGCGCGGCCGGTGCGACGCGCTGGTTCCCGCCGACCGTGCCGTCGCCGACCAGAAAGTCGAGCAAGTGCGGCATCTGTTCGAGATCGGAGGGGACGTTGGGATTGTCGCGCTGCAGGTGGACGTTGTCGAATTGGAGATGAACCACGTGTTTGATCGCGCCGCCGCGCGACCGTAGCTCGCATGCGGCGGCCGCCGGACCCGACCACGCCGCCAGCACCACGGCCGAGAGGAGCACGGCGCCGAGCAGCGTCGGCGCAAGGCCGGCAGGGGGGCGACTCGAACGCATGACGCGACGTCTTTGTCTATCGGTTGAGGCTTCGGTGTCGATCGAAGCGCGTGTCGTTGGGAGTGTATGCGGATCGATCGTTCGGCGGCGTGTCGTCTGCCGAACCGCGCGGAGTGTCATCGGCTTCGATGACGCCGTTGTGGCAGAGCCGCCCGCATCCCGCGCATGGCGAGAATGTCCGGCTGTGATTCGTCTTCACAGATTTGATGCAAACAACGTCGGCGAAAAATCCGAGCGCGATGTTCGGCTCGCGGGCATCGATGATGCCTTGCAACATGTGATGGCGTGATGCACCCTGATCGTAATTTGTCGTCATCGGGATTGCACGAGGGACCCATGAGCATCTCACGCTGCGGCCTTTCTCTCTGCGGCATCTCGCTCGGCGCCCGGCGGCAATGTTCGATCGCGATCGTGCTCGGCTTTTGCACATGGATTTCGGGCGCATTGTTCGCGTGCGCAGCGGACGCGGTCGGCGAGGCGGTGGTCGGCAATCCGGTGGAGCGTCAGCCGATCGGTCAGTTGTCGGCGACCGTTGAGCGGCCGCTGTTCTCGCCGACACGGCGGCCGCCGCCGAAGCCGGTCGCCGTCGTCAATCGTCTGGAACCGCCGCCGACGCCTGCGCCGCCGCCGAGCGTGGTCCTGCTCGGCATCGTCCGCGAGGGCGGCGACGGGCGTGCCGCCATCAGGCAATCCGGCGACAAGGTTGTCCGGGTGCGGATGGGGGACGACGTCGAGGGCTGGAAGGTGGAGCGGATCGAGCCGCGCCGGCTGGTGCTGACGCTGGGCGAGCGCTCGGTCGATTTCGCGATGTTCAATGGCAGTGCGGCAAAAGGCGCCAGGTCGGCGGTGGCCAAGGCCGTGGAGCGGCGTATGCGGCAGGTTCGGACGCCGCCTTCAAGCGATTGACCCGACACTGGTTTTCAGGCGTTCGGGCGGGCAGGCGAGGCGGCCGCGGCGGCACCCGTTTTTTTGATTTTTTTTCGTAAATCGCTTCGCGTTAGCGCGTCTCAAACTGTCTTAGAGACGGGGCCGGCACGCCTCGGGTCGTCGATCGCGTTGGGCTGGGGCGCAAGCCATCGGCCGGAGCCGCGCGGCGGACGGGATAGGGGCAGGTTCCATCGACCGGTCGGCATCGCGGCAGGGCGCTCGCGGGCCGGCCGTCGTTGCGTGTCGTCGAGTTCATTTCCAATCACCTCATCGTTGGGAAGGCCCCGTATGCTGTCGTTCCGCCGTTCGAATTCGGCTTCGCGTCGCGCCTTGTTTCTCGCCGGGGTCAGCATCGTCGCGATGGCGGCGAGTTCGGGGGCGAGCGCGCATCGGTTCGGATACGCCAGCGGGTCCACAGCGACGACGGCCGCCACCAGCGCGGCGCTGGACGCGGCGCAGCAGGCGCAACAGGCGGCGCTGAACTCCCAGCAGTCGATGGCGCGAGCGACGCGGGCGATCCAGGCGCTGCAGGCCATGCAGAGCGCAGCGCGGGCGGTGGCGGCCGGCGCGCCAAGTTCGGTCCCGAACGGTCTTGTCACCGGCGGCCTCGTTCCGGACAGCGGGCTAAAGGCGCCCGGCGTCGCCAATCCCGTCACTACATGGACCGGTGCCAACACGCCGACCCAGACCACCAGCGGCGGCAAGACCACGATCAACATCGACCAGACGCGGCAGAATGCGCTGCTGAACTGGCAGACCTTCAATGTCGGCAAGGACACCACAGTCAATTTCAACCAGCAGGGCAATGCGAGCTGGTCGGCGCTCAACAAGATCGCGTCCACCGGCGTGCCGAGCCAGATCCTGGGCGCGATCAAGGCCGACGGCGCGGTCTACCTGATCAACCAGAACGGAATCATCTTTGGCGGCAGCAGCCAGGTCAACGTCCATACTTTGATCGCCTCGACGCTCGATCTCGGCACGACCCAGAGCAACAACAATTATCAGGTCTATCTGCAGAGCGGGCTGTTCTCGGGTACGATCCCCACAAACCTCGGCCTCACCGGAAAGGGTGCCGCGATCTTCAATCAGGGCAGCGGCGGCACCATCACGGTCGAGCCCGGCGCCATCGTCGACACTACCGGCAAGCTCACTTCCACCGGTGACGGCGGCTACGTGGCGCTGCTCGGCGCTGGCGGCGTCAGCAATGCAGGCACCATCACCACCCGGAACGGCCAGATCATCCTGGCCGCGGACAAGTCCGTCACCCTGATCACACCGCCGTCGAACGTCGTCGGAGTCAAGACGGCAATTCAGGTCCTCGCCGGCGGCGGCCCGGTGACCAACGAGTCCAATGGACTGCTCATCGCCAACGACGGCGCGGTGACGCTGGCGGGTGGTTCGATCAGCCAGCTCGGCGGCATCGTCGCCACCACCAGCACCACGCGCACCGGCTCGATCAGCCTGAACACGCTCTGCCTGCAAACCTGCGCGAGCGGTGCGGACGGCAATATCGTGCTCGGGTCGGCGAGCCTCACCGCGATCCTGCCGGACGAGACCAGCGGCACGCTGCCGACCGCGACCGTCAACTCCACCACGAACGCCAACGGCGCCAACAACGCGCCGTATTTCCAGACGGTGCTGCAGCCAAAGATCGACATCCAGGCGTTGGGTAGCGTCGACGTGCGGGGCAGCGGCGATGGCGGCGACGGCGCGCTGATCAAGGCGCCGAGCGCCGCGTTGACCGTCGGAGCAGGATACACGGTCCTGCTCGAGCAGGGCAGCACCATCGATCTCTCGGGGATCGCCGGCGTCACGCTGCCGATGTCGGTCAACCAGATCAGCATCCTTCTCACTGCCGCCGAGGTGGCGAATACCCCGCTTGCCAAAAGCCTGATCGGCAAGACCGTCACCATCGATGCGCGCCTCAGCGGCACCCGCGCCGACGGCCTGCAGTGGGTCGGCTCGCCGCTGCTCGACGCCGCCGGCTATGTCGGGTTGATCCCCCAGCGCATCGACCAGCTTCTCACCGCCGGTGGCAGCTTCAAAACCTCGGCGCAGAACGTCATCCAGCAGCCGGGCGCGGCGATTAATGTGTCGGGCGGCTATGTCCAGTACACCGGCGGCACCATCACCACCACTCGGCTGCGCGGTGCCGACGGGCGCATCGTCGACATCGGTAGCGCCGATCCCACCATGCGCTATGTCGGCCTTGCCGACGGTTTCACCGTCGAGCACAAGGTCAATGGCGCCGTCGACACGAAGTTGACCGAAGTCTATCTCAGTTGGGGCGGCGGCGGGGCGCGCTACGAGGCGGGCTATATCGCCGGCGCCGATGCCGGCTCCGTCAGCGTGGCGGCCATCAATCCGATCGTCAATGACATCATCGGCAATGTGGTCGCCGGCAATCGCCAGCGCGCACAGGCGGGATCGTCGAATATCGCGGTTTCCGACCGGATGCCGAGCGGCGCGTCGCTGAGCATCACCTTCGCCACCGGTACGTTTAACTATAGTGTGGTGCTGGAGCCGCAGGCGGATGCCGGGCCGGATCCGTATGGCCTGAGCGGCTTCAGCTTTGCCAATGCGTCCACCTGGATGCCGGTGCTCCGCAACGGCGTGTTCCCGATCTTTTCCGACGTGTTGTCGAGTGCCGCGCTCAACGCGATCTCCATCAAGAGTGCGTACCAGCTCAGCATGCCGGCGGATGCCTCGCTTGTCGTGCGGCCCGGCGGCAGCATCACGCTCGAGGGCGTCGCCAGGATCGACGGCGTGCTCAGCGCGCCGGCCGGCAAGATCAGCCTCACCGGCTTTACCTATGGCGGCGGGACCAGCGCGCCGATGCGGCCGCCGACGCCGGCGCTGGTGATCGGGCCGGATGCCGTGCTCGATGTGCGCGGCCTCTGGGTCAACGACAGCGGCCTGTCGCCGGATCAGCTCGAGGGCCGCGCCTATGTCAACGGCGGCAGCGTCAGCATCTCGACGCTGGCCGCCAGCAATGGGCCAGGCAAAGATGATGGCATCTTCACCGACGTCACCCAGAGCATCGTGTTGTCGCCCGGCAGCATCATCGATGTGTCGGGCGGCGGCTATGTCGACACCGCCGGCAAGCTCAAGACCGGGGCCGACGGCCTGCCGGTCGGCAAGGGCGGCAGCATCTCGCTGACGACTTACGCCGGCGGCTGGAGCCAACCAAGCAATATCGGAAATCTCTACAACGTTAGCCCCCATGGCGCGAATCCTGACGGCACTGTCAACCAGCCGAACCGGGCCAACATTCTGCTGGACGGCACCATCTATGCGCAGGGCTTCGATGGCGGCGGCACGCTGACGCTGACGGTGCCGACCATCGTCATCGATGGCGCCACAGCGGGAGTGACGTCCTACGTGTCCGGCGCGACAGCCGCCGCGATCGGGTTGCCGGCTGCCGATGTCGCCGTCTCGGATGCGAAGGCAGGCCAGATGGTGTTGCCGCCGGCGTTCTTCATCGACGGCTTCTCTCAATATGTTCTGAACGACACTTATGGCGGCACCACGGTCACCGCCGGCACGCAGGTGGTGCTGCGGCAGTCGACCGTCTTGCCCGCTGGCGGCGCAACGCAAATCCCGACCGGTGCGTTGGTGCGCGACTTCGCCTCCGTTGGCGTATTGCCTGATGGACTGCGCAAGCCGGTCAGCCTGACGCTGGATGGGACGAGCATTCTGTTCGATCGCGGCGCTGCCGTTGTCGCCGATCCGCAGGCCACGGTCACGCTGAGCGCGCTTGCGACCGCAAGCGTTCTCGGCAGAATCGTTGCGCCGGCGGGCACCATCAACGTATCGGGCGCGGAGGTACGGATCGGCGCGACCGCAGTGCTCGACGTCAGCGGGGTGTTCGTGCCCGATCCTCAGGTCGTCGCCTATTCGACCGGCAAGGTGCTCGGCGGCGGCTCCATCATGCTCAGCGCGCGGACCGGGGTGTTGGCGGCGGAGCCGGGGGCGCAGTTCGATCTGCAAGGTGCGGCTGTAACGGCGGCGAGCAACCTGATCCAGCTGCCGCAGGGTGGCTTCACGCAAGGCTTGTCGGGGCAGGCGGCGTGGAGCAATGGCGGCAATCTCCAGCTCTTCGGCACGATGATCTATTTTGCCGGGGCCGTCGATGCGGCCGGCGGCGCGCCGCTCGCGACCGGCGGCAGCCTGACCATTGGCAGCGTGGTTGGCACGGCGACCTCGCCGTCACCGAACACGATCGTGGTGGAGCCCGCCGGTATCGTCGCGGCGAACCTGCCGGCGGCAGGCGCGGCGGCCACGTCGGGGGCCTTCATCGGTGCCGACACGCTGAGCAACAGCGGCTTCGATTCCGTGACCCTGAACGCCGTTTCCGCCATCGCGTTCGGCGGTTCGGTCGATGTATCGGTCCCCGGCGCCTTGACCCTCAGTTCCCGCGGCGGAAACCTCGTGCTGTTGCCGGCGAGTACCGGCCTGCTGCCGTCAGGCGTCCACCTCGACGATTCGACGAACAACTTTGGGGTTGGCAGTTGTGGGGCGGATTGCATCTCGCGCATCGGCGGCGCCACCGTGAACCTCGATGCGGGCTATGTCCGGGTCGTCGGGAAAGTCGCCTTAGGCAACGGCTTCGTGCCTCCCAGCATCGCCGACGGTACCTTGAACGTCACCGCCCGATGGATCGACCTCCAGGGTGCGATTGCGCTCGACAACATCGTCAGCGCGAATTTCACCAGCGCCGCCGCCATCCGGCTGCTGCCTGACACTTATGGCTCTGTCACCAGCAGCGGTGGCGACGGGCGGTCGACCTTCGGCGGCGCGCTGGTCGCGCCGGGCAACCTGACGCTGCGGGCGGCCGAAATCTATCCCGTCAGCAACACCGACTTTCTTGTGATGTCGACCGGCACCCAGGCTTCCGCCAGCACGATCACCATCGCCCAGAACGGCGTCCCGACGGCGCCGCTCTCCGCCGGTGGTTCGCTCCTGTTCGATGCGCAGACCATCGTGCAGAACGGCACGCTGTGGGCGCCGCTCGGCAGCATTGTCCTCGGCATGCAGAGCGCCAGCCAGATTCCGCGCGCGGCGTTTGTCTTTCTGACCGGCTTTACCAATTACGTCGGGCCATTTGCGGTTACCCAGAGCGTCACCCTGGGCGCGGGCAGCCTGACCTCGGTGTCGGCCGCCGGCCTCGTCATTCCCGATGGCTACGCCGTCGATGGCACCACCTGGTATCAAGGTTCGCCCGGCAGCGACAACCTGCCGTCGGTGCTCACGGCGCCGCCGAGCAAATCGATCAGTATTTTCGGCACCAGCGTGGCGACCCGGTCCGGCGCTGTGCTTGACCTCAGCGGCGGCGGCGACATCTACGCCACCGAATATGTGGCCGGCACCGGCGGTACCCGCAATGTGCTCGCGACCTATCAGCAGAACCCGGCGACCGGCACCTACACGCCGACTTATTCTGACGGACGCCAGGTCTACGCCCTGGTCCCGACCAACCAGGCCGCTGTCGCGGCCTACGATCCCAATTTCGCCGCTGCGCCTTATTCGTCCGGCGTGAGCGCGCCGAGCGGGAGCAGCACCGGCAACAGCGTGACGTTCCCCAATGCGATCGTGCCGGGCCAGTCGGTGACCATCGCTGCCGGCAGCGGCATTCCGGCCGGCACCTATACGCTGCTGCCCGGCATGTATGCGACGCTGCCCGGTGCCTACCGGGTGGTGCAGGTAGCTGGCAACGTCAATCCGAACGTCACCGTGAGCTACACCGGTCCCGACGGCTCGCAATATGTCACCGGCACCCTCGGCAATGCGCTCACCGGCGCGCGGTCATCGCAGTCGGCTATCTTCCAGCTCCAGTCGCAGGCGGTCTGGTCGCAATATTCGCGGATCGACATCACCTCGGGCACGAGCTTCTTCCGTAGCCAGGCGCTCGCCGCCGGCAAGGCCCCGCCGCCTTTGCCGATCGACGGCGGCGCGCTGGTGCTCGGCGCCATCAAGTCGCTCGACCTCGCGGGCGCCAACCGATTTGCGCGGGGTGTGAGCGATCTGGCGCCGGGCCTCGCGGGCGGCGGCGGCCAGGTGCAGATCAGCGCTACCAACATCCTGGTCGCCGCGCCCGGGGCCGACGGGACGCTGCCGTCGAGCCCGGCCGGCTACCTTGTGCTCGACGCCGACCAGATCAGCAATCTGGGCGCGAGTGCCGTACTGATCGGCGGCACCGCCGCCGTCGTCAACGGCGTCGAAAGCATCACCGCCAGCGCCCTCAACCTCGAGATCGCCACCGATGCGGCGCATCCGCTGACCGCTCCGGAGCTTCTTCTGGTCTCGCTCGCCGGCGGCAGCGGCATCAAGGTCGATGCCGGCGCCGTCATCATGGCGGCCGGCGTGGTGCCCGGCGGCGCCGGTCGCGATATCTCGGTCGGAGCCGATCCCGTCGCGCAGTATGACAGCACAACCGGAAAGTTGACCGGATACACTGCGGGGATCAGCGGCGATGGCTCGCTGCTGCGCGTCTCGAACGGCACCACCGTGAATGTGACGCGCCACTATGTGCCGGGCCAATATACCGGCGCCGGTCCGAAGCCGGGCGGCACCACGGCGCAGGGAGCGTTCTCGATCGGCGCCGGCGCTGTTATCGACGGCGGTAACGCCCTGACGCTGGACACCAGCGGCAGCGGCGCGCTCGCCTCGAGCGCGATCTTGAAAGCGGCGAACTACGACGTCGCCGGCTCGGTCATCAACATCGGCGGCGGCAGCTCCGGCGTGGTGCTGGGCCCGGCGGTGCTCGCAGGATTCGCCGATGCGGTCTCGGTTCGCCTGCGCAGCGCGTCGGTGGTCAATCTCTACGACGCCGGCGGGCTGCGGATCGGCGACGCAGCGCACCCCATCGGCAGGCTGACCTTCGACAGCGCCGGGCTGTACGGCCAGGGCGGCAGCACCACCGTCAATGCCCGCAACATCGATCTCGCCAACAGCCGCGGCGTCACCGGCACCGGCATCGCCGCCGCCGGCGGCACCCTGACGCTCGAGGCCTCGGATACCATCACCGGGGATATCGGCGCCAAGAGCCTGCGGGGCTTCGGCCAGATTGATCTCGTTGCCGGCCAGGCCATTGCGTTCAGCGGCTCCGGCGGCCTCGATGCCGGAACGGCGAACATGGCGCTGTCCGCCCCGGTCATCCTGGTCAATGGCGGCGCGACGCAGTCGCTCGCGACATCGGGGAGTGTCACCCTGGTCACCGCCGCGGGGACCGCTCCCGCCAACCCCGCCACCAATATCGGCGGCGCGCTCGCCGTCACCGCCGCGTCGATCACCGACACCGCGATCATTCGGGCGCTGTCCGGCAACGTCAGCCTCACCGCGACGGCAGGCGACGTCGTGCTCGGCGCGGGAGCTATCATCGATGCCTCCGGCTCGCGCATCGCTGTCCTCGACATTATCGAGGACACGCCGGGCGGCAATGTGCGGATCACTTCGGCCACCGGCAACGTGACCATTGGCCAGGGCGCGACCGTCAGCGTCGCGGCTGCCGGTAACGGCTTCGCCGGGGCGCTGTCCGTCCTGGCCGCGAAAAATGCGGCGCTTGACGGCACCCTCGACGGCCATGCCGCCTACAACGATCTCGGCGGCGATTTCGTGCTCCAGGCCGGCAGCAGGTCCGGCGCGCTGCCGTTGACCAGCGGCTTCACCGGCGGCTTCGCGGTGCGCCTCGGTCGCGGCGACATCACCATCGCGGCCGGCCAGACCCTCGTCTCCGGCAAGGTGCTGCTGGTCACCAGCAGCGGCAGCGTCACCGTCGACGGCACCATCGATGCGAGCGGACCGAGCGGCGGCCAGATCGCGCTCTACGGTGCCGGCGTGACGAAGTTCGACGCGCACGGCGTACCGACCAGCACCGACGGCGGCGTGAACATCAATTCGACTGCCGTCCTGCGGGCGGCGTTCCTTGCCGACGATGCGAAGGATCCCGCTTCGGGCAGCGGCACCGCGAACCAGGCGCAGAACGGCGGCACCATCACGCTCGGCACCACCGGTACGCCGGATGCAAATGGCGCGACCGACGCCACCTACGGCTACGAGAAGGTCGTGACCTCGGGCAAGATCACCGTCGCCGCGGGCGCCATCCTCGATGTCGGCGGCGGTCCCAACGGCGCTGGCGGCACCATCAATTTGCGCGCGCCGATCCTCGCCGACAAGAGCGTCAACATCAGCTTCGACGGCACGGTCAAGGGCACGGCCGACGCCAGCGGCCATCCGAGCGGTAACGGCGTGGTGCTCAACGCCTATGCGCTCTGGAGCACCAACGATCCGGTCACCGATCCGACCAGGCACTTCGACGGCGTCGTCGATCCGGCCGGCTGGTTCGCGAGTGGCCAGAAAAAGGCGGACGGCACCTGGGTCGTCCCCATGGTCGACGGGACCTGGCACGATGTCATCAACGGCGTCGACACCGTCATCGCCACCCAGAGCGGCGGGGTGCGCACGCCGGTCGCCGGCATCACCGACAGCAATACCGGTTTGTTCGTGCCGAACGCGGTGAACACGAACCACGAAACGTTCTACCAGACGACGCTGCTGGGGTTCGTGCAGACGTTCGATCTGACCAATGCCGGCAGCTTTGCCGGTATCCCGAATGTCCACCTGCGGCCCGGGATTGACCTGAGCAATCCGCGCGCCGACGTCAACAACGGCAACATCACCGTCGCCAGCAACTGGAATCTGGGCTCCGGCGTGACCGACAGCTCAGGAAAGACCACGCTCAACTATCGCACCGCCACGGGCGAGCCCGGAAGCCTGGCGCTGCGCGCGCTCAACAACGTGGTGATCAACGCCACCATCAGCGACGGCTTTTATCTGCCCTATACGCCACCGCCGGTGGTGAGCGGCGCGGCGAGCGCCTACGCCAACGAAACCGCGTCGCCAACCTACGCCGCCTATGAAAGTCTGTTCAGCGGCGGCGTGCTGATTTACAGCGGAACCGTCTTCGACGCCGTCGCCCTCAACGATGGAAGCTTCACCACGGTTTCCCGTGCTGGCGCAGCGTTCTTCAATATCCCGGGTGTGTACGACGTCACAGACGACGTCTTCAATGCGCTGCAATTCCATTTGCAGAAGCCGAGCAACATCGCCAGCCTGACTGGCGATACCCAGGTGATCGACCAATACAACCAGTTCTATATTCAATACGTCAACATGTATCACGCCTACGAAGCCGAGATCGTTGCGACGAATACCGTTGCCGGCACCAGTCAGGATGTCGGCCTTTCCCCTGGTTTTGGCGGCTATCTCTCCAATGCCGACGTTGCGCGCTACGTTGAGCAACTGGTAGGAGCAGGAGGAGTGGTGCTGCCGCCAACTATCCCTAGGGCTCCGACGGCAACGACCCTGTACTACGACATCGCCCATTCGGCGAGCGGAAACGACTACGCATCGGCGTGGGCAAGCTATTTCTTCGGTGTCATCGATGCGAACTTTCGAAATCAATCTGCGGCGCTTCAGGTCGGAGTTGGATCACTTTCCAAGACCTTGAATGGCAAGCCGCAGACGCTCGGCAACGTCGCCGGTATCGACGGTCCGTTCTGCCTTGTTTGCTATGCGGTGGCGCCGCCGTCCGCGCCGCCCGCCTATACGATGCTGTTCGCGGACACATATGTGGCGGCGCCAGCGCCAGCACCGGCGCCGCAACCGCCGGCCGATCTGATCGCCAACAATCCGGCGATATTCAACGGATCAGCGGTGTACAACACCACGGCGGCCACGCCGCTGATGCCGGTGGCTTTCGCCGGCAGCAAAGGTTCCTTCTCCTATGACTTCGTCGCTGGCGCGGATTTCGGTGGCGCCACCGGTACGGTCGCCACCGGCGCCCCTTCGGTCGATCCCAACGCGGTCGTGTCGTTGACCGCGCCCGTCGCCGCGACAAACCCGGTCGGCAGCGTTACCATCGACGGCCACACCTCCTATCAGGACACCATCGCCTACAGCCCCCAGCCGTTGACCGTCGACATCCCGACTTTGGTGCGCACCGGCACCGGCTCCATCACCATCGCGGCGGCCGGCGATGTCGAACTGCGCGACCAGGTCGCGCCGGGCGCGGTCTATACCGCCGGCGCCGCTACGGCGATGCCGGCGGACTTCAGGGCGCCGACGGTGCCATCGTACTATACGAGCAATCCGAATGGCCTTGTCAGCACGCCGGCCTGGGGCACTGGCGGCGGTGCGGTCACGGTCACGGCTGGCGGCTCCATCATCGGCATCGAGATGCCGACCGATTCCGACGGCAGCCGGACCGGCATTGCCGGCGCCTCGACCGGCCAGATATGGAGCGACTGGTACGTCCACTACGGCAAATCGAACGGCAGCGCGACGCCGTTCGCGGACTGCGCATCCGCGAGTTCGGTGGCCTGCCAGACCGCGGCCTGGATCAACTACGCCACCTTCTTCCAGGGTTTCGGAGCGCTCGGCGGCGGCAACATCGCGCTGTCGGCCGGCGCCGACATCGTCGATGTCGGCGCGTCGCTGCCGGAAACATTGGTCGTGAGCGGCGGGACCGGGGCCCGTGATGCGAAAGGCAATCTGATCGGACCGGCGGCGACCTACTACGGCGGCGGCAACCTCAGCGTCAGCGCCGGCGGCGATCTCTTGAGCAGCGATTTCCTGGTCGGCCGCGGCGCCGGTGTCATCCGGGTGGGCGGGGTGGTCCAGGCCACCACCAGCAATCCGCTTAACCAGGACAAGCCGACCCTCGGGATCACGACGAACACGTCGGGTCAGGTCGTCGGCTTGTATGCGCTGCCGCTGCTGCTGGCGGTGCAGGACGGCTTCATCACCTTGGCCGCCCGTGGCTCGGTGACGCTCGGCAACGTCTACGATCCGGCGTCGCTGCCGCTCGACAACGCGGTGCGGACGAGAGGTCAAGCTCTGCCTGGTGCTGGTGCAAAGAACGATAATCCGACCTGGAGCAATCTGTTCACCAGCTATGGAGAGGGCAGCGGGATTGCGTTGACCAGTGTCATGGGCGATGTGACGGCCCTGACCGTCGCCCCGTCGTCGATCGCCGGGCTCTTTGTGCACAATCCTGGTGTGCAGGAGGTCGGCGGTAGTGCGAAATCCACCACGATCGGGCTGATGCTGCCGGCCACGCTGGACCTGACGGCGCTCAGCGGCGACATCGTCTTCAACAGCGGCGGAGCGGCCGGCGGCGGCGTCGGAAACGCCAACCTGCTGCCGTATCCGACCTGGACCGGAAGCGACACCGGCACCGTCAGCATGGTCGCAGCCGGATCCATTGCCCTCGGGGCGGGCCTTGTGATGCCCGATCTCAGCGCGTCGATCACGCAGTATCTTGGCGCAAGCGGCAACATCACCGACTACGCCAACTACATCAGCCCGCTCGGGGTGCCGTTGCCCACTTTGACCCAGGCGCTGCATGCGAACGATCCCGCGCCCGTCGTCATCGCGGCCGGCCAGGATATCCATGCCGTCAACCCCGCCACCAACCTTACCGCCAGTCTGACGCTGATCAAGCCGGCGCAGATCGAGGCTGGCAACAACATCTATGCGGCGATAGCTCAGGGCGGAGGGCTCGCGACGACGAGCAACGGCGTCCAGGCAGCCAGCCTCAAGTTCATCGGCCAGAACAACAATCCGGACGACATCACCAGCATCGTCGCCGGCAACGACCTGGTAGGCGGCTCCTATGCGTTGTACGGCCCCGGCACCTTCGTGGTGCAGGCCGGGCATGATTTGGGTCCGTTCACGACCGTGGCGAATGGCATCGCGACCATCGGCAACGGCAGCGCGGTCGGCGACACGTTCGGCGGGCCGGCCGTCAAGCCTTATCTGCCGGCGCAGGGCGCCGAGATCGACCTGCTGTTCGGCGTCAGGCCCGGCATCGATTACGCGGCGGCAATCACCCGATATGTCGATCCGGCCAACGCCGGCGCTGGCGGCATCGATTTTCTCGCCGACATCGCCGCCGTTCTCGGCCAGCCACGGGATCAGGCCTGGGCCACTTTCCAGGGCCTGTCGCCGGCGCGGCAACGCCTGCTGGTCAACCGCGCCTTTCTCGAATTTCTCTTCGAGGTGGCGCACGACTACAAGAATTCGTCGAGCCCGTATTATGCGCAATACAGCCGCGCCTATACGGCGATTGCCACGCTGTTCCCGGCCGGCTCCGGCTACACCGACAACGGCGCGAGCAGCGGCGGCGGCGCGGCCGTGAAGCTGCCGACCGGCAAACTCAACGTCGCCGCGTCCCTGCTTGAGACCCAGATGGGCGGCGACATCAACATCCTGGGGCCGGGCGGCGGCATCACCGTCGGCCACACCTCGCTCGACACGCTCGCGCCGAACCAGGAGGGCATCCTGACGCTCGCCGGCGGCGCCATTCGCGGCTTCGCCGACGACTCGGTTCTGCTGAACCAGAGCCGGATCATGACCCTGCAGGGCGGCGACATCGGGCTGTTCACTGCCAATGGCGACATCAACGCCGGCGCGGGACCGAAGACCTACGTCTCCAGTCCGGCGGTCAGCGAAGTCTGCACCGTCAATGGCTACTGTTACACCAGTCCGCAGGGGCTGGTCACCGGCGCCGGCATCGCCGCGCTGGTCACGCTGCCCGGCCAGGATCCGAAGAAGAGCAACGTCACGCTGGTCGCGCCCCATGGCACCATCGACGTCGGTTCGGCCGGTCTGCGCGGCAATGACATCACGCTGGTGGCGCAGATCGTGCTCAACGCCTTCAACATCCAGGCCAGCGGCACGGTGACGGGCCTCACCTTTACCCAGACGCCCAACGTTGCGCTGACGACCAATTCCAACGTCACCGCCGCCACGCAGCAGACCGGCCTGCCGGCGCAGAACCGACCCAACGAGCAGCCCTCCGTCATCATCGTCGAGGTGGTGGGCTATGGTGGCGGCGACGCCGGCACATCGAACAGCGGCGAGGATCAAAGCCGCCGTCGCGGACAGGGGCAGTAGTCGTCGCGAACCCATTCGATCGCGCCGTTTTGCCGAAACATCGCCGCTGCTAGTGTCCCGTTTCCAACGTTCGTATTCCTTTGCAGCAGGCGCTTCTACGAACGTTGGAAACAAGGGGGCACTAGCATCATTATGATTCTAGTGTCCCGTCTCCGAATTACCGCTACGTTTGCCTCGCGCTCGCACGGTCATTCGGAGACATAGGGACACTAGCAAAATCAAAGTGCTAGTGTGGCTTATGTCTCGCAATTGCCTACAGGGGCTTGCCGCAAAGGGCATAGGCAATTGCGAGACGCCACACTAGTGCGGTTTTGGATCCGACGCACGTATGACGAACTCGCTGCAATACTGAAACGAGCGTCAGATCCACCGCACCAGGCACGTCGCTCTGGTTTCTTCTCCGTCGGTGTCGGGCGTCTCCCGGCCATCCCGATCAGGGAGGCACGGCCTTTCGATCGGGGGCAGTAAGGCACTGCGACCCTGATCGAGGTCAGTGGGACAGGCCCGGTGACGACGAAGTGAAAAGTCGAAAATGGCCCCCGCGAACCATCGATGAAAAAAAAACGGCCGGGCCTCGATCGAGGGCCGGCCGCTGCCGTCTGTTGTCGTTCTCAGGTCATGATCCGGCTTGACCGGATCGCGATCTCCGCTCGCGTTACAACGCGCCGCCGGTGACGCCCTGGCAGCCGTCGGTCTGCGCGCCCGACGTGCCGGAGGCCGCGATCGCGCTCGGCAGGCCGCCCACCGTGCTCGGTTTCAGATAGGCGCGCAGCACGTTGCTGGCCCAGGCGCCGTCGAGCTCGTGGAAGCCATTGTTGCGGATCACCCGGGCGACGTTCGGATCGTAGCCGGGGGAGCTGGCATTCGAGGTCGCCGGATTGTAGGGCGGCAATGCGGCGAGCGATCCGCCGAACAGCCAGGCCAGCCAGTTCTTCAGGGCGGGCACCCGCGTGCCGGCGGCATCGCTGTAGCAGCTGTAGACGTTGATGAAGCTCGCGCCAGTGAGCGGGTAGTCGACCTCCGACTGGAGCGGAAGGCCGATGACAGACAGGCCGTCATAGGCCACGCCGCCCACCATGGTTCCGGCGGGATAGAGCTGCGCATAGATGTTCCAGGCATCGTAGCCGCTGGTCAGCGCCGGGGCCGAGAGCCCCTGGAAGGCCTGTGCGGCGTTGCCCGGCGTCGGCGCGGCGAAGTTATGCGCCACGCCGTCGAAGCCGGTCTGGCCCGGATGATGGACACCGAGGAGGCGCAGCGCCTCGTTCTGGATGCTGGCTGACAGCGGGGCCGGGGCGGAGAATGTGGCACCGCCGATTTCCTCGGTCACGGTCGTCGCGTAGGGCTGAATGAAATCGGCGCTGAGATAGCCGATCCGGCCGGCGAGGAGGGCGCCCGTTCCGATCTTGAGCGCTTGCTGGTTGCTGCCTTCCGCGCCGATCCAGCGGGGATCGGGCCGGTCCTCGTCGTCGTCGACGTCGTACGGATCATGGTGCTCATGATCGGCGGCGCCCTTCACCGCCTTGATGTTGTCGAGCAGGTTGGAGAACATGCTGGACGGCAGGTTGGCCGTCGTCGCGACGCCGCCGCCGCGGGTGATGCCGACGCCGGTGAAGATCTGCTTGTACTTGGAGGTGCCGGTGGGGTCGAGCAGCGGGCAGACGTTGGCGAGATAGTTGGTGAGGATGTAGCTCGCACCGGCGTCGTCGGCGCGGTAGACCACCTTGATCGGCAGGCGGCCGCTGGTATAGGCGACCGGGGTCAGGGTGCCGTTGGTGTTGTCGTCATAGAAGTGCTGGAACTGCTGCACGCCGTTCGCATCGAGATAGGGGATCAGGCTCGAGGTGTCGTGCCAGTCGGTCACCGTGGCCGAGAAGATCGCGCAGAGCTGCGCCGCGGAGAGCTGGATCGCGCCGCCGGCTTGGGTGTTCGGCGACAGCGCCGACTGGTTGGTCCAGGTCACGCCGCCGACCGAGTTCGCGGTGTTCACCGCGATGGCGATCGGGACTTCCATCACCGGGATCTGGATCGGTGCGCCGACGGCCGCGGTGCTGAAGCTCGCCGTCGCGCTGGTTTTCGCGGCGATCAGCTGCGAGGTCTGCCAGTTGGTCGACGGCACGAAGCTGCCGAACGAGATCGTGGTCAGGCCGGCGACGGGGCTCGCCAGCGGTGCGTCGCTGGTGGCGAAATCGAGCCGCGGATACGGATAGCTCGAGAAATTGGCGTTGGCGATGTCGCGGTACGGCGGCTTGGCCGAGGGCTTGCGCACGATCGCCGGCGCCGTGGCCGGGCTGCCGCGGAACAGCTGCCGCGCATCGTCGGCGATGTAGGCGCGCTGGCCGTTGCCGGACCCGACGGCGGCGAACAGCCCCTCGACCGTGGTGGAGAACATCGTGCAGCTCGTCGGCAGCAGGTTCGGACTCGGCGTTCCCGTCGAGAAGCTCGGCGAGAACGTCTGGCCGTCATTGGCGAGCGTGGTGCCGGCATAGCAGTCGAAGATCTGCCGCAGCGCCAGCGACGACAGCGTGCTGCCGCCGCCATACAGTCCGGTCGAGATCTGCGCCGCGGCCGGCTTCTGACTTCCGATCACGGCGACGGCCGACAGCACGACCAGCGAGGTCGTGCCCAGCAGGCGTCCGGCAAAGGATTTCGTCTTCATGTTGATACTTCCCTGTTTCACGATGTGATGCGGCGTCGCGCGGCCCGTCCATGGGCCCGGGACCGAAAAGATCTTGTTCGATGCGATGAATTGGAGGCGATGAAAAAGACCTTCGGGGAAGTCCGGGACGGGCGGCGGCAAGACGCGCAGGGCCGAACGGCCCCGTGCGCCGTATCAATGATGACGCCGGTGCAGTGACTCACATGTCTTAGACAATTCGAGTGGGCGCGAAGCGCAGCGGCTTTCGCGTTATTTTTTGCAGCACGTAGGGCGCGGTGTCTCCCTGATCGAGGTCGATAGCAACTCGGCGGAGCCGAGTTGCGACCTTCTTGAATGTCGCAAGTGGGATAGATCGCGACTTGCGATGACAAGCCCGGTGACGGCGGTGGGTGGCGAAGCGTTTCCTGGAAAACACCCGCACAAAAAGAAGCCGGGCGCCTCGATCGAGGCGCCCGGCCGGGTCACGCGTTCAATGTCGCCTCGTCCCGACGCAATCGAGATTGCGTTTGTCGCGGCGGCGAGGGCCTAGAGGGCGCCACCGGTGACGCTTGCGCATCCCTTGGTGCCGGTGCCCGATGCGGGCGCAGCGGAGATGAGGCCGTTAGCGGCGATCGCCAGGTACTGGGCGACAATGTTTGTCTTGTAGCTGACCGGGATGTGGTGGAAGCCGTTGTTCTGGATCACTTGCGAGACCTTCGCATCGTAATTGGGGTCGGTCGAATCGGCCCCCTTGATGTACCAGTTCAGGAAGTTCTTGAGATTGGTCACACGCGCTGTGTCGGTCTGCACGCTGTAGCAGCTATAGAGGGCGAGGAAGGTGGTGCCGCTGAGCGGATAGGCGGCCGCCACGTTGGTGAGCGGCAACACCGACAGACCAGACACGTTCACGCCGCCCTGGGTCACCGTGCCGGTGAAGGTGTTGTTGTAGATGTTGTAGTCGGCCCAGGTCCAGGTGGTGGCCGGCGCCTGCAGCCTGGTGTCGCTCCACGCGGCGTCGGCGGCAGCCGGCGTCGGCGCAACGAACGTCAGGCTTGTGGACGTGTTCGGGATGGCGGTGCCGGCGATGCGCAACTGCTCGTTCTGCAGGGAGGCTGCATCCGGCGCAACTGCGGCGATGGCGTAGGGTTTGGTGAAGTCGGCGCTGACGTAGCCGATGCGGCCCGCCTGCGTGGAGGTGATGCCGACAGCGGCTTGAACGCCGCCGCTGCCGCTTGCGCCGACCCAGGCGCCCGCAACGGTCGTGGCCGGTGTCCAGGGCCCGTTGCCGCGGGCGGCCTGGATGTTGGTGACGAGGTCGGCGAAGCCGTTGCTGGGGAGCGTCTTGGTTCCGGTGCTGAAGATCGACTTGTACTTGTAGGTGTCGTTGGGATCGAGCAGCGGACAGACGGCCTTCAGGTAGTTGGTCAGGATGAAGCTGGTGCCGCTGCCGTCCGTGCGGAACACCACCCGGATCGGCAGGGAGGCGTTCGCGTAGGGCTGGGCCGCGCTGATGCCGTTGCCGACGTTCGCATAGTAGAAGTTCGCGGTCTTTTGCGCGCCGGTGCTGTCGAGGTAGGGGATGGTGGCGGTGCTGTTCCAGTCGGTCACCAGGCCCGAGAAGATCGCGCACATCTGGCCTTCGGTGAGCTGGATGGCGCCGCCACCCACGATGTTGCCGCCGGACTTGATCTGCGAGTTGATCTGGAGCGAGGTGCTCTGGACGTTGATCGGGATCGCGACGTTGACTTCGAACGCCGGGATCTGGATCGGGTTGCCGTAGGTGCCGGTGCTGTAGGTGACCACGGAGCTACCGCTCGCGGTGACCGCGGAGGTCGCCGTCCAGTTGTTCGTCGGCGTGAAGCTGATCGACGTCGTGGTGAGGGCCGCGAGGGTTGCGGCCAGCGGCGAGTCCGACAGGCCGATGTCGACGCGCGGATAGGGATAGCTGCCGAAATTGGTCGAATTGGCGCTGTCGATGTATGGCGGCTGGCTGGCGGGGAACGGCGGAGCGATCGTGGTCACAGGCGTTACCGTGCCGCCGTACCACTGCGCCGGATTGTTGCTGATGAAGCCACGGAAGCCGTTGCCGGAGCCGACGCCGGCATACATGCCCTGCACCGTCGACGCCACCGTGCAGGTGGACGGCAACAAGCCCGGGGTCGGCGTCGCGGCATTGAAGCTGGACGAGAAGCTGAAGCCGTCGCCGCCGACGGTGGCGCCCGTATAGCAGTTGAAGATCTGGCGGAAGGCTTCCGAGGCGAGCGTGCTGCCGCCGACGTAGATGCCCTTGTTGGCTGCCGCGCTCGCGGGCGCGCCCGACGATGCAAGGAAGGCCGCGGCTGTCAGTGCAAGCACCGAAGCGGTGCCGAGCAGGTCTCTGGTAGACGATTGCATTCTCATTGCGCTGGTCCTGTGGGGTTGTATCAGCGGCGTTGCTTCGCCGTCATCCCGACGTCACGAGTTCGCCAAGGAATTGCAAGATAAGCGAACGTATTATTGTCATTCGTCCGGAATCCAGTGAGGTGGATTCAAGAAGAGTACAAGTAGTTCGTGTGTCGAAGGGATGTCGCCGTCGCCGGTGATTGGCTCACGTCTAATAGACAACTGAA
This sequence comes from Bradyrhizobium sp. WD16, assembly GCF_024181725.1. NCBI lineage: Bacteria > Pseudomonadati > Pseudomonadota > Alphaproteobacteria > Hyphomicrobiales > Nitrobacteraceae > Bradyrhizobium > Bradyrhizobium sp. WD16. The sequence goes on along the minus strand of NZ_CP028908.1, from coordinate 5,482,610 downwards.
CAATCGGCATCGCGCAGAGAATATTTTCGAGTGTGATCTGAAAAAAATCTTGGCAGTACGATCAGTGATGATTTATCAATCGCCGCAAGTCTGATGCGGTCCGACGGCACGACCAACGCGGGATTTCGTTTCAAACGGAGCCTCCCACATGAAAGACAATTCGGGCGGGCGACTCGCGATACGCGCGGAGCATGGCGGCCATGCAATCATGGCGCGACAGGTGCCGCCATCATCCGCCAAGGCCTCTGCAGGTCATGATCTTGTGCCCGCGAACGGAGGCGAGCGCCCGTCGGCCGATTTGAAACGTGCGCGGGACTTGCATCAGCAGGGCATCGCGCACGCGCGGCAGGATCGCTGGCGCCAGGCGCTGCGCGCATTCGGCGAAGCGGCGCGGCTCGCGCCGGACCAGCCGGCCTTCAATTACTGCAAAGGCGTCGCGCTGTGCCGGTTCGATCGTTTCGAGGAGGCGCGCGAGGCGTTCATGGCGGAAGTCAGGGTGACGCCGACCCATGCGCCGGCGCTGGCCGAGATCGGCACGTGTCTCGCGCGCGTCGGCCGCGCCCGCGACGGCATTCCCTACCTTCAGGAGGGTCTGCGCCTGCTGCCCAACATGCCGCTCGCGCAATACAGTCTCGGCCTCGCGCTGTTGACCGAGAGCCGCCGCAGCGAGGCGCTCGCGGCGCTCGACAGGGCGCTGGCGCTGGACGCCGGCTATGCGGAGGCCTATCGCACCCGCGGCCTTGCCCATGTGATGGATGGCCAGTTCGACAAGGCCGTCGACGATCTCCGCGCCGCCTCCACCATCGACAGCCAGAACTACAAGGCGATCCTCGAGCTCGGCATGAATTTCGGCGCTGCGGAGCGCAACCAGCAGGCGGCGCGGCTGTTCGAGCTCGCCGCCGAAAGCGCGCCGAACGTCGCATTGCCGCAATATCTCTACGGCCACTTCCTGATCAATCATCGCCAGTTCGAGCGCGGGCTCGGCTATATCGATCGCGCGCTCGCGCTCGATCCGCTGCAGGCCGAGCATCATGTCGGGCGCGGCTTCGGATTCCTCGGGCAGGGCCGCGTCGAGGACGCGGTCGCTGCCTATCGGCGCGCCGGCGAGCTCGATCCCGCCAATGCCGCGGTCGCGGGCACGCTGTTGTTCGCGCTCCAGCACAAGCCCGGCGTCACGCGCGAGGAGCTGCTGCGCGAGCACAAGCGGTGGGGACTGCTGTATCGGCCGGGCGCGCCGGCGGATCGGCTCGCGTTCCCGAACACGCCGGACGTCGCGCGCAAGCCGCGGCTCGGCCTGGTATCGGCGGACCTGCATCGGCACGCGGTGGCGTTCCTCACCCTGCGCGCCTTCGAAGCGCTTGCAGCGCTCGGCTACGAGATCGTCTGCTACAACACCGACAACAAGCGGCTGAACGACGATTTCAGCGATCGCTACAAGGCAATCGCGGCCGACTGGCGCGACGTGTCGGGGATCGATGATGGGGCGCTGGCGCGGCGGATCACCGATGATCGCATCGATGTCCTGTTCGATCTCGCCGGCCACACCACCGGCAACCGCCTCTCGCTGTTCGCCACGCGCGCGGCGCCGATCCAGCTCGGCTGGGCCGGCTATGTCGGCACGGTGGGGCTCGATACGTATGACGGCCTGATCGCCGATCCGGTGGAAATTCCACCGGAGCATGACCATACGTATCTGGAGCGGCCGATCCGGCTGCCGGATTGCTATGTCTGCTATCACCCGCCCGCCGATGCGCCGGACGTGCCGCCGCTGCCGAGCGCGACCGGCGGCCGCTTCACCTTCGGATGCTTCAACCGGCCCGCGAAGCTCAACACCGAGGTCGGCAAGGCCTGGGCGCGGATTCTCGATGAGGTGCCGGACTCGCGCGTCCTGATGGTCTATGGCGGTCTCGGCGAGGCCAGCACCCGCGACGCCGTCTACGGCGTGCTCGCGCGCGGCGGCGTGCCGCGCGAGCGCGTCGAGCTGGTCGGCGAAACCGAACAGACGAAGCTGCTGCAGGCCTATGGCGAGGTCGACCTGGCGCTCGATCCATTTCCCTACTCGGCAGGCGTCACCACGCTCGAGGCGATGTGGATGGGCGTGCCGACCGTGACCTTCGTCGGCGACACCTTCGCCGGCCGTCACGCGGCGACGCATCTGATCGCCGCGGGGCTCGATGGCTTCTGCACGGCGAGCGTCGACGACTACGTCGCCATGGCGGTCGAGTGGACGCGCCGGCGCGACGAGCTCGCTGACCTGCGCCGCGGTCTGCGCGCACGAGTCGCGGCCTCGCCGCTGTGCGACGCGCCGCGCTTCGCCGACAATCTCTCGCGCGAGCTGATGCGGCTGTGGACCGAATGGTGCGGGGCGCGCAGTGCGCGCTCGGCGGCGTAGTTCATCGCTTCTCCCGTCGTCGTCGCCGGGCTTGTCCCGGTGACCCCGGGTCGGAAGGCGCTGCGTCCGTGATCGGAAACGGGATATGCCCGGCCATGACAGAGAAAACCGGATATCGCTGAAGAAGAAGGGACCGTGCACATGTCGAAGGCAGCGAGTGGAGAGGCGCTGGCGTCGGCGGGGCCCGCGATGCTGAAGCAGGCGTCGGCCGAGCGGCGGATGGAATTCGTCCAGGCCGTGATCAATCGCGGCCTCGCGCTGTATCGCGGCGGCCAGCTCGACAGCGCGGATGTGCTGTTCGAGACCGTGGATTCCGAGCCCGCGGTGCGGCCGCGGGTGCTGCACATCCGGGGCGTGATCGCGCTGCAACGTGGCGAGGAGGAGCGGGCACTGGAATTCCTCGAAGAGGCGATCCGGCTCGATCCCACCGATGGCGAGGCTCACGCAAATCTCGGTGTCCTCCTGCTCAAACACCGCCAGCATCCGCAGGCGCTGGCCGCCTACGCCTCGGCGCTGACGCTGCAGCCGGACAATGTGGCGGCGCTGTTCGGCCTGGCCCAGGCGCTGACCAAACTCGACCTCATCGAATTTGCCGATGATGCGTACCGCGACCTGCTGGCCCGCGCGCCCGAATGGATCGAACCCGTGGTGGATTTCGCCGCGCTGCTCAATGACAGCGGTCGGCACGACGAGGCGATCGCGCTGCTCCGCGAGGCGCTGGCGCGGCATCCCGAGCATGCGGATTTGCACTCGATGCTGTTCGCCTGCCTGTTCGCACGCGGCGACTGGCGAGCGGCGTGGCCGGACTACGAATGGCGGCTCGAGGACCCGGAGGTGAACAGGTACCTGTTGCCGACCGACCGGCCGCGCTGGCAAGGTGAGGATCTCGCCGGCAAGACCATCCTGCTGCAATCCGAGCAGGGCTACGGCGACGCGCTGCAGTTCGTGCGCTACGCGCCGATGGTCAAGGCGCGCGGCGGCCGGGTGATCCTGCGCGCGCACAAGGCGCTGCTGCCGCTCATGCGGACGGTCGCCGGCGTCGATGACGTCGTCCATCCGGAGTCGGCGGCGTCCGCGTCCGACGTGCCGTTCGATGTGCATGTGCCTCTGATGTCGCTGCCGCTGATTTTCGGCACGCAGGCCGGCACGGTTCCAGCGGCAGTGCCCTACATCACGCCCGATCCCGACCTGGTCGCGCAATGGCGCGAGCGCCTTGGCGCGCAGCCCGGGATGTCCGTCGGCCTGGCGTGGCAGGGCAATCCGGCGCATCCCCACGACTGGCGCCGCTCCATCCCGCTCGATTGCCTGCGGTCCTTGCTCGATTGCCCGGGGGTGAGCTTCGTCAGCCTGCAGGTCGGCCCAGGACGGGAGCCGTTGATGGAGCTCGACGATCGCATCGTCGATCCCAATGCAGATATCGACAGCGGCTCGTTCGCCGACACGGCGGCGATCGTCGCCAATCTCGATCTCGTGATCTCGATCGACAGCGCGATCGCGCATCTTGCCGGCGCGATCGGCAAGCCGGTCTGGATCCTGCTCGCCAGGAGCGCCGACTGGCGCTGGCAGGGGGGGCGCGAGGATAGCCCCTGGTATCCGCAGGCGCGGTTGTTCAGGCAGCACAAGCTCGGCGATTGGGCCGACGTGGTCAGTCGGCTGCAGGCCGAGTTGACGTCGTTTGCCGGGGCCGGCGTGCCGTCGCCGGCAACCGGGATGGCGGACCCGCTCATGGCGACCGCCTCAAAGACGTCGACGCCAACGCGCGGGAGCGATCCGGTAATCTGCGACGCGCTGTTCGTCGAGGCGTCCCGGCATCATCGCCTGGGACACTTCGATCGCTCGAAGGCGCTTTTCGAGCACGTTCTTTCCCTCGACCCCGGGCACGTCAATACGCTGTGCAATCTCGGCGCGCTGGAGCTCGGCCTGGGCTATGGTCCGTGCGCACTCGCGCTGCTGCAGACCGCCGTCGTGCTGGCACCCGATCTCGCACCGGCGCGGATAGCGCTGGCCGATGCACTGCGCGACGCGCAGAAAAACGAGCAGGCGCTCGCCCAGTATCAAAGGGCGGTCGAGCTTGCGCCGACCGACGATGCTGTGCATGCGAAGTACGCTCTTGCCCTGTGCGAGTTCGGCGATCTCGACGGCGCCATGATTCATTTCCTGGCGGCGACGAAGATCAACCAGCGGCAATCGTCGGAATTCTACGAGGCCCTGGGTCGCGCCTGCGCGGCGCGCGGCAATTTGCAAGGCGCGGAAATCAGTCTGCAGCATGCGCTCGCGCTCGATCCGCAGTGTGTGACGGCGCATCGCGCGCTGGGCGATCTCTATCTCGTGCTCGAGCGTCCGGCGGACGCCGAGGCGAGCTTCCGTCGCGCGCTCGCCGTCGATCAGATCAATCCGGCTGCGCTGCGCGGGATCGAACATGCGCCGGCCCCGGATGATTGTGCGGCCATCGCCGAGACTGCATGACATGCACGCGCTCGCGCATGGCACGGATCAAACGCGGACGAAATCTTGCGTCGAATGCGAGAATTGCAAGAGCGGGACTTGCAACAGCGGGAGTCGCACTGGCACCGTTTGCAAAGGCGCGACGCGCCTATGTACTGGATATCGAACGCCTTTTCGTAGCACTGACGGCGTACATCGTCGATCATGCACGCGCAACGACTTCATTGTCGTGTCATCAACCCAAGCTAGAAACGGCAGGGCCGAATTGTGGCGGCGCAACGCCGCAAGCTGGGGATGGGGTCCCTGCGATGAGCGACACCAATCGAACGGCGTTGCTCACGCTTCTCGTCGCAAGTTACGACGATCTCAAGCAACGTTTGACGCGGCGTGCGGGGTCTGCGGACGTCGCCGACGAAGTGTTGCAGGACACATTCTTGCGCTTGAACAGCGCGACGGTCATCGGGCCGGTGAGAGACCTGCACGCTTATCTGTTCAGGGTGGCGATGAGCGTCGCCAGCAATCGGCGCGTCGCGGAGCGCCGCCGTCTCACCGTGTCGGAGACCGACGCACTTTTCGATCTGCCCGACGACAGTCCCGGTCCGGACAGGATCATCGAGGCCCGCTCGGAGATCGATGCGCTCAAGCGGGTGATCGACGAACTGCCGCTCCGCCGCCGAGAAATTCTCATTGCGATCTTCGTGGACGAGGAGCCGCTGCGCCAGGTCGCCGAGCGGTTCGGTATCAGTGTGCGAACCGTCCAGGTCGAAATCAAACAGGCTCTGGCGCACTGCGCGGTGCGTCTTGATCGCGGCATGAATGTCTCCGGCGCGGCTTATCGTCGGCCGGGTCCATTCGATCGCAGGGATCTCGCGCACCGCACGCCGCCGCCAGCCGATGGAGCGGCTGCGCGCCGCTGGCCGATTGGCGGCGGTAGATGACGTGGTGCCCCAAGATCTGGGGCGCCGGAATGAGGATGCCGAAATGCAGCCGCTATCCATGCAAAAATCGCGTCGCGTAGTCGACGAGCCAGAGAGCAGGGCAGAGAAAAGCTCCGAACGGCACCCGAGCGGTGCGGTCGACGGACTGGCCGCGAAGCCGTGCCAAAGACACTGCGACGAGGGCCGCGCTGGTGGCGATCGCAAAGCAGATCGGCACGGCGTCGAGCGGCAACCACGCGCCAATGGCGGCGGCAAGCTTGACGTCGCCGAGCCCGATTCCCTCGCGGTGCCGCAGCCGTGCATACGTCCAGCGCGCCAGCCAGAGCATAGCGCCAACGAGAACGGCGCCAGCGGCGGCCGCGACAAGACCGGGCCAGGGGGCGAACGGATCGAGCGCGCTCGCCACAGCAAGTCCGCACACCACGGCGCCGCCGGTCACAACATCGGGAAGGAGGAAGCTGCGCGCATCGACATCGGCGCCAGCGATCATCAAAGCCCCGAGCACGGTCGACGCGACCGCATCCGGCCACGGCAACGTCGCCGCGGAAATCAGCGCGACGGCCGCAGATCCCGCCAGCACGACGCGACGGTCCGGCCGCAAGGCCTCGAGCGTCGTGACTTCGCGCATCGCATCGGCATTGTCGTCGATCGGCATTGTCATCTCGCTTCACATCCGGTGGCTGCTGCCATCGGCGCCGCCGGGCTTGTCCCGGTGACGACGATCATAAACGCAGTGCCTTGCCTATCAGATAAACCCGACCTGCGGCGACGGGCCCGGCGACGACAGAAAAAGCACATGACGCCCGCCGCACCTCTCCACCTCGGCGATGTCACATGAACATCATAGCGACCGTCAACGATGTGTGTGAGACACGTCCGCCGCTGCCGGCGGACTTTCTGAGCCATCTCGCGGCCAAAGGGGCGCTACGCGATGGCCAGGGCACGGACGTGGCACGCGCGGGGTGCAACGCCGACGGATCACCCGGTCATCCCGACTGGAGTGCGGTGACCAAACTCGCGCCCTCGGCACTCGCCGATGAGCTTGCAGTGTTCTATCGCTGCGGCCGGGTCCGGCGCGATGATCTGGTGGAAGGCCGCTTCGCCGGTGGCGAGATGTCGACCCGCTTCCTGAGGGAGGGGAGGCTGTTTCCCTATGAAAATCCTCCGGGGAGCCTGAAGCTCGCGGTCGCGGCGCCCATCGATGAGGATACATTGCGGGCGGTCGAGCTCGCGCTGCGTGGGCCGGTGGCGCTCGCGGTTGCGACCGCCGCGGATCTCGAAGCTGCGCTGACGCTGAAGCTCGAGGTCGACCAGCCCAGTGCCGCGCCGCAGGCGGCGACGGCGGCCGGCGAGGACGATCTCGACAATCTGCGCGACCTCGCGCGCGGTGCGCCGGTGGTGCGCGCGCTCGACGATTTGCTGCGGCTCGCGGTCGAGCAGCGCGCCACGGACCTGCACATCGAGCCTTATGGCGGCGCGCTGCAGGTGCGCCTGCGCATCGATGGCCTGCTGAAGAGCGTTCCGGCGCCGCCCATGAGCATGGCCAGAGGCATCCTGTCGCGGCTCAAGATCATGGCCAGCCTGAATATCACCGAGCGGCGGCTGGCGCAGGACGGGCGCGCGCACATCGTCGTCAGCGGCGCTGAGATCGACCTGCGCGTCGCCACCATGCCGACCATGAGCGGCGAGAGTGCCGTCATCAGGCTGTTGCGCAAGGGCGCGGGTCTCGCCAGTCTGGATCAGATCGGCCTTAGCCCGCGGGACGAAGCGACCTTGCGCAAGGCGCTGCAGGCGCCGTTCGGGATGATCATCGTCACCGGGCCGACCGGATCGGGCAAGACCACGACGCTCGCGGCATCGCTCGCCGTCATCAACGAGCCGACCCGCAAGATCCTCACCATCGAGGATCCGGTCGAGTATCAGATCCTGGGCATCAATCAGACTCAGGTGCATGCGGGCATCGGGATGACTTTCGCGTCCGCCCTGCGCTCGTTCTTGCGGCAGGATCCGGATGTCATCATGGTCGGGGAGATGCGCGATTCCGAGACGGCGCGTATCGGGGTCCAGGCAGCGCTGACCGGGCATCTCGTCCTCACCACATTGCACACCAATACCGCAGCTGGGGCCGTCACACGCCTGGTCGACATGGGTGTCGAAAGCTTTCTGCTGGCCTCGTGCGTTCGGGCGATCGTGGGCCAGCGTCTGGTGCGAATTCTGTGCGACCATTGCAAGGAGACGCATCGTTTGTCGGCGGCCGATCTCGCCGCCGACGAGCGTTTTGCGGCGCTCGGCATCGAGGCGGGTGAGACCGTTTGCCGTCCCAAAGGCTGTGAATGGTGCGGTTTCTCCGGATTTCGCGGGCGCAAGGGGGCTTTCGAGATCATGGAGGTCGGTCCGGCGCTGCGGCGGGCGATCGGCCCCAGGACGGATGCCACCGATCTCGAAACCGTCGCCAGGCGCGAGGGCATGACCACCATGACACAGGACGGGGTCGCGAAACTGCGTGCCGGGCAGACCACTCTCGACGAAATCTTCCGCTTGACCATGAGTCTGTAGGGCGTCCATGCCGCATTATCGCTACCGCGCGTTGAGCAAGGCAGGCGAAATCATCCTCGGCGACGTCGAGGCGGCCTCGCGCGAGGACGTGCTGCGGCGCATCGAATATCTCGGACATCTGCCGGTCGAGGCGGAAATCGCGGCGGGCAATGCGTTGCGTGCCGGCCTGTCGTTGTCTGGCGGGGGATTGCCGCGCCCCCGCGAGCTCACGACCTTTCTGCGTTTGCTGGCGCTGCTGCTGAAGTCCGGATTAACGGTCGAGGCGGCGCTGCAGACGCTGGAGGACGACGCCAACAAGGCGGTGGCCCGCTTTGCCGCCGGCCTGCGCGCGGCGGTGTCCGGCGGTGACGGCTTCGCCGAGGCGATGGAGCGCCACGCCTCGATTTTCGAGCCGATCTACATTGCGATGATCCGCGCCGGTGAGGCGTCGGGAAAACTCGAAGTGGTGCTGCGGGCGATTGTCGAGGACAGGACGCGGCGTGAACAGCTGTCGCAGCGGATCAGTTCGGCAATCCAGTATCCGATGTTTCTCGTCGGATCGGCCATGCTCATCCTCTTCTTCTTTCTGCTCTTTGTGGTGCCGCAATTCGAGTCGGTCTTCACGGAGTTGCGCGGGAGGCTGAACTCCGGTGCGGCGTTTGCTCTGTCGGCCTCGACCTGGTTGCGCACCCATCTCGATCTGTTTCTCGGCTCCTGCGTGGCCGGCATCGTCGCCGGCTGGATGATACTGAGGCAGCCGGTCGCCCGGGCGGGACTGGTGGGCGCTCTGGCATCGATGCCGGGGATAGCGGGACCGATGCGCGACCGCCGAACCGCCCGCTTCATCGGCACGCTTGGTCTGCTGGTCGAGAATGGCGTGGCGCTACCGACGGCTCTGAAGATCTTGCGCGACGTCGTCACCGAGCCGCGCTACGCGGCCGTTGTCGACGAGATTCACGAGCAGGTCCGCAACGGGCGCCGTTTCATCGATGCCCTGGCCGAGAGCGATCTGGTGCCGGTGCTCGCCGTGCGCATGCTCAGGGTCGGGGACGAGACCGGCGATCTGTCGTCGATCGCGCGGCATGCTGCCGAGTTCTACGAGCAGCGGCTGGCGATCGGCCTCGATCGCCTGATGGGTGCGATCGGACCGGTCACCATCATTCTGGTCAGCGTCGGGATCGGGGGGCTCGTCGTGTCGATCATGAGCGCCCTGCTGAGCATCACCGAGCTGGCGATGTAGGTGGCCGATGTCGCGAGCGAAGATCGCCGATCCGTGCGCTGGCTCCACCCTGATCGAGATGATGGCGGTGATGATGATCATCGCCATGATCGCCACGCTGGTGGTGACGGCGGTTCCCGGCACCGGCCGGGCGCAGTTGAAGGCCCTGACATTGCAGACCGCCGCGCTGCTGCGGCGCGAGCGCCTCGCGGCGATCCTGACCGGACGCAGCCGGCGGGTGTCGCTGGATGCGAGGGACCGCTCGCTGATCGGGGACGGCGGTGCGGTCATCGTGATTCCGCGCGACATCGTGCTCGATGTCGTCGGTGTGGGCGAGTTATGGTCGGGCCGCAAGGCGGTGGTCCAATTCGAACCGGACGGCGCGTCGACCGGCGCGGTGCTCGCATTCTCGTGGGAAGGAGCTCGCTATGAGGTCAAGGTCGACTGGTACACCGGCGGCGTTGCGACCGATCTGCCGTGAGGACAGCGTCAGCCGGGCGGGCTTCACCCTGATCGAGGCGCTGGTCGCGTTGGCGCTGCTCCTGGCATTCGTATCGGTGATTGGACCGCATTTGTTTCACGCGCGCCGCATCGCCGACCAGGTCGACGGCCGCATAGCGGCGCAGGTGCTGCTGCGCGCGATCCTTGATGCGCCGTTCGATCGTTTCGCTTTGGCGAACGGCCCCCGCGAAGGTGAGACCGGTGGCATCCGCTGGTCGTTATCAGCCGAGCCGATGTTCATCGACGCCATGCTCCCGCGGGAGAGGGAGGCGGCGCAGGCGATGACGACGTCCAAGGAACCAGCAAAGGAGCCAGCCGACACTGCCGCCGCCAAACGCCGGCAGTGGACGGCCTTCCGGCTGGTCGCGAAAGCCTCGTGGGCGCCGGGGCAAATGGTCAGCGCCGAGTCCCTGCGACTTGGAGCGGATGAATGATCGCGACCGCCCGCCCCGGGGCGCGCGGCGGCGCACCCGGTTTCACCCTGATCGAGGTGCTCGCCGCGCTGGCGATCGCCTCTGTCGTGATCATCGCGACCGCGGCGCTCATTCACAACGTCGCGCTCAATTTCGATCGTGGCGCCGGTCGGGTGGGGAAGGCGGACCATCTGCTGCTCGCGGTCGAACGTCTGGCGGCTGACTTCGGATCGGCCCGTCTGGTGCAGTCCGGCGGCAAGAACAGCGCCGGAGCCGCCTTCGTTGGCGCATCGACCGAGGTCAAATTCGTCGCGGCGGGCGGGATCGCGACTGGAGCGCGGGGCGAGGAGGTGGTCGGTCTGACGGTCGAGCAGATCAACGGCGTGAGCCATCTGATCCGGCGCCGCGCCGCATGGCTCGGGCCACTGACGCAGTTCGAAAGTGCCGTCGTGCGCGATCCCGTCGATCTGCTCGACGGGCAGGTCGATATCACCTTCGCATTCGGGCGCATCGCCACGGATGGGACTGTGACCTGGAGCGATACCTGGAGCGGACAACCGCTGCTGCCGCGCCTGGTGCGGCTGATGGTCCGGGATCGCGCCAGCGGGGCCGAACTCGTTCCCGGAGCGGATTTCGTGTTGCGTGCCGACGCTCCGGTCGATTGCGCGCAGCTCGGGGCTACCGCGGCGTGTCTGAGGGGCGGCAAGGCACCGATCGCGCCGGCCGGGGGCGGATCGCCGAATGAGCCGTCGGAGGGGCGGGGATGAGTGACCCCCGACGAGGCATGGTTCTGTTCACCGTGCTATGGGCAATCGCCTTCTGCTCGACGCTTGTCATGGCGACGTCGACGACGTTTCGCGGTCTTGCGGGAATCGTGGTGATCGACCGCGACCGCGTTCAGGCTGACGCGCTGCTGAGCGCGGGGCTCGAGGTGGCGGCCAGCATGGCTGGAGCCATCGGTGATACACCGCTCACGGAGCGCGGCACCACGGTGGCGCTGTCGACTGGATCGGTCGTTGTCCGCGTGAGCGACGAGGGCGGTCGTATCGACATTGGAAAGGCGCCCGTCGACCTGCTTGCGTCGCTGTTACGGTATGTCGGTGCCGAGGACGACGATGCCGAGATCGTGTCCCGGGAGGTTGTCATGCAGCGCGGTTCCGATCAGCGGGCCCGGCCGAACGATGCAGCGAAGCTGCAGGCGCCGCCGGCGAAGCCTGTCACATCCGACCCGCCCGCGCCTCTCGCGGTGTTCACCGACGTGCGGCAACTTGCGGGCGTTCCCGGAATGCGGCCGGAATGGATCGAAGCGATGGCGCCCCTGGTCACCGTCTACGGGAGCGATACCGTAAATCCGCTCACCGCGCCGGTCGCGGTCCTCAGGGCGCTGCCGTTTTTCGAAGAGGCCCGGCTGGACACCTTCCTCGACATGCGGAGTGCGCCTGTGGTGGACCCCGAGCGCCTCGCCTTTCTGCTCGGTCCTGCACAGAAATATCTGAAGGTTCAGCAAAGGCAGGTCGTCGCAGTGGATCTCGTCGCCAGTACGTCGGACGGATATACGGCCGCGGCCAAGGCTTTCATTGTTTTGCTCACCGACGACAAGCAGCCCTATCGGGTTCTCGCCTGGAATCCGACATCTTCGCTGGTTCGCGCGGTGACGCCGTACTGATGGGAGGGCGCTGATGCATGTCGACAAGATATTGATGCGCTGGATCGAGGTGCTGGCTCGCCTGTTGCTCAGCCGGCGCGAAGGCCGACGCGCGCGGAATTGGCTGAAGATCGTGCAGGAGCGCGATCAATTGATCGTTCAGCAGATGCGGGGACAGCAAAAAATCCGTCTGGATACCGTTTCCGCGGGTGCCGCGATGCCGATCGAGATCGTTAGCGCCGCTCGGAAGTGTTTCGTGATCCTGGAACTCGCGGCCGACGAGGTCATTTCGCGTCGTATGAGCGTTCCCGCCCAGGCTCGGGACCTGCTGCCCGGCATCGTGCGCAATCAGATCGAGCGCTTGTCGCCGTGGCGTGCCGGTCAGGCCGCCTATGGCTTCGATGCGCAGGCGAATGGTGACATGACCAGCCTCGACGTGCGCGTGCTCATCACCTCGCGCGCCCAGCTTGATGATGCGTGCAGCCGCCTCGGTGCGCTGGGCTTGCGGGTCGATCGCGTCGTGGCAGGCAAGCACCTTGCCGATGCGGCTCCTCGCATCACGCTGTGGTCCCGTCTCGCGGACGCGTCCGACAAGAGCGTTGGGCGTGCGCGCCTGGCGATCGGAAGTCTCGTCGCCGCCATGGCCTGCATGACCATTGTTGTGAGCCTGTGGGCTTTCTTCGACGCGGCCTCCGCGGACAGCGAGAGCGAAAGTGTCGTCGCCCGCATAGCCACGCTGCAGCACCAGATTCAGGGGGCGCGCCCCCAGCAATCGGTCGCTGCACTGGCGCCGGCGGAGCGCGCATGGGCGTTGAAGGAAACTGCCCCGGTAGCCGTCATTGTCGTCGAGGCGCTGTCCCGCTCGCTTCCGGAGACGTCCTATATCACCGACTTTAATCTCGATGGCGCGACGTTGCGCATCATCGGCCTGGCCGACGATGCGCCGGCACTGATTGCTCCGCTCGAGCAATCGGGACACCTCAAGGATGTGCATTTTTTCGCTCCGACCACCCGCGGCGCCGACGGTCGACGCTTCATATTTCACATCGAGGCCCGCGTCGAGGCACATCCGAAGATCGATAGAGGTTGACCATGCTGAAGAGGTTGAACGTCCTGAGACTCGATCGGGAGCAGATATTCGCGGTGGGCGGCTTCTGCGCGCTCGTGCTCGTCTGCGTCCTCGTCGTGGTGGTCACATTGCAGGCACGCGCCGAAGCCGTGGGAAACCTCATTGAGCAACGCCATCGGCTCAAGAGCCTCGAGGCCCGCACCGGCTCGGGTACCGACCGACGCCAGCAGACCCGAGCCGCGGCAGCTCCCGCGCTTGCATTTCTGGATGCGCCCACCAGCGGGTTGGCCACGGCCCAGTTTCAGGCCTATCTGTCGCAGATCGTTACGGAACAGCGCGCTGTCCTTGTCTCATCCGGGGTCGCGCCCGCCGATCGTGACGACAAGAGCGACGCGATCCGACTGCAGATCACGTTGAATGCCACGATTCCCGCCCTGCAGCGGCTGCTGTATCGGCTCGAGAGCGGCGCTCCTTACGTCTTTGTCGATGCGCTGGCGATGCAGCCGGCCGGCTCCGGTGAGCGGGCGGTCGCGGATCCCGTCTTGAAGGTCAACCTGACCCTGCATGCTTTCTGGCGCCGCAGGGCTGCGTGAGCCGTCGTTGAGTGAATTTATGCTCCCCCCGGTTCGATCGGACTTTGGGGGAACGTCGGCCTTGTGGAAGCGGTGGCCGCGAGAGCGCGGTTGGGGTCGGTGTTACTCGGCGGCGTCCAGCATCTCGCCGCGGAAATACGCGATCGTCTTCTCTAGCCCGCTCTTGAGATCGATTTTCGGTGACCAGTCGAGCACGGCGCGAGCCAGCGAAATATCCGGCTGGCGCTGGCGCGGATCGTCGGATGGCAATGGCCGGAACACCAACCTGCTCCGTGCCCCGGTCAGCGCAATGACCTCTTCCGCCAGCTCGCGGATGGTGAATTCGCGCGGGTTGCCGATGTTCACGGGGCCTGTGAAATCGTCGGGCGTGTTCATCGCCCGGATCATGGCCTCGATGAGATCGTCGACATAGCAGAAGCTGCGAGTCTGATTGCCGTCGCCGTAGATGGTGATGTCGTCGCCTTTGAGTGCCTGGACGATGAAGTTCGACACCACCCGACCATCGTTGGGGTGCATGCGTGGCCCGTAGGTGTTGAAGATCCGCACGACCTTGACCCGCAGCTTGTGCTGGCGCCAATAGTCGAAGAACAACGTCTCGGCGCAGCGCTTACCTTCATCATAGCAAGAACGCAGGCCGATGGGATTGACGCGACCCCAATAGGCCTCGGTCTGCGGATGGATCTCCGGGTCGCCGTACACCTCGGAGGTCGAGGCCTGCAGGATCGTTGCCTTCACGCGCTTGGCGAGCCCTAACATATTGATCGCGCCGTGCACGCTGGTCTTGGTCGTCTGCACCGGATCGAACTGGTAGTGGATGGGCGAGGCAGGGCAGGCCAGATTGTAGATCTTGTCGACCTCGACGTAGAGCGGGAAGGTTACGTCATGTCGCATCATCTCGAAGCGCGCGTGGCCGATGAGATGCGCGATGTTGGCTCTGCTGCCGGTGAAATAGTTGTCGACGCAAAGAACGTCGTGGCCTTGATCGATGAGGCGCTCGCAGAGGTGCGAGCCGAGAAACCCGGCACCGCCGGTCACCAGCACCTTTGCCATGTCACTATCTCGTCATTTCCGATGCCGACGCCGGTTGCCGGACCCACGGCCGTCGCTTTGCTGGAACGTAGCCTGCGACATGGGAGCAATCGCCGCTCTGGGAGCCGAACACGGTCCACTGCGTTACCTTCCAGACTTCGCTTCGACGCAGAGCGGCGCCGGCGATCACGCAGACGTTCCAAGGAGCAACCACGAATTCGACGTCGTAACAGCCCGGCTCGATGCTGGAGATCGTGAAAAACCTCGAAGGCGGAAGCGCTTCAGTGAGCTGGTCGGGCCCCCAATGCCTTGCTCCACACGGCGATATATAGAGGTGCTGAAGCGCAACCGTCGAGGCGTTGACGACCGTGAATTCAGCGGCATCCACGGTGGACGACAGCGTTACTGCGATCGCCATTAGGATGAACGTTCGATGTGGTGCGCTGACATATGAAGTGCCATGCGGCCGGCATTTCATCGTAATTCTGCTCGCGTGGATCGGATGGCAAAGGATAGCATTCTCTCCATTGCAAATTTGTGGCGTCTCCCGCTGTGATTGTCGGTCTGTTGCGCGTGCCGGAGCGGCAGGCAAATGGTCATCGCGGCAATACGAACCGCGCGATCGAGATCGTCGAATCCTGGCTCGTGGTGGACCAGCGAAGGAAGAAGCATTGAGGCAATATCGCGCGGCCAGCGCGACGCCTGATGGATTTGAGCGAGGCTTTCGAACCAGCCCCGTGCGGCGGCGGCCGGAGATGCCAAGGGGAGGGTTGCTGCATGCCGCATTGGCCCCATCTTTCTGATCGCCAACCCGGCGTGCGATCGGCTATTGATGCCGCCTCCAAGATCCCGAATTTGACTGAAGATCAGATCCTAAAGTGTTGAATCTTGAAGACTTTCGCTTCTGTGTCGCCCCGATGATGGACTGGACCGACTCTCCAGAAAAGTGAAGTATCATCATCACTTAGCGACAGCCAAATGAAGCGTGCAGTACCAAATGCAGTACCGATCTGGTTTGAGGCGTACGCAGGCGATTGATGTCGCAATTTGGTGTGCATTGGGTCACTCGCGCGTAGAGCAGCGTACTACGCCAATCTGCGCGATTGTGCTCCTTCGAACGAAGGCGGCGTTCTGTCTCGTTTATCGAGGTGGTGGAGGCTGCGAATATCGCGCGCGTCGTTGTCACCGTTCGCTGCTTGGGCTCAGCCGAATTTGAAAAGCTCAGCGGCGGTTCTCTACGGCTTTCGTCTCCAAAAATGCTCGAGGCCAGTCGCCGCCAGAGCTCAATTCGCAGAATGAACAGCGATGGAATGGCTGCTTGTGGCGCGAAGCTGCGGTTCGTGGTCGGCTACAAACTGGTGAGCAAATCCAAGATCGGGGTGGATCTCGGACCTAACCTTTCAGTGTGACTGGCTCGCTCGCGACCATTCTCCGGCTGATCGCGCTCCGCCGGGAAGGCGAAGCCGTGACCGTGAAGCAGTTAGTGAAACTCGGCATTATCATCATGCCCCGGTGAGGCGTGGGGATCTAGCTCTCAAAGATCCATGCCAAAAACTGTTGGGCAGTTGGCGCCCGATGCGTGGTCACCGCCCTTCGCCAGGCAGGCCCTTCAAACTATCGACTAGCAAGTCTCCGGTCGCCAAGACATGCTTGCGAAGTGCGTCGCAAGCTCGCTCCACATCGCGTAGCTCGCAAAAGTTCAAGATCTGACGATGCTCGGCCTGCGACTGCTCCAGGTGATGAGTTTCTTCCCAAGTGTACCGAAGGTATCGCTCGAAGTTCATCCTGAGATTGTCGATCAAATCCAACGTCCGTGCTCTTCGCGCCGGCGCGTAGAGGCTTGCGTGGAACCGCGCGTTGAGCAAGATCTTCGCATCGACGGTATCTGAACGATCCAAATCGTCCAGAATGCGCGCGCACTGAACGAAGTCGCCGCGCAACATATTGGGTATCGCCCATCGCAAGGCTTGGCATTCCAAAAGCGCCCGTAGCTGCGTTACCTCCCATGCCTCGTCAGCGCCGAGAATCGCGACGCTCACACCACGGCGCGGCTCGGCCTTGAGGAATCCTTCGGTCGTCAACTGTTTGAAGGCTTCCCGGACGATCATCTGGCTGACCCCGTATTGGGTCGCGACTGCATCTTGCCGCAGCCTTTCGCCGCCACTGAGCCGGTTGTGCAAGATCGCTCCGCGCAGTTCGTCGACGACGACGGCGGCCGCCGAGTGGATGTTGGCTCGGCTATGTCCGTCCGATGCTTCCGTGGCGCTCACGATCCATTCTCCCAACCAAAAGTAGCGATAATCATGCAATGGAATTCGGCTGTTCTGCGGACTGTCAGTGTATACATTGCAAGCCTCTCCTTATCAATAACTAACTATTTTCTCACATAGTTTTCGTATTTAGCCGGAAATCACATCCGCAGCGTTCCAAATGTTGACAAGAGCATAGTTAGCGATTATCGCTAATCGTTAATGGATCTAGCCAGTGAGATTTCGATGCTTCGCCTCTCTGATTTCGACGTTGTCACCTTCGACGTCTACGGCACTCTCATCGATTGGGAGCCCTCGATCGTAGAGTTCCTTGCGCGATGGGCGTCCGAACACGGCGTGACGGCTACCGGCGAAGAACTGATCATGTCGTTCGATCGCGCCCGCGCGGTCATCCAGAGGGAGCGTCCGGCGCACCTTTACCCGGAAGTCCTGCGGCGGTGCTTCGATCGCATCTCCGGTGACTTCGGTGTGCCGATCGATCCCGAGCGACGCGCGGCATTCTCGGCCACACCGCACCAGTGGCCGGCATATTCGGACGTTCCCGCCGGGCTGAAGCAGTTGCAGGCCCGCGCAAAGATCGGTGCTCTTTCGAACATCGACAACGCGTCGCTGACGTCCTCCTGCAAAAAGATGAGCGTTGGATTCGACATCGTCGTCACGGCCGAGCGAGTGGGTGCTTACAAGCCGAGTCCGGAGCATTTTGAAACCGCGCTCGCCGACATCCATGCCATGGGCATTGCCCGATCTCGCGTGCTTCACGTCGGCCAGAGCCTGCGCGCCGACGTTACGCCCGCCAACAAGCTCGGGCTGAAATGCGTCTGGATCAACCGACCGAAGCGCCTTCTGGGGCTGTCGGGCGAGGGCGCCGCGGAAGCCCGTCCAGACCTCACCGTCGGCAGCCTAGCCGAAATGCTAGAGGCGATCGGCTGAAGCCAAGCAAACCAACAGAGGAGGCGAACGTCATGAATATCCGGCCGCGCGCTGTACTGGGCGCTTTCGTAATATGCATGCTCTCAGCGTCCTGGGCTGAGGCTCAATCAAGCGATGGCGTGATCGATCGCATTCGGAGTAGAGGCGCGATTTCGATCGGATACCGTGACTCGTCGATCCCTTTCTCCTACGTCGACGCCCAGGGCAAGCCTCAGGGCTATTCCAACGACATCTGTCTCGAAGTTGCACAGACCGTGAAATCGGCGATCGGCCTGACTGATCTCCAGATCAAGATGGTCCCGGTCAACCTGCAGAACCGGATTCCGCTGGTTGCCAACGGAACCGTGGACATCTCCTGCGAGTCGGCGGTCAACACGATCGCCCGGCAGAGCCAGGTGGACTTCTCCTATCCTTTCTTCATCTCGCAAACCCGGCTGCTGGTGAAAAGCAAATCCGGCATCGTTGAGCTCAAGGATCTGGACGGCAAAGCCATCGCTCTTCCAATCAATTCCGTGCCGGAACGCTTGATCAAGTCTCTCATCGAGAAGGACAAGCTCAACGTCCGCGTCGTCGCAGTGAAAGACAACGCGGAAGGGTTCCTGGCGCTATCGACCGACCGCGTCGATGCCTTTTCGACCGACGATATTCTCCTGTTCGGCTTACGCAGCAAGGCCCCCACTCCATCAGACTACAGCGTTGTCGGCGCGCCGCTGTCATATGACAGCTACGGCTTGCTGGTTCAAAAGAACAGCACAGTATTCCTTTCGCTCGTCAACGCGACGTTGTCCCGCATGGCTCGGGACGGCCGACTGCAGAAGCTCTACGAAAAATGGTTCGTGCCGATCGACGTTCCGCTCTCGCCGGTCCTTGCCACCGTCCTGAAGATCATCGCGATTCCCGAGTGATGACATTCGGGCGGCCGCCAGTCGAACGTCACGGAAGGACGCCGCGATGAACTATTCCTGGAATTGGAGCGTCCTCGTCCAAGATCCCTACGCGCAGTGGCTCGTCTGGGGCCTCGCGATGACGATGACGATCTCCGTCGCAGCCTTGGCGATCGCGTTGGTCGTCGGGACCGGGGTCGGGGTTCTTCATAGTTCACATAATCGGGTCGCTGGAGTGATGACAGGTATCTATGTCAGCGTCTTTCGGAACGTGCCGCTGCTGCTTCAGATGTTTCTGTGGTTCTTCGTCGTGCCGGAGATACTGCCGGGCGGTGCTGGGCGCTGGTTGAAGCGCGACCTGCCTCATCCGGAAATCGTCACCGCCATCGTCGCGCTCGGCCTGTTCACGGGTTCGCGCATCGCCGTCCAGGTGAGCGCAGGCATCGACGCCGTTCCTCGCGGCCAGCGCGCCGCAGCGAGGGCAACGGGGCTGTCGGCATGGCAGGCCTATCGCTTCGTGCTGCTGCCGCAAGCCGTGCGGATCATCATTCCGCCCCTGACCTCCGAGATCCTGACCATTTTCAAGAATTCGTCGATCGCCCTCACCATAGGTGTGTACGAACTCACTGCTCAAACCCAGCAGATCCAGAGCATTACCTATCAGGGCTTCGAGGCCTTCACGGCCGCAACGGTCATCTACGTGGCTATCGCGCTGGCCGTCACGCTGATGATGCGCCGGGTCGAAAACTGGACCGCGCTTCCCGGTACGATCTCGGGAGGTGTCCATGTCCGGTTTTGATCTCTCGACGATCATCGGCTCGCTGCCTTTCTTGCTGGAAGGTTTGGGTCTCAGCGTAGTGCTCACCGTCGTTGCCATGGCGGGCGGTCTGATCCTCGGCCTGTTCATCGCCGTCGTTCGGTTGTCGCGGCTACGCTTGGCCGCCGGCCTCGCGGCCCTCTACGTGAACGGGTTCCGGGCGGTCCCCCTGATCCTGGTGATCTTTTGGTTCTATTTCCTTGTGCCGGTGGCGCTGGGCAGACCTGTTGGCGCGCTCTACTCGGTATTGGTCGCGTTCGTGATGTTCGAGGGTGCATACTATTCCGAGATCATGCGAGCGGGTCTGCAGAGCGTGCGTGCTGGACAGTGGCAAGCCGCCAAGGCATCGGGCTTCAGTTATCTGCAAACTGTCAGGCTCGTCGCATTGCCGCAGGCGTTGCGGACGATGATGCCGCTCATGGTCACACAAGGAGTGATCCTGTTTCAGGACACCGCGCTGGTCTACGTCGTTTCGCTACACGACTTCATGACGTCGGTCAGCATTGTGGCGAACAATACGAACCGGCCTGTCGAGATGTATACCTTCGCGGCTGTGGTTTACCTGCTCATCTGTCTGACCGGGAACGCCGTTGCTGTGCGGCTGAAAGGCATTCGCCCGGCGATATGATCGCCGCGCGGCGGACTGACGTTTCTTCATCTATGGATGTGCCGATGACCACGAACGAAATGATCAATGTCGAAGGGCTTTCGAAGAGCTTCGGCTCCTTGCAGGCTCTCAAGGACTGCAATTTGACCGTCCAGCGCGGCGAGGTCGTCGTCGTCTGTGGCCCTTCCGGCTCCGGCAAGAGCACCTTCGTCAAATGCGTCAACGGCATCGAAGAGTTTCAGGAGGGCCGCGTGACGATTGACGGCGTCAGCTTCGGCTTTCGCGGACGCGAGGCGGCCAAGATGCGGGCGCGTGTGGGCATGGTCTTTCAGCATTTCGAGCTCTATCCGCATCTCACCGTCCTTCAGAACATCTGCCTGGCGCAGATCCATGTCCTCAAGCGGACGCGAGAGGGGGCGCAAGCCAAGGCTCGTGCGCTGCTGAACCGGGTCGGCCTAGCAGAGAAGGAAGATGCCTATCCGGCGCAATTGTCCGGCGGCCAACAGCAGCGGATTGCGATCGTGCGGGCGCTGGCCATGGACCCGGTTGCTATGCTCTTTGACGAGCCGACATCCGCTCTGGATCCGGAGATGATCGGCGAAGTTCTCGCCGTCATGCTCGAACTCGCCCGCGAAGGCATGACGATGATCGTCGTGACGCACGAAATGGGCTTTGCGAAGGCCGCCGCGGACCGGATGGTCTTCATGGACAACGGCTCCATCGTCGAGATTAGCGAGACCAAGCGCTTCTTCGAAGCACCGACCTCCGAACGCGCCCGCCTTTTTCTCTCACGAATTCTGGCCCACTGACATGATCAATTTGTCCATCCCTGGTCCCGAAGACGTTCTCGATGCTTGCCGCAGGCTCGCAGGCGTGGCCGTCAACACCCCCATTCTGCGTTCCGAGCGATTGGACCGCCTTGTCGGCGCTTCTGTCCATATCAAGTGCGAGAACCTGCAGAGGACGGGCGCGTTCAAGTTCAGAGGAGCCTACAATTGCCTGTCACGCCTCGATCGCCAGGCCTATCCGGGCGGTGTCGTTGCCTACTCGACCGGCAACCATGGACAAGCGATCGCAACGGTCGGGAGGATGTTGAGCATCCCGGCCACTATTGTGATGCCAAACGACGCGCCCGCGGTGAAGATCAAGAAGGCGAGGGAGAACGGCGCGGAGATCGTGCTTTACGATCGCAACCGGCAATCGCGCGAGGAAATCGCGGCGCAGATCGCGGCGAGATCGCCGGTGGCGGTGGTCCCACCCGGCGACGACCCTTTGATCATCGCGGGGCAGGGGACCGCGGCCGCCGAAGCTCTCGCTCAGATCGGCGCCGCCGACGTGACGACTATTCTTGTGCCGTGCGGGGGCGGCGGACTTGCCGCCGGCACATGCCTTGCCACCGAAGCCCTGCTCTCGCCGGCCGAGGTCTGGGCCGTTGAGCCTGAAGGATTCGATGATACTCGGCGTTCGCTTGCGAGCGGTAACAGGGAAGTCAATCCGGCGTTGTCCGGATCCCTCTGCGATGCGCTGCTTGCCCCAACACCCGCCGAACTGCCGTTCACGATCAACCGCAGGCGCCTGTCGCGGGTGCTGACCGTTTCGGACCTGGATGTATTGCGGGCGATTCGCTTCGCCTATGACGAGCTCAGGTTGGTGACGGAGCCTGGCGGAGTCATCGCGCTGGCCTCCGTGCTGCGCAGTCCGGAACTCGTTCGGGGAGGAAATATCATGGTCGTCATATCAGGCGGAAATGTCGATCCAGTCGTGTTCAAGGAGGCGCTGGACTTAGACTTAGGCGCCGGACCCGTCGATCACGCGGCGTAACCGACTTTGCAAACCGACAGGAAGAACGAGGCCACGATGCTGACCACCGATAAGTTTGCCGCTTTAGCCACCGACAACGCTCCCGGTCAAGAGCTGCGTCAGGCCGCCGGCAACATCGGCAACTTGATGCGCGGAGAATCTATTGCAGGGCGGCTGGTTGATTTCTCGCACGGCGATGTAGACGCCTTCCTCCCCACGCCCGGGGCCCTCGATCGCTTCTCGGAGGCCGTCGCGGCAGGAGGCCGTCAGGCCTACACGGAATATCGCGGGTCTGCCGACATTCGCGCCGAGCTCGCCGAAAAGCTTGCCGCGTTCACCGGAGCGCCCATTTCCGCCGAGCACGGCACGATCATTACGCCCGGAACACAAGGCGCGCTTTTCCTGGCGGTCGCATCCTTGGTGAACCAGGATGACAAAGTTGCGATCGTCCAGCCGGACTATTTCGCCAACCGCAAACTCGTCCAGTTCTTCGGCGGACAAGTGCTTCCCGTGGCGATGGACTATATGGACGGCTCGTCCGAAGCAGGTCTAGATCTCACCCAGTTGCGCGCGGCCTTTGAGGCTGGCGCCAAGGTCTTCCTTTTCTCTAACCCCAACAATCCGACCGGCGCTGTCTATTCCGAGCGCGAGATCGGCGAGCTTGCTAAACTTGCTGCGGCGTTCGACATCACGATCATCGCCGATCAGCTTTATTCGCGGCTTCTCTATGAGGGCGAATCCTATACGCACATTCGCGCCTGCGGGCTTCCGGAGGAGCGCACCATCACCATCATGGGCCCGTCGAAGACCGAGTCGTTGAGCGGATATAGGCTCGGCATCGCCTTCGGTTCGCCGCCGACTGTCGAACGCATGGAGAAGCTACAGGCGATCGTCTCGCTGCGCGCCCCTGGCTATAACCAAGCGGTGCTTCGCACATGGTTCAACGAACCTGTCGGTTGGCTGGACGAGAGGATCCGGCAACACCAGGCGATTCGGGACGACCTCCTTGCCCTCTTCCGCAAGGGGGGCTTGGCCACCCGAACGCCGCAGGCTGGCAGCTATCTGTTTCCGACGCTGCCTCCGCTTGCGGTGAGTCAGCATGATTTTGTTCGGCTGCTCCACCACCAAGCGAACGTCATTGTCACGTCTGGTAGCGAGTTTGGTCCACACCACGATAGTATCCGCCTGAATTTTTCCCAGGACCATGACGCGGCAGTTGCCGCAGCCCATCGCATCGTCGCGATGGCCGACCGCTATCGCAGGTAAGACGCCATGAACGGTCGAGCGGCTCCGCCAGCCCAAGGATTGTACGTTCCGGCCAAACGCCACGGTGACCTGATCTTTGTGTCCGGTCAGACGCCGAGGAAGAATGGCGAGCTCCTCCACGCCGGTCAGGTGACGCTGGACGCTCCGGACGAGACCTATCGTGCGCCGGTTGAACTCGCGGCCGAGAATGCGCTGCAAGCTGCTGGAGCGCAACTTGCCATGGGCGAACGTGTCGCTTCGGCCTTGAGTTTGACGGTCTACGTGAATGCGCCTCCGGGGTATATGCGCCACTCCCACCTTGCCGACTTCGCTTCGCGCCACATCGAAGATCGCATCGGGGAAGGGGGCGTTGCAAGCCGGGCGGCGATTGGCGTCGCCTCTCTGCCCGGGGGCGCCGTGGTGGAGATCGCGCTTATCGCCGTCGCGGCGCCTGTCTAAGCGCAATATTGTTGATCAGTAAGATTTGCCAGCGTGAATGCGAGAAGCGAAGTCGCTGCGTCGTTGATCGGTAGCGAGGTGGTTAGTTGTGCACCAGGACTATCGTGCTGATTGCTTCGGAACAAACTGTCCACTTCGGACGGCCACCATCAGCGAATGTCGATATCGGTGGTTGCGTGTCCCCGATTTGACCTACGACGTTTTGGGGCCGTACGATCGCAAGTCCCGCCGCGCGCAAGTGTTCATACGACAAGGCCACCGAAACTACGATCGTAGTATTGCGGGCCTAGGCACCGGCAAAGCGCAGCGTTACTTTGCCTCTGACTTTGATCAGCTTTCCAGTCGCTTGTTCGACGCCAATGGGAACGCTGCGGAGAGTCGTAGGTGGCGTCTAGCACCGCGGTACTGCATGAGCTCATCCGGTACTGCAATGCTGTACCGGACAAGGCGCGGCATCATCGAAGGATGAACGAGCGATCGACTAAACACTTGAAACGAAAGGAAAATGCCCCAATAGTCAGCTTTGAATTTCTGTCGGCCCAAAAATCAACTATTCCGGACGAGACGATAAAGCGAAATAACATCAATATGTTATCGCACCGATTTTGCATTGCACCGATGATGGACTGGACGGACCGGCACTGCCGGCTGTTCCACCGCCAGCTGACGCGGCGCGCGCGCCTTTATACCGAGATGGTGACCGCGGCGGCGGTGATCCACGGCCAGCGTCAGCGTCTGATCGGCTTCGATCCCGCCGAACATCCGGTGGCGCTGCAGCTCGGCGGCTCGGACCCCGGGGCGCTCGCCGAGGCCGCCGCGATCGCCGAGGGCTTCGGCTATGACGAGATCAATCTCAACGTCGGCTGCCCGTCGGACCGGGTGAAGGATGGCCGTTTCGGCGCCTGTCTGATGGCCGATCCGCTGCTCGTCGCGGATTGCGTCGCCGCCATGAAGCGCGGCGTCAGGGTGCCGGTAACGGTCAAGTGCCGGATCGGCATCGATCATCAGGACCCGGAGGTCGCCCTCGACACCCTGGCCCGCGCCGTGGTCGATGCCGGCGCCGATGCCTTGATCGTGCATGCGCGCAAGGCCTGGCTCGACGGACTGTCGCCGAAGGAGAACCGGGACATCCCGCCGCTGGATTACGATCGGGTCTATCGCCTCAAGGCGGCGTTGCCCGACGTGCCGGTGATCATCAACGGCGGGATTCCGGACGTTGCTGCGGCGAGGCGCCATCTCGATCACGTCGATGGTGTCATGCTCGGCCGTGCCGCCTATCAGCAGCCTTGGCAGTTGCTCGCGGTCGATCCGGAATTGTTCGGCGAAGCTGCGCCGCATCCGGACATGACAGCGGCGATCGTGGCGCTGGTTCCGGCGATCGAAGCCCATCTGGCGCGGGGCGGCCGGCTGCATGCCTTCACCCGCCATTTCGTCGGCGCCTTCCAGGCGGTGCCGGGTGCACGGGCCTTCCGCCGGCACCTCGCCGAACACGGCGTGGCGCCGCAGGCTGGGGTCGAGGTGTTGCGCGAGGCGCTGTCGCGGGTGCGCCCGCGCGAGGTGTCGGCCGCGGCGTAGCGCGTGACCGGAGCTGCGGAGTTACGCGACCGGGGGCGTCTGCTCGGGAAATCGCGTCGCGACGGCGGCCTTGAGAAACTTGAAGTGGCCGATGTCGGCGTCGAGCTTCTTCAGGCGGCGCTCGCCATTGGCGAGTTCGTCCTCCAGCTCGTGGAGCCGCTGATTGTCTTCGCGCTCGCGCGTCGAATATTCGTCGATGTCGTTGCCGGCGGTCATGGCGGCGTTGGCGCGCACGTTTTCCATCCGGCGCGACAGGCCTGCGCGCTCCGCCTCGACCTCGCTGAGGGTCCGCTCGATCAGGCCGGCGATGGCGCCGACCCGTGATCGATCGGTCTCGGCATCCCGCCCGGTCGATCTGGTCCGGAAGCCGATATGCCTGCGCGCCCGCATCAGTCGTTCCAGCATGGCCGTCTTTCCACCGCGCAATCGCTCCGGCGGCAGGATAGCTGCGGCATGATTAACAGTCGATCAAGGAATTCCGCCGGCGGAGACAGCTGCCTCAAGGGTAGCCGCGCAGCATCAGGCGATCGGCGCGCACTTCCCAGCTCTCCAGCCGGTCGAGAAAGCTCATGCCGAGCAGGTTGATCTTCATCGACCCGCGGGGGACGACCAGCGCCGGCACCGAGCGTTCGGTCAGCTTGCCGATGGTGAGGCGATCGAGGGTGAGGCGGGCGGCGCGGGTCTTGCCGTTGGCGGTCTCGACTTCGACGTCATAGTTCAGCATCTCGAGCGGCAGTCCCGCGGCCTTTGCCGTCTCCCAGGTCAGCACCACCCACGTGGCCCCGGTGTCGATCAGCATAGGGGCCGCGATGCCGTTGATCTTGGCCTTCAGCGCGAATTCTCCGCCGTTGCCGCGCGGCACTTCGGCGGTTCGCGCCACCATCGGCCTCGGCGCGAAGCGATGATTGGTGTCCTTGCCTGCGCCCGGCGCTGCGAAGACCTGGGCGACGGCATTGCGGGCGCGGGCGAGATCGGCGGAATCGCCGTAGGCCAGCACGGCGCTACCGGTGGCGGCGAACAACAGAATGAGGGCGAGGACGCGTATCATCCCTTCACAGTCCGGTTCCGGCATTCATGATCGGCGAGCTTTGGCGCCGGCGGGTTGCGCTTTCGTCCGGCTGGAGCGGCGGCGACGGCTCATACAGCGGCGCCAGCGCCGACATCACCCGCTCCGGAGGAAAGGTGACGATCACCTCGGTGCCGATGCGCAGCCTGGATTTCAGCGTGAAGGTGCCCCCGTGCATATCGATCAGGCTCTTAGCGATCGGCAGGCCGAGGCCGGCGCCCTGTTCCGCCGATTTGATCGAGTTGGAGCCCTGGCCGAACGAGGCGAGAACGATCGGGATCTCGTCCTCGGCGATGCCGGAGCCGGTATCCTTGACGCTGATGTACTGGCCTCCGGACGCGGTCCATCCGACCTTCAGCCAGACGTCGCCGCCCTGGGGCGTGAATTTGATGGCGTTGGAGAGCAGGTTGAGCACGATCTGTCGTGTCGCGCGCTCGTCGGCCCACACCCGCGGCATGTGGCGCTCGAACACCTCGTGAATGGTGAGAGCGCGAGACGATGCGCGCAGCTTCAGCAGGTGGTGGCAGTCGGTCACCACGTGGACGAGCGACACCGCTTCCTCGTTGAGTTCGTAGCGGCCGGCCTCGATGCGCGAGAGGTCGAGGATTTCGTTGATCAGGTTGAGGAGGTGGACGCCGGAATTGTGGATGTCGGCCGAATAATCCTTGTAGACCGGGACGGCATGGGGCCCGAAGATTTCGCTCTTCATCACCTCGGAGAAGCCGAGAATGGCGTTGAGCGGCGTGCGCAGCTCATGGCTCATCTGAGCGAGAAAGCGCGATTTGGCGACATTGGCCGCCTCGGCGCGATAGCGCGCTTCGTCCGAGATCGACTTGGCCTGCTCGAGCTCGCCGATCAGCGCGTCCTTCTCGGCGCGCGCCTCGAGCGTCGCCAGCGTGGTGGAATGCAGGCGATGGGCGAGCAGGGCGAAATACCCTTCGGCGGTGACCGCGAGCATGGCGAGGATGTAGTCGTCGAGCGTGCCGCGCATCACGAAATTGATGGCGATCGCCGAGGTCACCGGCACGGTCGCGGCGAGTGCGGCGATCGGCAGGCTCGCCGCCAGCATGCTCGAGACGGCCACCACCAGCAGCATGACGAACAGCATCAGGGTGTTGGAGACGACATCGATGCCGGCGGGATGCAGCAGGATCACGGTCCAGGCGAGGCCGTAGACGAGATCGAGCACGACGAAGCGCCGCCGCCATCTGAGCGTCTCGCCGGGCGAAGCCGGCGCGGCCAGGAACTTGCGGCAGAGCTGGATGGTGCCGCCATGGATCACGATGATGGCACAGGTCCACAGGATGGCCGACAGCGGCGCCAGCCAGAAGCCGGCGAGCATGCCGCTCGCCACCACCAGCAGCAGCACGACGAAGGAGGCCGAGATGCGGGTCTGGGCGTATTGGCGCAGCAGTTCGTGATCGAACGCCGGGCGGGTGCCGCTCGTGGAGGTCAATCGATCGCGCGCCTCGCGGACGCGCTGGGCGGCTTCGCGGCGCTTGCGAGCCGGCGAGGGCGCAGGCGCCTCGGGCGCCGCCAACACCTCGGGAATCTCGCCGGAAGCACTCATCACCAGCAACACAACTCTGAAACGTCGACATCGCCGGAAGTCCGCGATGCAACCGGGACACACGGCTGCGCCCGTTGCGAACGGTTTTCCTGCCGTTATCTATTTCTGACGATAAATCGTTAACGCTGACCTTAAAGGAGACGCCGGCCAGGTTAATGTGGGATTAATTCGCAAGCTGTGGCCGCTTTGTCTCGGCGCGGCGGGTGTGCCGCCCGCGGGCCGGACAGAGCCGGCCGGCGGGCGATCATGCTGGTCAAGGGCTTCAAGCCGCGGCGGGTTCAGCGCTGCAGTCGGGCCATCAGGCTGCAGGTATCCCAGCGGCCGCCGCCCATTTTCTGGACTTCGGAATAGAATTGGTCGACCAGGGCCGTCACCGGCAGGTGAGCGCCATTGCTCCGCGCTTCGGCGAGACAGATCGAGAGGTCCTTGCGCATCCAGTCCACCGCGAAACCGAACTCGTACTTGCCTTCGTCCATCGCCTTGTAGCGGTTTTCCATCTGCCAGGACTGGGCCGCACCCTTGGAAATGGTCTCGATCACCGCATGGACGTCGAGGCCCGCTTTCTTGGCGAAGTGGATGCCTTCGGCGAGACCTTCGACGAGGCCGGCGATGCAGATCTGGTTGACCATCTTGGCGAGCTGGCCAGCGCCCGAGGGGCCGAGCAGCTTGCACATCCGGGCATAGGCGGCGATCACCGGTTCGGCGCGTCGATAGCTCGCCTCGTCGCCGCCGCACATCACCGTGAGCACGCCGTTCTCGGCCCCGGCCTGGCCGCCGGACACCGGGGCATCGATGAAATTGAAGCCGCGCTTGTCCGCCTCGGCGGACAGTTCGCGGGCCACGGCCGCCGACGCGGTGGTGTGGTCGACGAAGACGGCGCCGGCCTTGACGCCGGCGAAGGCGCCTTCGGCGCCAATCGTCACCTGGCGCAGATCATCGTCATTGCCGACGCAGGCCATGACGAAATCCTGGCCCTCGGCGGCGGCTTTCGGGGTCGGCGCGGTACGGCCGCCGAACTTCTCTGCCCAGGCCGCGGCCTTGGCGGGCGAGCGGTTGTACACCGTGACCTCGTGGCCGCCCTTCTTGACGAGGTGTCCCGCCATCGGGAACCCCATCACGCCGAGACCGAGAAATGCGACTTTAGCCATGGATCGACCTTTGCTTTCTGATGCGATGACGAGGCGGCCGACCGGACATGACGCCTTGGCCGCGCTGGCATCGGAGGATGACGCGGGCCCCGTTTCCTCGACCGGGGCGGTGCGGGGCTTGTTCCTTGGAAGTCTCCGCCGCGCCGGCAAGGTGCCAATGCCCGTCCGCTATTGCAAGGCGCGAAACGCAGGCGGCAGAGCTGCGGCGAGGCGCTGCGACCCGGGTTGACCGAAGGGGAGCGAAGCGCGATGACAGGCCGTTTTTCATGGACAGGTGTTTCCCGGGAGAGCGATGTGACCGTCACCAAGCAGCAGGTTCTTGACGCTCTCGCCAAGGTGCCGACGCCCCGCGGCGTTCCGCTGACCCAGGCGCAGGTGCTGTCGGAGATTTCGGCGGGCGAGGGCAAAGTGTTCTTTTCCATCGGCGTCGATGCCGCGGAGGCGCGGGCCTGGGAGGATGTGCGCAGCCGCGCCGAGGCCGCCGTGCGGTCGCTGGGCGGGGTCGGCACGGTGATGGTGGCATTGACTGCCGAGCGCAAGCCGGGTGCGGCCGCGGTACCGGGCGGGGTGGCCCCGGCATCGGCTCATCGTCATCCGGGTGCCGGCACGCCGTCGCCGGCGGCCAAGCAGGCCGATATCCCGGGCGTCTCGGCGGTGATCGCCGTCGCTTCCGGCAAGGGCGGGGTGGGCAAATCGACCACCGCGCTCAATCTGGCGCTCGGACTGCGCGACCAGGGCCTGCGGGTGGGCCTGTTGGATGCCGATATCTATGGTCCGTCGGTGCCGCGTCTCACCGGGCTGAAGACCAAGCCCGAGCTGGACCAGAACCGGAAGATGATTCCGCTGTCGAGGTTCGGTCTCGCCATCATGTCTATCGGCTTCCTGGTCGAGGAGGAGACGCCGATGGTCTGGCGCGGACCGATGGTGATGTCGGCGGTGACCCAGATGCTGCGCGATGTGGCCTGGGGCCGGCTCGATGTTCTGGTCGTGGACATGCCTCCGGGGACCGGCGACGCCCAGCTCACCCTGGCCCAGACCGTGCCATTGAAGGGGGTGGTGATCGTCTCGACCCCCCAGGACCTCGCCTTGATCGATGCCCGGCGCGGCATCGGCATGTTCCGCAAGGTCAATGTCCCGGTGCTCGGGATCGTCGAGAATATGAGCTATTTCCTCTGCCCCGAATGCGGCACCCGGTCCGATGTCTTCGGTCATGGCGGTGCGCGCCACGAGGCGGAAAGGCTGGGGGTGCCCTTCCTGGGCGAAGTGCCGCTGCACATGGCGATCCGCGCCAGCTCGGACGAGGGCCGGCCGGTGGTGGACAGCGAGCCGGACGGGCCGCATGCCAAGATCTATCGCGCCATTGCTGCGCAGATCCGGGACCAGCTCGCCCCGGTGATCTCGGCCGCCTGACCTTCGCCTGATTCTGCCGCGATCTGGCGCCGGGCGGTTCAACCGGCCTTCGACTTTGGTTGAATTCGGGTTTGCGCCCGATATGTCGCGTTTTCCGTCCCTGCGGTTCCGTGGTAGAGAGCCGCTCTCGCGTGTGAAGAAACGTCCCCAGGAGGAGATGCCTTATGAAGCGCCGTGAATTTCTCAAAGTGTCGGCGACAGGAGCGGCGGTCGCCGCGGTCGCCTCGCCGGCGATCGCCCAGTCGTCGCCCGAGGTGAAGTGGCGCCTGACCTCGAGCTTTCCGAAGTCGCTCGACACCATCTACGGCGGCGCGGAATATCTCGCCAAGCAGGTCGCCGAGATGACCGACAACAAATTCCAGATCCAGGTCTTCGCGGCGGGCGAAATCGTCCCCGGCCTGCAGGCGCTGGATGCGACCTCCAACGGCACCGTCGAGATGAGCCACACGGTGTCGTATTATTACGTCGGCAAGGATCCTACGTTCGCGATCTTCGCCTCGGTGCCGTTCGGCCTCAATGCCCGTCAGCAGAACTCCTGGCTTTATCAGGGCGGCGGCAACGAACTCGCCAACGAGTTCTACAAGAAGTTCGGCGTCATCGGCTTCCCGGCCGGCAACACCGGTACCCAGATGGGCGGCTGGTTCCGCAAGGAGATCAAGACGGTTGCCGACCTGCAGGGCCTGAAATTCCGCATCGGCGGCATTGCCGGCCAGGTCCTTCAGAAGCTCGGCGTCGTGCCGCAGCAGATCGCCGGCGGCGACATCTATCCGGCGCTGGAAAAGGGCACCATCGACGCGGCCGAGTGGGTCGGCCCCTATGACGACGAGAAGCTCGGCTTCCAGAAGGTCGCGCAGTACTACTACTATCCCGGGTTCTGGGAAGGCGGTCCGACCGTGCATGCCTTCGCCAATCTCGAGAAGTACAACGCGCTGCCGAAGAATTATCAGAGCATTCTCACCAACGCGGCGATGGCCACCAACACCTGGATGGCGGCGCGCTACGATCTGCAGAATCCGGCGGCCCTGAAACGCCTCGTCGCCGGTGGCGTGCAGCTCCGTCCGTTCAACAATGAGGTGCTCGACGCCTGCCTCAAGGCGACCAACGAGCTGTGGGCGGAGATCTCGGCCAAGAACGCCGATTTCAAGAAGTCGATCGACGCCATGCAGGCCTACCGCTCCGACGAATATCTGTGGTGGCAGGTCGCCGAATACACCTACGACAGCTTCATGATCCGCTCCCGCACCCGCGGCTGAGCTTTCAAACGAGCTCCGACGAAAGCGCTGGCCCGGCGGCCGGCGCTTTTTTGGGGAGTCATAGCCCGATGCTTCGCCGTGCCCCGTCGAGGATGAGGCCAGTCAGAAAAAATCCCCGGAGCGGTGCTCCGGGGATTTTTCGTTCGAATGTCGTATTCGGTGTCGTGCCCGCTATTTGAAGTTCAGATTGAGCTGGGGCGGCTCGTCGGGCATCTGCGGCAGCTCGATCTTGATCTTGTTGGGATCGATCGTCGACGCCGCTCCCTTGTAGTGCATCACCATGGCCGGGAAGGCGATCACCGCGCCGACCATGATCACCTGGATGATCACGAACGGCACCGAGCCCCAGTAGATCTGTCCCGTCGTCACCGGCTCCATGCGCTTGCCGCTGACGCGGTCGATATAGGAGTCCCGCGGCGCAACCGAGCGCAGGTAGAACAGCGCGAAGCCGAACGGCGGATGCATGAACGAGGTCTGCATGTTGACGCCGAGCATGACGCCGAACCAGATCAGATCGATGCCGAGCTTTTCAGCTGCCGGCCCGAGCAGCGGGATGACGATGAAGGCGAGCTCGAAGAAGTCGAGGAAGAAGGCGAGCACGAAGACGAAGGCGTTGACGAAGATCAGGAAGCCGACCTGGCCGCCGGGGAGGGAGACCAGCAGCTCCTCGACCCAGCGATGGCCGTCGACGCCGTAGAAGGTGAGCGAGAAGACGCGGGCGCCGACCAGGATCAGCACCACGAATGCCGAAAGCTTCGCGGTCGATTCGGCCGCCTGGCGGGTCAGGTCGAAGGTCAGGCGGCGTTTCATCAGCGCCAGCACCATCGCGCCGGAGGCTCCCATGGCGCCGCCTTCGGTCGGCGTCGCGACGCCGATGAAGATCGTGCCGAGCACCAGGAAGATCAGTCCCAGCGGCGGCACCATCACGAACACCACCTGTTCGGCGAGCTTGGACAACAGCTTCAGCCTCAGCACGCGATTGATCACGGCGAGGACGAAGCTGACGGCGACCGTGATCGACATGGTCAGCACGACGTAGTCGGCACCCGCCTTCACGCTGGTGTAGCTCATCGCGATCATGCCGATCGCGGTGGCGCCGGCCACCACCAGGAACAGCGACAGCGTCATGGTGCGGACGACGCCGATCCCGGGCCTGGCGAGGACACCGAGCAGGATCGCGAACCAGAACGCCTGGCGTACCAGAGGATTGGCGCTGACCTTGTCGAACAGCGGCGCGGACCAGGTGAACAGGTCGAGATGCACGGCGAACAGCCAGGCCGCGCCGGCGGCGGCCAAGAGGCCGACGGGCACGTTCAGCGGATGTTTGGCGGTCTCCGGCTCGCGCAGGGTCTGGGCTTCGAGCGGCAGTCCGGGCGTTGCCTTCGGAAAGAATGTGCTGACGAGGAAGATGTAGAAGGCATAGAGGATCGACAGGACGATGCCGGGAATGAAGGCGCCCTCATACATGTCGCCGACGGAGCGGCCGAGCTGGTCGGCCATCACGATCAGCACCAGCGACGGCGGGATGATCTGGGCGAGGGTGCCGGAGGCCGCGATGACGCCAGTTGCGACCCGCCGGTCATAGCCGTAGCGCAGCATGATCGGCAGCGAGATCAGGCCCATGGAAATCACCGACGCGGCGACGACGCCGGTGGTGGCGGCCAGCAGCGCGCCGACGAAGACCACGGCATAGGCGATGCCGCCGCGGATGCTGCCGAACAGTTGGCCGATGGTCTCGAGCAGGTCCTCGGCCATGCCTGATCGCTCGAGCACCAGTCCCATGAAGGTGAAGAACGGGATCGCCAGCAGCGTGTCGTTGTTCATCACGCCGTACACGCGCTCGGGCAGGGCCTGCAGGAAGTCCGGTCGGAAGAGGCCGAGTTCGATCCCCGCGAAGGCGAAGATCAGGCCATTGGCCGCCAGCGAGAATGCCACCGGATAGCCGAGCAGCAAAAAGATCACCAATGACGCGAACATGATCGGCGCCATGTAGTGGATGAACAAAGCGGTCATCGAGATCAGCCCCGTGTCTTTCCGTCGCTCGGATCGGATGAATGCGTCAGTGTTGGCCTGAAGTCGGCGTTTCGCCGACGATGTTCAGCAGTCGCTCGGCCTCGAGTTCGGCGAGATTGACCACCTTGGCGTTGGGATCGGGGATCAGGCCCTGCATCATCGCGGCGCGCTTGATGATTTCCGATATGCCCTGGGCGATCATCGCCACGCAGGCGATCATGATCAGCGACTTCGCCGGCCATTGCGGCAGGCCGCCGGCGCTGAATGACTGCTCGTTCTGATGATAGGAGGTGAGGAAGAAGGGGATCGAGGTGTAGAGCAGAATGGCCATGAAGGGGAGCAGGAAGAACACGTGGCCGATCATGTCGATCCAGCCGCGCACCTTCAGCGGCAGGCTGTGATTGATGATGTCGATCCGGATGTGTTCGTTATCGATCAGGGTCCAGGGCGAGCAGAGCAGGAAGACGATGCTGAACAGCACCCATTGCAGCTCGAGGAAGGAGTTTGACGAGACGTCGAAAACCTTGCGGATGATGGCATTCGCGGTCGAGATCAGTACCGCGGCGACGATGAGCCAGGACAGCCAGCGGCCGATCGCCGTGTTCACCGCGTCGATGACGCGGCTCAATCCAAGGAGCGCTTGCAAGTTACCCTCTTTGTCTCGGAACGAGCGCCGGTCCGCCGTTTTCGGCGCCGTGCGTTTCCCCACCTAGTGTCCCGTTTCCAACGTTCGTATCCCTTTGCAGCAGGTGCTTCTACGAACGTTGGAAACAAAGGGACACTAGCACCATTATGATTCTAGTGCGGTTTTGGATCTGACGCTCGTATGAAGGACTCGCTGCAATGCTGAAACGAGCGTCAGATCCACCGCACTAGTGTCCTGTCTCCGAATTACCGCTCCATTTGCCTCACGCTCGCACGGTCATTCGGAGACATAAAGGACACTAGAAAAATCAAAGCGCTAGTGTGGCTTATGTCTCGCAATTGCCTACGACAGACTGGCCGCAAAGGCGGTAGGCAATTGCGAGACGCCACACTAGAACCCAGCGTCCGAAGTTCGTGAGCAGGTCAGCGCACCTGCCGACCCGAATGAGCGGTCGGTAGGTGCTGGCGAGCTTTGAAACCCGGGCGTTAGCGGGGCGTTTACCACCCTTGCCCGGAACATTCCAGCGGCCGGCGGGGCCGTCAACTACGTCGTTGGTAGGGGCACTGGTAAATCAGAAAGCTGGTGCGGCTTACGCCTCGCGATTGCCTGCAGTGCCCGCCGCAGAGGGGAGGCAATTGCGAGACCACTCCACGAGGAGCTTCAGCCCCCGGTCACGCTCATGTGGCGGCTGACGCTCGGCCGGTTATGGCGGCGGTCGATGATGAAGTCATGGCCGCGCGGCTTTTGCCCGATCGCCCGGTCAATGGCGTCATGGAGCAGGGTGTCGTCGGTGGAGGCCCGCAGCGGCCGGCGCAGGTCCGCGGCATCCTCCTGACCGAGGCAGGTATGGAGGGTCCCGGTGCAGGTGATGCGCACCCGGTTGCAGGCCTCGCAGAAATTATGGGTCATCGGCGTAATGAAGCCGAGCTTGCCGCCGGTCTCCTCGACGCGGACATAGCGGGCCGGGCCGCCGCTGGTCTCATCAAGGTCGGTCAGGGTGTAGTGGCTGGAGAGCCGGGCTCGGATCAGCGACAGCGGCACGTATTGCTCCAGTCTTCCGCTCCCGATCTCGCCCATGGGCATCACCTCGATCAAGGTGAGATCCATGCCGAGGCCGTGGGCCCAGTCGATCAGGGCCGGGATTTCGTCCTCGTTCAGCCCCTTGAGCGCTACGGCATTGATCTTGACGTGGAGGCCCGCGGCACGGGCCGCATCAATCCCGGCCATGACCTTGTCGAGTTCGCCCCAGCGGGTGATCGCGCGGAATTTGTCGGCTTCGAGAGTGTCGAGCGAGACGTTGATGCGGCGCACACCGCAATCCCGCAACTCCTGAGCGAAGCGAGCGAGCTGGGAGCCGTTGGTGGTCAGGGTGAGTTCGTCGAGCGCGCCGGTACTGAGATGGCGCGAGAGCGAGCGCACCAGCGCCATTACGTTGCGTCTGACCAGCGGCTCGCCGCCCGTCAGGCGCAGCTTGCGCACGCCGCGGGCGATGAAGGCAAAGCAGAGCCGGTCGAGTTCTTCGAGGGTGAGGAGATCGGCCTTCGGCAGGAAGGTCATGTCCTCGGACATGCAATAGAAACAGCGCAGGTCGCACCGATCCGTCACCGACACCCGCAAATAGGTGATGGTGCGGCCGAACGAATCGGTCATGGGGCCTGGAGCAACTCCGTTCATCCGGGACCTTGCTTCGTGACAGTCAGCGGGCGCGCGGCACCCGAAGGTCACCGACTGTCATAATCTAGTGCGGCGCCTCGCAATTGCCTACCCCTCTGCGGCAAGCGCCCAGGCGTCGCAGCTCCGTCGCGCGATTGTGCCGCGCGCGATGGTGCGCAGCACAATCGTCGTGATCGGATTAGCGGCTGGGCGGCGGCGCCGGGAAGGCCGAATCCGCGGTCGCCGGGGTTGCCGCCGGAGCGGCAGCGGCGGGCGCTGCTGCGGCCTTGGGCCTCTTGCGATGCTTGACGACGCGCTTGGGCGGCGTCGCCGGCTGCAGTTCCGCGAACACCGGATTGGGATCGGTGGTCACCGTCGGCGGGCTGCCGAGATCCCCCGGAACCTGCGCCGTGGTCACGGCGACGGTTTGCGGCTGATATTTCTCGAGCGTGTAGCTGACGGTGAAGTTGTCGCTCGCCGGCAGCGACACGGTGCAGGGCGTCTTGCAGCCCGGACCGACCGACGTCCTCGCGTCGGCGCCTGGTGGCACGGATTCGAGACGAACCGTGACGCTCGGCGGCGTCGGCTTGAGAAAATCCATTGATGGCATTGAACCACAGCCGGCAAGCGTGATGCTCGCAGCGGCGATCGTAATGACGCGACGCATGTTCCACCGTCCATTATTGCGGCTAGCCGCCACAGTCCCCGCGCCGGACCATAGGGGCGTCATTAACCGTATGCAACGCGGCCGATCGCGAGGTGTTGAAAAAAGGTTAACGTTGGTACCATATAACCACTCTAAAAGCAGGTGGACTTCCTCATCTTTCTACTGATTGTGTGAGGGAAGCAGGTCTCGCAGGGCGCGCGGCAACTCCACCATGGCACTGATGATGGTGTCGGGCGCCAGTTCCGCAATGGGAATTTCGGTGTAGCCAAAATCCACGCCGATCACCGGGACGCCGGCGCGGCGGGCGACACCGACATCCGGACCGGAATCTCCCACCATCACCGCGGCCTTCAGGCTGCCACCGGCCCGGGCGATGGTCTGGCGCAGGATCGCCGGGTCGGGCTTCGACACACCGAAGGTGTCGGCGCCGCAGATGGCCGCGAAATGCTCGGTCAGTCCGAGCTGGTCGAGGAGGCGCCGCGACAGCCATTCCAGCTTGTTGGTGCAGACCGCGAGAAGAAAGCCACGCTGGGCCAGATGATCCAGGGTGTCCACCACGCCTTCGAAGGGGCGAGAGAGATCGGCGATGTGTTCGGCGTAGAAGCCGATGAAATCGGCGGTCAGGCGGTCGAGATCGCCGGGCTCCACGGCCCGGCCGTCGGCCTCAAGGCCGCGTTCGAGCATCCGGCGGGCGCCGGCGCCGATCATCTTTCGGGCTGAGGCGAGCGGCAGCGGTCGCAGTCCCTCGCGATCAAGCACATGATTGAGGGCGCTGACGAGGTCGGGGGCAGTGTCGACGAGAGTGCCGTCCAAGTCAAAAACCACCAGCGGAGCGTCGAGGGATGTGACTGTCATGGAATTTGGCTACCGGGCCCCTCCGCCTGATGCAAGGGATCGGTGAGGAAAGGTTCCACGAAACTCTTTGCCGGCCTGTTCCTTCGCCCTGATCGAGGCTAGTGTGGCTTATGTCTTGCAATTGCCTATCGGCCCTGCCGCAAAGGGGTAGGCAATTGGGAGGCACCACACTAGAACTGCGCCTCCGCAACCTGCCGGCGGTGCTCGCCGGCCCAACGAGCATTCGATGAACTCCGAAGATTTGAAACGCCAGGCGGCGGCGCGCGCGCTCGAATTCGTCAGCGACGGCATGAAACTCGGACTCGGAACCGGTTCTACAGCCAAGCACTTCGTCGAGTTGCTTGGCGAGAAGGTGCGGGCGGGGCTCAAGGTGA
Source organism: Bradyrhizobium sp. WD16 (assembly GCF_024181725.1). Taxonomy (NCBI): domain Bacteria; kingdom Pseudomonadati; phylum Pseudomonadota; class Alphaproteobacteria; order Hyphomicrobiales; family Nitrobacteraceae; genus Bradyrhizobium; species Bradyrhizobium sp. WD16. Next base: position 5,444,589 of record NZ_CP028908.1, on the reverse strand, counting down.
TCGGCGTGCCGACCTCGGAATCGACCCGGGCCGATGCCGAGCGCTGCGGCGTGCCGCTCGGCAGCCTCGACGAGATCGAGCACCTCGATCTCACCGTCGATGGCGCCGACGAGATCGACCCGCAGCTCAACCTGATCAAGGGTGGTGGCGGCGCGCTGCTGCGCGAGAAGATCGTCGCCGCAGCGTCCGATCGCATGATCGTGATCGCCGACGATAGCAAGTGGGTGGAAACGCTGGGGCGCTTCCCGCTGCCGATCGAGGTGATTCCGTTCGGCATCGCGGCGACGCGGCGGGAGATCGCCGAGGTGCTGGCCGCACACGGTCTTACGGGGCGGCTCGAACTGCGCACGGTCAGGACCGGCCCCAATCACGGTCTTGGTTTCGTCACCGATGGTAGCCACTGGATCGTCGACGCTCATCTCGGAGCCATCCCCGATGCGCCCGCGCTTGCTGCCTCGCTCGCAGCTATTCCAGGCGTCGTCGAACACGGTCTGTTCATCGGCCTGGCCAGCGCCGCGGTGCTGGCGGGCTCAAACGGTATTCGCGTGATCGAGCGGCCGCGCGCCGCAATCTGAGGAGAAATGGAATGATGAAACTGTCGAAAGCCCTGCTGATCGCCGGGTTCGGTCTCGCCTTGACCGTCAGCGCGCATGCCCAGGCGCAGAAGGCGGCCAACGCGACGCCGCCGTCGGCCAGCGCCGTCGCCGCCGCCACCGAGCTTCTGACCATCAAGAAAGCCAACCAGATCTATCAGAACATCGTGCCGACGGTGATCCAGCGCACCAAGGACGCGATCCTGCAGACCAATGTGAACTACCAGAAGGACCTCAACGAGATCGCGTTGAAGCTCGCCGGCGAGCTCGCTGCCAAGCGTGACGATGTCGGCAAGGCGATGGCGGAGATCTACGCCACCAACTTCACCGAGCAGGAATTGCGCGACCTGATTGCCTTCTACAAGACGCCGCTCGGCCAGAAATTCCTGGAGATGGAGCCCAAGTCGATCGCCGGCAGCATTGCCTTCATGAACGATTGGGCCAATGCCTTCTCCAACGAGGTCGCGGCCAAGTTCCGCTCCGAGATGCGGGCGCGCGGCAAGGAGATCTGAGGACGTGACCAAGGCCTTCGACGACCTTGATCTGTTCGTCATCGGTGGTGGATCCGGGGGCGTGCGCGCCGCCCGGATCGCTGCCGGTTACGGCGCGAAGGTGATGGTCGCCGAGGAGTATCGCGTCGGCGGCACCTGCGTGATCCGCGGCTGCGTGCCGAAGAAGCTGATGGTCTATGCGTCCCATGTGCACCACGAGATCGAGGACGCCGCCGGCTTCGGTTGGTCGATCCCCCAGGCGAATTTCAACTGGTCGACGCTGATCGCCAACAAGGACAAGGAGATCGCCCGGCTGGAGGCGGCCTATATCGCCAATCTGGAGCGTTCCGGCGCGCACCTCGTGCGGACGCGGGCGGTGTTCGAGGACGCGCGCAGTCTGCGGCTATCCAGCGGCGAACTGGTGCGGCCGAAGAACATTCTGATCGCCACCGGTGCCGCGCCCAACCACGGCCGTCCGATTCCGGGCATCGAACATGTCATCTCGTCCAACGAGGTGTTCGATCTGAAGGAGCAGCCCCGCCGCATTCTGATCCAGGGCGGCGGCTATATCGCGCTGGAATTCGCCTGCATCTTCGCCGGTCTCGGCAGCGACGTCACGCTGGTCTACCGCGGCGACAACATCCTGCGCGGTTTCGACGAGGACGTGCGCAAGCACCTCCGGCGCGAAATGGAGAAGGCGGGAATCAATATCCTCACCGAACGCACCGTGACGGCGGTCGAACGCCACGGCGGGGAATACATCGCCCATCTGTCCGATGGCTCGAGCGTCGGCGGCGACAAGGTGATGTTCGCGATCGGCCGCCATCCCAATGTCGCCAATCTCGGCCTCGAAAACGCCGGTGTCGACATCAACCCCAACAACGGCGGGATCGCGGTGGACGGCCATTCGCGCAGTTCGGTGCCGCATATCTATGCCGTCGGCGACGTCACCCACCGGGTCAATCTGACGCCCGTGGCGATCCGTGAGGGCCATGCCTTCGCCGATACCGTTTTCGGCAACCGTCCGACGGCGGTGGACCACACCAACATTCCGACCGCGGTCTTCTCCCAGCCCGAGGTCGGGACCGTCGGCCTGACCGAGGCCCAGGCGCGGGTGCAGTACAGCCACGTCGACGTCTACAAGGCCGAATTCCGTCCGATGAAGGCGACCCTGTCCGGGCGCGATACCCGCATCCTGATGAAGCTGATCGTCGACGGGCAGACCGATCGGGTGCTCGGTTGTCATATCGTCGGTCCCGAAGCCGGCGAGCTGATCCAGGTGATCGGGGTTGCGGTGAAGCTGAAGGCGACCAAGGCCGATTTCGATGCCACGATCGCGGTGCACCCGACCGCCGCGGAAGAGCTCGTCACCATGCGCCAGCCCTTCGCGCGCTATGTCCGTGAGGCTGCCGGGTAGGGCCGATCGACGTTCCTCGGATTTGTGCGATCTGTTCCAGCCCGATGACCGGTCAGGTTGCGAGCAGCCAATCGGCCGCGCGCTTCCATAGCGTTGTCCGGTGTTCCGGGCGGAAGAAGCCGAAATGGCCGATGGCGGCGACGCCGGCGTCCGCCGGATTGATGGTGATGATGTCGGGCGAGGTGCTGGTGAACCCCGAGCACAACAGTTCGACCGTTGGGCGTGGCGCCCAGGGATCGTCGGCGATGCAGAGCGCCATCAGCGGGTGACGGTAATTGGAAAAATGGGCGAGTGCCGTCAGCGAGGCGTCATCGAAAAAATACCGCTCGCTCATCACCCATTTGGTCCATTGCAGAAACACCTCCTTCGGCAGGTCCTCGCCGATTCCGAGCCGTCCCGGCACATAGCCGAGGGCGTTGGCGACCGGCCGGCCGATCACGTTCATCAACGTGTAGACCCGGTAGCGTTCGATGCCCGGGATCAGCTTCCAGTAGGCCGCCTGGGACGCCACCAGCAACGCCCGCGCAACCTGATCGTTGTTGTGCAGGAGTCCGAGCGCCTGGCCGCCGAAGGAATGACCGATGTAGCTCAGCGGCAGCGCGGCGTAGCGCTGCCGCATCCAGGTGACCGCGCTGGCGGCATCCCGTTCCGCCCAATCGGCCATGCGGGCGCCAAAGCCCTTGAGCGACTTCGGCCGCGAGCCGCCGACGCCGCGATAGTCATAGGTCAGGACCACGGCTCCGCGCGCCGCGAGATAGTTGGCAAAGCCGCGATAGATCCGCCGCGGGACGGCCGTCGCGGAATTGATCAGGACCGCATTCCGCCGGCGGCCTCGCGGCATGAACAGCGTGCCGGCGAGAGAAAAGCCGTCATCCGCCGGAATCCGGATATCATCGGCGAAAACGTCGTCGAACATAGCGTCGGTCACGGCCCCAACCCTCCGCGCGGCATCAAAGCGGGTTTCGGCTGTCCGAGCAAGGTGTTGAACGGACACAGCGAATTGCAACTGGCGGTTCATGGGGACGCTGTGTATAACCCCGCCACGTCCGGGATGGGCGTGCCAGGTCGGGTGACCCGACAGCCGATCCCCTCCCGGCCGTTTCCCAAAGGAAAGGGCGTAGGAGAGGACCATGTCCGAACGGTGGACCCCCGATAGCTGGCGCAACAAACCGGTGCTTCAGATGCCGGTCTATCCCGATCCGAAGGCTCTGGCCGAGGTCGAGGCGCAGCTCGCCACCTTTCCGCCGCTGGTTTTTGCTGGCGAGGCGCGCAATCTGAAGCGCGCGCTGGCGCGCGTGGCGGCCGGCAAAGCGTTCCTGCTGCAGGGCGGTGACTGCGCCGAAAGTTTCGCCGAGCATGGCGCCAACAATATCCGCGATTTCTTCCGCGTCTTTCTGCAGATGGCGGTGGTGCTGACTTATGCCGGCGCCGTGCCGGTGGTGAAAGTCGGCCGCATTGCCGGCCAGTTCGCCAAGCCGCGCTCGTCGCCGACCGAGAAGCTCAACGGCGTCGAGCTGCCGAGCTACCGCGGCGACATCATCAACGACATCGCCTTCACGCCCGAAGCGCGCACCCCGGATCCGCAGCGCCAGCTGATGGCCTATCGCCAGTCGGCCGCGACGCTCAATTTGCTGCGCGCGTTCGCTACCGGCGGCTTCGCCAATCTCGCCAGTCTGCATCAATGGATGCTCGGATTCGTCAAGGATTCGCCGCAGTCCCGCCGGTACCGGGAACTCGCCGACCGCATCTCCGACGCGCTCAATTTCATGCGCGCCTGCGGTCTCGACTTCGATAGTCATCCGGAGTTGCGCTCGACGGATTTCTACACCAGCCATGAGGCGCTGCTGCTCGGCTACGAGCAGGCGATGACCCGCGTTGATTCGACCACCGGCGACTGGTACGCGACGTCCGGCCACATGATCTGGATCGGCGACCGCACCCGCCAGCTCGACCATGCCCACATCGAGTATTTCCGCGGTATCAAGAACCCGATCGGCCTGAAATGCGGACCGTCGCTCAAGCCGGACGAACTGCTGCGGCTGATCGACGTGCTCAATCCGGACAACGAGCCGGGACGCCTCACTCTGATCAACCGTTTCGGCGCCGACAAGATCGACGACCATCTGCCGGGCTTCATCCGCGCGGTGAAGCGCGAGGGGCGGGTGGTGGTGTGGTCGTGCGACCCGATGCACGGCAATACCATCACGGCGACCAGCGGCTACAAGACGCGGCCGTTCGATCGCATCCTCTCCGAGGTAAAGTCGTTCTTCCAGATTCATGCCGCCGAAGGCACCTATCCCGGCGGCGTGCATCTGGAGATGACGGGCAAGGACGTCACCGAGTGCATCGGTGGTGCCCGGGCCCTGACGGATGAGGACCTCAACGACCGCTATCACACGGTCTGCGATCCGCGCCTCAATGCCGAGCAGTCCATCGACATGGCCTTCCTGATTGCCGAACTGCTCAAGCAGGCGCGCGCCGACAAGGCCCAGCCGCTGCCGGCCGCCTCAGGACTATGATGTGCTGCGGCTCTGGCGGGCAAGCGTCTACAGCTGGAACGGGCTGACCTTCGCTACTCGTTCGGAGCAGGCGTTTCGCGAGGAATTGGTGGCGCTGGCCCTGGCGCTGCCGCTCTCTTTCGTGATCGGCACCACCGCGATCCGACGCGTCGAACTGGTCGCGGTGGTGGTGCTGCTGATCGTGGTCGAACTCCTGAATACCGCGATCGAAAAGCTCGCCAACCGCCGCAGTCGGGGGCATGCTTCTGATCATCGCTCTGGTCTGGTGCGCGGCACTCGCCGAGCGCATCGGCCTGCTGTGAGATGATGCGCCCTGCCGGGCGTGCGGCGAATGCGCGGCCGTCCCGATATTGCCTTCATTGTCGCTGCGAGTCCGAGAGGGTAAGAGGGACGTCGCAGAGGGGGCTTGGATGTCGCACTTAAGTTCGGGAAGCGCACGCAACATGACCGAGACCGCGCTCAACATCACGCTGGCCCAGCTCAATCCGGTGGTCGGCGACGTCGCCGGCAATGCGGACCGGGTGCGCGAGGCCCGCGCCAGGGCCAAGGCGGACGGCGCCGATCTTCTCGTTCTGTCCGAACTCTTTATCGCCGGATACCCTCCGGAAGACCTCGTGCTCAAGCCGGCTTTCCAGGCCGCCTGTCGGGCCGCGGTCGAGGAACTGGCGCGGGAGACCGCCGACGGCGGTCCGGCGGTGCTGGTCGGCACGCCATGGGTCGACGAGGGCAAGCTCTACAACGCCTGCGCGCTGCTCGACGGCGGCCGCATCGCTGCGCTGCGTTTCAAGGCCAATCTGCCGAATTACGGGGTATTCGACGAGAAGCGGGTGTTCACGCGCGGTCCGGCATCCGGGCCGGTGACCGTCCGCGGCGTGCGGATTGGCGTGCCGATCTGCGAAGATACCTGGATGGAGGAATCGAGCGAATACGAGAATGTGGTCGAGTGCCTCGCCGAGACCGGGGCCGAGATCCTGATCGTGCCGAACGGTTCGCCCTATGCGCGGGGCAAGAGCGACATTCGCCTGTCCATGGCGGTGGCGCGCGTCACCGAGAGTGACCTGCCGCTGATATATCTCAATCAGGTGGGCGGCCAGGACGAGCTGGTTTTCGACGGCGCCTCTTTCGTGCTGCACGCCGATCGCACCCTGGCCGCGCAACTGCCCTCGTTTCGCGAATGCATCGTCACCCAGCGCTGGCGCAAGTCGCCCGACGGCTGGCGCTGCGACGGCGATGTCGAGGCCGCGATCGGCGATGACGAGGGCGATTACGCCGCCTGCGTGCTGGGCTTGCGCGATTATGTCAACAAGAACGGCTTTCCCGGCGTGCTGCTCGGGATTTCAGGCGGCATCGACTCGGCATTGTGTGCGGCGATGGCAGTGGATGCGCTCGGCGCCAAGCGGGTCCGCGGCGTAATGATGCCCTATCGCTACACCGCGCAGGTTTCGCTCGATGATGCCGCCGCACTCGCCGACGCGCTCGGATTCGGCTGTGAAATCCTGCCGATCGCTGCCGCCGTCGAAGGTTTCGAGCAGATCCTCGCCGCGCCGTTCAAGGGGCTCAACCGCGACATCACCGAGGAAAACCTGCAGGCGCGGACCCGCGGCGTGCTGCTGATGGCGATCTCCAACAAGTCCGGCGCCATGCTGGTGACCACCGGCAACAAGTCGGAAATGTCGGTGGGCTACGCCACGCTCTATGGCGACATGAACGGGGGCTTCAACCCGATCAAGGACCTGTACAAGACCCAGGTCTTCCGCATGTCGCGGCTGCGCAACCGCTGGAAGCCGGAGGGGGCGCTCGGTCCCTCGGGCATCGTCATTCCCGAGCACATCATCGTGCGGCCGCCGTCGGCGGAACTGCGCGAGAACCAGCTCGATCAGGATTCGCTGCCGCCCTACGATATTCTCGATGGCATTCTCGAGCGGCTGGTCGAGCACGAAGAGCCGCTCGCCGCGATCGTCGCCGCCGGATACGAGCGCGAGGTGGTGGCCAAGATCGATCGCCTGCTCAACATCGCGGAATACAAGCGCCGCCAGGCGGCACCGGGCGTCAAGGTGACGCGGCGCAATTTCGGCCGCGACCGCCGCTATCCGATCACCAATCGTTTTCGTGACAAGGGCGGTCCGCTGCCGCTGCCTGACGACAGCCTGGTCAGCCGGGCAGGCCGGGTGTCGGTCAGCTACGACGAGTAGGACGCGCATCGCGCGCCCTACCCCCCTCGTGAGTGAGTTGCGGCACCTTCCGGACACGAACTTCGGAAAGCGCGCACTCGTGAAATGCTGATACGAGCATCGGATCCCGCGCAGAAGTGTCGGAGGATCAGCGAGCCGGGATAAAGGTTGGTCCGACGGAGCGGATCTGCTTGCTGCCGGTGGTGGCCGGATCCGCCGGCGGCTGGTCGGTCGGGGCAGCGGCGGCCGGCGCGGCGGGCGCTGCAGCCGGAGCTGCACCCTTGCGGCTTGCACTCGCCTTGGTGGCGCCTGGCTGCGGCTGCGACATGCGTTTGGCGCGGTCTTCGGTGACGATGATGTCCCCTTGCTGTTCGGCCGCCGCCTTGTCGTCGATGTTCTTCAACGCGTCCGCCCAGCTCTGTCCGGCCGCCTTGCAGCTGCAGGCCGCATCGAATGACTGGCGATAGCGGAACGCGTTGGGCGACGAGGAATAGGGCTGGCCATTGATCGAGACTGCCTGGTTGATGTCCTCGCCGGGATTTCTGTAGGTGAACAGCGTCGCATCCGCGGCAGGGCACAGGCTCTTGCAGGTTCGCTCGTCGTCGGCGAAGCGGCCTGGCACCGTGGCAAAGGAAATCGGGAAGTAATAGCCGTCGCAGCTCCGCACGCAGACCGTGCGATAGGTGCCGGAGGAGGCGCCGGACTCGGGCGCCATGACGGCCCCCGGTGGCGGAGCGCCGTTATTGCCGCCGCCGAACAGGTTGTCGAAGAAGCCGGCAGGCTGGGCGGCGCGGGCCGCAGCCGCATATTGCGGGCCGCAGCCGTTCTGGGCGAGGGCGGTCAGCACCGAACGGCGCTGCATTTCGCGGTCGGAATTGCCGCCGCCGCGCAGCTGCTGCAGGCTGTTGGTGATCTGGTCGAGATTGGCCCGCATCTGCTGGATCTGGTTGTTCACCGGTCCGCATTGCGCCGACTGGCCGCTGAACAGCGACAGGAAACCGGAGCTGTCGCAGCCCATCCGCTTGGCCTGGGTGGTAACCCGATCGAGTTCGGCCTGCTGGCGGGCCTGTGCGTCCTCGTAACGGCGAATCTGGTCGGTCTTGGCCGGGTCGCCACCGCCGCGATCAATCAGCGCGAGCTGGCCTTCCAGGCGCTGGCACATCGGATTGGTCACGGTCCCGCCGGCGGGCGGAGCGGCAGGCGGTGGCGCGCCCTGGGCCAGTGCGGCGGGCGCGGCGAGGCCGATCAGCGCGGTCGCGAGAAGCGGCCGCAGGATGAACGAAAACGGCAGCAAATCAGGAGGTTCCTGCGCGAGGGCCGAGGCGGCCAACGGTGCTTCCCATACCCTCTTCTCTGGGCGAGGTCACGTCGTTTCGACGGCAGGGACAAGGCGTCGATCACGCCTTTTTGTCGGATGAGCGCCGCGCGATCCAGCTCAGCGCTGACAGGTGATGGCGACGTATTCGCCGCAGCCGCCTCGCGGGCAATGATCGCCCGCGGAGACCGGCACCGCACCGGTAAATTCGCCGGGGTCGACCCGGCGGAACGCGGCGGCGTCGCCGAACTCGCGCGACTGGCAATAGGCCCGGGCGGCGTAGGAGCCGCATTTCTCACCCCGAGCCAGGCACTGGTCGACGCCATAACCGTCCGGCTGGTTGGCGACGATGAAGACGCGATTCTCGGCATGGGCAGTAGGGGCGCCTGCAAGCAGGGCGCAGGCGATGAGGAGCGCGCGGATATTCATGGAATTGGCCGGACCCGGGAGGAGCAGGTCCATCGACGATAAACCCGGCGCGTTAAAAATGATTAACCAAGGCGAAATCGTGGCTGATCGCGGCTGCACCGGGCAGGGGTTACGAGATCCGGTGCAGTCGTGACTTTCGGGATGCACCTGCCGCCCCGTCGGCGCCGCGAATTTGGCGTCCTGACGCCGCCCGTCTCCCTTGACGGCGCCGGCCCTGCTGCCCCATGGTGCAAAACATGAACGGCCTTATCCTCATTTTCGGCATTTGCCGCGAGATTACGAGCTAGCGATTCGCTGGCTGAGGCCGTCTTTTCTCCTGATCGAGATCGACAGACGCCCGGCCAGCCGGATCGATGACGGCTGCTTTGCTGTGGGCGGGAACCGATGACACTGGCATTCTACGATACCTTGACCAAGGAGAAGCGTGCCTTCGCGCCGCTCGATCGAGACCGGGTGCGGATGTATGTCTGCGGTCCGACGGTCTATGACTTCGCCCATATCGGCAACGCCCGGCCGGTGATCGTCTTCGACGTGTTGTTCCGGCTGCTGCGCCATCTCTACGGCGCCGAGCACGTCACCTATGTGCGCAACATCACCGACGTCGACGACAAGATCAACGACCGCGCGGCGCGCGATTATCCGGACTTGCCGCTCAACCAGGGGATCCGCAAGGTTACCGAACTGACCGAGCGTCAGTTTCATGAAGACGTCGATGCGCTCGGCTGCCTGAGGCCGACCATCGAGCCGCGCGCCACCGAGCACATCGCCGAGATGCGCGCGATCATCGAAAAGCTGATCGCAGGCGGCCATGCGTATGTGGCCGAGGACCACGTGCTGTTTTCGGTGGCCACCATGCCGGCCTACGGTCAGCTGGCGCGGCGCTCGCTCGACGAGATGCTGGCCGGCGCCCGGGTCGATGTCGCGCCCTACAAGCGCGAGCCGATGGACTTCGTGCTGTGGAAGCCGTCGAAGCCCGGCGAGCCTTCATGGCCGTCGCCAGGCGGCATCACCGTGGCTGGTCGTCCGGGCTGGCACGTCGAGTGCTCGGCCATGGCCTGGAAGCACCTCGGCGAGCGCTTCGACATCCATGGCGGGGGCATCGATCTCGTCTTTCCGCACCACGAGAACGAGATCGCCCAGTCCTGCTGCGCCTTCCATCAGCAGCGCATGGCCGAGACCTGGATGCACAACGGCTTCCTGCAGGTCGAAGGCGAGAAGATGTCGAAGTCGCTCGGCAACTTCATCACCATCCGTCAACTGCTGGCGGACTGGCCGGGCGAGGTGTTGCGCCTCAACATGCTCAAGACCCATTACCGCTCGCCCATCGACTGGACGCTGAAGGGGCTCGAGGAAAGCGCCAAGGTCCTGGACGAGTGGTATGCGCTCTCGGGCGCGGCCGGAAATCGTTCGGAGGAGCCTGCAAGGCCGGATCAGTCGGTTCTGGATGCGCTGTGCGATGACCTGAACACGCCGCGGGCAATTGCCGAGTTGCATCAGCTGCGCAGCAAGGCGGTGCATGGCGACGGAGCACAGTTCCTGCAAGCGTTGACGGGCTCGCTCAGGTTTCTCGGGTTCCTCAAGGTCTCCGACGCGGAGTGGAACGCGGCCAAGCAGAAGAGCGCCGGCGTCGATGCGCAGGCCGTCGAGGCCCTGATCGCCAGGCGCCGCGAGGCGCGTGCGCAAAAGAATTTCGCCGAGTCCGACCGCATCCGCGATGAACTCGCGGCCATGGGGGTCGTGCTCAAGGACGGCAAGGACGCCGAGGGGCGACCGGTCACCACCTGGGAGATCGCACGATGAGCAGGCCGGATACACCTTTTCCCAGGCACTGGCTTTACTACATCGTGCTCAAAGTGCTGGTGATCGCCGCCGCCGTGGGACTCGTGCTGAAACTCTATGGAATCTGGTGAGCATGGCTCGATCGCAACCATCCGTGGGGCTGCGGCCCTATCTGCCGGCCGATGCGGCGGTGCTCGCCGCGATCTTCGTCGAGAGCATCGAAGGGCTGACCGGCGACGATTATACTGAGGGCCAGCAGCAGGCCTGGATGAGCGCTGCCGACGACGAGGAGCATTTCGGTGCCGCGCTCGGCAAGGATCTGACCCTGGTGGCGACGCTCGAGTCGTCGCCGGTCGGCTTCGCCTCGTTGAAAGGGGCCGATCACATCGAGATGCTCTACGTCCATCCCAGCGCCGCCGGGCAGGGGGTTGCATCCGCGCTGTGCGAGGCGCTGGAGAAGCTCGCGGCGGCGCGCGGCGCCACCAGGCTGACGGTCGACGCCAGCGACACCGCCCATGATTTCTTCCGCAAGCGCGGCTATGCCGACCAGCAGCGCTCGACCGTCAATGTCGGCGACGAATGGCTGGTGCGCACCCGCATGCAGAAGGCGCTCGTACCGGTCGAGAAGGGTCCGATGCAATGACCGCCGCATCCCGCCGCGAACGGCTCTATCTGTTCGACACCACGCTGCGTGACGGCGCCCAGACCAACGGCGTCGATTTCACGGTGCATGACAAGCGCCTGATCGCGGCGATGCTCGACGATCTCGGCATCGACTATGTCGAAGGCGGCTATCCCGGCGCCAATCTCACCGATACGGAGTTCTTCTCGGCGAAGCCGAAGCTCGGCAGCGCGGTCTTCACGGCCTTCGGCATGACGCGGCGCCCCGGTCGCTCGGCGGCCAACGATCCTGGCCTCGCGACGCTGCTCGGGGCGGATGCCGACGCCATCTGCTTCGTCGCCAAGGCCTCGGATTACCAGGTGCGCGTCGCGCTCGAGACCACCAACGAGGAAAATCTCGCTTCGATCCGCGATAGCGTCGCAGCCGCCACGGCCAAGGGCCGCGAGGTATTGGTCGACTGCGAGCATTTCTTCGACGGCTACAAGGCCAACAAGGACTATGCGCTGGCCTGTGCCCGCACTGCCTACGAGGCGGGGGCCCGCTGGGTGGTGCTGTGCGACACCAATGGCGGCGCCATGCCCCATGAGATCGAGGCTATCGTCGGCGAAATGATCCGACATGTGCCGGGGGACCATCTCGGCATCCACGCCCACAACGACACCGAGCAGGCGGTGGCCAATTCGCTCGCCGCCGTGCGCGCCGGCGTGCGCCAGGTCCAGGGCACGCTCAACGGTCTCGGCGAGCGCTGCGGCAACGCCAATCTGTGTTCGCTGATTCCGACCCTGAAGCTGAAGAGGGAATTCGCCGATGCTCTCGAAATCGGCGTGACCGACGACAAGCTCGCCTCCCTGATGCAGGTGTCACGGACGCTGGACGACATGCTCAACCAGCCATCCAACCGCCATGCGCCTTACGTCGGCGAAAGCGCCTTCGTCACCAAGGCGGGAATCCATGCTTCCGCCATCCTCAAGGATCCCGAGACCTACGAGCATGTGCGGCCGGAATCCGTCGGCAATCGTCGCAAGGTGCTGGTGTCGGATCAGGCCGGCCGCTCCAACGTGCTGGCCGAGCTGGAGCGTTCGGGCATCGTCTTCGATCGCAATGATCCGCGCGTCAACCGTCTGGTCGAGGAGATGAAGGAGCGGGAGGCGGCTGGCTATTCCTACGAATCCGCCGACGCATCGTTCGAATTGCTGGCGCGGCGCACTCTCGGCCGCGTGCCGGAGTATTTCCGGGTCGAGCAGTTCGACGTCAATGTCGAGCAGCGCTACAATGCCAACGGCCAGCGGGTCACAGTGGCGCTGGCGGTGGTCAAGGTCAATGTCGACGGCGAGGTGCTGATCTCGGCGGCCGAAGGCAACGGCCCGGTCAACGCGCTCGATGTCGCCCTGCGCAAGGACCTCGGCAAGTACCAGAAATACATCGACCGGTTGAAGTTGACCGACTACCGCGTGCGTATCCTCAATGGCGGCACCGAGGCCGTGACGAGGGTCCTGATCGAGAGCGAGGACGAGGACGGCGAACGCTGGATGACCGTGGGTGTTTCGCCCAACATCATCGATGCCTCGTTTCAGGCGCTGATGGATTCGGTTGTCTACAAGCTCGTAAAGGCTGGGGCCCCGGCCTGAAAAGGCCGGCGCCTCATCAACCCATCTTCTGCGCGACCTTGCTGGCCGCGGCGAGATCGGCCTCGGTCTCGGTGGCCGCCGCCTGCTGCAGGCGGGGCAGGATCTCCGGCACCGAGTTGGCGGTGAGCAGCTTCACCGCCATGCCGGGACGGATGAAATGCGTCTCGCGCATGTGCTCGATCAGGCTGAGCAACGGCTGCCAGAAGCCGTCGATGTTGGCGAGCAGGATCGGCTTGTTATGTCGGCCGAGCTGGGCCCAGGTCAGCTGCTCGACGAGTTCCTCGAGCGTGCCGATGCCGCCGGGGAAGGCGACGAAGGCGTCGGAGCGATCGAACATCAGCTGCTTGCGCTCGTGCATGTTGGCGGTGACGATCAGTTCCTGCACGCGCGTCAGGGCGTTTTCCTTGGCGGTGAGGAATTCCGGAATGATCCCGGTGACCCTGCCGCCGTGATCGAGCACGGAGGCGGCGACAGCGCCCATCAGTCCGACCGAGCCGCCGCCATAGACGAGACCAATGTCGGCTTCGGCCAGGGCCTTGCCGAAAGCTTTGGCAGCGGTGACGAATTGGGGGTTGGTGCCGGGGCCCGAGCCGCAATAGACGCAGACCGTCCGGATTCGCGAGGGAAGCGTGTTCATAATGGCGATGTGGCACCCGTAAAGGCGAGCGTCAAGCGAGGCCGGTGGAACGATTCGCGCCTGATCGGGTCCATAGGTTCGGTTTCGACGGGAAAAACTTGTTCCCCGCCAGTGTACGCCTTGGGCAAAACCACTATATGACGGGCTCAAATTGCAGTTCGGCCCAACAGGCACGGCTTCCTCTTCCCAGGCATGTGATGACAGCACACCATTCTTCCCACCATGGCTCCGGGGTTCCCGACGCGCGCGACCAGGGCCAGGGCGGGTCGCTGGCGGGGACCTTGCGGCAGCTGTGGCCCTATATCTGGCCGGGGGAACGGGCCGACCTCAAGTTGCGGGTGGTCTGGGCCATGGGGCTGCTGTTGGTCGCCAAGCTGGCGACCCTGGCGGTGCCCTTCACCTTCAAATGGGCGACCGACGCCCTGAGCGGCCACAACACTTCGCCACTGGCGGGCGCGGACTGGGCGACCTGGGTGATCGCCTCGCCGCTGGTTCTGACCGCAAGCTACGGCCTGATGCGGGTGGTGATGGCGGTCCTGACGCAATGGCGGGACGGCATCTTCGCGCAGGTGGCGATGCATGCGGTCCGGCGCCTCGCCTATATGACCTTCGTCCACATGCACGAATTGTCGTTGCGCTTCCATCTGGAGCGCAAGACCGGCGGGCTGACGCGGGTGCTGGAGCGCGGCCGCAACGGCATCGAAACCATCGTGCGTATGGTGATCCTGCAACTCGTGCCGACCATCATCGAGGTCGCCCTGCTGACGGGCGTTCTGCTCTGGCAGTTCGACTGGCGCTACGTCGCGGTGATCGTCGCCACCGTCGCCGCCTACATGTACTACACCTACATCGCCACCGAATGGCGTATCGGCATCCGCCGGCGGATGAATGAATCCGATACCGAGGCCAATACCAAGGCGATCGACTCGCTGCTCAACTACGAGACGGTGAAGTATTTCGGCGCCGAGCAGCGGGAGGCGCAACGCTACGACCGCTCGATGGAGCGCTACGAGCAGGCGAGCGTCATGACCTACACTTCGCTCGCCTGGCTCAATACCGGGCAGGCGGTAATCTTCACCTTCGGCCTGACCGCGACCATGGTGCTGTGCGCCATCGGCATCCGCAACGGCACCAAGACGGTCGGCGATTTCGTCATGATCAACGCCATGATGATCCAGCTTTACCAGCCGCTCAACTTCATGGGCATGGTGTATCGCGAGATCAAGCAGGCGCTGATCGATATCGAGAAGATGTTCGGTGTGCTCGGCCGCCGCCCCGAGGTCAAGGATGTGTCGGGAGCCCCGGCGCTGGCGGTGACCCGTGGCGAGGTGCGCTTCGAGAATGTCCGCTTCGCCTATGATCCGGACCGCACCATCCTCGACGGTCTGAGCTTCACGGTGCCCGCGGGCAACACGGTCGCCATCGTCGGGCCATCGGGGGCGGGCAAGTCGACGATATCCCGCCTGCTGTTCCGCCTCTACGACGTCAGCGGCGGCCGCATCCTGATCGACGGCCAGGATATTCGCGCCGTCACCCAGGCGTCGCTGCGGGCCGCCATCGGCATGGTGCCGCAGGACACCGTGCTGTTCAACGACACGATCCGCTACAACATCCGCTACGGCCGGTGGGACGCCTCCGATGCCGAGGTCGAGGAAGCGGCGCGGCTCGCCCAGATCGACGGTTTCATCCGCCTGTCGCCCAGGGGCTACGAGACCGAAGTCGGCGAGCGCGGCTTGAAGCTGTCCGGCGGCGAGAAGCAGCGGGTGGCGATCGCGCGCACGATCCTCAAGGGGCCGCCGATCCTGGTGCTCGACGAGGCGACGTCCGCGCTCGACAGCCACACCGAGCGGGAGATCCAGGATTCGCTCGAACGCATTTCCAAGAGCCGCACCTCGGTGGTGATCGCCCATCGCTTGTCGACCATCGTCGGCGCCGACGAGATCATCGTGCTCGATCGCGGCGGGATCGTCGAGCGCGGCCGGCATGCCGACCTGCTCGCCGCGGGCGGTCTTTACGCCAGCATGTGGAATCGCCAGCGCGAGGCCGAGGAGGCGCGCGAAAAGCTCGCCCAGACCGGCTCTGCCGCGCGCCCGCTCGATGTCGGCGCAGATGCAGATCTCGACGGCGACATCGAGGCGGCAGCGCCTCGCCATCACGAGCCGCTGGCGACCCCGGACGCCGCCGAGTAATCTTGCAAGACTTGGATCTTTCAGGATCTAACTCCTGCAACACACGCCGCCGCGGCCGAACGCCATTATCGACCTCTCATCCTCCGTTTCAGGTTTTCCCCATGTCGATCGCCAAGTCCATTCGTGCCCAGATCCCGCCGATCCATCCGGAGGGGTATCCCTTCATCGGCGCCTTCGCCTTTGCCAGCCTGATTCTGCTCTGGATCTGGTCGCCGCTCGGCTGGGTCGGAGTGGTGCTCACGGTTTGGTGCGCGCTGTTCTTCCGCGATCCGGTCCGGGTGACGCCGACCCGCGAGGGGCTCGTCGTGGCGCCTGCCGACGGCCGGGTGTCGATGATCACCCAGACCGTGCCGCCGCCCGAACTCGGCCTCGGCGCCGCGCCATTGCTTCGCATCTCCATCTTCATGAGCGTGTTCAACTGCCACGTGAACCGCAGTCCGGTGGCGGGCCGCATCGAGCGGATCGCCTACCGGCCAGGCAAATTCATCAATGCCGAGCTGGACAAGGCCAGTGAGGATAACGAGCGCAATTCGCTGGTCATCGTGACCCCGGCCGGGCGGATCGGCGTCGTCCAGATTGCCGGCCTGGTGGCGCGGCGCATCGTGTCCTTCGTCCGGGAAGGGCAGAGCCTGGTTGCCGGCGAGCGCTTCGGCCTGATCCGCTTCGGCTCGCGCCTCGACGTCTTCCTGCCCGAAGGCGCCAAGGCGCTGGTCTCCGAGGGCCAGACGGCCATTGCCGGGGAGACCGTGCTGGCCGATTTCCGTGTCGGCGACGGCGGTCGGACCTTCCGGGTCGATTAAGCCTCGACCCGGCCCGCCATGGCGGGCCGGGCACGGGATTGCTATATGGTGGGACATGCCCAGGCCCTTTGACCCTGCTTCTATCGACCAGAAGCGCCGCCGCTTCCGCCCGATCCCCGTGCGGATGCTGGTCCCCAACATCATCACCCTGCTGGCGATCTGCGCCGGCCTGACGGCGATCCGTCTGTCGACCGAGGGCCGGCTCGAGCTGGCGCTGGCCGCGATCGTCTTCGCTGCGCTGCTCGACGGTATCGACGGCCGTGTCGCCAGGCTGATCAAGGGCCAGTCGCGGTTCGGCGCCGAACTCGACAGCCTCGCCGACTTCGTCAATTTTGGCGTCACGCCCGGGCTGATCCTGTATTTCTGGCAGCTCCACGAGCTCAAGAATGTGGGCTGGATCTCGGCGATGATCTTCGCCATCAGCGGCGGCCTGAGGCTGGCCCGGTTCAACGTTACGATCGACGACCCCAACCGGCCCGCCTATGCGGCCGGCTTCTTCACCGGCGTCCCGGCTCCCGCCGGCGCGCTGCTCGTCCTGCTGCCGATCTATCTGTCGTTCCTCGGCGTACCGAAGCTGCCGACCACCCTGATTGCGCTCTACACCCTGCTGATCGCCTTCCTGATGGTGTCGCGCCTGCCGGTCTTCTCCGGCAAGACCGTGCATACCCGCGTGCCGCCGGAAATGCTGCTGCCGGTCTTCGTCGTCACCATCCTCGTGATCGCGCTGCTGATCGGCTATCCGTGGCACCTGCTTTCGGCCGGAGCCGTCATCTACCTGTTGACCCTGCCGGCGGGCTATCTGTCGTATCGCCGGCACGAGCGGGCTGCTGCTGCGAGCCATGTGCATCCGGTCGCGCCCGCCGCGACGGATGCGGTGCCCGGGGCTCCGCCATCGCCGCCGTCTTCGACAGGCGCGGCGGGTTTTGAGGCGCCATCCGAGGGTGGAGAGCGCCCGACGCGGCTCAACTGACCTCCGTCCTTTCCTGCGCGCCGTCTTAGCCCGCTCCAGCGCCTCTGTGTCCGGTTGTTGCCGGCGCCCGCTTCGGCGGCGCTGAGGGGATTGCCGTCTGACCTGACGGTTCCTGGCCTGCAAGAGGGGGCGGCTTCGTTCCGTCTGCGCGCGGGCGTCCCGGAATTAGACTTTACGCCTCTTTAATGGCGCCTCCGCTAGGGTGGTTCCTGCACCGCCTTGGAGGGGATGTGCGACCGTCCAGGACAGACGGTTCGTCGTGCGCGTGGGCGTTGGAGTTGTTTCATGGATTTCGCCACCAGTATCGGCCTCGTTGTAGGCATGGGCGTCATCGCGGTGATGATGCTATTGGGCGGCGATCTGGAGATGTTCGTCAGCGAACACGCCATGATCATCATCTTTGGCGGTTCACTCGCAGCGACCCTCATCCGCTTCCCGCTGACGTCGATCCTCCACGGCTTCCCGCTCGGCGCCAAGTTTGCCTTCACCCTGCGCCGGACCACGGCGCGTGAACTGGTCGACCAGCTCGCCGGAATCGCCGAGATCGCCCGCAAGCAGGGCCCGGTGGGCCTGGAAAAGGTCGAGACCGAAGACGCCTTCCTTGCCAAGGGCATCCGCTATGTCGCCGACGGCTACGATGCCGATTTCATCCGCGACAATCTCGAACGCGATCGCGACAATTTTCTCGCCCACCTCGACGAGGGCCAGAAGATCTATCGCGCGGTCGGCGACTGCGCGCCCGCGTTCGGCATGGTCGGCACCATCATCGGCATGGTGCAGATGTTCGCGAACATGACCGATCCCTCCAAGCTCGGCCCCTTCATGGCGACCGCGCTTCTGGCGACGCTCTACGGTGCGGTGGTCGCCAACATCTTCTGCCTGCCGATTGCCGACAAGCTGGCTCTCAAGCTGCACGACGAGGACACCAACCGCACACTGATCATCGACGGAATCCTGATGATCCGCGACGCCAAGAGTGCGGCGCTGGTCCGCGAAATGCTGCTCGCCTACCTGCCGGAAAAGCACCGTCACGGTGCCGACGAGCCGGTGCCGGCGTAGCAACCGCGGACGCCGGGGCGCGCGGAAATGGCCAGAAAGAAGAAACACGACGGCCATGCGGGTGGGCACGGTTGGTTCGTGACGTTCGCCGACCTGATGGGGCTTCTGATGAGCTTCTTCGTGATGCTCACGGCGTTTTCCACCCAGGACCAGCAGAAGCTCAAGATCGTCGCCGGGTCGATGCGCGAAGCCTTCGGCGTGCAGACCGAAGCGCGCTATTCCGGCGTGATCGAGAGCGACGGTCTGCCGACCCGGCCCAAATTGCGCAACGCCGCCCATGTGCCGCCGGAAGAGGCGTCCAATACGCCGACGCCCGAGCAGGACGACAACAAGCGCACCGCCGGCGCCAAGATGAAGACCGACCGGGAATTCGCGCTCGCATCGGCCTCCTTGCGCCAGGCCCTGCAGGACATGCCCGAGCTGACCGAGATCTCCAAGCACATCATGTTCGAAGAGACCAAGCAGGGGCTCAATCTGGAGATCATCGACCAGGACGGCCGCTCGATGTTCGCCGACGGCTCCAAGGAGCCGTATGATCGAACGCGGCTGTTGCTGCAGAAGTTGGCGGGCCCGCTGAAGGCGACCCCGTTGCGGGTGGCCATCACCGGACACACCGCTGCGGGCTTTGTGCTGTCGCGCACGGGCTATGACGGCTTCGACTTGTCGGCGGACCGCGCCAATATGGTGCGCCAGATCCTCGAGCGTGAAGGGCTGCCGGCCGGCCACGTCTATTCGGTGAGCGGCAAGGCCGATACGCAGCCGCTGTTTCCGGACGATCCATCGCTCGCCGCCAATCGCCGGGTGACCATCACCCTGATGCGGGAAGATCCGCCGCTGCCGCCGAACCTCAAACCCTGAACCGCCATCCGTTACCGGCTGACGTCGGTCTTGCGATTCTGACGCGGGATGCCGGCGCGAAGTCAAGCCGCTGCCGAGCTGCGTCGAGTTCTGCTCGAACCAGTGTCCCTTTGTTTCTGGATGACCGTCCGACCGTGCGGCAAATGAAGCGGTCATTCGGAGACAGGACACTAGTGTGGCGTCTCGCAATTGCCTACCGCCTTTGCGGCAAGCCTCTCGTAGGCAATTGCGAGACATAAGCCACACTAGCTTTTTGATTTTGCTAGTGTCCCGATGCCTCCGAATGACCGTGCGAGGGTGAGGCAAACGAAGCGGTAATTCGGAGACAGGACACTAGCGCATTCAAGAGCGGATGGGTGCCGCGGCGGGCGACGAGGTCTCCCGCATGATCGTCCTCGGCATGCTGTCGCTGATCCTGGGCCGCTTCTGATCAAATATGTCCTGCTGCTGCGGCCGGCTCGGCTTCGTCCCGTCGTCGCTGCTGATCAACTATTCGGTCAGGGCGCGCAGCTGCTGGCTTATTCCGCGGCGATCGAAAATCCGTTCTGTCGCACGGTGCCCGAAGGGGGGGGCTGGTGCCGCTGACCCGCCAGGCGGTCCAGCTCGGGCTGTTGCCGCGTTAGCTCGGCTGGCAGCTTCGACATCATGTCGGCGTCGTTCTTCGGCTCTGGGCGCGCGCGGAAGCGGGGGCAGTCGGCCTTCCGCGCTGGCAGAGACACCTTTGCAGCGCCCTGAGCCGGTCCGCCAACGACGCCATTGGCTATTTCCAAATCCCCGCAGGGCGGGTAGTTGAAGTCGGAACGCAGGTGACTATTTGAGCGTCGTTCCGACCGTGCTACGTAGATCCTGCATACCAGAGGCGCAAATTCAGCCTAACCGTTCGGCCGGGCCGAACCTATAAGCCGCCGCCTGTTAGTGGCGCTGCAGCAACCGAGGTTAGACCTCTTCATGGCATCCGACATCACAGCACCCGCCGCGGAAGCCCCGGCGGTGAACGGGCATGGGGAGAAGCATTCGACCGCCGGGTTCGGCGGGCTGATGCTCGGCAGTATCGGTGTCGTTTACGGTGACATCGGCACCAGCCCGCTCTATGCCTTCCGCGAGGCCGTGGTCGCTGCGGAAGCCGCCAACGGCGTTACGGTGGCCGCCGTCCTCGGCGTGCTGTCGCTGATCCTGTGGGCGCTGATCATCGTCGTCACCCTGAAATATGTCCTGATCTTGATGCGGGCGGACAACAACGGCGAGGGCGGCACGCTGGCGCTGATGGCCCTGGCGCAACGCGCGCTCTCCGGCAAGAGCGGGACCATCGTAATGCTCGGCATCATCAGCGGTGCCTTGTTTTACGGCGACGCGGTGATCACGCCGGCGCTGTCCGTGCTCTCGGCGCTTGAAGGTATCAAGATCGCGACCGTCGCCTTCGAGCCTTACGTCGTGCCAGCGACGTTGCTGATCCTGCTGGCGCTGTTCGCCGTGCAGTCGCGCGGCACCGCCAGTGTCGCGGCGTTTTTTGGCCCGATCATGTGCCTGTGGTTCGCCGTTATCGGCGTCGCGGCGTTGCCGCACATCGCGGCGCATCCGGTGGTGATCGAGGCTTTCAATCCGGTCCATGCGGTGAGTTTTCTCGCCCACCACGGCATCATCGGCCTCGTCACCCTCGGCGCCGTCTTTCTCGCCGTGACCGGGGTCGAGGCGCTTTATGCCGACCTCGGTCATTTCGGCAAGCGCCCGATCCAGATCGCTTGGCTGTGCATCGTGCTGCCGTCGCTGGCGCTGAACTATCTCGGGCAGGGTGCCCTCGTCATCGCCAATCCGAAGGCGATCGAGAACCCCTTCTACCTGATGTTCCCGGACTGGGCGCTGCTGCCGATGGTGGCGCTCGCCACCGTCGCCACGGTCATCGCCAGCCAGGCGGTGATCACCGGCGCCTATTCGCTTACCCGCCAGGCGATCCAGCTCGGCCTGTTGCCGCGCTTCGAGATCCGCCACACCTCCGAGACCCATGCTGGCCAGATCTACATTCCGCGCATCAATACGCTGTTGCTGGTCGCGGTGGTGCTGCTGGTCGGGCTGTTCCGCTCATCGAGCGCGCTCGCTTCAGCCTACGGCATTTCCGTGACCGGGACCATGGTGGTCACAGCGATGATGGGCTTCGTGGTGATCTGGAAGGTGTGGCGCTGGTCGGCGTTGGCTGCGGCCGCCCTGATTGCACCGTTTCTGGCCCTCGACCTGACCTTCCTCGGTGCCAATCTCTTGAAGGTGCTCGAGGGCGGCTGGGTTCCGCTGGCGCTGGGCGGGACCATCATGCTGCTGATGATCACGTGGCGGCGCGGCAGCCGTTTGCTGTTCGAGAAGTCGCGCAAGCAGGAACTGCCGCTCAATGACCTCGTCCGCATGCTGGAGAAGCGCCCACCGCAGCGGGTGCCCGGCACGGCGGTCTTCCTCACCAGCGATCCGACCAGTGCGCCGACCGCCCTGCTGCACAGCCTCAAGCACTACAAGGTGCTGCACGAGAAGAACGTCATCCTGACCATCGAAACCGCATCGACACCGCGGATCGACGTCTCCGATCGCGTCCGGCTCGAGGAGATCAGCCCGACGTTCTCGCGGGTGGCCCTCCGCTTCGGTTTCATGGAGTCGCCCAACGTGCCGAAGGCGCTGGCGATCGCGCGCAAGCTCGGCTGGCAGTTCGACATCATGTCGACCTCGTTCTTCCTGTCCCGCCGCTCGCTCAAGCCGGCGGCCCATTCGGGCATGCCGCGCTGGCAGGACCACCTGTTCATCGCGCTGAGCCGGTCCGCCAACGACGCCACCAACTATTTCCAGATCCCGACCGGCCGGGTGGTCGAAGTCGGCACCCAGGTTACGATCTGAACCTCCGTCGAAGTGACAATCCGGTCTTATTCCGAGGGGGGCAGCGCTTGATTTTGCTGGCGTAAACGGGGAATTTGACCTGCGCCGACGGCCGCCCGGCCGCCGCGTCGATCGCTCGCCAGGAGGCCTTTAGTGTCCAGCAGTTCTCATCGTGTCCATGATCGGGCCCCGGCAGAGGTTGCCGCCGGCCTTTCCGAGGGGCGCTATCTTCTCGTCGACGTGCGCGAACCCAACGAGGTTGCCGCGGAAGCCTATCCTGATGCGGTGGTGCTGCCGCTGTCGTCCTTCGACCCCAGCCAGATACCGGACCCGAAGGGGCGGACCGTGGTTTTCGCCTGCCGCTCCGGCCGCCGCTCGGTGACGGCCTCGATGGCGGCCCAGGCTGCGGGGCTGCCGTATGACTCCCATCTCGAAGGCGGTATCCTGGCCTGGAAGGCTGCCGGTCTCCCCACCAGGACGGGCGGCTGAAGCGTCCGATGAATCCTGTCTTTGCCGACCTTCCGGTCACCATCTTCGAAGCGATGTCCCAGCTTGCGCGGGACCATAACGCCATCAATCTCGGCCAGGGCTTTCCCGAGGGCCCGGGTCCGGAGGATATCCGGCGCAAGGCGGCCGACGCGGTTCTCAATGGCTACAACCAGTACCCGTCGATGATGGGCATTCCGGAGCTGCGCCAGGCCATCGCCAGCCATTACGCCCACTGGCATGACGTCAGCCTCGATCCGATGACCGAGCTGCTGGTGACCTCCGGCGCCACCGAGGCCATCGCCGGCGCGGTGCTCGGACTGGTCCAGCCGGGCGACGAGGTGATCGTCTTTCCGCCGGCCTATGACGCCTACAATCCGCTGATCCGCTGCGCCGGCGGCGTGCCGCGCTTTGTGCGGCTGGAGCCGCCGCACTGGCGCATTCCCGAGGAGGCGCTGCGCGCGGCGATCACGCCGAAGACCAAATTCCTGATCTTCAACAACCCGCTCAATCCTTCCGCGATCGTCTATCCGCGCGAGGACCTCGAACTGCTGGCGCGCATCTGCCAGGAGTTCAACCTGATCGCCATCTGCGACGAGGTGTGGGAGCATGTCGTCTTCGACGGCCGCGAGCATGTTCCGCTGATCGCCATTCCAGGGATGCGCGAGCGGACCGTGAAGATCGGGTCGGCCGGCAAGATCTTCTCGCTCACCGGCTGGAAGATCGGTTTCGTCTGCGCCGCGCCGCCGATTCTGCGGGTGCTCGCCAAGGCGCATCAGTTCCTTACCTTCACGACGCCGCCCAATCTGCAGGTCGCGGTGGCCTACGGTCTCGGCAAGTCCGACGACTATTTCACCGAGATGCGCGCCGATCTCGCCCGTAGTCGCGACCGCCTGGCCGACGGGCTCAAGAGCCTTGGCTTTCCGGTGATTCAGTCCCAGGGCACCTATTTCCTCAACGTCGACCTGTCGCCGCTGGGCCTGAACGAGACCGACGAGCAGTTCTGCCGGCGCCTCGTCGCCGACTACAAGGTGGCGGCGATACCGGTGTCGGCCTTCTACGAGGACGATCCGGTCACGTCCGTGATCCGCTTCTGCTTCTCCAAGTCGGACGCTACCATCGACGCCGCGCTCGAACGGTTGTCGCGCGCGCTGCGGGCCGCTTGAGTGAGCGAGCCATGACCATCCGCAGCTGGCTGGTCGGGGTTGCGATGGCGGCCCTCGTGCTGCCCGCGCAGGCGCAGCAGCGCGTGGTCAACTTCTACAACTGGTCGAACTACATGGCGCCGGGGGTGCTCGAACAGTTCACCAGGGAGACCGGCATCAAGGTGGTCTACGACACCTTCGACGCCAACGAGACCCTGGAGACGCGGCTGCTTGCCGGCCGATCCGGCTACGACGTCGTGGTGCCGACGGCCTATTTCCTGCAGCGGCAGATCAGGGCCAATGTCTTCCAGAAGCTCGACAAGTCGAAGCTGCCCAATCTCGCCAACGCCTGGCCGCTGGTCAATCAGCGGCTCGCGACCTACGATCCCGACAATCTCTACGCCGCCAACTACATGTGGGGCACCACCGGCATCGGCTACAACGTCAAGGCGGTGCGCGACGTCCTCGGAGCCGACGCCAAGGTCGACAGCTGGGACCAGATATTCAAGCCGGAGAATCTCGCGAGGTTCAAGGACTGCGGCGTCCAAATGCTCGATTCCGCCGACGATATCCTGCCGGCGGCGCTGAACTGGCTCGGGCTCGATCCCAATTCGACCAAACAGGCGGACCTGGACAGGGCCGCCGAAGTGGTCGGCAAGGTGCGACGCTATGTCCGCAAGTTTCACTCGTCGGAATATCTGAACGCGCTCGCCAGCGGCGAGATCTGCCTCGTCGTCGGCTGGTCAGGCGACATCAAGCAGGCCCAGAGCCGCGCCGTCGAGGCGAAGAACGGTGTCGAGATCGGCTACGCCATTCCGAGGGAGGGCGCGCAGATGTTCTTCGACAATCTGGCGATCCCGGCCGATGCCAAGAACGTGGCCGAGGCCTACGAGCTGATCAATTATCTCTACCGACCGGATGTCGCGGCGAAGAATTCCGACTTCGTGTCATATGCCAACGGCAACCTGGCGAGCCAGAAGCTGATCGACCCCAAGATCATCAACGACAAGACGATCTATCCGGACGAGTCGACGCTGCAGAAACTGTTCGTCATCACCGCGCGCGATCCGGCGACGCAGCGCATCCTCAACCGGCTGTGGACACGGGTGAAGACCGGGCGCTGAATCAGCGCCAGCGGCGGTGCAGCCACAGCCACTGCTCGGGATGCTCGCGCACCCAGCCCTCGATCACCGAGGTGACGGCCTGCGTGGTGGCGGCGATATCGATCCGGCCGGCGCCGTCGCGCGCCGGCGGAATTTCTTCCGACAGTTCGGCGCGAAACCTGTCGCCGGGCAGGCGGATGATGCGCACGCCGTGGATCGGCACCTCGACCTGGCGGGCGAGGCGGGCGAGCAGCGGATTGGCCTTGGTCCTGCGGCCGAAGAAGGTGACGTCGACGCCGCGGCCGAAATGCTGGTCGACCAGCATGCCGACATGGACGCCGGCCTCGAGCGCGTGCGCAAGGCGCAGCGGCGCGTCGGCGGCAGTCGCGACCATCTCGCCCATGTTGACGGCGCGCATGTCCTGAATGGCGCGGTCGGCGGCGGCGATGTTCGGCCGTCTGAACAGCACTGCCGAGGGCATGCCGTAAGCCGGCGCCGCGAGCGCCGGCAGCTCCCAGTTGGCGAGGTGCGCGGCGAAGATCAGCGCGCCCTTGCCGTCATCGCGCAACTGCTCGAAGATGGTCTGGGTGCCCGGCGCGAGTTCGATCCGTCCGGCACCCGGGCGTGCGGGGTCGAAGTCCCAGACCTTGTCGAGGTGGGCGAATTCCGCGGCGACGCGGCCGAGATTGTCCCAGACGTCCGACAGGATGGTTTCGATCTCGGCGTCGCTTTTCTCGGGAAAGGCTGCCTTCAGATTGGCGCGGCCGATGCGCTGCTCGGGCAGCCAGGGCCCAATGCCGCGGGTGATGCGGGAGAAGGCGGAGGCGGTGCGCGCGGGATCGAAATAGCGCGTCGTCTTCAACAAGCCGACGACAGCGGCCCCGATCACCGCCTCCGAGGCGGGCTTGAGGGCGTCGCGCAGCAGCGCGCGGGCGCGGAGCAGGGTGCGCAGCATCAGAACTGGACGATGATCTTGCCGAAGACCTGCCGGCTCTCCATCCTGGTCAGCGCGGCGGCGACGTCGCTGAGCGGGACGTCCGTATCGATCACCGGCTTCATGCCGGCGGCCATCTTGTCGAGGCTCTCGGCGATGTTGCGCATCGAGGCGCCGAACGAGCCGAAGATCTTGTACTGCTGCTGGAAGAGCTGCATCAGGTTGAGCGTCGTCGTCGGGCCCGAGGTGGCGCCGCAGGTGACGAGCCGGCCGCCGCGCTTGAGCGACAGCAGCGAGCCTGGAAACGTGTCGGCGCCGACATGCTCGAACACCACGTCGACCCCCTTCTTCTTGGTGATCTTGCGAGTTTCGTGTTCGAAGCGATCCTTGCGGTAGTTGATGACATGGTCGGCGCCAAGCGCCTTGACCCGTTCGATTTTGGAATCGTCGCCGACGGTGGTGATCACCATGCAGCCGATCGCCTTGGCCATCATGATCGCCACGGTGCCGATGCCCGAGCCTCCGGCATGGACCAGCACGCTCTCGCCGGGCTCGAGCTTGGCATTGTCGAACAGCATGTGCTGGACGGTGGAGAAGGCAATCGGCGCGCAAGCGGCGTCGCGTAGCGACACGCCGTCGGGCACGGGAATGACCAGCCGTTCCGGCATGTTGATGATCTCGCGGGCGAAGCCGTCGACGTGGAATCCCATGATGCCGCCGACATTCTCGCAGAGATTGTCGCGGCCTTGGCGGCAGGCCTTGCAAGCGCCGCAGGTCAGCGCGCCATACATCACGACCGGCTGGCCGACCCTGAAGCGGCTGACGCCTTCGCCGACCGCGGCGATTTCGCCGGATGCCTCGGCGCCGACCGCGAGCGGCAGCTTGCGCTTGGCGAAGGCCATGCCGCGATAGCCCCAGACGTCGATGTGGTTCAGCGCCACGGCGCGAACTCGGATCTGCACCTCGCCCGGGCCGGGGGCCGGAGGCGGCGCCATCTCCGCCACGATGAGCTGTCGGTCGGCAACGAGGGTCAGCGCGCGCATGGGTTCAAGGTCCCGTGTCAGGTCTGGTGGCGCCGGGCGCGGGCGGCAGTGCCGGGCGCGGTGCGGCGCAGGTCAAGGATTGGACGGCACGGACGGCCGCAGCAAGCCGCCTGCGGGCAGGTCGGCCGGCCGCATGGCGCCCTCGCGTATCGCCCGGACGGGCGGCGGCGTCAACGGCGGTAGAGCAGGGGCTCAGGCCGGCTCGCCGGTGACGATCAGCGAGGCGTTCTGGCCGCCGAAGCCGAAGCTGTTGGACATTACTGCGGTGACCTTGGCGTCGCGGGCCGTGTTCGGCACCACGTCGAACGGGATCGCCGGATCGGGGATGTCGTAATTGATGGTCGGCGGAATGCGCTGGTTGAGCAGCGTCAGGACGGAGAAGACCGCCTCGACCGCACCAGCCGCGGACAGGGTGTGGCCGACCATCGACTTGTTCGATGACACCGGAATGGTCTTGGCGAGCTCGCCGAACACTGTCGAAATGCCGAGATACTCCATCTTGTCGTTTTCGGGCGTGCCGGTGCCGTGGGCGTTGATGTAGTCGATCTTGTCCGGTGTCATGCCGGCATCGGCCAGCGCGTTGCGCACGCAGCCGACGATCGGTTTGCCGTCGGGGCTGGAGCGGGTGCGATGGAAGGAGTCGGCGAGTTCGCCGCAGCCGGTGATGACGCCGAGGATCTTGGCGCCGCGCGCCACCGCCGCGTCGTAGCTCTCCAGCACCAATGCGCCGGCGCCTTCCGCCATGACGAAGCCGTCGCGGTTCTTGGCGAACGGCTTGGAGGCGGCCTGCGGCGGCTCGTTCTGGGTCGACAGCGCGGAGAGCAGCGAGAAGCGGATCAGCGCTTCGGGATTGACCGAAC
Organism: Bradyrhizobium sp. WD16; assembly: GCF_024181725.1. Taxonomy (NCBI): domain Bacteria; kingdom Pseudomonadati; phylum Pseudomonadota; class Alphaproteobacteria; order Hyphomicrobiales; family Nitrobacteraceae; genus Bradyrhizobium; species Bradyrhizobium sp. WD16. Next base: position 5,416,691 of record NZ_CP028908.1, on the reverse strand, counting down.
CGTCGGTGGCGACGCACAGCGCCGCGTCGGTTTCGCCGCGGCGGATCGCTTCGACCCCGAGCTGGATCGCGGTGGTGCCGGAGGCGCAGGCGGTCGACAGCGAGATCGGCGATCCCTTGGTGCCGAAGGTCTCGGCCAGGTGATGGGCGACCGAGCCGAACAGGAAGCGGCGATGATAGGGGGTGAAGCGGCCGCCGCCGCAGACCTTGAGCAGGGTGTCGTAGTCGATGTCCTCGGCGGCGCCGGCGGCGCGCGCCAGCTCCTGGCGCTGCGGCCATTCGACCTCGACCGGCGCGACCGCGAGAAACAGCGGGCCGGGGAATTCGCCCTTGCTGCCGATGCCGGCTTCGGCGATCGCCTCGTCGGTGGCGAGATCGGCGAGCCGTTCGGACAGGTCGGTGGAGGAGAAGGGATCGACCGGCACGAAATCGATCATGCCCGCCACGGTGGTCTTCAGGCCGGCGGTCGGAAAGCGCGTGATGGTGCGCAGGCCGGATTCGCCGGCCGTAAGCTTGGTCCAGTTGTCGGTCTTGCCGACGCCCAGCGAAGTCACGACCCCCATGCCGGTGATGACCACCACCGGCCGCCCCAATTTGTCACGTATCGACGTCATCGCTGTTCCCCTTCGTCCGGCAGTCGCGGTAGCGCGATGCCAGCCGTCTTTCAGCGTACCGCTTCGACCAGCGCCATGCCTTCGCCGCGCCAATGGCCGGCGCTGACCACCACTATCTGGTCGGGCTTGCCCGCCATTTCAATCTCCAGGCCGGTCGGGTCGTTGGCCGGATAGAGCGCCTGTCGCGACAGCGCCAGTGCGGCGAGTGCGACGCCGAGCGGAAACTGCGCCTCGAGCCCGTGCCCGAACGCGGTACCGGTGGCGCGCACCGGGACGTCCTTGTGGCCGGCGAGAAAGCTGCGCTCTTCCGAGGTGACCGGTTCGGCGCCGGTGGCCCCGGTGATGACCGCGCGCCGGCCGCCCTCGGCGTCGAGCGTGCGCCACAGCGCTTCAAGGGTCGATGCGACGTCGCCGGCGCTCTTGCGCCGGGCGTGATCGGCGACGACGCGGCTCAGCCGGGCGAAGGGCTTGGCCCCGCGCGCTTCGGCGTGGGCTCGCGATTCAATCACCAGGAAGACGCCGAGCGAACCGAGCGCGAAGCCCGGATGGTCGGCACGATCCCACACCGCCTTGTAGCCGTCCGTGAGATTGAAGTCGCCGAACTCATACAGCATCAACAGGTCCTTGCGCTCGCCGTTATGGGCGGCGCCGACCAGGGCGATCTCGCTCTGTCCCGCATTGATCTTCGCCAGCGCGATTCGCGCAGCATCGACACCGGCCGCTTCCTCGCCCATGAAGGTGCGTGAGGAGCCGGTGACGCCGTGGACGATGGCGATATTGCCGGCAAGCAGGTTGGAGAGTTGCGCCAGGAACAGGGTGGGGCGCAGGTCGTTCATCAGCCGCTCGTTGAGCAGCCCCGGCTCGGCATTGCTCCCGGCCTGCGCGTTCAGCACGCCGCTGTCGACCGCGAGGTCGCGCTCGCCACCGCCGGCGGCAACGATCATGTCCATCTTGCGCAACAGTTCGGTCTGGCCTTTCAGGCCGGCCGAATCGAGCGCCAGGCCCGCCGCATAGGTGCCGATGCGCTGCCAGGCTTCCATCTGGCGCTGATCGCCCTTTTTCGGAATCTGGGCGTCGAAGCTGATGGGCGCCATCGGATGCACCACATAGGGCGCAAAACCGGTTTCATTGACGTTGACGCGTTGCGCCTGCAGCGCCTCCCAATGGGCATCGAGGCCGATGCCGAGGGAGGAGGCGATGCCGATCCCGGTGATCCAGGCTTCGCGGTCGGAAGGTGTCGGCTCAGCCATGGGCAATCGCCTCGCGCGGGAAACCGATCTTGGACGCCACGGCGTCCATGTGGGTCCGCAGGTCTGGGTGGGGGAAAGGGACGTGCCGGAAGGTCAGCGTGGCGTTGCAGCGGGTCCGGCCATCCACAGCGACCTTGGCTTCGGTCACGGCGAAGCCGGAGCCCTCATGGGCGATCACGGCGTCGATGGTCAGGGTCTCGCCGGGCGTGACGAAGCTGCGCATCTTCGCTTCCTTGACGGCGGCGAGGAAGGGCATCCGCTCGAACTTGAGCAGCGCAATCAGCAGCCAGCCTGAGGTCTGCGCCATGGCTTCGATCAGGAGTACCCCCGGCATCAGCGGATAACCGGGGAAATGGCCCTCGAAGATGGTGCTCGCCTGTGGCACGCGCGCCTCGACGGTAATCCGCCGCCCTTCGAGGTCGATGGCCGTGATCCGGTCGATGAGCTGAAAGTATTCGAGATTCATCGGGCGCTCAGGCGCCCTTGGCGGCGACCAGTTCGTCGATGCGCGCGCTGAGATTCTTCAGGACAAAATACTGCTCGGTGGTCGCCTTGCCGTCGTTGACTTCCTGCGTCCACTTCTCGAGCGGCAGTTTGATGCCGAATGCCTTGTCGATCGCGAAGGCAATGTCGAGGAAGTCCAGGCTGTCGATGCCCAGGTCGTCGATGGCATGGCTGTCCGGCGTGATCGTGTCCCGCGGGATGTCGCAGGTCTCGGCGATGATATTGGCGACCTGGTCGAATGTGGAAGACATCGTTAAGCCTTTGATCGATTTGAAGGAAATGCCCTGCGCCGCGGCGACGCCGGCTCCAAGCTGGGATTGCCTTCCAGCCAAAGTTGGATGCCCGTATATCGGAGCGGGGGCCTGAGTTCAATGCCGGCGGGGTCGGTCGGCAGGCGGCAGGGCAGGCTGCAGGGGATGCCAGGTTTCGCGCCCTTGACGCCGCCCCCGGACGCGGCTCCCCCTCGGCTCAGAACTGGTCCTGGTGCGTGGTGGTGATGGGTGGCAGGGGAATCCGGCTGCAATCGCGCCGTCCAACCAGCAGGCAATCCTGAGTTTGGCGCATGTCGGCGATGGTTGTGGCGAGCCAGACAGCCAGGGCGGTGAGGCACAGAGTGAAGACCAGCGCTGCAAGATTGGCAAAGGTACGTCGCCGCTCGTCCTCCGTCGGCTGGGGCCGCGACTGATTCGAAATCGCGGCGATTCGCGCCGGCGGCCGGGGGCGAGGGGTGAACTTCAGCGGTGGGGTGGGTTCGGGATGCGGCGTCTCGACCGCCGCTTTCATCAATGCCGGTTCCATCAATGCCGGTTTCGGGCGCTGCCGCTCGGAGACCTCGCGCGGTCGGAATTTGATGACGCGGTTGTTATCGTCGTCGCCGCTGGTCCGGACGGGCTGCTGGCCTGACATCGCGATCCGCCTGCGAATTGAAGTTGAACTCTGGTGCGGTGGATCTGTCGCTCGTATCAGCATTGCAGCAAATTCGCCGTGCGCGCGTCAGATCCAAAACCGCACTAGAATCATATTGATGCTTTGATGCTAGCGTCCCTTTGTTTCCAACGTTCGTATGAGCGCCTGCTGCAAAGGAATACGAACGTTAGAAACGGCACACTAGCATAGCCACCCGGCGCGATCCACGAAAAGCGCGGAACGCCGGCTATTCGGGTCGAATCGGCCTGGTGTCGTGGAACCGGCGGTAGTCGACCCGCACACCGCTTTCAGTCGGGCTGACGATATCGACGTAATACCGACCGTGCAGGATATCGCCGGGGCGATAGGTCTTGCGGGCGTGGATCTCCTGTCCGGCCTTTTCGTCGAAGCCGGAGACCAGCAGCACGAGACGGGTTTCGTCGAGGTCCTGCTCGGTCCTTGCGCCGTGATAGAGCGGGCTGTTCTCGTCGATGACATGCAGGACGGTCCAGGTCAGCGCCAGGATCGGATTGTCCCGGCGCTCCAGCGGCAATTCGACGAAGCCGAGATAGCGGCCGCCGTTCGGGGTTGTCTGCAGCGTTACGGCCCAGAGCCGCGCCACGGCATGGGTGATGGCGTTGTGGCGCTCGTTGGCGAAGCGGATCATCAACGTCGGCTTGCCATTGTGCTGCGCGACCACCGGTCTGTCGGCGAACAGGAAGCGGGCTCGCGGCCGGGAGAAACGGGCGAAGATCAGTCCGGTCATCAGCGACATCGAGAAGATGCCGGTAAACAATTCGACGGTCGCGATAAAATGCCCGTAATGGGTCTGCGGATGCATGTCGCCGTAGCCGGCGGTCGAGAGCGTCTCGATGCTGAAATAGAAATATTCGATGAAGGCCTGACCGCTGGCGTTCGCGATCGGATCACGGCCGAACCAATACAACGTGGCGAACATGGCATTGAAGAGCAGGAAGACCATCGCTGCCCCGGCAATGAAGGCCGGCCAGGAGGCCGTCATGCAACTGTGGCTGAGGTCGTGGAGGAATCGGCGACGCACGCCCTCGGCGACGATTTCCCATTCGTCGAGACGGGTCACATGCGGCCGCCTGAACAACTTCATGCGTCGGGCCTTGGGGGGCGAGATTTCATTGCCATCGTGCTGACTGTATACCGAAGTGACTGCATACCGAAACGCCGGCGCGATCAAGCCGCCGGCATCCGGTCGTCTTCTGACGGACGGCGCGGAATCATGCCATCGTCAGACCGGTTGCCACGTTCACTTTCATCCGTCACCTTCATCGTTACTGCGATGCACTGCCCAAGGGAGCTTCGATGAGCAAGCGCGAGCCAATTCTCAACTTGATTCCGATCCTGTCGCTGCAGCCGACCCAGCTCACGGTCGGCATGCGGGAGGTTCGCGAAAAGCAAAAGCGTTGGCGCGAACACAAGCCCAAGAAGCGAGCCGCACTGCTCGGCCGTCACATGATCCCGGTCGTGCTCGGTCCGGATGAGCGGCACTATGTCATCGATCATCACCACTTGGCGCGGGCGCTCCACGAGGAGGGCGTCAAGGACGTGCTGGTCAACGTGGTCGCCGATCTCGGCATGGTCGAACCGAAATCGTTCTGGACCGTCATGGAGGGGCGTCGCTGGGTCTATCCCTACGACGCCAAGGGCGCCCGCCACGATTATCGCAAGCTGCCGAAGACCGTGGCCGATCTGAAGGACGATCCGTTCCGCAGTCTTGCCGGCGAATTACGCCGGGTCGGCGGTTTCGCCAAGGACACCACGCCCTTCAGCGAATTTCTCTGGGCGGACTTTCTGCGCAACCGCATGTCGCGCAAGAACGTGGAGGTCGACTTCTCCAAGGCGATCGAGCGGGCTCTCACCTTCGCCAAGAGCCAGGACGCGATCTATCTGCCCGGCTGGTGCGGTCCGGTGGCGGAGTAAGTGTGGACGCGCTCCAGTCCTCGTGGTCCGAGACGGCCGGCTTCGCCTGCCGCTCACCATGAAGAGAGGGCTGTTCGGCGCGACGCAAATGTGTCTTCCTCATGGTGAGGGGCGGCACCGGGTCCGCGACGCGGCCCGATGACGAACTCCGCGCCGTCTCGAGCCATGAGGCCCGACACGGCGGCGAGAGCGATCAGCTCTTCGGCACACGGCCCATCAGGAAGAACTCGTCATTGGGCATCATGCCGGTGACGTTGGCGATCCGGTTCGACATGCCGAAGAAGGCACTGATCGCGGCGATGTCCCAGATCGCCTCGTTGCTGAAGCCGTGCTCCTGCAGCGCGGCGAAGTCCGCCTCGTCGACGGTGTGTGATTGCGTGGTGACTTTCACCGCGAAGTCGAGCATCGCTCGCTGCCGCTGCGTGAGGTCGGCCTTGCGGTAGTTGACCGCAATCTGATCGGCGAGCAGCGGCTTCTTGGCGCGGATCCGCAGCACGGCGCCGTGGGCGATCACGCAGTACAGGCACTGGTTCACGGCGCTGGTCGCCACCACCACCATCTCGCGCTCGGCCTTGGTCAGTCCCTCGTCCTTGTCCATCAGCGTGTCATGATAGGCGAAGAAGGCGCGGAACTCCTCCGGCCTGCGCGCCAGCATCAGGAACACATTGGGCACGAAGCCGGATTTTTCCTGCACTGCGAGGATGCGGGTGCGGATGTCTGCGGGCAGGTCGTCCAGCCTGGCGAAGGGAAAACGATCGGGCGCGTTGGTCATGTCTTGTCCATTCATTCGCAGATCGGAAGTGCCGGGCTAGTGTCCCGTCCCCGAATGACCGCTTCATTTGCCGCATGCTCGGACGGTCATTCGGAGACAAAGGGACACTAGCATCATTATGATTCTAGTGTGGTTTCGGATCTGACGCTCGTTCGAAAAACTCGCTGCAATACTGAAACGAGCGTCAGATCCACCACACTAGCAAAATCAAAAAGCTAGTGCGGCTTATGTCTCGCAATTGCCTGCTGGGGCTTGCCGCAAACGACTTAGGCAATTGCAAGACGCCGCACCAGGGGGCCGGCGGCAATCGCGAGAGTAGACGATGGAAGGCCCGCCGGATAGCGACCGCACCGTCCGTCAGCGCAGCGGCCGCTTCAACAACGAAAAGCGATCGGGGTCGAGGCCGAGCGAGGGTTGCAGCATCGGCGCTTCAGCGGCGCGCGGCAGCATTTTTTCCTGCGCTGTCAGGTCAACCGGCACATCGCGGCTGGTGGTCGCTCCGCGCCAGCGTTCCAGCACCGAGGCAACGAAATGGACATCCTGGCCGCGGCCGGAGCCTGCCACTGTCGCGATGGTCGCTTCGCTGCGCGGCAGTTGATGAGCCGGCACCTCCTTGAAGCGCAGCCGCGTCGGCAGCGCGACGCCTTCGCCGAAGGCCAGCACCTCGCGGGTGCCGAGCGAGGGGACGAAGGACAGGAGATTGGCTGCGGCATCCGATATCGCGGAGCGCAGCAGCGACTGGTCGCGCTCATTGGCGAGGCGCATGGCGAACAGGGTATTGCATTGCGAGATGATGGTGGCGTCGAGTTCGGCCGGGCGCTGGGTGACGAGGCCGAGGTAGACGCCGTACTTGCGACCTTCCTTGGCGATCCGCGACACCGCTTTGCGGGTCGGGCCGAAGCCGATGCTGCGGTCGGCGGAGACATAGCGGTGCGCCTCTTCGCAGACGAACAGCATCGGCGAGGCGCCGTCGCTCCAGAGGCCGAAATCGAAGGCCATGCGGCACAGCACCGAGATCACTGAATCGACCACCTCCGCCGGAAAGCCGGCGAGCTGCATCACCGTCATCGGCCGGCCGTTGGCCGGCAAGCGGAACAGGTGGCTGATCACTTCCGCCATGGTGTCGCCGCCGACATTGGCGTTGTCGAACATGAAGGCGTAGCGCGGATCGTTCTTCACGGTTTCGATGCGCGAAATCAGCTTATGATAGACGATGCGCGAGGAGCGGTTCTCGAGCTTGCCCATGCGTTCGTCGATCTGGGCGATCAGGTCGACGAGCCGGAAGGGCACCGGCGTATCGACCGTGAAGCCGACCGTCTTCGGATCGACGCGCTTGACACCGAGGCGGTCGGAGCTCTGGTATTGCGTGTATAGCCCCTTGGCGATCGGGATTACCTCGGAGAGGATCTCGAGTTCTTCCGGCACGCCGGGTCGGCCGCCGAAGAAGACGTCGACGATCTCCTCGAAATTGAACAGCCAGAACGGCAGCTTGATGTTGCGCGGGTTGAGCACCAGCGCCCGATTGCCAAAGCAGCGGCCATATTCGTTGTGGACGTCGAGCAGGAAGACGCGAAGATTCGGCCGCGCCTGGAGGATCTCGTTGAGCAGCAGCGAAACGCCGGTCGATTTACCGACGCCGGTTGAGCCGAGCACCGCGAAATGCTTGTTGAGCATTTCCTCGATGTCGATATAGGCGAGCACGCTCGGATCCTGCTGCAGCATGCCGACATGAATGTGGTCGGATTTCGCCGGCGTATAGATCGTGCGCAGTTGCTGGTTGTTGGTGAGGTCGGCCGGATCGCCGATCGTGGGATAGATCGTGACGCCTCGCTGGAATTTCGGGTTCGGTCCGCCGGAGATCTCGCCGAGCAGGTCGACCGAGGCGACCGCGACATAGTGGTCGTCAGCCGACAGATGCTCGCTCGAGACTTCGGTGATCAAGCCGATGATGGTCGAGGTCGTGCAATGAATGCTGAGGAAGCGCCCCACCGTGGCGCGGATGTCGCTTTGCGGCGTCGCGTTGCCGCCGAGCAGTCCGATGCGGGCCTCGGATCCGCGCACCAGAACGACACGACCGAAGGAGGTGGAGGCGGGACTCTGCATTGTCGGATGACGGCTCTCAATTCGGGAAGAATTTCCCACCGACTATGGAAGGTGCGGCTGGACAAAGGGTTAAGCCTCGCCCCGAAGTGCTGCCGATGCCGCGGCACAAATATTAAGCGCGGCAGGCGGCCCGCTCGAAAGGGCTGATTTGTCAGGGCCGGGCGGCTGGGGGACGGGGCGCACCTGTTAAGCAGGCGTTTACCCTGTCGCGCGCTGGCGCGGAACTTGCTCCACCTGCCGTTGGATTGGTCGAGAGCCGGGCGGCGCACCGTCAACGATGCGCTGCGCCTACGGAAAATGACGTCATGGAGCGAAAGCCGACATTCGCGTGTGGCGCGAAGCTGACATTATGTGATGCCGAGGCGGAGCTGTGGTCGTGCGGCCTCTCGTAATTGCCTCCCCTCTTGCCGCAGGTGCATTTTGATTTTGCTTGTGTCCTTACGTCTCCGTATGACCGCCGGAGCGTGCGGCGAATGGGGCGGTCATTCGGAGACAGGACACTCGTGAGCGACGCCCGGGCGATCGTCGACGCCTATCATCGTGAGACCAAGCACCGGCTGCAGGGCTACGCGCCGAGCCCCGGTTTTCTCGATTGGGACAGTCAGCCGGATCCATTCCGACGTTTCGCGGGGGCCGCCGTGATGCCATTGCCGTTGGCAAGGGGCGGGGGGAGCTGCCGCTATGACGATCTCTACACTGTGCCGAGCGGTCAGCCAGCCGCCGTCACGGGCGACGATCTCGGCCTGTTTTTCGAACTCAGTCTTGGACTGAGCGCCTGGAAGAGCGCGGGGCCGGACCGCTGGGCGTTACGCAACAACCCCTCCAGCGGCAATCTGCATCCGACCGAGGGCTATCTGCTGGTGTGGCGGGCGCTGGACGAAGACGTCGTTCCGGGGCTGTACCACTACGCGCCTTATGATCATGCGCTGGAACGGCGTGCCGTCCTGCCGGTGGAGGCGGCTGCGCGGTTCGCCGCAGCGACGCCGGGCAGCTTCGGCGCCCTCGGCCTGTCATCGATCATCTGGCGCGAGGAGTGGAAATACGGCGCGCGGGCGTTCCGCTATTGTCAGCACGACGTCGGACATGCGCTCGCCGGCGCGCGCTTTGCCGCTCGCGTCGCAGGCTGGCGCCTATGTGTCGATCCGCGGCCCGGCGATGCCCGGGTCGCGGCCTGCCTCGGCCTCGATCGCCCGGACGATTTCGCCGGCGCCGAGCCCGAGCATCCGGATCTCCTGGCGGTGCTCGCCGACGGCGACATCGCGGCGGCGCCCGACTGGGGGGCGATTGCAGCCGCCCTCGAGCAGTGGACGGGGCACGCCAATCGCCTGAGCCAGGAGCGGGTGCGCTGGCCGCAAATCGCCCGCGTGCTGCCGGCCGTGGCCAAGACTGACGTGGGTGCGGCTGACGTGGGCGCAACCGGCCTGGGCGCGACGAACCTGGGCGTGCCCGCCATGCCGCGGGCGGTGGCGCCGGCCGCCGCGGTCGGCCCACCGCGCCGGCTCGACGCCGTGACCGTCATCCGCCGTCGGCGCAGCGCTCAACGCATGGATGGCCTCAGCGCCATGTCCTTCGCCGATTTCGAGCGGGCGATGGCGCGCACGCTGCCGAGCCATGCTCGTGCGCCGCTCGATGCCTTTCCATTCTCTCCCGCGCTCGATCTGTTGCTCTTCATCCATGCCGTGGAGGGAATTCCGCCCGGCCTCTATCTGCTGAGCCGCGCACCCGGGCGTTTCACGGCCTTGCGTGATGGCTGTGCGTCCTCGCCCGGGCTCGCTTTCGCGCGGCTGACGAACACGGACCTGCCGCTCTATGCGTTACGCGGCGGCGACGAACGCAGGCTCGCCTCGGCGCTCTGCTGTCATCAGGGCATCGCCGGGCGTGGCGCCTTTTCAGTCGGCATGATCGCCGATGTCGCACGTGTGCTCGACGAGGAGGGGCCCTGGGCCTACCGCCGTCTGCACTGGGAGGCCGGCATGATCGGTCAGATTCTCTATCTCGAGGCGGAATCTGCGGACTTGCGTGGAACCGGGATCGGCTGTTTCTTCGACGATGAAGTGCACGATGTTCTCGGTCTGCGCGCCGACGGTGGCTGGCAGAGCCTCTATCATTTCACCATCGGCGGCGCGATGGCGGATGATCGGCTCGGGTTGGAGCCGGCCTATGCCCATCTTGCTGATCGGACGCCAAATGCCGAGCCAAGATCTCAGTCATGAGCCGACAGGACGACCATGAGCCAGAACTGGCCCGAACTCGCCGATTATGTCCATCTTTTCCAGCTCTATGGAGCGGACCTGAGCGAGATGTATCTGGACGATGACGCCGATCGCTACGCGCTTTTGTTCGAGCAGGTTGTCGGCCTGCTGACGGCGCCGCCGTCGCCCTTCAACCTGTCGCTGCCCGAGCCGTTCCGGATCACCGCGCAGCGCTATCGCGAAGGCCACCCGGCAACTCTGGCCCACCTCGCCGACGCCGGCAACCGCAACTTCATGCTCAGCGACCTCTACGATCTCGTCATGCTCAAAGGCGGCCTCGACCTCAAACGCCACGAGGTCCGGCCATGATCGACATCGCGCGGGCTTCGGCGCCGACCGATCTCATCCTGGCGCGCGCTGCGGCGAGCGAGGCGCGCATCGCGAGGATGTGCATCGGCCTGACCTGGACAACGTGTTCAACCGGCGAGGGCCTCGGCCTTGCCATGAGCCCCGGGGTTGCCTCGCGCGTGCTGCCATGGCCGGGGACGGTGGCCGGGCGGCAGGTCGGCGAGGTGGCCGGCTGGTTGTCGTCGTGGAATCCATTCGAGGCGACGGTGGGCCTCGCGGCGGCCAATGCGATAATCAACTCATCCGGCAATCCGGTGATGGCGGGCGCAAACGCGCTGGCGCCGGGCAATCTCGCGGTCTTCGAGCATTTCCGGCCGCGGCTCGATGGCCGCAAGGTGGTGGTGATCGGCCGTTATCCGGGGCTCGACCGCGTGCTGAAGGGCCTCGACGTGACCGTGATCGAGCGACAGCCGGCGGAAGGCGACCTGCCGGACACGGCCGCCGAACTGGTCGTGCCGGATGCCGACTGGGTATTTCTGACGGCGACAACCCTGATCAACAAGACCTTTCATCGTCTCGCCGCCTTGTCGCGCGAGGCGGTCACGGTGCTGATGGGCCCGTCGATGCCGTGGCTGGCGGAATGGGCTGAGTTCGGCATCGATTTTCTCGCCGGCGTGACCGTGATCGACCCGGCGAAGACCGAGCAGATCGCCGCGGAGGGGGGCGGGACGCGGCTGTTCGAAGGCGGCGTGCAATATGCGGTCGCCGATATCGGCCAGGCGCGCATGGCCGCAGCCAAGGCGGAGATCGCCAACAGGGTGGCGCGGCGTGAGGCGCTGAAAGCGGAGATGGCCTCCTGGCACGACAGCGGCAACGCCGGCCGGTTCCCGCGCGGTGCGGAACTGGTCGACATCGACGCGAAGCTGTCGCGCCTCGACACCCGCTTCAAGCGCATGTGGGACGCCCGTAACGGCTGAGCGGCTGAGCGGCTGAGCGGCTTCCGGCGATCGTCGGTCCATCGGCTCTGGCACGCGGCGTGCACCGTGACGGCTGTGCAGCGCGAACAGACCATCGGCGTTCCGATTGCTCCGGCGACGGCGTGGATGGTTGTCGGGTTTCCGACGTGACGGTGCGTGCCGGAGGCTAAGCGGACAGATCGGATCTTGCCCATGTTGGATATCGCGATCGTCGGCGGCGGCCTTTGCGGCCTCGCACTGGCGCAACGATTAACCGCGCGCCGGGCCGATTTTGGCCTGTTCGAGGCGCGCGACCGGCTCGGCGGGCGCATTCTGTCGCGTCGCTGCCCGGTGACCGCCATTGACTTCGACCTCGGGCCGGCCTGGGTCTGGCCTGACCAGCCGGCCATCAACGAGCTCTGCCGCAGCCTCGATCTGCACCTGGAGCCGCAAAAGGACGATGGCAGTGTCGTGGTGCTGAGCGAGGCCGATGGTCGGCCCAAGCGGCTCGAGCATGAGCGGCTTCATCTCGGCGCGCAGCGCATCGCGGGCGGCACCGGCGAGTTGACCGCAGCGTTGGCGCAGCGGATTCCGGCGGAGCGCATCCACCTCTCTCATGCGCTGGTCGCGCTGACCGATCGCGGCGAGCACGTTGAGCTGGTGTTTCAGACGGGGCGGACTGAAATCGTCGCCACTGCGCGCCGGGTCGTGCTCGCGATGCCGCCGCGGCTTGTCGAAGAGCACGTCCTGTTCGCGCCTCAGCTCTCGCCGGACCTTATGCACGCCATGCTGGCGACACCGACCTGGATGGCCGCGACTGCCAAGGCGGTCATGACCTATGGCGAGCGGCCGGAGTTGCGCGAACGCAGCGGCGCCGGCAATGCATTCGTCACCCACGAGCAGGCGACGCTCGCCGAAATCTTCGATGCCTCGGCGGCGGACGGCCGTCTGGCCCTCGGCGGGTTCCTGGCGCTGTCGGCGAAGCTGCGGCGCGCGTTTCGCAAGGGCTTGCCGCTCCTGGTTGCCAACCAGTTCGCCCAGGTCTTCGGCGCCGGCTTCGAGGACGGCGAACTCGCGGTGCAGGACTGGGCCGAAGAGGCCCGCACCTGCGCCAGCCAGGACGTGCTCGAGCCGCTGGCCCGCGACCTGTCGCATCGTGCCGATCCGCGGCTCTCCGCCGCGCTCTGGGATGGCCGGGTCCTGCTGGGCGGATCGGAAACCGCCGCTGATCATGCCGGCTACCTCGAAGGCGCGCTGATTGCGGCGAGCCGGCTTGAGGGCCAGCTGCAGGCACGCGCGGAGACAGGACACTACCGATGAAGCTCGAACTCGAGCGTCCGATCGTTGAAGTGCTGGCGGGGAAATTCGAGCGGCTCGCCTCGCTCAAGGACCAGCTCCGATTCGGCAACCGCGCCGAGATTGCGTTCGCGGCGCTGGCCGGCGAGGAGATCGATTTCCTCTGTGATCTCTATCAGCGCGCAGGGCCGCGGCTTGAGGCGCGGGCCGCCCATCTGACGACCCTGCGGCGGGCGCTGCTCGAGGAGGCCGAGCCATTCGCGCCCGCCAGTCTCGAGGAGGCGCTGCTGGCGCTCGCGCGCTATCTCACCACCAACGTGGAGCGAGGTTGGCTGTTCGCCACCGGGCTTACCGACAAGCCGCTGCCCTATGTGGTGACGCGGATCGATTTCGTGCCCGCCTCCAACGAGGAGAGCGGCAAGATCTTCGTCGAGCTCAAGGCCAATGCCAAAGGGGCGCTGACGTCATTCACGCTGCGGGTGACCGAACGCGACCTCGCTTATCGGACCATCGGCGAACTGCTGGCGGGCAAGGGCTTCCTCAAGGAGACGCCCGAGCTGATCGCTGCCTATGACGAGACCGCGACGCGCTATTTCGAGTGGCGGGCGCTCTACGGCAGCCAGTTCACCGGCCAGGGTGTCGGCTACTACGCCGATGATCCGTCCTCTACCCATCGCGACACCGACTGGTCGCGCAAGGACGTCATCGTGCTGTCGACCAGCGGAGGCGGCGCTCGTCTCGTCAATGACGAGGAAGTGCTGCGCAATCGAAGCCTGACACTGGAAGCGCCGGGCGACATTTTCGGACCCTTTCTGCGCAAGGCCGGCAAGAGCAACCATTACGACGGCGAGGACGAGATCAGACAGATCCAGGCGGCGATGCCGCCCGGCCTGTTCACCCGGATGCCGGTGCACCCCTTCATTTTCGTCTTTCATCTCGATCTGCACCATTATTTATGGGTGCATACCGGCGACATGGCGCCCTACGCCTACCAGCCGGAGCTGCGCCACAAGCTGGTGCTGCCGCGAGAACAGACCGATCTGATCGACATCCTCACCGCCGAGATGGACGTGCTGATGGACGATATCGTTGCCGGCAAGTCCGGCGGCACCACCGTGCTGTGCGCCGGCCCACCCGGGGTCGGCAAGACGCTGACCGCCGAGGTCTATTCCGAAATCATCAGGCGGCCACTCTATCGCGTCCATTCCGGTCAGCTCGGCCTCAACGTCGCGGCGATGGAGACGGCGCTCAAGGACGTGCTGACACGGGCGCAGCGCTGGGGCGCGGTGATGCTGATCGACGAGGCCGACGTCTATATCCGCAGCCGCGCCGACGACATGACCGCGAATGCGGTGGTCGGCGTCTTCCTGCGCGTGCTTGAATATTTCAATGGGCTGCTCTTCCTGACCACCAATCGCGTCGAGGATATCGACGAGGCGATCGTGTCCCGCTGCATCGCCATGATCCGCTTCCATCCGCCCGATTCGGCAGGGCGTCGCCGCATCTGGGAGGTGATGGCCGGGCAGTTTGGCCTGCCGCTCGGGCCCGAACTGGTGGCGCGGCTGGCCGACGTCTTCCCGGCGGCGAGCGGGCGCGACATCAAGGGGCTCGCCAAGCTGGTCGCCAAATGGTGCCAACACAAATCGGAATCTCCGACGCTGGAGGTGTTTCGGCGCTGCGCGGTGTTTCGCGGCATGGACGCCGTGGGGCAGGGGTGAGGGCGTGCGATCGCCACGCAGCCTGTCCCTGTCGGTTGCGTCGCGCGGGCTCTGCACGTCAGTAGCAGGGTCTCCGGCAGCGGTGGTGTGTTCGTAATGTAATTTAAGTGTCTCAAATATATTATTAATTTGCCGCTGTCGGCGGGTCGTTCAAGGCTTCAGATGGCTGTTGTAGATATACCACTACGTCAAGATTCTACCTGCGATCGACCGCTGCTGGCTTGCAGTTGTAGCGCAAGGTGTGTTGCTAGGATCGCAATCTGTAATTGGGGCTGATCCTAAATGAAGAAAATTCTGCTTTCCTGCACCGCTCTCCTTGCCGTTGTTTCGACCGCGTCTGCTGCCGATCTGGCGGCCCGGCCCTATACCAAGGCGCCGGTGGTTGCGCTGTCGCCGGCGACCAACTGGTCGGGCTTCTATATCGGCGCGATGGGCGGTTACGGCTGGTCGAACCGGGTCGAAGTCTCGGGCATTGCGACCACCACCAGCGACATCAAGGGCGGCTTCGGCGGCGGCACCGTCGGCTGGAACTGGCAGGCGCCGGGCAGCCAGTTCGTCTTCGGTATCGAAGTCGATGCGGCCGGTGCGGACCTCAGCTATTCCGACACCTCGCTTGGCATTTTGGCCGAAGAGAAGATTCGCGCCTTCGGCAGCGTGACCGGCCGTGTCGGCATGGCGTTCAATTCAGCGCTGCTGTACGTCAAGGGCGGCTATGCTTGGGCTGACAACAAGGTGGCCTTCACCGGTGGCGGCTTCAATTTCTCAGACAGCAAGCTGCATTCCGGCTACACGGTCGGCGCCGGCCTCGAATACATGTTCGTGCCGAACTGGTCGGCGAAGGTCGAATACATGTATGCCGATTACGGTCGCCAGACCTACTTCAATGCCGTCGATTTCTCGGTGTCGACCCATACGATCAAGGCTGGCATCAACTACCACTTCAACTGGGGCGGCCCGGTCGTCGCTGGTTACTGAGCCGTACCGCATCCCCGCGCGGCGATAGTGAGAAAGACGGACCCTCGGCACTGCCGGGGGTCCTTTTTTTCGGAGCGTTCCTGCGCCAGCGCCTCACTCCACCTTGATCTGGGCCTCCTTGAGCACCGGCTCCCATTTTGCCGCCTCGGCGTGGATCAAGGCGTCGAATTCCTGCGGCGAGTTTCCCACCGGGGTTGCTCCGATCTTGTCCAGCGCTGCGACAACAACCGGATCATGAAGGGCGCCGACGATGTCCCGGTTCAGCTTCTGTGTCAGTTCGGGCGACAGACCGGCGGGCGCCAGAAAGCCCCACCATACCGCGGCGTCATAGCCGGGCAGGCCGGACTCGGCGACCGTCGGCACCTCGGGCAGTTGCTTGGCGCGCGTCGCCGTCGTGACCGCCAGCACGCGTACCGCGCCGCCGTCGAGCTGACCGATGACTTCTGGAAGCGGATTGATGCTCATCGGTACCTCGCCCGCGATGACCGCCATCAGGGCGGGGGCACCGCCCTTGTAAGGCACCGCGACGATGCTGACCTTCGCCATGTATTTGAGCAACTCGCCGGCGAGGTGGGCCGAGGTGCCGTTGCCCGACATGCCGTAGGATAGCGAGTCCGGCTTTTCCCTGGCGCGGGCGATGAGCTCCTTCAGGTCGCTGATACCGCTTTTCTTCGAGACCACGACGGCGAGCGGGGAATAGGCGATCTCCGTGATTGCAGAGAAGTTCTTGAATGTATCATAAGGCAGCTTCGGATAGATGAACTGGTTGAGCGGATGTCCGCTCGCGACCAGGATCAGCGTGTAGCCGTCGGGAGCAGACTGGGCGAGAGCCTGCGAGGCAATCACGCCGCCGGCACCGGGGCGGTTCTCGATGACCGGCTGCTGTCCCCAGGTTTTCGACAGGGATTGGCCGATCGTCCTGGCGAGAACGTCGACCGCGCCACCTGCGGCGTAGGGCACGAGAATCCTCACAGGCTTGGTGGGAAACGCATCGGCCGCGGCGGTGCTGCAGCCGAGTGACGCGATCATCGCGGCGGCGGCAAAGCCGGCGGTCAGTGCTCTCAATGCGATCATGGTCGGTACCTCGGTCGGGATTGAACCTGTCGTGTCTATGTATCGTGTCGATGTGTCCGGTCGCGCCCAGGGCGCGACGCCCTTGAGGCCGGCGCGATCGACCGCACCCCGAACGAGGCCGGTCGATTGGATCTCGGCGGTGAACTGGCCGAGGAATTCGATGGTGGCCTCGCGGCCTTTTGGAATGCCAATGGCATGGCGTTCGACGCCCCATATGGGCCTGATCGACGTCGGATGCCTTCGCCGCGCCGAGCGAGAGCGCCAGAAGGGCTGCCGCTATCGCCATCGCGCGTCGCCGCGTGGGATGGACCGGGCGGGAATTTGCCATTCGCCGTCTTCTGTTTGATGATGACCGGATCAGGCTCCGCCATCCGGCGCCTCGCCGGCATCGAGCACAAGGCGCATGCGGGCGGCGTCGAGGGCATTTTCCCATTTGGCGATCACGATGGTGGCAACTGCATTGCCCACCAGGTTGGTCGGCGTCAACGCCTGGGACATCAGGCGATGAACTCCGAGCACCAGCGCCACGCTGGCGACCGGAATGGTGCCGCCGGCGGCCAGCGTCGCCGCCAGCACCACGAAGGCGGCGCCTGCGATCCCCGCCGCGCCCTTCGATGTCACGAGCAGGATCAGCAGCAGCCCGACCTGATGGCTGATATCGAGATGGGTGTTGGTCGCCTGGGCGAGGAAGACGGCGGCAGTGGCGAGATAGAGACAGGTGCCGTCGAGATTGAAGGAATATCCGGTCGGGATCACCAGGCCGACGATGCTGCGCTCGCAGCCGAGCGCCTCCAGCTTGGACAACATACGTGGCAGCACCGTTTCCGACGAGGTCGTTGCGATGCAGACCAAAAGCTCCTCCCAGAGGTAGCGGATCAGTTTCCAGAGGCTGAAGCCGCATAGCGCGGAGATCGGCCCCAGCACCACCGCGATGAAGATCACGCAGGTGACATAGAAGCCGCCGATCAGCTTGCCGAGCGAGGACAGCGAGCCGAGGCCGAATTTGCCGACCGTGAAGGCGATGGCGCCGAAGGCGCCGAGCGGCGCCGCCCACATCACGATCTTGACCATGCCGAAGATCATCTTGGCGCCGACGTCGATCACGTCGGTCATCGGCTTGGCGCGCTCGCCGAGCCAGATCAGCGCGAAGCCGCACATCACCGACAGGAACAGCACCTGGAGGATGTTGCCCTCGGCGAAGGCGCCGACGAAGGTCTGCGGAATGATGTTGATCAGGAACGGCACGAAGCCGACCGCCGCAGTCTGCTTGACGTAAGGCTCGACGACGCTGGCATTGATCGAGGAGACGTCCACATTCATCCCCGCGCCGGGCTGCCAGACATTGACGGCCGTAAGACCGATGACGAGCGCGAAGGTGGTGATGACCTCGAAATAGACCAGCGCCTTGACGGCGACGCGCCCGACCTTGGCCATGTCGGCCATGTGGGCGATGCCGTTGACCACGGTACAGAAGATGATCGGCGCGATCAGCATGCGGATCGCCTTGATGAAGGCGTCGCCGAGCGGCTGCATCTGGGTGCCGAGATCGGGGCGCACCGCGCCGAGCGCGATGCCGAGCGCCATGGCGATCATCACCTGAACCCAAAGCTCCTTCCACCAGGCGCGGCGTGAGGTGCGGATCTTCGGGCTCGTTATTGACGTCGTCGTCATATCGTATCCTGCGGCCCCCAGGGGCCGGGTTCGGGGAGAGGGCCCCTGGATCAGGTCCAGGGGGCGAACTTGAACAAACGCTCGGGATTGGTCACCAGCAGCTTGCGCTGCATCGCCGGGTCCGGCGCATAGAGCGGGATCAGGTCGACGAGGTCGCCGTCGTTCGGCATGATCTTCACATTCGGATGCGGCCAGTCGGTACCCCAGAGCACCCGGTCGGGAGCATTGTCAATGAGCCACTTGGCGAAGGGCGCCGAGTCGTGGAACGGCGGCCCCGATGCCGATGCGCGCTCGAGCCCCGTGATCTTGACCCAGCACTTCTCGTCTCTCGCCTGAAGGTCGAGCAGGGCCTTGAACTCCGGATCGTCCAGGCCTTTCGCCGCGCTGATCGTGCCCATGTGGTCGATGACATAGGTTACCGGCAGGGCCTTGAGGATAGGGGTGAATTCGCTGATCGTACCCGCTTCGAGATAGATGTCGACATGCCAGCCGATGGCGGCGACACGGTCGACCAGGGAGCGGAAGACCTTCATGTCGCCGATGCCGCCGAGGCGCTTGAGGAAGGCGAAGCGGCAGGCGCGGATGCCGGCCTTGTCGAGCGCGGCGATCTCTCCATCCGACATGGAATGTTGATATTGGCGACGCCCTTGTAGCGGCCTCCGCTCTGCGCGATGGCGTCAGTGACGACGCGGTTGTCGAAGCCGTGAACGGTGGCGTTGACGATCACGGCGCGCTCCACCCCGATCGCCTGATGCTGCTTGCGGAACATCTCGAGCGGTGCGTCCGGCGGCGAATAGGGCCGGGTCGGCGAAAACGGGTAGACGGCGGCGGGGCCGAAGATATGGGTATGGGTGTCGA
The DNA here is from genome assembly GCF_024181725.1 of Bradyrhizobium sp. WD16. NCBI lineage: Bacteria > Pseudomonadati > Pseudomonadota > Alphaproteobacteria > Hyphomicrobiales > Nitrobacteraceae > Bradyrhizobium > Bradyrhizobium sp. WD16. Next base: position 5,397,502 of record NZ_CP028908.1, on the reverse strand, counting down.
TGCTGCCGGCTGGGACACGGAATTTCGGCGTCCGCGTGTCGGGGTCGGGACCGGGGATGCTGGGAATGCTGCGGCCTTCAGCTGCGCGTGAAGGATGGCTGGTGCCGAGGGTCGAAGCGAATCCCAGTCCCGCCATGGCGGCGAGCACGTTGCGACGGTGCATGGTCGTTCCTTGAGGATGCCTTGAGGATGAAAGTTGGTTGCTGCGATCGGAAAGTCATGATGGTTCGATCGGCGACGAACTCGGCGAGCGCATCGAGCCCGATCAGGGTCCTGGGCGACGTTCCGCCTGCAGAGCATTGCTGTCCATGGCCGCCCCTCCATTTTGTTCGACGATGGCATATTCTCCGATTGACGGACAATCTGGCCGGAGGGCCTATGACGCCCGTGGCAGGCGCTTATGGCGATGATGTCGGCGGAAGGAGACCCAAGGATGAGCGATGACGCGTCCATGTTCGACAAGGGGCTTGCGGTGCGCCGCGAGGTACTCGGCGCCGATTATGTCGACGGCAGCCTCGCCAAGGCCGACGATTTCATGATGGCGTTCCAGCAGATCACGACCGAATGGTGCTGGGGATATGCCTGGACGCGGCCCGGCCTCGAGCGTCGCTCCCGCAGCATGATCAACCTCGCCATGCTGACGGCTCTCGGCAAGCCGGCGGAGCTCAAGCTGCACGTCAAGGGCGCCTTGCAGAACGGTCTTACCGTCGAGGAGATCAAGGAGATCCTGCTGCACGCCACGGTGTATTGCGGCATCCCGGCCGGGCTCGAGGCCTTCAAGGCGGCGCATGAAGTGCTCAAGGCCGAGGGTGCACTCGCCGGCAAGGTGGCGACATGAGCCGCGATACGGCCGGGGCCCGGCAGCCTCGGGCGAGATGATCTGCGGTATTTCACCCGGGCGCGTCGAGATCGGCATTGAGCATCGACGCCAGTTCAATGAAGCGATCGCGAACGGCCGGCGAAAACGGATTGGACCGTTCGATCGCATGGAACACTTCCGGCGCGTCGTGCCGGACCATGTCGATCGCCTCGACCAGCAGGTCGAAGCTGCGGGTCGTCATGGATGTCGGCAAGGGCTCCATCTGGACCAGGACCTTGGCGATCAAATGGGTCAGTCCCTGGACCACAGCGGCCTCGCGATCGTGCGCTTCGGGAGTGGTCAGGATCACCTCCAGCCGCAGCTTGCGTCGCAGGAAGGCGACCACGCTGCGGCAGCGTTGGCCGCGCACGGGACACACTGCGATCTTCAATCCTGCAATGCCGCCTCTGGCGCTTTGCGGGCCGAACAGCGGGTGCGTTGCCACGATATCGACTTCGCTCGGCAACCCGCTCGTCATGATCTCTGCGGGGATCATCTTGACCGAGCCGACATCGAGCACCACCGCGCCGGGACGGACGTGGGGGGCGACCGCTGCCACCGTCGCGTCGAGGCCGTTCACCGGCGTGGCGACGATCACCACCGGGCAGGCGGCGGCTGCGGCGAGAGACGTGACAGCCGCGTCGCGAAAGGGGATTGAGGCGCCCGCAGGCAGCACGGGATCATGCACGCGCAGGTGGAAGAACGGCCAGAGATGTTCGGCGACAAGCCGTCCGAAGGCGCCGAAACCGATCAGGCCGAGCAACGGTCGATCCTGAGGATGGGACGGGATGAAATCGTCTTTGTCGTGCGACATGGTCTGACCTCGGCGGAGCTCGCAAGGCCAGAGGCGTCCTGATCAGATGAACCGCTGGCGATGCAGCGGTTGATGGATGGCAAAGCACCCCGCCGCTATGAAAGCGGCGCGTAATACATCCGGGGGGTGAGCGGATTGCTGTTCATGGTGATCTTCTAGTGTCCTGTTTCCAACGTTCGTATCCCATTGCAGCAGGCGCTCATACGAACGTTGGAAACAAGGGGACACTAGCATCATTATGATTCTAGTGTGGTTTTGGATCTGACGCTCGTTCGAAGAACTCGCTGCAATACTGAAACGAGCGTCAGATCCACCACACTAGAACCCCACCAGATGGGTCGTCAACCGCGGGCGATCGCGCGTGAGAGATCAATCCGCGGCAGAACGCTACCCCGTCCGCCCCGTTGCGCGAGGTTAGCCGGTAAGAGCCATGCCTCAGTCCAGCGAAATCAGTTGCGGACTCCAGTTCGATCTGCAGATCCGCTTCGAACTGCGGATGCGCCGGCGTATGTTGACAACCCGTGGCGCCATGGTCCGCATCGGGAAGGGCCTTGGGTCGTCACCGTTGCCGTTCGCCGATCATGCCAGGGCCTTCAGGACGTTCCTGCGGCAGAGCATCGACCAGGGCTCGATCTCTCTGGCAAGCTGCTCCTCGCCAAGGACGTTCAAGAGGTGGTCCGGATCCAGTCCGAATTCTTCCAGGGCCAGCTCAACGCCTTGAACGAACAGGTTCGTGCTGTCGGCGAGAGTGCCGCCAAGGCGGCTTCCGGCACCTTCAAGCCGCCAAAGGAGGATTGATCAGGCATCGGCTATGGCCGCAGATCAATGCCTGATCTCTGGAGGCGCAGCATAGGCCTTGAGCAGGCACGCGAGTCCGAGCGGACCGTAGGCTGCTGCGCTGACGATCGTCCTGATTGGCGGCCTGCGTGAGATGAGAATGACGCGCGAGTTGAAGCGCGCCGGCCGGGTGCTCCGGCCTCGGTCACGATGGCATTAAGTGATGATCGCGTCGTCAGGATCCGGCGATTGGCTGGGGGACTAGGATTCGAACCTAGACAGGCAGAGTCAGAGTCTGCAGTCCTACCATTAGACGATCCCCCAAAATAACTCACATTTTCAATGAGTTATGAGAAAGCCTTTAAGTCGAAGCGCTTTCCAGATCGCGTCTGGTGCGTCCTTTTAGGCATCCCCCGTCGGCTTTGCAAGCATTTGCGATAACACCGCCGTGGATGTCCCGGTTTCGCGGCGGCGGGACAGGCGCGGTGCCTTGGGGCATCGGCGCGGGGTAGGGCCAACTGCTCGGCCGTTGCCCGAAGGGCAACAACCGAGGCGAATCTTGGCGCTTTGCGGCACCCGTCACCGCGTGTCTTATCGTGGCCAGGGGGCCCGCTTCGCCAGCACCATTCACGGCCGACTGTTGGCCGATTCCCACAGGTACCGCGCATGACATCCGCATCCGCTTCACGCCCCTTGCTTGCCGTGCGTCCACCGGAGACCCGGGCGATGACGACCGTCGATGGCGTGCGGCTCGATGCCGACATCTGGCGACCGGAGGGCCGGGGCGAATATCCCGTGCTGTTGATGCGCCAGATCTACGGCCGGCGGATCGGCTGCGCCATCTGTTACGCCCATCCGAGCTGGTACGCCGCCCACGGCTACGTGGTGGTGGTGCAGGACAGCCGCGGCCGCGGCAGCTCCGAAGGCCGCTTCCGTTTCGGCGAAAGCGATGCCGCCGACGGTGCCGCCGCGGTCGACTGGGCGGCTTCCCTTGACGGCACCACCGGTGTCGTCGGCATGTATGGCTTCTCCTACCAGGGCTACAACCAGCTGATGGCCGCGCCGGGCGCAGGACCGGCGCTCAAGGCCTTGGCGCCATCGATGTTCGCCTGGGACGTGCGCGATCACTGGGCTTACGAGAATGGCGCTTTTCCATTCGCCGGCAATCTCGGCTGGGCGGTGCAGGTTGCGGCCGAGACCGCGCGTCACGCCGGCAATGAGGCGGCTTTTGTCGAACTGCGCGCCGCCTCGCGTGGCCTGCCGTTGAACGAAGCGATCGCCTGTCGGCCGGAGCTGATGCGGCGTCACCGCGACCTCAGCCATTATCAGACCTGGCTCGAGACGCCGGCGCAGGATGAGTACTGGCGCAGGGTGTCGCCGGCTTCGCGGATCGAGGCGGTCGCGGCCAGGCAATTGCCGATCCTGATCGTGGGCGGCTGGTATGACAGTCATCTCCGCGGCACGCTCGCCGCCTATAAGGCGCTCGCGGCGCGGCGCGCGGCGCCGGTGCGTCTCGTGGTCGGGCCCTGGATTCACTTTCCCTGGGACCGCCGCAGCGCCGGCCGGGACTTCGGCCCTGAGGCGGCGCGCAGCATGGATGTCCTGCATGTCCGCTGGTTCGATCATTGGCTCAAGGGCATCGACACCGGCATGCTGAATGAGCCGCAGGTCGAGCTGTTCGATCTCGGCAGCAGGACCTGGCGCGGCTTCGACGACTGGCCAGCGACAGCCTCCGCGCTGCACCTCGGCGGCAGCGGCGCCGCGTCGATCGACAGCGCAGACGGCACGTTGCGCGACAAGCCGGCCGATGCCGGCGGCATCGACCACCTGGTCCATGATCCCTGGCGGCCGGCGCCAAGCCACGGCGGCAGCTTCGGCACGCCGCCTGGGGCGATCGACCGCGCCGCGATCGATGCGCGCGGCGACGTGCTGACCTTCACGACCGCGCCGTTTGCGTCGCCAACGACATTCGCCGGCGATGTCGCCGCGGTGCTCCATGTCGAGAGCGATGCGCCGGGCTTCGATCTCTGCTGCACGCTGTCGCTGGTGACCGCCGCGGGGCAGGTGATGCCGCTGGCCGAAGGTTATGCGACGTTCGACGCCGGTCGCGCCATGCCCGTCGAGATCCCCATGCGCGCGACCTGCGTGACTGCGGGAGAGGGCGAAGCCTTGCGGCTCTCGGTCGCCGGCGCCAGCTTTCCGGCCTTCGCGGTCAATCCGGGCACCGGCGAAAGCGCCACGATGACGCCCATGGTCAAGGCACGCATCATCACCGTCGGCCTGCGTCACGGCGGCGAGACCGCGTCGCTGCTGAGCATCGGCGCGGACGCAGGGGCCGCCGCGGAGGTCCCCTGACGCATTTCGCTCCATGTCAGGATGGCCTGCATGCCTCGGCGGCAGAGCTTGGCAGGGCGGCCGAAACGGCTCTAACATATTGACCCGTGGGAACAATCGTGCCGACTTGCGGGCGCGTGATGCGCGCCGAGGAGGCGATTCGCCCGGCGCGCGTGTAAAACAGGGGGAGGAAGCCAATGACCACCGAGAGCGCGGGTGTCGTCGAGCCGCAGGACACCAGCCTGATGGCGTTCTATCGCGACATGAATACGGCCGAGCGCCGCACCTTCTGGGCCTGTGCCACCGGCTGGGCGCTCGACGGCATGGATTTCATGATCTACCCGCTGGTGATCGGCACCATCATCAAGCTGTGGAGTGTCGATGCGGGTCTCGCCGGCCTTGCCGGCACCGTGACGCTGCTCGCCTCCGCGATCGGCGGCTGGCTTGCCGGGTTCCTCTGCGACCGCATCGGCCGCGTCCGCACGCTGCAGATCACCATCGTCTGGTTTTCGGTGTTCTCGCTGGTCTGCGCCTTCGTCCAGGACTTCAACCAGCTCCTGATCGCAAGGGCGCTGCTCGGCCTCGGCTTCGGCGGCGAGTGGGCAGCCGGCGCGGTGCTGATGGGCGAAACCATCCGTGCGCAATATCGCGGTCGCGCGGTCGGCTCGGTGCAATCGGGCTGGGCGGTCGGCTGGGGCATCGCGGTTCTGACCCAGGCGGTACTGTTCTCGCTGCTGCCGCCCGAGCAGGCCTGGCGCTGGATGTTCGCGGTCGGTGTGCTGCCGGCGCTGCTGGTGTTCTTCCTGCGCAGATATGTCGAGGAGCCGAGCATCGCGGCGCAGACCCTGGCCCATCAGCAGGTCAGTGGCGACAGGTCGGCGATCTGGGAGATCTTCGAGGGGCCGATCCTGAAGACCACCCTATTGGCCTCCCTCGTCGCCACCGGCTGCCAGGGCGGCTACTACGCCGTCACCTTCTGGGTGCCGCGCTTCCTCACCACCGAGCGCAAGCTCTCCATCGTGTCCTCGACCGGCTATCTCGCGGCGCTGATCATCGGCTCCTTCGTCGGCTATCTGGTCGGCGCCTGGCTCGCCGACCGCATCGGTCGCCGCAAGCTGTTCCTGCTGTTCTCGCTGGGCGCCATCGTGGTGGTGCTGGTCTATACCCAGATCACCTTTACCAACGAGGTGCTGTGGCTGCTCGGCTTCCCGCTCGGCTTCTTCGCCTCGGGCTATTTCTCCGGCATGGGGCCGTTCCTCACCGAACTCTATCCGACACGCCTGCGCGGTTCGGGGCAGGGCTTCTGCTACAATTTCGGCCGCGGCATTGGCGCGCTGTTTCCGGCGCTGGTCGGCTATCTGTCGCAGACCACGACGCTCGCCAACGCCATCGCCATCTTTGCGGTGGTCGCCTATGCGGTGTTCTTCCTTGCGGCCTATGCCTTGCCGGAAACCCGCGGCCGCATTCTCTTGGCGGATTGACCATGACGAACGACAGCGCAGCGCCCCCGCCGGGCTGTCCGGCCCCGCCGGCGGTGCAGCCGCAGCCGAAGCGACTCAAGGTGCCCAAGGGGGCAGTCGACACCCATTGCCACGTCATCGGCGCACCGCCGGATTATCCCTTCGTCGCGGCGCGCAGCTATACCCCGCCGCCGGCGTCGGAGGCTCAGTATCTGTCGATGCTGGATACCCTCGGCATGACCTATGGCGTGCTGACCCAGGTCAGCGTTCATGGCACGGACAACCGCCTCATGGTCGGGACCCTGCGCCATCATCCGCAGCGGTTGCGCGGCATTGCGGTGATGGCGCTCGAGGCGGGTGAGGCGGAGCGGCGCGCGCTCAAGGACAGCGGCGTCGTCGGCCTGCGGCTCAACGTCCTCTATGGCGGTGGCATCGGTTTCGACCGGCTCGCCGATTACGGCGCGATGTGCCGCGAAATGGGCTGGCATCTCCAGTTCCTGATCGAGGCCGGCCAGCTGCCGGCGATCGCCTCACAGCTCGCCCGCCTGCCGGTGCCCTTCCTGATCGACCACATGGGGCACTTTCCCACCTCGCGCGGCGTCGATGATCCGGGCTTTGCGATGCTGGTCGCCCTGGCGCGCGACGGCGCCTGGGTGCGCTTGTCCGGCGCCTATCGCAATACGGTCGAAGGGTCTCCGTATGCCGACACCATCCCCTTCGCCCATCGCCTGGTCGATGCCGCGCCGACGCGCTGCATCTGGGGCTCGGACTGGCCCCACGTCGCCAACTGGGGCGTGATGATGACGGTGGCGGACCTGCTCGATTTGCTGGTCGACTGGGTGCCAGACGAGGCGACGCGCAATCGCATCCTGGTCGACAACCCGCAGCGGTTGTTCGGATTCCCGGCGGTGTCTTGAGGCGCCACGCGTCAGCGCTTCATGGTGCCGGTCTCGACATAGCGCTGGTGCCAGGACAGCGCCTCGGCGAGCAGCGTCGGGGTCTGCTGGCCATAGGACTGCCGGCGGGCCCGCTCGAAGTAATCGGCGAGGGCGTCGCGATAGTCGGGATGGGCGCAGTTGGCGATGATCAGCCGTGCACGCTGCTTGGGCGAGAGGCCGCGGAGATCGGCGAGGCCCTGTTCGGTCACCAGAACCTGGACGTCCTGGTTGATGTGATCGACATGGCTGGCCTGGGGCACGATCGCGGAGATCGCGCCGCCTTTCGCCGTCGAGGGCGTCATGAACACCGAGATGTAGCCGTTGCGGGCGAAGTCGCCCGAGCCGCCGATGCCGTTCTGGATGCGCGAGCCCATGATGTGGGTGGAATTGACGTTGCCGTAGATGTCGGCCTCGATCAGCCCGTTCATGGCGATGCAGCCGAGGCGGCGGATCACCTCCGGGTGGTTGCTGATCTCCTGCGGCCGCAGGATCATGCGGTCGCGGAAGCGCGCCATGTCGGCATTCACTTCGGCGGCGGCATTGGGGCTGAGCGAAAACGCGGTGGCCGAGGCGATCGTGAGCTTGCCGGCCTTGATCAGGTCGAGCATGCCGTCCTGGATCACTTCGGTATAGGCGGTCAGCGCTTCGAACGGCGAATCGACGAGGCCGGTGAGCACTGCATTGGCGATGTTGCCGACGCCGGACTGGATCGGCAGCAGTGACAACGGCAGCCGGCCCTTGGCCACCTCATGGCGGAAGAACGCGATCAGATGCCCGGCAATGGCGTGGGCGGTGGCATCGGGCGCATCGAAGGGTAGGTTGCGGTCCGGCGCCTCGGTCTCGACGATGGCGACGATCTTGGCCGGGTCGCAGCGGAAGGTTGCCTCGCCGATGCGGTCGCTGGATTTGACGATCGGGATCGGAATACGGTGCGGCGGCAGCGCCGTGCCGTAATAGATGTCGTGCATGCCCTCGAGCGCCGGGTTCTGCCAGCGGTTGACCTCGAGGATCACCTGCGAGGCGCGGTCGAGCCAGGTCTTGTTGTTGCCCACGGAAGACGACGGGATCAGCGAGCCGTCGGCGCGGATGCCGGTGACCTCGACCACAGCGGTGTCGAGCGGACCGAGAAAGCCCTGCCAGGCCATTGGCGCGACCTGGCTGAGATGCATGTCGAAATAGTCCATTTCACCGCGGTTGATCTTGTCGCGCGCGGTCGGATCGGAATTATAGGGCAGGCGGAATTCGATGCCGTTGGCCCTGGCCAGCGCTCCGTCGAGCTCGGGGCCGGTCGAAGCGCCGGTCCACACCCGCAGCTGGAACGGACGGCCGGCGGCATGTTCGCGCTCGATGCGGGCGGCGAGCGCCAGCGGTACCGCCTTGGGATAGCCCGAGCCGGTGAACCCGCTCATGCCGACGGTGCTGCCGGATCGGATCATGGCTGCGGCATGCTCCGCGCTCATCACCTTGCTTCTCAACGCGGCACAGGCGATGCGGGAGGAACTCATCATGATCTCCAATAGCGGGCGGGAATGACGGAGGCGATCGCGGCGCCTTTTTGCGTTCCTCGCCGACTTTGCCATTGATCTGCATCAAGCGATCTGCGTAATCGGCGAGAGTGCTGCGCGTTCTTCGAGCAGGCATGTGTTCATAGGGGCGGTTTCCGGCCCGGCATACGGGCGGGCGAGCGGATGAGGGAAGACGTTGTCCGATGACGATGTAGAATGGGACGCGTCAGCATCGTTTGCGGGCTCCCAAACTCTCTGCGGCCGGGTGATCAAGTTGCAACGTTCGCGCTATTAGAGCGTTTTCCAGTGAAGTGGATACCGGTTCGCGCGAAGAAAACGCGTCAAAACAAAAACCTAGTGTCCTGTCTCCGAATTACCGCTCCATTTGCCTCACGCTCGCACGGTAATTCGGAGACATAAAGGACACTAGCAAAATCAAAGCGCTAGTGTGGCTTATGTCTCGCAATTGCCTACGAGAGACTGGCCGCAAAGGCGGTAGGCAATTGCGAGACGCCACACTAGTGTCCTGTCTCCGAATTACCGCTTCATTTGCCTCACCCTCGCACGGTAATTCGGAGACATCAGGACACTAGCAAAATCAAAAAGCTAGTGTGGCTTATGTCTCGCAATTGCCTACAGGGGCTTGCCGCAAAGGACATAGGCAATTGCGAGACGCCACACTAGAGCCTCCGCTCCGATTCTATCGGAGCGGAGGCTAGAAAAGTCTACTGCAGTTCGAAGCGATGCCGATCGGAGTGTTCATGAATATCATCGCGACCGAAATTCCCGAGGTGCTCATCATCGAGCCGAAGCTGTTCGGCGATGCGCGCGGATTCTTCCTCGAAAGCTATCAGGCCGAGCGTTATGCGGCGGCCGGCATCCGGCGTCCATTCGTCCAGGACAACATGTCCCGCTCGGCGCGCGGCGTGCTGCGCGGCCTGCACCTGCAGAATCCGAAGGCACAAGGCAAGCTCGTCACCGTGCTGCGCGGGACTGTGATCGACGTCGCGGTCGATGTCCGTCGCGGCAGCCCCACGTTCGGGCGCCACGTCGCGGTCGAACTGAGCGAGGACAATCGCCGGCAGTTCTGGGTGCCACGCGGCTTCGCCCACGGTTTTGCCGTGCTTTCGGACACAGCCGATTTTTTCTATAAATGCGACGAACTCTACACGCCGGAGAATGAAGTCGTGGTGAAGTGGAACGATCCGGTGCTTGGCATCGACTGGCGGATCGATGCGCCGACGCTTTCGGCGCGGGATGCCGCCGGACGTCACCTGGCTGAAATCACCGGTCTTCCGGTCTATGGAGAGGTGTGATGCGGATCCTGCTCACCGGGGTCACCGGTCAGGTCGGTCGGGCGCTGTGGCAACCGCTGGCGGAGTTCGGCACGGTGATCGCGGCCGACCGCGCGGCGCTGGATCTGTCGCAACCGGGCTCCATTGAGCGGGCTCTCGATGAAGTCCGGCCGCAGTTGATCGTCAATCCGGCGGCCTATACCGCGGTGGACCTCGCCGAAGACGAGCGCGACCTTGCGTTCCGGATCAACGCAGAGGCGCCGGCCGCGCTGGCGGCTTGGGCGGCAGGACGAGGCGTGCCGCTGGTGCATTTTTCGACGGATTATGTCTTCGACGGCACTGGCGAGAACCCCTGGCGCGAACAGGACGAGCCGTCGCCACTGTCGGTCTATGGTGCCAGCAAACTTGCGGGCGAGCGCGCCATCGCGCGCACCGGCTGTCCACACCTCATCGTCCGGACCAGCTGGGTCTACGCTGTCGACGGCAAGAATTTCCTGAGGACCATCGCGCGTCTCGCCCGCGAGCGCCAAGAGTTGCGCATCGTTGCCGATCAGTTCGGCGCGCCGACATCGGCGCGGATCATTGCCGGGGCCGTGACCGGCATCCTGCGCAAGCAATTGGCCGGGCAGGCGCCATTTGTTGGCGGCGGCGGCATCGTCAACGTTAGCGCAGCCGGCACCACCAGCTGGCACGGCTTCGCCACCGCCATCGTCGAAGGATTGAAGGCGCGGGGTGTGCCGGTTGTCGCGGAGCGGGTGATCCCGATCGCCACATCCGACTTTCCGACCAAGGCGCGGCGGCCGCTCAACAGCAGGCTCGACCACGGCCGATTGAACGCCGTCTTCGATGTGACGATGCCGGACTGGCAAGTGGCATTAGCCGAGGAACTCGACGGTTTCGTCAGTATGGTCGCGGCCTAGCCCGATCGATTCACGACGACCAACGTCTGTGGGTAGTTTCGGCGTATTTCGGATTTCAAGCGCGCGCCGTCATTCGGATATTTCACCGTCTGACGAACCTTACCTTGACGAACGCGCTGGAGGAAACGGGGGGATCGTTGGGGCTCACGCCCCGCCTTTTACGGGCCGCAAGGCATCAGCGCGGCGGGCAATCCGCGGAACAAATCGGCTTCCGGACAACAGGCGGCGAAGGCGAGATGCACGCGACCGGTCGTCTCGACGAGCCGGGCGGCGACCTTGATCAGCCGGAGCCGCAGCGTCTTCGCCCGAAGAAGGGCTATCCAGGTGCGTCCGGGTATGCACCGGGCCGCACCACCGGGTCGGCGAGCGGATCGGCCCACGTCCGCCGCCACAGCACTGGTCTCAAGGCTGGTGCGCATACAACCGGCTCCGCTACTGGCGCGAGCGTCGGCGGATCGGTACGGACCGGCTACTGACAGCGCAATCGAAGGGCCGCCTTCGGGCGGCCTTTCCATGTCGAAGGCAGCAGGGGGAGAGGCAGTCAGGCCATCACATGGGGCATGATCCGCTCGACCGGGGTCTTGCCGCCCCAGACGTCGAGCAGCAGTTCAACGACCGCACCGCCGAAATCCTCATAACGCACGTGAATCGATCGTAGCCATGGCGCGATCCAGGCGTTCAGACGATTGCCGTCGATGCCGACGAGGGCGCAGTCGTCGGGAATGCGAATGCCGGCTTCGCGCGCGAAGCGATAGGCCCCATAAGCAATCTGGTCGCTGACGCAGAGCAGTCCCGTCGGCCGCTGGTTCGCGTCGAGCAGATTGCGCGCGGCCTCATATCCGACCTCCAGATGGGACAGTCCCGGCGCATGCGCCGTCGCGATCTCGCTCCGAGACAGGCCGTGAGCGAGAAGGCGCCGGCAGAATCCGTCGACGCGATCGCGTGTGACCGTCGAGCCTTGCGTCGGGAAAAGAACGCCGGGCCGGTTTACGCCGTTTGACAGGAGGTGGTCCGCCGCATCGGCGCCGGCCTTGACGTTGTCGATGCCGACGAAGGCGCCGCCGCCGAACGGATTGCGTCTGTTGACGAAAACGATGGGCGCGCCATCGCTGACGAAATCCTGCAGGACAGGGCTCGCAACGCTGGCGACGATCACATAGCCGCGGACGACCTGCGCGCGCATGGCATTGAGATAGTCGTCCTGCAGTTCAGGCTGGTCGTGCGTATCACAGAGGATCATGACATAACCGGCAGCCCGCAGCGCCGCTTCGGTCGAGGCAGCAATCGCCGACATCACCGGGTTGTCGAGATTAGGCGCCAGCATCGCTACCAGGCGGCTTTCGCGTCGTCGCAGGGTGCGTCCGACATGGTTCGGCTGATAGCCGATCGCCTCGATGGCCTGGCGGACTCGTTCGACCGTCTCGGCCGAGGCGCGGCGGGTTTCGCCATTGACGATGCGTGACACCGTGGCGATCGAGACGCCGGTGGCCGCGGCGACCGTCGCCAGTGACGCGCTTGTCGAGCCTCGTTTGCTGTCTTTCATGCGGTCAAGTCTCCGCCCTGGCTCTTAGAGCCGATGGTGCGTGAAAATGAAATATCCCCAATTGACAGCGTGGGTAAACGTTTGCCAAGCTGTATTTCGTCGCGGTTAACGCTCTCGGCAAAAAGGGGCGGCTGCGGGATCGGGAGGAGTTCGCCAGGCGCGGAACCCGTTGCGTCGTCGTGGTCACACCGCTTGCCGGTGCGACCGGGCGGCAGCGCCGATCCGAAGTCCGGAAAACAGGATCAAGTGGACTGCCGGGAGGACGGAATGATGAGAAGGACGCGATGGTCTCCGACCCTGGCGCTATTGGCCGGGAGCCTTGTGGCGGCGTTTGGTGGTGGTGCGCCGGTGACCTGGGGCGCCGACGCGCAGACGACGCTGCGCATGACCTGGTATTCGGACGGCAATGAGGGGGAGGTCATCGCCGACCTGCTCAAGCGGTTCGAGGAGTCCAACAAGGACATCCACGTCGCCCTCGATCAGGTGCCCTTCAAGGCCATCAATGAGACGCTGCCGGTGCAGCTTGCATCGGGGCAGGGGCCGGATATCGCCCGGGTCGGCGATATGGGTGGGCTCGCGCGTTATATGCTCGACCTGCGTCCCTATCTGAAGGACGCCGCCTATTGGGAGGCGAATTACGGACCGTTCCTGCAATGGATGCGCGTGCCGGGCGATACGACCTCGATCCCCGGCTTCATGACGCAGCTCACGATCACCGGCCCCTTCGTCAACAAGACCTTGTTCGAGCAGGCGGGCGTGACGATGCCTGGCGCGAAGGCAACTTGGGAAGACTGGGCCAGTGCGACGAAGGAGGTCGCGGCCAAGGTCCAGGTGCCGTTTCCGATCGCGTTCGACCGTTCCGGTCACCGCTTCTTCGGCCTCGCGATCTCGCAAGGCGCGACTGTCTTCAATCCGAAGGGAGAGCCGGCGGTCGTTGATGACGGTTTCAGGCGGGCCGCGCAGCTCATCTATGACTGGCACAACGGCGGCGTGATGTCGAAGGAGTTGTGGGGAGTCGTGGCAGGCGCGGCCTATCGCGGCGCCAATGAGGAATTCAAGAACGCCCAGGTCGTCATGTACGAGTCGGGGTCCTGGCAGATCGGCCAGTTCGACAAGACGATCGGCACTGATTTCGATTGGGTCGCAGTGCCGACGCCGTGCGGACCGGCGAACTGCTCCGGAATGCCCGGCGGTGCGGCGCTGGTCGGCATCAAGTCGACCAAACATCCCGCCGAGGTCGCCCGCGTGCTCGACTATCTCGCCAGCGAAGACGTCGTCGCCGAATTCTACGCGCGCTCGCTGTTCGTGCCGGGTCACATCGGCCTTGCCAGGCGGGGCCTGGACTACAAGGGCGCGTCGCCCGCAGCGAAGGCGGCGCTCAAGGTGTTCAGCGACAGCGTCGCCCAGCTCGCGCCGGCTGCCAATCAACTCCAGGGCTATCCGGCCAGCCGCGTCATCTTCAACGCCGTGATCAGCCGTATCGGCCAGGCGGTATCCGGGGAGATCGCCCTCGACGAAGCCTATAAGCGGATCGCGAGCGATGTCGCGCAGCAGATCGCCGAACGCGGCAAATAGGCGTCCGGCGGCTTCCACGTCATGACCAACGCGTCTTCAGAGGAGCAGTCAACGGTGGTGGGCTCAGCGCTGCATCTGCCGGTGCTCGGCCGGCTCGGCGGCACAGTGTTGGACATCGTCGTCGGCGGCCTCGCGCGGCTCGTCGATGTTCCGATGCGCACTCTGCAGCGGCTGATTGGTGAGCGGCGGATGGCCTATGTCTTCCTGCTGCCGAATTTCGCGTTCTTTTCGCTCTTCGTCTTCGCTCCCCTCGTCATCAATGTCGTGTTCTCGGTTACGGGCGGCGAAGCGCTGTTCCTATCCGATCGCCCCTATGTTGGCGCCGGCCAATATCGCTATCTGTTCGACTGCGGCTCCTACCTCGATCCCGCGTCCTGCCGCGAGGACCATTTCTGGCGCGGCGTTGCCAACACGCTGCGCTTCACCGCGTTTCAGCTGGTAGCCATGGTGGCGTTCTCGCTCACCACAGCGGTCGTTCTCAACATGCGGATCCGGGCCAGGGGATTCTTCCGCGCCGTCTATTTCTTTCCGGTGCTGCTGTCGCCGGTCGTGGTCGCCCTGGTGTGGAAGTGGATCCTGCAGCGCGACGGCTTGCTGAATGCAGGCCTCACCACGCTTGGCGGCCACAAGATCCTCTATTTCGTCGACCCGGGCTGGGCGATGTTCTGGTCGGTGTTCGTCAGCGTCTGGGCGCACATGGGATTCTACACGCTGATCCTGCTCGCCGGCCTGCAGGCGATCCCGGCGGACCTCTATGAGGCGGCGCAGATGGATGCGACGCCGCGCTGGCGGGTGTTCCGGCGGATCACCCTTCCATTGCTCTGGCCGAGCCTTGTTGTCGTTATCGTTCTGGCCCTGATCCGCGGCGTGCAGACGTTTGATGAGGTTTTCGTGCTGACCGGCGGCGGGCCGGGAACATCGACTTTGATGATCGTCCAGTACATTTACGAAACGGCGTTCGCCAGCCAGGTGCAGAATTTCGGATTGGCGGCCGCGGCGTCGGTGGCGCTCGGCGTCGTCCTGTTCGTGCTGACGCTGCTGCAGCTCGCCGCAACCAGGCGGCGGAGCGCGTCATGAGCCGGTTCCTGTTCCTTCGCGCGCGTCGGCATGCGGGGCGCTGGCACTGGACCGATGTCGCGGCCTATGCCTATCTCGCGCTCGGGGTCGTCCTGATGTTCGGCCCGGTCGCCTGGCTTGTGCTCTCGTCGTACAAGACGCAAGCGAGCCTGATCGAATTTCCGCCCTCGCTGTTGCCGGTGGCCCAGCAGGAAACGGCCGTCCAGGGCTTCGCCCAGCCGTTGCCGCTGTTTTCCGCAACCATGGATGACGGTTCGCACCGCGTGCTTGCCCAGGCGCGGCGCATCGGCCTGATCGCTCACATGGTCGACCCAGGGGATCCGAAGCAACAGGTTCGTGTGCCGGTCAACAAGCTCGCGCCGGTGCGGCGCGTGGCGCTGGCGACGGAGAATTACACCGAACCGCTGCAGCGCTTCGCCTTCGCCCGCTATCTGTCCAATTCGGTCTTCGTCACATTGGTCGCCACCTTGATCACCCTGGTGATCAACTCGATGGCGGCCTATGCGCTGTCGATCTACGAATTCAGGGGCAAGACCACGGCCATGCTGATGGTGATCGGAACCTTGATGATTCCGATCACCATCATCCTGGTGCCTGCGTACCTCGTCATCGCCAAGCTCGGTCTCGTCAACTCGCTGTGGGCGGTGATCCTGCCCGGCGCTGCGACGCCGACGGGGGTCTTCCTGCTGCGCCAATACATGCTGACGCTGCCGCGCGATCTTGTCGAGGCAGCGCGCATGGACAAGGCGTCCGAATGGCAGATCTACTGGCGAATCGTGATGCCGCTCGCGACACCGGCGCTCGCGGTGCTCGCCATCTTCTCCATCATGTGGCGATGGAACGAATTCCTGTGGCCGCTCGCCGTGCTGACCAAGACCGAGTCATTCACGCTGCAGATCGGTCTCAACGCCTTTCAGGGTGAGTTGCAGACCCAGTGGAACTATCTTCTGGCGATGACGGTGGTCTCGCTGTTTCCGGTGGCGATGGTCTTCGTCGTTCTGCAGCGCTTCATCGCCACCGGTATCGCTAATACGGGAATGAAATGATCGCAGGGCACTGGTCATGGCGGCGCTGACCCTGAAGGGCGTCCGCAAATCCTTTGGATCGATCGCCGTGATCCACGGCATTGATCTGGCTGTCGCGGACGGCGAATTCGTCGTCTTCGTCGGTCCTTCCGGCTGCGGCAAGTCGACGCTGCTGCGCATCATCGCCGGACTTGAGGAAGTCAGCGAAGGCGAGATCGCCATCGATGGCGTCGATATGACGCGTGCGGCGGCGTCCGACCGTGGTCTTGCGATGGTGTTCCAGTCCTATGCGCTCTATCCGCATATGAGCGTCTACAAGAACATGGCTTTCGCTCTCGAGAACATCGGGTTGCCGCGCGCGGAGATCGACGCGAGGGTGCAGCGTGCGGCCGTTATGCTGCGCCTCGACGACTATCTCGACCGCAAGCCGAAGGCCTTGTCGGGCGGCCAGCGCCAGCGTGTCGCCATCGGGCGCGCCATTGTCCGGGATCCGAAGATATTCCTGTTCGACGAGCCGCTGTCGAATCTCGACGCCGAGCTGCGCGTCGCGACCCGCAAGGAACTGGCCGCCCTGCATGCCGAGATCGGCGGCACCATGGTCTACGTAACCCACGATCAGGTCGAGGCGATGACGCTGGCGGACCGCATCGTCGTGCTCAAGGGCGGGCGTATCGAACAGGTCGGAACGCCGCTTGATCTCTATAACCGGCCGGACAATCTGTTCGTCGCCGGCTTCATCGGCTCGCCGCGCATGAATCTGCTGCCGTCGCGCGTCATTGCTGCCGACGCGCTGTGCCTTGGCGAGACCGGGCCGACGGTGGCGGTGCCGGCCCCGGCATTGCCGCCGGGCAGCGCGGCGACGCTCGGCATACGGCCTGAACATCTCGATGTGACCGATCACGAGGCCGATTTCTCGCTTGCCGTCGATCTCGTCGAGCACCTGGGAGGAGAGACGTATCTCTACTGCTCCGCGCCGGGATTGCCGCAGATCACGGTGCGCCAGGAGGGTCAGACGTCGTTCGGGCGGGGGGATCGTCTGCCGGTGCGTCTGCGACGGAGCGATCTTCACCTGTTCGATGCGGATGGCAATGCGGTCCGGCAGGACCGCGATCCGCATCGTCGCACAGCCATGGAGTGAGGACAGATGAAGGCGTTGATCCGCGGGCGCTATTGCGGCCGCGACGGCGGAGCCGCCGTGTTCGAGGTCGGCGAGGGCGCGACGATCGCGCTGCGCATCCTCGAGCATGATGTCGGCCGGGTGACACTGCGACGCCGCAATGGCTATCGCCTCGATCGCGGCTGGTCGGTGGCGCCGGGCGGGGCGGAGCCGCCCTATGAAGGACGGCCGCGCGACGACCTGACTGGCTTCGCCAATCCGGAGATCGCCGTCGAGGAGACCGCGACGACCGTTGTCGTCTCCGCCGCTGGCCTGAGCGCGGAAGTGACGCTGGCGCCGTTTGCGATCGCCTGGCGTCGTGACGGCGATGCGGTGCCGTTCCTTCGCGACCGGTCGACACAGGCTTATTTTCTCTCGAACAAGACCTCGGCCGTCGCACATTTCATGGCGCGTGATCCTGCGGAGCGGCATTACGGTCTCGGCGACAAGGCCGGGCCGCTCGATCGCACCGGACGGCGTTTTGCCATCGACGCCGTCGATCCCTGCGGCTTCGATGCGGAGTTGAGCGATCCGCTGTACAAGATGCTGCCGTTCTTCCTGGTCGACGGTCCGCATGGCGCCCACGGCCTGTTCTACGACAATCTTGCCACCGGTTCGGTCGATTTCGGCTGTACCATCGACAATTACCACGGCCTGTTCCGCTCCTATCGCGCCGATGACGGCGACCTGGATTATTATGTGCTGGCCGGCGCCGGCGCCGGGGACGTCGTGCGCCGCTTCTCGTGGATGACGGGAGGACAGGCCTTTGCCCCGCGCTGGTCGTTCGGATTCGGCTGCACGTCCATGGCGATTGCCGACGCGCCCGATGCCGACCGGCGCATTGCCGAGTTCGTCACTGAGTGCCGTCGCCACGACATCGTCTGCGACAGCTTCCATTTCGGCTCCGGTTACACCTCGATCGGTGCGCGGCGTTACGTCTTCAACTGGAACCGCGACAAGTTTCCCGAACCATCTGCGACCATGGCGCGATTGACGGCGGCCGGGATCCGCCCGGTTGCCAATATCAAACCCTGCCTGCTGGACGATCATCCGCGGCTTGGCGAAGCGCTGGAGAAGGGCCTCCTGGTGAAGGATGGCGTGACCGGGGCGCCGGCGGTGGCGCAATTTTGGGACGGCCTCGGCTATCACGTCGACTTCACCAATCCCGCCGGCCGGCTGTGGTGGCAGACGGGAATAGAGAGCGCGCTGCTCGATCACGGCGTCGTCGCAGTGTGGAACGACAACAACGAGTTCGAGATATGGGACGAGGATGCGGTCTGCGCCGGGGATGGGCGACCGTTTGCCCAGAGTCTGGCGCGGTCGGCGCAGCCGCTGCTGATGACCAAACTCGCCTTCGAGACCCAGTCGCGATGGTCACCGCACAAGCGACCCTATGTCGTCACTCGCGGCGGACCGGCCGGGCTCGCCCGCTACGGCCAGACCTGGTCGGGAGACAACGAGACCGCATGGAAGACACTGCGCTTCAACCTGACGCAGGGTCTCAACATGAGCCTGTCCGGGTTGTTCAATGTCGGCCACGATGTCGGCGGTTTCCACGGACCGAGCCCGACGCCGGAACTGTTCTGTCGTTTCGTCGAATTCTGTGCGCTGTGGCCCCGCATGGTGATGAACTCCTGGAAGGAGGATGGCACCGTCAACCTGCCGTGGATGCACGAGTCCGTGCTGCCGCAGGTTCGGGCGGCAATTGCTCTGCGTTATACGCTGATGCCCTATCTCTATACCCGGATGTGGCGTGCGAGCTGCGACAACGAGCCGGCCATCCGTCCGGTGTTCTGGGACTTTCCGCAGGACGGCGCGGCCGGCGTCATCGACGATGCCTTCATGCTGGGGCCGGACCTGCTGGTCGCGCCGGTGCTGGAGGAGGGCGCCACCCGGCGCAGCGTCCGCCTGCCCATTCACCCGGGCGGGTGGTACGATTGGCATGATGGCACGCATTTCGACGGCGGCTCGGTCGTCACGGTGACGGCGCCGCTCGGACGTCTGCCGATCTTCGCCCGCGCCGGCGCCATGATTCCGATCGCCGAGGCATCGCGCGGTGCCACCGCAGACACGTGCGAGAGACGCACGCTGCTCGTTTTCGGCGAGCCGGTGGAACAGTCGGCCGGCGAATTGTTCGAAGATGACGGCGAGACCGCCGATTGGCGCGCCAACGCCCTTCACCTCACATTTCAGCTTCGGCCCATCGCCGGCTCGCTGGAGCTCACCGCGCGGAGCGACGGCAGCTATCGCCCGGCCTACGACCGCATCGCCGTCAGGCAGCTTGGTGCGAAGCGCGCGTTGACGGTGCGCGCGGGGGAAGCCGCGCTCGCTCTTGCCCCTGAGAAATGACCGGGCTCCGAATGACCGTCGGAGCGTGCGGCAAATGGGGCGGTCGTTCGCAGACGGGACATCAGCCCCGCTTGGGTGCTTCAGATTTCCATTCTGAAACCAACTCGCCCTCCCATGCGGGATGTGCTCGACGACAAGATCGAGACGGCTTAAACAGCGGGCCAAGGTTCAACAGGAGAATTTGCCGTGAAGACAGTGGTCGTCAGGAACATCCCCCGGGCCGACGAGGCCACCATCAAGACGCTGGCGGGCCTCGGCGTGTCGACCGCCCATGAGGCCATGGGCCGTAGCGGCTTGCTGCGCCCCTATATGCGCCCGATCTGGCCCGGCGCCGAGGTGGCCGGCAGCGCGGTCACCGTGCTGGCCCAGCCCGGCGACAACTGGATGCTTCACGTCGCCGTCGAGCAGTGCAAGAAGGGCGACATCCTTGTGGTCGGCTGCACCACCGAGAATACCGACGGCATGTTCGGAGAGCTGCTCGCCACCTCGCTGATCGCACGCGGCGTGGTCGGCCTGATCATCGATGCCGGCTGCCGTGACATCAAGCCGCTGACCCAGCTCAAATTCCCGGTCTGGTCCAAGGCGATTTCGGCCAAGGGCACCGTCAAGGCGACGCTGGGCGCGGTCAATGTCCCGGTGGTCTGCGGCGGTGCGCTGGTGACTCCCGGCGACGTCATCGTGGCCGACGACGACGGCGTGCTGGTGGTGCCGCGCGCGGTCGCCGGCGAGGTGGCGGCCAAGGCGGCGAAACGTCATGCCGACGAGGACGGCAAGCGCAAGCGCCTGGCTTCCGGCGAACTCGGCCTCGACATGTACAACATGCGCGAGCCGCTGCAGAAGGCCGGCCTCGTCTATGTCGACCGTCCGGAAGACGTCTGATCCAGTCTGACGTGACCGATCCTGAAGTCGGCGAACGTCAGGATGCCGTCATGCGCATGGTCATCAGGATGTGTGGGCCAAATCGCGGCTGAAACGACGGACGATTGATCGATACGAATGAAGAAGGCGGCGGGGGAAGGTCCCGGCCGCCTTTTTTCTTTTGCGCGATCGATCCGGCTTACAGCCAGGCGAACGCGGCGCCCGCGCTGCCCGGGATCATGGCGAGCGAGAGCACGAGGTCGATCAGGCAGAACAACGCGAGCGGAAGAAATGGCGTCGGCCTCGACGCCTTGATGGTCTTCGACATCTCGACTCTTTCCTGTTTGACGACGGCGGGCCTTAGGCCTCGTTCTCGTGAAGCTGTTCTCGCCCGGAGGAATTGAGAAATTGCGAAGGGTTCTGCCGGCCGGTGCGCTGTCGTTGAATGATGCGCGACAGGCTTTCCGCCGTCCTAAGGGCAGTGATCCACCGGCAAACGAAACCTTAACGGCGCAGGAGCGCACCGCTCACAAGGCCTCGACAAAGTCCCGCATGCGGCGGCGCTGGGCGGGGTCGGGCAAGGGCCCGCGCATGGCGCCGGCATTGTCGGTCATGTGAGCGGGATCGGCGGTGCCGGGTATGACGGCGGTGACGAGGGCATCGCCGAGCAGATACTTGAGGAAGAACTGCGCCCAGCTGCCGGCGAGCTCGCGCGCCCAGTCCGGCATCTCGCGGCCGTGCACCGCGCGGAACAGGCGGCCGCGTCCGAACGGCAGCGCGGTCAGCACCCCGGCGCCGGCGTCGGCGGCGACGGGGAGCAGGCGCTTCTCGGCTTCGCGATTGTCGATGGAATAGTCGACCTGGACGAAATCGGGCTTCTCGCGCGCCACCACGGCCTCGATCGCCGGCAGGTCGCTGCGGAATGTCGAAGTGATCCCGATATAGCGGCAAAGGCCCTGCGCCTTCCAGTCCCTGAACCGGCCGAGCGACTGGTCGGCCCGGCGGACGTTGTGAAATTGCAGAAGGTCGAGCTTCGCCACCTGCAGGCGCGCCAGCGATCGCTTCAACTCGTCCGGGTCGGGGGCTTCGAGCTTGGAGGCGATGAAGAGCTTGTCGCGCAGGCTGTTGGCGGCGATTACGGCGCCGAGCACTGTCTCGGCGTCGCCATAGGTCGAGGCGGTGTCGACGAGGCGGGCGCCACTGGCGATCAGCGCCTGCAGCACGGCGGCGGTCTTCCGCCGGTTGGCGTCGCTGTCGTTGTCGTAGATGCTGATCGCGGTGCCGAGCCCGACAGCGGGCAGTGCCTCGCCGCCGTGGGGGATGACGCGTTTCAGCACATCGCTGCCGTTCTGCGCCAGCGCTGCCGGGGCGATCAGGGTTGCGACAAGGCCGGCCGCGGCCTTGCGCCTGGTGAGCATCGGCATGTCAGCCTCCTTCGACAGCGACAGGGTCGGACACCGTGGCGGCGCGGCGTTGTTCGGCGCGCCCCAGCGCGGCCGAGAGCCACAGCCAGGCGGCCGCGACCGGAATGGCGCAGAGCGCGATGCCGCCGAGCTTCAGCCCCAGCCCCTGCAAGGCGTCATAGAGCCAGCCGTAGAGTGCGTCCGAGCCGCGATAGACCACCACATCGATCAGGTTCTTCGCCTTGTATTTCTCCTCGCGGCCGACCACGGTAAAGAAGACCTGGCGGGCGGGGTTGGCGACGGCGAAGTTCATCCAGCGCTGCACCACCTGGAGCGTCACGACGACCGCTAGCGTCGGTGCGGCGGCGACAGCAGCGAAACCGACCACATAGACCGCGGGCAGGGCAGCGGCGGCGATCCCTGTGCCGAAGCGCTTGAGAAAGTGCCCGGTGGCGAAAACCTGGGTGGCGAGGCTGAGCAGGCCCACAGCGAGATCGATGCTGGCGAACAATTGGGTTTGGGCGGCGCGGCCGTGCACCGTGGCCGAGACGATGTTGGCCTGGGCGAAATAGGCGATGGTGGCGCTGAAGGAGAGGAGACTGACCCAGGCGGCGATGCCGAGCAGATAGGGCGAATGCAGCAACTCCGGCAGCGCGGCGAAGGCGCCGCCGCCGATCCGCGGCGGCGCCTTCGCCTGCCCACTACCGCTTGCATGGTGATCGAGGCGATGGACGCAGAACACCGCGATCTCGAGGAACAAGGCGGCGACGATCAACAGGTTGGTCGGCCCGAGCGGGGCGGACAGGCCGATGGTGATCGCCGGCCCGAGCAGGGCGCCGGCGGTGCCGCCGGCACCGATGAAGCCGAACAGCCGTTTGCCCTGCTCGGAGGTGAAGAGGTCCGCCATGAAGGACCAGAACACCGCCACGGCGAACAGGTTGAACACGCTGACCCATACGAAGAACACCCGCGCTACGGTCACCTCGAAGATACCGAGGCTGAGTAGCAGCCAGAACGCGGCCAGGTTCAGCACGAAGAAGTGGTAGACGAGGGTGATGAAGGTGGCGCGCGGCAGCCTGGCCACCAGCCAGCCATAGAGCGGCTGGGCGAGAAGCAGTGAGACGAAGGTGGCGGTAAACAGCCAGGGCAGGCTGCGTACACCGCCCGCAATGCCCATCTGGTCGCGCAGCGGCCGAAGCACGTAATAGCCGGCGAGCAGCACGAAGAAATAGGCGAAGGACCACAACGCCGCCGCCCGCTCCTGGGGCGTCGAAGGCGCGGCGTGCTGCAGCAAGGTATCCCAGCGCGTCATTGCGGAAGCGATAGCTTCTGTCTGAGTTCGGCGGCGCTGACCTGCTGGCCATACCCGGGCGCCCCCCGCTGGAATCGGCGGGCCTCGGCAAGCTTGCCGACCACCACCGGGTCGAAGCCGGCGTCGCGAACCAGCGTCGCCGCCGTGCGGACCGCATCGTCGTCGTCACCGGCGATCGGGATGGCGAGGCGCGGCGGCGTCCGGTTCGCCTCGCGGGCGAAGATCATGTAGGGCTTGGTGTTGAAGGCGCGGACGAGGCGCGTATCCGGCAGATATTTCTGCGAGGTGAGACCGGTGCCGCTACGCTCGGCCTCTTCGGCGATGGTGCCGTCCCGGCTCGCTACGGCATTGGTGGCGTCGAGGACGATCTTGCCCTTGAGCGCGCCGGCATAATCCTTGCCGATCTGTGGCAGCGCGCCATAGGGCACGGCGACGAAGATAATGTCACCGAAGGCGATCGCCTCGGCGACCGTTCCTGCCCGCGCCAGTGCGCCAAGGCCACCGACGATATCCTTCAACTCCTCCGGATGGCGCGATGAGAACAGCACCGGATGGCCGGCCTTGACCCACAACCCGCCGATGGTGCCGCCGATATGCCCCGATCCGATCACGCCGATCTTCAGCGGCGACTGGGTTCCGCTCTGGGCAGCGGCAAGACCTGGGCAAAGCAGCATCGTCATGCCGAGCAGGGCGCAGCCATTCAGCAGCCGGCGACGATCAATGTGCATGACGTGCTCTCCGAACTCGGAGCTTCAAATCTACCACGCGTAAAGTCCTCGGCACGGCGGGGCTCCCACACAATTGATCCCGCCCACCGATGTTCGCGCACTGCCGCCAGGGCAGTCTCCGAGCAGGCACGATTTGACCAGGAGGGAAGGGGCTTTTGACCAGGAGGGAACTCGCGCTCATTGATCTCCACTGTTGCGCAGCGGAAGCTCCTGCGATTGCGCAGCAAGTGCTGCTAACCTGATGTTGCGACGCGAGAAAACCGCAAACAAAAAAACGACAAAGAGAGTTCGAAAACGCCTCCGTGAGCTTCCCATTTCTGTTTCTGTTGCTATATGATTTGGGTACTTGGACATTGCGCCTCTTAAGAGCGCGTTGAAAGCGGGAGAAACGCAGATGACGAAAGCGTCCTGGAACGCACCTAAAATCGTTGAAGTGTCGGTGGGCCTCGAAATCAACATGTATGCCTGCGCGGTTCGCAAATAACCACGCCGTTCTAACAAACGTTACACAGGAGAGGTGCTGACTGAGCGCTAACATTTAGCGCTCTCGGCACCTTTTTTCTTTCGGCCCATGTCTCTTTCGGCCCATGTCTTCCATTCGGCCTACTGTCTTCCTTTCGCCCTGTAACGCGGTGGCCTCCTCGGCTGCCGGAAAGTTTGAACGATGCGCGTGATCGTCCTAGGCGCCGGGGCAGGCGGCGGCCTGCCACAATGGAACTGCGGCTGCGAGCGTTGTACGGCGGCGCGAGCGGATCTGAGCCTGCAGCGAACCCAGACATCGTTGGCCGTGAGCGTGGACGATCGGAACTGGTTCCTGATCAATGCCGCGCCCGATCTGCGGCAGCAATTGAATGCGACGCCGCGCCTGCATCCGCCGTCGGGCCAGTTGCGCGGCAGCCCGGTGGCGGGCGTGATCCTGACCAATGCCGAGGTGGATGCCGTGACGGGGCTCCTCGCCATGCGCGAAGGGCAGCCGTTCGCGATCTACGCCCATCCGCAGGTGCTCGCTATCCTCCAGAGCAATTCCATCTTCAATGTGCTCGATGCCGCCAAGGTGCCGCGCATTCCACTGGCGCTAGAGCAGGCGTTCGAGCCGCGTCTGCCGGACGGAAGCCCCTCGGGTCTCGAGGTGACGGCCTTCGCGGTGCCTGGCAAGGGGGCGTGGTATCTCGAGGGCGTTAATCATCCGACCTGGACGGAAGGCGAGGGCGACTGCATTGGATTGCGGATCGCGTCCAAAGCCGACGGACACGCGTTCTTCGTGATCGCCGGCAGCGCCAGCGTTCCCGATGACCTCAAGCGTCGCATCGCCGGCGCCGAGCTGGTGTTTTTCGACGGAACGCTGTGGCGCGATGACGAAATGATCAGGGCCGGCATGGGCGCCAAGACGGGGCGCCGCATGGGTCATATCTCGATGGGCGGTCCTGACGGCACCATCGCCGAACTCGCCAACCTCGGCATCCGCCGCAAGGTCTTTGTGCACATCAACAACTCGAATCCGGTGTGGCTGGCGGGCTCGCCAGAGCGCGACCAGGTCATGGCGGCGGGATGGGAAATCTTGGCTGACGGCAGGGAGATCGTGTTGTGACCAGAATGACGGCTTTTTCGCTCAATCCGGAAGTTCCGCTGGAGTCCGCAGACGCGATGGAAGAGCGGCTGCGCTATATCGGCGCGACGCGCTACCATAACCTGCATCCGTTCCATGGCCTGCTCCATGGCGGCAAGCTCAATAAGGGCCAGGTCCAAGCCTGGGCGCTGAACCGCTACTATTATCAGTGCATCATTCCGATCAAGGATGCGGTTGTGATGTCGCGCTTCAGCGATCGTGCCATTCGCCTCGAATGGCGGCACCGGATCGAGGATCACGACGGCGAGAAGGGCGACGAGGGCGGCATCGCGCGCTGGCTCAGGCTGACCGACGGCCTTGGCCTTGATCGCGCCTATGTGAAGTCCACCGAGGGAATCCTGCCGGCGACGCGCTTCGCCGTGGAGGCCTACGTGCATTTCGTCCGCGACCGCTCGCCGCTGGAGGCGATCGCATCCTCGCTGACAGAACTGTTTGCGCCGGGCATCCACCAGGAGCGGATCACCGGCATGCTGGAGCATTACGACTTCATCAAGGATCGACCGGAGGTCATGGCCTATTTCCGCCGCCGTCTCGACCAGGCGCCGCGCGACGCCAATTTCGCCCTGGATTACGTTCGCCGCAATGCAACGACGCCGGCCGAGCGCGAGGCGGTGTGCAACGCGCTGCTGTTCAAGACCAACGTCTTGTGGGTCCAGCTCGACGCCCTACATCATGCCTATGTGGACGGCCAGATCCCGCCGGGCGCTTTCGTTCCGGAGGGGCGCTGATGGCACCCCGCCAGCAGTTCACCCTGACCGAGGATAGCCGGCCGATGCTGCCGCGCCACACGCGCCTGCGCTTCGACGAGACGCGGCAACGCTGGGTGATCCTCGCCCCGGAACGGGTGCTGGCGCCGGACGAGACCGCGGTGGAGGTTTTACAGCTCTGTGACGGCGAGCGTCGCGTCGCGGAGGTGGTCGATACGTTGGCGGCGAAATACGCCGCCGACCGGGATGTGATCGCGGCCGATGTTATCTCCATGCTTGGCGATCTCGCCGACAAGGGCTTTCTGATCGAGCGGAGCGCTTCTTCATGAGCGAAGATCTGCAGGAAGAAACCAGTGTGCAGATGGGCGACGACGCCCTTGCGGTGCTCGAACCGTCGGCCAGGGCGCAGAGCTTCGGGATTCCGCTGGCGGTGCTGGCCGAACTGACCCATCGCTGTCCGCTGCAATGTCCCTACTGCTCCAATCCTTTGGAGCTGGAGCGTGCGGCGAGCGAACTGAGCACCGATGAATGGCGGCGGGTTTTCGACGAACTCGCGGAACTCGGCGTCCTGCAGATTCACCTGTCGGGCGGGGAGCCCACAGTGCGCAAGGATCTCACCGAGCTGGTCGCCCATTGCAGCAAGGTCGGGCTCTATTCCAACCTGATCACTTCGGCGGTGCTGCTGACCAAGGACAAGCTGTCGGCGCTCGCCGATGCGGGGCTTGGTCATGTCCAAATCAGCTTCCAGGGCAGCGAGGCGCCGACGGGCGACCGGATCGCCGGTCATGCCGGGGCGCACGGCCGCAAGCTGGAAGCAGCGCGCTGGACGCGTGAGCTCGGCCTGTCGCTGACGGTCAACGCTGTCATGCATCGCCAGAACCTGCATCAGCTGCAAGACATGATCGCCATGGCCGTGGAGCTCGGCGCCGACCGGATCGAGGTCGCCAACGTGCAGTATTACGGCTGGGCGCTGAAGAACCGCGCCGCCCTGATGCCGACAGTCGAGCAGCTCGACGAGGCGACCAGAATCGTCGAGGAGGCGAGGACGCGGCTCAAGGGCGTGCTCGCGATCGACTACGTGATCCCGGACTATTACGCCTTGCGCCCCAAGAAGTGCATGGGCGGCTGGGGCCGGCAGTTCTTCAACATCTCGCCGAGCGGCAAGATCCTGCCGTGTCACGCCGCGGAGACCATTACCGGGCTACATTTCGACTCGGTGCGCGGCAATCGCTCGATCGCCTGGATCTGGCAGAATTCGGATGCGCTCAATCGCTACCGCGGCACGGCGTGGATGCCGTCGCCGTGCCGGGAATGCGAATACAAGGAGATCGATTTCGGCGGCTGCCGCTGCCAGGCCTTTGCCCTGGCCGGCGACGCTGGCGCGACCGATCCCGCCTGCGGGTTCTCGCCGCTCCATGAGGCCGTCTTCCACACCGCGGAGACTGAGGCGGCGGCTCAGTCCGATCGCTTCATCTATCGCGACTTCGCCGGCGGGCGGCTCGAATCCGACAAGGACGACTGAGCGGCGCGCCCTTGGGCGACGTCGCTCCGTCGAGATCCCTCAAGCAATGTCCCAGCGCGGGGCGAAGGCCGGGTTGACGAAGCGCTGGTCCTTGGGCAGGCCGGCGATGACACGGCGGTCCGCCTCGTCGAGGGCGATGGCGAAGGCGTCGAGATTGGCCTTCTGGCTTTCGCGCCGTCCGGCCTTGGGGATGGCGGCGACACCGTCCTGATCCAGCGCCCATTTCAGGGCGACCTGGGCCGGCGTCGCGCCGTGCTTGCGGGCGATGGCGGCGAGCTCGGCATGGTCGGCGAGTCGGCCCTGGGCCAGCGGCGCATAGGCGACCAGCGGGATGGAGTTGGCGGCGAGGTAGCGCCGGACCGGGCTCTGGTCGAGCAGCACGTGATATTCGATCTGGTTGCAGGCGATCGGCGCACCGATCTCCTCGACGGCCTGTCGGAGCAGCGGCACGGTGAAATTGGCCACGCCGAGGGCGCGGATGCGGCCTTCGTCGCGCAGTTGCATCAGTGTGTCGAGCGCGGGGCCGAGCTTCATGCCGGGAACCGGCCAGTGCACCAGATAGAGATCCGCATGATCGAGCCGCAGCTTGTCAAGGCTCGCGGCGAGCGCCGCGCGGATTGTCTGCGGCTCGAGATGATCATGCCAGGCTTTGGTGGTGACGAAGACCTCGCCGCGTGGAACGCCGCTGGACGCCAGCGCAGCGCCGACGGCGTCCTCATTGGCATACATCTCCGCGGTGTCGATGTGACGATAGCCGAGGGCGAGGGCGCTCTCGACGGCGCGGCGGCAGTTCTCGCCGGTGAGGCGAAAGGTGCCGAGGCCGAGCTTGGGCATGGTCACGCCTTGGGTGGTCAAGGTCTGCATGGGGGCGTCCTTGCTGAAGAGGTTGGGAATGGTGCGCCGGCCACTCAATCCGCCGAGACGATAACGGTTCGTCCACGGTGCCCGTCTAGAGGCTCAATTCCGGGCGGCAATGGTTTCCGCAAGGGTCGCCGCCGCCGAGGCGAGGAGCTGGCGGAACTCGGCATCACGCTCCGGGCTGTAGCGGCCATTCGGGATGGCGAGGTTGAGCGCGCCGAAATAGCGGCCTTGATGCTCCACCGCCGTGGCGATGCCGGTGATGCCCGGCGTGAATTCATCGCGCGAATAGGCGAAGCCTGCGGTGCGCGCCGTGGTCACCTGTTCGCGCAGCACCCGCTTGGAGGTGATGGTCGACGGCGTCACCGCGTCAAAGCGGATCTGGCGCAGGTAGTCGTCGAATTCCGGCGCCGGCAGCCGCGCCAGCGTCATCTTGCCGCTTGAGATGGCGTAAAGCGGCGCGCGGCCACCGACCTTCATGGTGTAGGTCAGCGCCCTCGTGCTGGTCGCCACCGCGATGGCTTCGACCGCATCGCCCTTGCGGACATAGAACGCCGAACTCTCGTTCAATTCGCTGGTGATCTCGCGCAGGAAAGATTCCGCCAGATTGGCGATCGGCGGCGGCGCCAGGGTCTCGGCGAGACTGCGCACCATGCAACCGAGACGATAGCGGTCCGTCACAGGGTCCTGTTCGAGGTAGCCGCGCGCCAGAAGGTTGTTGAGCAGGTGAAACAGGCTGCTGCGCGGGATGCCGAGATCAATCAGCATTTCCGAGAACGAGGGGCGTTCGGGCGCATGACCGACATATTCGAGGATGTCGAGGGTGCGGTCGGCCGACTTGACAGAAGATGAGGGGTCAGGTTTCATTTTGAGAACCAGTTTACATTCTGAAACTACCGCCTTCGGCCCGGTTTGTCCAGTGCCGCCGAGTTGAAGTTCGGCCGCCGGGACGCCGGGCTGAATCCTGGCAAGATCAAGATTGTGAGGCTGCTGTTATCCTTACGCCCGCATGGCGGCGGGGACGGCGAGCTTGGGAGGACGAACATGACCATCGACGCCATCACCGTCGAGAAGCTGGCGATCCGGGAATTGATCGAGAATTGGGCGGTCTGGCGCGATGCCGGCGACTGGGACCGCTTCGCCACGGTCTGGACCGATGACGGCTGGATGTCGGCGACCTGGTTTCAGGGGCCGGCGCTGGACTTCATCCGCGTCAGTCGTGAGGGCTGGGACAAGGGCGTCAGCATCCTGCATTTTCTCGGCGGCAGCAGCATCGAGATCAGCGGCGCCCGGGCGATCGCTCAGACCAAGATGACCATTTCACAGCGGGCTCGGGTGCACGGCGTCGAATGCGACGTCGTCTGCACTGGCCGCTTCTTCGACTTTCTGGAAAAACGCGTCGGCAAATGGGGCGTGGTGCGTCGCCAGCCGATCTACGAGAAAGACCGGCTCGATCCGATCGATCCGGCCGCACAGCTCAAGCTCGACGCCGACAAGCTGGCCCAATTCCCGGTGGGCTACCGCCACCTCGCCTATATCCAGGAGGAGATCGGCTACAAGGTGAAGCGCGACATGCCGGGCCTCAAGGGCCCGGAAGTCGAGGTGCTCTATGGCGAAGGACGCGAATGGCTGGCGTCATCGCCGAAGCCCGGCCGGGCTTGAGGACGATCAGCGTCCTTCAAATTGCGGCTTGCGCTTCTCGAGGAACGCTTTGCGGCCTTCCTCGTAGTCGCGGCTCCTGAAACAAGCATCGACCATGGCGTCGCTGGTTGCGAGGTCGCGCCGGCTCTCGTCCTTGAGCAGTTCGCCGGCGGTGAATTTGATGGCGTCGATGGTCATCGGTGCATTGGCCGAGATCATACCGGCGTAATCGCGCACATAGTCTTCGAGCCTATCGGCCGGAACCACGCGGTTGACGAGACCCATCTGCAGCGCCTCGGCGGCATCGAACTGGCGGGCGGTGAAGAAGATCTCCTTCGTGAAGGAGGCGCCGACGATGTCCATCAGCCGCTTCACGCCGGGATGGGCATAGCCAAGGCCGAGCTTGGCAGCCGGCACGGCGAAGCGGGAATTATCGGAGGCGATGCGCAGATCGCAGCAGCTGGCAAGACCCATGCCGCCGCCGATGCAGTAGCCGCGGATCATGGCGATGGTCGGCTTCTTGAAATCGTGGACCGCGGCATAGCCGCGCTCGACGGCCTCGTTATAGGTCCTGACCGCGTCCTTCGAGGCGCGCTCCTCGCCAAACTTGGAAATATCGGCGCCCGAGACGAAGGCCTTGCCGCCGGCTCCGGTCAGCACGACGACGCGCACCTCCGGATCCTTGTCGAAGCCGTGGAGGATGTCGACGCAGCCGCGCCACATGTCGAGCGAGACGGCATTGTGTCGCTCGGGATTGTTGAAGATCACATAGCCGACGCCATTGTCCTTGCGCGACAGCATCTTGTCGGTTTTCGTCATGCTTCTCCGTCCTGTCGTCTCGTCGGTGTGTTTGTTCGAGGGCTGTCAGGGCCGTCGCGGGCCGAGGCAGGCAATGGGGTCAGACGATATCGGCGGCCTTCAGCTCGGCGAGCTCCTGCGGGCTGAAACCGAATTCGCCGAGGATCTCGTCGGTATGCTCGCCGATTTCCGGCGGCCGCGCCGCCATGCGGCTCGGTGTCCGCGACAGCGTCACCGGCTGGCCAAGGAGGCGGAGCGGCCGGCCTTCCGGATTGGGCACGTCCTGGGCGATGCCGAGATGCTGTACCTGGGCATCGGCGAACATCTGGTCGACGCTGTAGATCGGTCCGCAGGGCACTCCGGCGGCGTTGAGGATGTCAACCCATTTGGCCGTGGAGTGCTGCAGGGTGCGCTCCTCGATGGCGGCATTGAGCGGATCGCGGTGCTGCGAGCGGCCGAGGTTGGTGGCGTAGCGCGGATCGCTGAGGAGTTCTGGAGCCTCGATCGCCGTGACCAGCCGTTCCCAGATCCTCTGGCCGGTGGTCGCGATGTTGATGTAGCCGTCCGCGGTCTTGAACACACCGGTCGGAATGCTGGTCGGATGATTGTTGCCGGCCTGGCCCGGCACTTCCTTGTGCACCAGCCAGCGCGCGGCCTGGAAGTCCAGCATGAAGATCTGCGCCTGCAGCAGCGAAGTCTGCACCCATTGGCCTTCACCGGAGACCTCGCGTTCGAGCAGCGCGGTGAGGATGCCCATGGCGCAGAACAGGCCGGCGGTGAGGTCCGCAACCGGAATGCCGGCGCGCATCGGCCCCTGGCCCGGCGCGCCGGTGATCGACATCAGCCCGCCCATGCCCTGGGCGATCTGGTCGAAGCCGGGGCGCATGCGATAGGGCCCGTCCTGGCCGAAGCCGGAGATACTGGCATAGACGAGGCGCGGGTTGACGGCGCGCAGGCTGTCGTAATCGATGCCGAGCCGCGCCTTGACGTCGGGACGGAAATTCTCGACCACGACATCGGCCTTGGCAGCGAGGCGCATGAACACCGCGTGACCGCGCGGGTCCTTGAGATTGAGCGTCATAGCCCGCTTGTTGCGATGCAGGTTCTGGAAGTCGGCACCGTGGCGCGGCCCGCCGGGCTGTTCGGAATCGTCGACTTCGGCCGGAGCCTCGATCTTGATGACATCGGCGCCCCAGTCGGCGAGCTGGCGCACTGCCGTGGGACCGGACCGGATCCGCGTCAGGTCCAGCACCGTGAAGCGTGACAGCGCTTGTGACGTGTGCGGAATGGTCATGCGGATCTCGGTCCCAGGGCGGGGAGCAGGTGGTGCCGGCGATCAGCCGGCATTGGCCTTCAGGCCGGCGGCCTCGACCCCGGCAACGGCGCTGATCTCGTCGTTGTCGGAGGTGTCGCCGCTGACGCCGACCGCGCCGATCACCATGCCATTGGCATCCTCGATCAGCACACCGCCCGGCACCGGCACGAGGGCGCCGCGCGCCATGGTGTTGATCGCGTCGACGAAATAAGGCTGCTCGGTGGCGCGGCGGAAGATTGCGCGCGAGCCGATGCCGAGCGCCAGCGCCCCA
This sequence comes from Bradyrhizobium sp. WD16, assembly GCF_024181725.1. Taxonomy (NCBI): domain Bacteria; kingdom Pseudomonadati; phylum Pseudomonadota; class Alphaproteobacteria; order Hyphomicrobiales; family Nitrobacteraceae; genus Bradyrhizobium; species Bradyrhizobium sp. WD16. Next base: position 5,364,835 of record NZ_CP028908.1, on the reverse strand, counting down.
TAGGCCTTGCCGTGGGCGATCTCGCTGCGCATCAGGCTGGTATTGTCCTGAACCAGGGTCGCCTTGGTGCTGCCGCGGGCATCGAGCACGACCACGGCCAGCGGCTTGAAATTGCGTTCGCCGGCGGTCTTCAGCGCGGTGGTGGCGATGGTGAGCGCGGCATCGAGGGTGAGCGTCGTCATGGCGGTGTCTCTTCTGGTTGGAGTTCAAGTAGCGGACGGGTGGGCGCGGTCGAGGCTGAGCGCGAGAACCTGCGCGACGTGCAGGGCCTCGCGTCCGGCGCCGTCCCGGATCTGGTGGCGGCAAGAGGTGCCATCGGCGACCACCAGCGTCTCGGCCGCGGCCTTGCGCACCGCGGGCAGTAGTGCCTGTTCGGCCATCGCGATCGAGACGTCGTAGGTCTCGGCACCATAGCCGAACGCGCCAGCCATGCCACAACAGCTTGATTCGATCACCTCGACCTCGAGCTCCGGCACGAGGCGCAGGACCTGTGCCACGGAGCCGAACGCATCGAAGGATTTCTGGTGGCAATGGCCGTGCAGCAGGGCGTGGCCGGTGATCGGGCCGAGCGGCAGCGACAGTCGCCCGGCGGCGGCCTCGTGGGCGAGAAACTCCTCGAACAATACTGCGGCGCCGGCGAGGCGGACCGCATCATCGTCGCGGCGCAGCGACAGCAGTTCGTCGCGCAATGTCAGAAGACAGCTCGGCTCGAGGCCGATGACCGGAATGCCGCGGGCGACGAACGGCGTGAAGGCGTCGACCAAGCGGTCGAGTTCGTGCCTTGCCTGATCAATCATGCCGGCGGACAGGAACGTGCGGCCGCAGCACAGATTGCCTCTGCCGTCACGTGGGCGCGGCAGGTGCACGCGATAGCCGGCGGCGGTGAGGACGCGCAGCGCCGCGTCCATGTTCTCGCGCTCGAAGGCGCGGTTGAAGGTGTCGGCGAACAGCACGACCTCACGGCCGTCAACGGGCCCCACGTCGGCCGCAGCCTCGAACGTGTCAGCGCGCCAGTGCGGCAGGTCCCGCCGGGCGCTGAAGCCGGTGATCTTCTCGGCAACAGTGCGGAGCAGGGGAATCTTGTTGCGCAGGTTCGCGAGCGGGGCGAAGCGCGCCAGAACCGGCGCGTAACGCGGCAGATAGGCGATCAGCCGGCCGCGCAGGGACAGCCCGCGCCGGCGCAGCCGCGCCGCCAGCACCTCGATCTTCATCTTCGCCATGTCGACGCCGGTCGGGCATTCGCGGCGGCAGGCCTTGCACGAGACGCACAGGTTCAGCGTCTCCATCATCTCGTCGGACGCGAGGGCGTCTGGGCCGAACTGGCCGGAGATGGCGAGGCGCAGGGTGTTGGCGCGACCGCGGGTGACGTCCCGCTCGTTGCGGGTCGCGCGATAGGACGGGCACATCACGCCGCCCTCGAGCTTGCGGCAGGCGCCGTTGTTGTTGCACATCTCGACCGCGCCCTGGAATCCGCCGGCAGCGCCGGGCCAGGCCGACCAGTCGAGCAAGGTCTTGAAGTCCTCGATTTTGTAATCCGGCGGATAGCGGAACAGGCTGCGGTCGTCCATTCGCGGCGGATCGACGATCTTGCCGGGGTTCAGGAGGTTGTCCGGGTCGAAACGGTGTTTGACCTCGGAAAACGCCTGCACAAGGCGCTCGCCGAACATCGCCGCGTGAAATTCCGATCGGACGATGCCGTCGCCATGCTCGCCGGAATGCGAGCCCTTGTACTCACGGATCATGGCGAACGCTTCCTCGGCGATGGCGCGCATCGCCTTGACGTCCTTGTCGAGCTTGAGGTTGAGCACCGGGCGGACATGCAGGCAGCCCTCGGAGGCATGGGCATACATGGTCGGCCGCGTGCCGTGGCGCTCGAACAGGGCGTTGAGACGGGCGGTATAGTCGGCGAGATGGGCGAGGGGGACGGCGCAGTCCTCGACGAAGGAGACCGGCTTGCCCTCCTGCTTCATCGACATCATCACGTTGAGGCCGGCGGCGCGGAAATCGGCGATGCTTGCCTGCAGCGCGGGATCGACCACCTCGACGACGCCGCCCCAGCGCCGCACCGGCTGGTCCCAGCCGAAGCCGAGATCGCCCATCAGCTCGCCAAGCAGCTTGAGCTTGCGCAGATCGGCGGCCTGGTCCTCCTCGGCGAATTCGACCACCAGCAGCGCGTCGGGATCGCCGCGCACGGCGGCTTCGATGGTCGGGCGGAACATGGCGATGTCGCGCCCCAGGCCGATCATGGTGCGGTCGACAAGTTCGACGGCGATGGGCTTCAGCTTCACCAGGTGCTGGGTGGCGTCCATCGCCTCGTGGAAGCTGCCGAAATGGCAGATGCCGAGGACCTTGTTGCGGATCAGCGGCCACAGCTTGAGCTCGACGCGGGTGGTGAAGGCGAGGGTGCCTTCGGAGCCCACCAGCAGATGGGCGAGGTTGTTGCCGGCCGCGTTCGGCACCAGCGCATCGAGATTGTAGCCGCCGACCCGGCGTTGCACCTTGGGAAAGCGCGCGGCGACCTCGTCTGCCTCGCGCGCCCCGAGCGCCAGCAGGTCGCGGACCAGCGCCTGGCCCGGCGCCTCCGTATTGCGCCGCGCAACCTCCGGCGTGACGGTGGCGAAGCGCAACTGCGTGCCGTCGGCCAGCGCCGCCTCGAGCGCCACGGTGTTGTCCCGCATGGTGCCGTAGCGCAGCGAGCGGCCACCGCAGGAATTGTTGCCGGCCATGCCGCCGATGGTCGCCCGCGAGGCGGTCGAGACGTCGACCGGAAACCACAAGCCGTGCGGCCTGAGCCTGCGGTTGAGATCGTCGAGCACGATGCCCGGCTCTACCGTGCAGGTTCGGGCCTCGGTATCGAGCGATCGCACGCGGTTGAGGTGCTTGGAGACGTCGATGACAAGGCCGTCATTGATGGTCTGGCCGCATTGCGAGGTGCCGCCGCCGCGCGGCGTCACTTTGCGACCGGCCTCGCGGGCGATGGCAAGCGTCCGCAGCGCCTCGTCCATGGTCCGCGGCACCACCACGCCCGCCGGCATGATCTGGTAGAATGAGGCGTCGTTGGCGTAGCGGCCGCGATCAAAGCGGTTGAACCTCACCTCGCCGGTAATTTCGGCGGCGAGACGGCGTGCCAGGACGGCATCGTCGCTGCGTGGGCCGGTATCAGCCACGGCGTCCGCTCCGCTCTCCGCTGCTTTGCATTCCAATCCGCCGCATTGCGAGATGATTTTGCATTCAAATGGCCGGTGCCGGTTCCGCCGCAGTGCCGGGTATGGTCCCGCCGGTGCGTTCGGCGAGATGGCTGCAGACCGCTTCGCATTTGCGCTGCATGTGGTCGAACATCAAGAGCCCCAGTTCACCGCCGGCACGACGGCGGAGCGCGTCGATCATGCCCTCGTGCTCGCGCATGGCGTCGCTCAGCCGGTCGCCGGAGCCGAGATTGGCGCTGTAGCGGAGCTGCCGGACGACGGCATTGAGCTTGGCGTAATGGGAGCTGAGGATCGGGTTGTTGGCGGCGTCGATGATCGCCTTGTGGATTTGCTGGTTGAGGCGGAAATAGTCGGCGAGCTCCCGGCGCAGGTAGTGGGTGTACATTTCCAGGTGCATGCGCTCGATCTCGGTCGCGGCCAGGTCGCTGATGCGGGCGCAAGCGAGGCGGCCGGCGACGAAATCGAGCCCGGCGATGACCTCGAACAGGCTGCGGATGTCCTTTTCGGTGAACTGGCGGATGCGGGCGCCGCGATTGGGCAGGAGCTCGATCAGGCCCTCGGCGGCCAGCACCTTGAGGGCCTCGCGGAGCGGCGTGCGGGAAATGCCGAAGCGCTCGCACAATTCTCGCTCCGGGATGCGGGCGCCGGGCGCGAGTTCGCCCTCGACGATGAAGTCGCGCAACTGGCCGAGCACGTCCGCGTGCAATGATGCGGGTGTGCCGTCGACGAGGCTGAGCGCCGTACTGGTCAAGACGAACCTCTCGCAAATTGTCGTGCGTGGCGCCGGTCGCGGGTTTCCGCTTGTCAGCACCTGAAATCTGGATACATTTTGCGCGCGAAAGAACAAGTTGAAAAGCGTTTTTGCATTCAGACAAGACGCCAGTTTTCAGGGAGACTCCAAACACCATGGCCACCAATGCCCCCGTCCATACCGGGCGCCATTTCCTGCAGATTCCGGGACCGAGCAATGTGCCTGACCGGGTGCTGCGCGCCATGGACATGCCGACCATCGACCACCGCGGGCCGGAATTCGCCAAGCTCGGCTTTGAAGTCATGGAAAGCTGCAAGACGGTGTTCCGCACCAGCCAGCCGGTGCTGATCTATCCGTCATCGGGCACAGGCGCCTGGGAGGCGGCGATCGTCAATACCCTGTCGCCGGGCGACAAGGTGCTGATGGCCGAGACCGGGCATTTTGCGGCACTGTGGCGCGCCCTGGCCGAGCGCTTCGGTCTCGATGTGGATTTTCTCCCCGGCGACTGGCGCAGCGGCGCCGATCCGGCGGCGATCGAGGCGAAACTCACCGAAGACAAGGCGCACCAGGTCAAGGCGGTGATGGTGGTCCACAACGAGACGTCCTCCGGTGTCACCAGCCGCGTCGCCGAGATCCGCAAGGCGATCGACCGCGCGGCGCATCCAGCGCTGCTGCTCGTCGATACCGTGTCCTCGCTGGGTTCGATCACCTATGAGCACGACGGCTGGGGCGTCGACGTCACCGTGTCCGGCTCGCAGAAGGGACTGATGCTGCCACCGGGGCTGAGCTTCAACGCCATCTCGGAGAAGGCGCTGGCGGCGTCGAAGGCCAACAAGATGCCGCGTTCCTACTGGGACTGGAGCGAGCAGATCGCCGCCAACAAGAGCGGGAGCTGGCCCTATACCCCGGCGACCAACCTGCTCTATGGCCTCAAGGAAGCCATCGCCATGCTCCATGAAGAGGGGTTGGAAAATGTCTTCGCGCGTCACCGCCGCCATGGCGCCGCGACCCGCGCCGCAGTCAAGGCCTGGGGACTAGAGGTGTTGTGCCGCAATCCCGAGGAGTACTCGCCGGTGGTCACTGCGGTGCTGATGCCCGAGGGTCATGACGCCGACCGCTTCCGCCAGGTGGTGCTCGATCATCTCGACATGTCGCTGGGCACCGGGCTCGCCAAGGTCAAGGGCAAGGTCTTCCGCATCGGCCATCTCGGCCATTTCAACGACCTGATGCTGATGGGGACGCTCGCCGGCGTCGAAATGGGGCTGGAACTGGCACGCGTGCCCTATCGCACCGGCGGCGTGCTCGCGGCGATGAATGTGCTGACCGGCAAGGAGGCTGCGGCGGCCTGAGAAACCGGCGCCGCGGCAGCTCAAACGAACGCAAGAAATCGGACAGGAAGGCCAATCGACTGCTGCAAGAGACCAAGACGGACGCTTCGAGAAAGAGGCGCCGAAAATATCGAGGGAGAACGATCGGATGGCACAGATGTGGAAGGCGACGATTGCCAGCCACGCTCGTGATCGCCGGTGCGCCGGTGGCGAGGGCGTAGGAGCCGACCAAGCCGGTTGAGATCGTGGTGGCAGCGGGAGCGGGCGGCGCTTCCAATCAGATGGCGCGGATGATGCAAGCCGCGATCCAGAAGAACAATCTGATGAAGCGGCCCATCGTGGTGTCACTGAAGGGCGGCGCCTCCGGTGCCGGCATTCCCGGATCGGGCACCGCCGCCATCCTGCTCGGCGGACTGATGGTCTGGAGTCTCAATCCCGGACCGCTGCTGTTCGTGGAGTAGAAGGACTTCGTCTGGGGCCTGATCGCCTCGATGTATCTCGGCAATATTGTCGGGCTCGTGCTGGTGCTGTCCACAGTGCCGGTGTTCGCCGCGATCGCCTTCTCGCGAATTTCCCTGCTGCGGCCGCGGCCGAAGGAAGCATGATTGGTCGCAAGGAGACTGTCCGACCTCCTTACGATGAGGGTCTATTTCAGACGAGTGTGTCGTTCCGCCGTCGATTGCCGCACGATCAGCTCCGGCTCGAGGATGACGTGGCGCAGCGCCGGCGCGCCGGTGGCGATCTCGCCCAGCAGGAGCGTCGCCGCGTCTCGGCCCATGGCGCGGTGCTCGATACGGACCGTGGTCAGTGGCGGCGAGACGAGGTCGACCAGCGGCATGTCATTGTGGCCGACCAGGGAGATATTCTCCGGGCAGCGCAGCCCTAATTCGCGTAGCGCATCGAGCGCGCCGAGCGCCAGCATGTCGTTGGCAGCGACCATCGCCGTCATTCCGGTGGCGGAGGCGATCAGGGCCTTGGCCGGGGCGAAGCCGGCCTCGCGCGTGTAACGTTCGGCCTCTTCGGCGTGAACGGAAAGGCCGTGGCGCGCCATGGCCTTGGCGAAGCCGTCGCGGCGCAGCTTGCCGGTGGAGGTGGCGAGGGGGCCGGCGAGATGGCCGATGACGCGATGGCCGCGGTCGACCAGATGGTCGACGGCGAGGCGCATGCCGCGTTCGTCGTCGGACACCACCGACGACACTCGGTCGCGGAACTCGAAACGGTTGACCAGCACCGTGGGTACGCCGCGGTCGAGACAATGGCCGACGATCTTGTCGCGCCGCGCCACGGTGGCGAGGAGAAGGCCTTCGACACGCTGGTTGATCAGGTTGTCGATGAAGGCGATCTGGCGTCTCGCGTCGTTGCCGGCATCGGCGACGATCGGCGCATAGCCCGCCGCGGCGAGCGCCTCGGTAATGCCGCCGAGGATCGGTGCGAACACCGGGTTGCACAGATCGGGCAGGATGACGCCGACGAGGTGCGACCGGCCGGTGCGCAGACTCGCGGCCAGGCGGTTGGGCTGATAGCCCAGCCGGCGGGCGATCTCGCCGATCCGGTCGGCGACGCCGTCGGCCACGAGATGGCGCTTCTTGGGATCAAGCGCGCGCGAGACGGTCGAGACATGGACGCCGCCCGCCTTGGCGATCTGCTTGAGGGTCGGGGCCGCCGCCCGCTTCATGTCGGCTCCCTTCTGCGTGAGGAATAGCCATCTTTGCTAGGAGCTTGACAGATTGCAATCGTTTGCCGAGGCTTCGCCCAATTACGCGATCGTCGACAGGGAGGCGGCCATGGAACAGCAGGCCCGCTACGAGGGGCGGATCATCGAGAACGCCGACGAGGTCACGCCGGCGGTGCTCGATGCCATGGCACAGGCGCCCAATGCACGCCTCCGCGAGATCGCCGCGGCCTTCGTCCGCCACATGCACGCATTCGCCCGCGAGGTGAAACTGACCGAGGCCGAATACGACATCGGTATCGATTTCCTCAACCGCATCGGCAAGGCCACCAATGACAGGCACAATGAAGGCATCCTGTTTGCCGACGCCATCGGCTTCTCGACCCTGGTTTGCCTGATGAACAACGGCAACAACGGGGCGACCGAGACGGCCGCGGCGCTGCTTGGACCGTTCTGGCGGATGCATTCGCCGCGTACTGAAAGCGGCGGCTCGATCGTGCGCTCGCCGACGCCTGGCCCGGAACTGTTCGTCTCCTGCACCGTCAGGGACGGCAAGGGCGCGCCGATCATCGGCGCCGAAGTCGATGTCTGGCATGCGTCGCCCGTGGGCATGTACGAAAACCAGGACGAAAGCCAGGCCGACATGAATCTGCGCGGCAAGTTCGTCACCGACGCCGAGGGCCGCTTCCGCCTACGCACCGTGAAGCCGGCAGGCTACTCGGTGCCGATCGAGGGCAATCCCACCGGCGACATGCTCAAGGCGCAGCGCCGCCATCCTTATCGTCCGGCGCATCTGCATTTCCTGCTGTACAAGCCGGGCTTCAAGACGCTCGTCACCCAGGTCTTCGTTGACGACGACCCGCGGCTCAAGACCGACGTGGTGTTCGGAGTGACGCGGGCGCTGGTCGGCAGGTACGAGTCCCATAACGGCCCCGCGCCGGCGCCAGAAGTGGCGTCACCCTGGTACAGCCTCGACTACACTTTCGTGATGGAACCGGGGGAGGCGAAGTTGCCGATCCCGCCGATCAAGTGAGCGTCATGACATTTCCGGTTTCACAACAGGACAAGGTCGTGCTCGTCGTCGGCGGCGCCGGCGGCATCGGCGCGGCGACCGCCAAGCTGTTCGCGGAGGCGGGCGCAAAACTCATCATCACCCATCGGCCGGGCGCCGACAAGGCAATCCGGGCGCTGAACCTCGTTGCTGCGCTGCCGGGCGGTGGTCACGCGACGTTTCCGGCGGATGTCGCCAGCACGCCGACGCTGCTGGCCCTGCGCGACGCTGTGACAGCGCAATATGGCCGGCTTGACGTGCTGGTGAATTCCGCCGGCTTCACCAAGGCGGTGCCTCATGGCAATCTCGACGCCCTCGACGACGACCTGATCGACCGCATGTTCCAGGTCAACTGGCGCGGCCAGTTCGCGGCAATCCGCACTTTCGCGCCGCTGCTCAAGGCGTCGGGCAATGGTCTCATTGTCTCGCTGTCATCGATTGCCGGCCTCACCGGCAACGGCTCGTCGATCGCCTATTGCGCCACCAAGGCGGCGATCGACGTCATGACCAAGTCGCTGGCGCGGGCGCTGGCGCCGCAGGTAAGGGTGCTTGGGGTGTCGCCGGGCGTGGTCGACACCGATTTCGTGCCGGGCCGCGGCGCCGATTTCAACGCCAAAGCCGCGGGCACCATTCCGCTTGGGCGCATCGCCACCGCGGAGGATGTCGCCGCCGCCATTCTTGCCTGCGCCACCCATCTGACCTTCTCGACCGGGTCGACCATCCTGGTCGATGGTGGCCGGGCGCTGTGAAGGGAGCAGCGATGCGCGAGCCACGCGACAAGATCTTCATCACCTGCGCGGTCACAGGCAATCTGACGACGCCGGAGCAGACGCCTCACCTGCCGATCACGCCCGAACAGATTGCGGATGCCTGTCTGGGCGCGGCTGAGGCGGGGGCCGCCGTGGTGCATATCCATGTACGCGATCCGTCGACGGGTAGGCCCTCGATGGAGCTCGCCTATTATCGCGAGGTGGTGGAGCGGATCCGCGCCCGCGACAACCAGCTCATCCTCAACATCACCACCGGCCCGGGCGGCCGCTTCGTGCCGTCGCCCGACGAGCCGCGTATCGCCGCGCCCGGGACGACACTGATGGCGCCGGAAAATCGCGTCGAGCACATTGCGATCCTCAAGCCGGACATCTGTACCATCGACCTCAACACCATGAATTCCGGCAAGGAGGTGGTGATCAACACCCCCACCAATGTCCGCCGCATGGCCAAGGTCATGCGAGACGCTTGCGTCAAACCGGAGGTCGAGCTGTTCGATTCCGGCGACATCGCCCTGATGCACGACATGCTCAAGGACGGTTCGCTGGCAGGACCGGTGCTGTGCTCCTTCGTCATGGGTGTTCGCTACGGTTTCCAGCCGAGCCCGGAGACCGTGATCTATGCCCGTAACCTGCTGCCGCCTGACGCTGAGTTCACCGCCATCGGCATCGGCCGGTCGGCGTTTACCGCGGTGGCACAGTCCTATCTCGCCGGCGGCCACGTCCGGGTCGGGCTCGAGGACGCGGTTTATCTGTCGCGCGGCGAGCTCGCGCCGTCCAACGCCGCCATGGTCGCCAAGGCACGGCGCATCGTCGAGGATCTCGGCGGCCAGGTCGTCGGCCCGCGCGAGGCCCGCGCCATCATCGGCCTGCCCACCCGGCTCGCCGACGCCGGGGTGGCGTGACGGAGGCAGCCCCGTAATTCCGTCATCCTGAGGAGGCGCGAAGCGCCTCGAAGGATGCACGGCCCCGATGCTGACGCTCATTTGGCAACGCCATCCATCGAGGGGCATGCGTTGCGCCCCCGCCCACCTCAGGGTGACGTGGAGAGACGAGGCTCAGGTCTCGTCATGATTTCGAAGGAGATCGGATGACCGCACCACAGCCCAAGACCGGCATCGACAGCGTCGAGGCCACCTGCCTGCGGCTGATCGCCAAGGCCGCGGATGCGGCGTCGGTGGACCTCCGCATCGAACGACATCGCCTGAGCCGTGGTCCCGACGACCTCCTGATCGAGGTCCGCGCCGCGGCGGTCAATCCCTCGGACGTCAAGGCAGCCACCGGGCTGATGCCCTACGCGGTGTTTCCGCGGACACCGGGCCGCGACTACGCCGGCGTCGTCATCGGCGGCGCGGCCGAGTGGCTCGGCCGCGAGGTGTTCGGCTCGTCCGGCGATCTCGGCATCCGCCGCGACGGCACCCATGCTAGCCATCTGGTGGTCGAGCGCGAGGCGGTGGTGGCGAAGCCGGCGTCGGTCTCCATGGACGAGGCCGCCGGCATCGGCGTGCCCTTCGTTACTGCCATCGAGGGCTTCCGCCGCGCCGGCCAGCCGCGGCCCGGCGAGGTCGTGCTGATCATGGGCGTCAATGGCAAGGTCGGGCAGGCGGCGGCCCAACTCGCGAGCTGGCGCGGGGCGCGGGTGATCGGCGTGGTGCGGCGGAACGAGCCCTATCAGGGCCATGCCAATGGCCCGGTCGAGATGATCGACTCCTCAGCCGTCGACGTGGCGGCGCGGGTGCGGGAAATGACCAGTGGTCACGGCGCCGACATCGTCTTCAACACCGTGGGCGATCCCTACTTTCAGGCCGCGCACAAGTCGCTGGCGCTGGCAGGACGGCAGATTCTCATCGCCGCCACCAACAGGATCGTCGAATTCAACATCCTCGAATTCTATCGCGGCCGGCACACCTATGTCGGCATCGACACGCTCGCCTTGTCTTCGGTGGCAAGCGGCGAGATCCTGCGCGAGGCCGCGGCGGGCTTCGCCAGCGGACGTCTCAAGCCGTTCCCGATCCGTCAGCGGGCGATCTATCCCCTGAGCGAGGCGAGGCTCGCCTATGAGACCGTGATCGGCTCGTCCCCGGATCGCATCATTCTGCGGCCTGGAAACTGAACGATGCACCTCACACGCTTTGCCGAGGCGCCGGCCTATTTTCCGCCCGAGCATTTCGACATGCGCTGCCTGCGGCTGCAAGGGCGCGAGGCCGGGCCCTCCGACACGCTGTGGCTCGGCATGTCGCAGATCCTGCCCGGCGGACATACCGCGCTCGATGCCTCACCGATCGAGAAGATCTATTTCGTCCTCGAAGGTGAGCTCACGATTGAAACGCCCGAGGGTGAGGTGGTGCTGTCGCCTTACGATTCCTGCCGCATCGCGCCAAAAGAAGCGCGGGCGCTGAAGAACAAGGGCAACCGCCCGGTGCTGGTGCTGTTGGCGATGCCGCTGGCGCCGGTGAAAACGGGTTGATTTAGACCGGCAGCGCCGTCGAATATTTCACCTGGGCGAGGGCGAAGCTCGATTCGATCGAGGCGATGCCGTCGAGGCGCGTCAGCTTTGTCTTGAGGAAGATCTCGTAGGCGGCGAGGTCCGCGGCGACGACCCGCAGCAGATAGTCGCGGTTGCCGGTCATCAGATAGCACTCCAGCACCTCATGCCAGCCGGAAATGGCGCGGGCGAAACGCTTGAGATCCTCTTCCTTCTGCCGCGCCAGCTTGATCGAGATGAAGACGCTGACCGGCAGCCCGACCGACCTCTGATCGACGGTGGCGATATAACCGGTGATGACGCCCCGCTCTTCCAGCAGCTTGACGCGGCGATGGCAGGGCGACACCGACAGGCCGACCTGGTCGGCCAGCGCCTGCATGGTGAGGCGGCTGTCGCGCTGCAGGGCCGCGAGAATCTTGCGGTCGATGGCATCAAGGTCGGGCGCCATTGGAATCGAATCTCCAGTCGAGCCGATAGATTAGAATACCATACCAACAACTGCCTTTCTGGCGACAGTCTTTGGGAACCGCTGGCAGCGCTGGGCTGTTAGGCTGTCGCTCGGCCTCTTAATTGTTGGTGACGCCATGTCCGCCGCGCCGTCCCGCCTCGAGATCCTGTCCGCCCTGACCCGCAAGGTGCTGTGGCTGTCATCCTGGACCATCCATCACGCCAACCACGACCGGCCGAACACCGACGGCCTGAAGGTCGGCGGCCACCAAGCTTCATCCGCCTCGCTCGCCACCATCATGTCGGCGCTGTATTTCGCCGTGCTGCGACCGGAAGATCGGGTCGCGGTGAAGCCCCATGCCAGTCCGGCCTTCCACGCCATCCAGTATCTGTTCGGCCGGCAGACCCGGGACAAGCTGGAGCGTTTTCGTGGTTTCGGCGGCGCCCAGTCCTATCCCTCACGGACCAAGGACAGCGACGATGTCGATTTCTCCACCGGCTCGGTTGGGCTTGGTGTCGCGCAGACGGTCTTCTCCTCGCTGGTACAGAGCTACGTCACTGCCCATGGCTGGATGAAGGAGCGGCGGGAAGGGCGAATGATCGCTCTCGTCGGCGATGCCGAGATGGACGAGGGCAATATTTTCGAGGCGCTGCTGGAAGGCTGGAAGCAGGGCCTGCGCAACACCTGGTGGATTGTCGACTACAACCGCCAGAGCCTCGATGCGGTCGTGCGCGAAGGCCTGTGGGAAAAGTTCGAGACCATGTTCCGCAATTTCGGCTGGGATGTCGTCATCATCAAATACGGTCGGCTGATGCGGCAGGCCTTTGCCGAACCGGGCGGCGAGGCGCTCAGGCGCTGGATCGACCAGTGTCCCAACCAGGTCTATGCGGCGCTGACGTTCCAGGGCGGAGCCGCCTTCCGCAAGCGGCTGATGGACGAGATCGGCGACCAGGGCGCGGTATCGCAGCTGATCGGTCGCCGCAGCGACGATGAGCTTCTGGCGCTGATGTCCAATCTCGGCGGCCACGACATCGCAACGCTGGTCGAGGCATTCGAGGCGGTCGACCACGATCGCCCGGTGTGCTTCATCGCCTATACCGTCAAAGGCATCGGCCTGCCGTTCCAGGGCCACAAGGACAACCATGCCGGCTTGATGACGGTGGCGCAGATGGAGGCCTGGCGTGTGGCGCAGAAGATTCGCCCGGGCCACGAATGGGATCGCTTTGAAGGGCTCGACATCGATCCGGCCACGCTCGAGCATTTCCTCGCCGATGTCGCTTTTGCCCGCGCCGGCGCCCGCCGGCTCGACGCGCCGCGGATCGAGGTGCCGCCACGGCTCGACTTCACGCCGTCGCCGCGGATGTCGACCCAGCAGGGCTTCGGCCTCGTGCTCGGCGAACTCGGCCGCGGCCACACTGCGCTGGCCGAGCGGATCGTCACCACGTCGCCGGACGTCACCGTCTCGACCAATCTCGGTGGCTGGGTCAACCGCCGCGGATTGTTCGCCGGCGCCGCGCAGGTCGATCAATTCCGCAAGGAGAAGATCCCCTCGACCTTCGCCTGGGATTTCTCGCCGCTGGGTCAGCACATCGAACTCGGCATCGCCGAGATGAACCTGTTCATCCTGCTTTCCGCGCTCGGTCTGTCCCACACCATCAACGGCGAGCGGCTGTTGCCAGTCGGTACCCTCTATGACCCGTTCATCGAGCGCGGCCTCGATGCGCTCAATTATGCCTGTTACCAGGACGCTCGCTTCATGGTGGCGGCGACCCCGTCCGGCATTACGCTGGCGCCTGAAGGCGGTGCCCACCAGTCGATCGCAACACCACTGATCGGCCTCGCCCAGGACGGGCTGTCCTCTTTCGAGCCGGCCTTCGTCGACGAACTCGCCGCGATCATGCGCTGGGGCTTCGACCACATGCAGAGGGACGGCAAGGATGGAGATGACCGCGGCGGTTCGGTCTATTTGCGGCTGTCGACCCGCAGCATCGATCAGCCGCAACGCGAGCTGACGCCGGACCTTGAAGCGGCCATCGCCGAGGGCGGCTACTGGCTGCGCCGGCCGGGCCCCAACGCCGATGTGGTGATCGCCTATACCGGTGCGGTCGCGCCGGAGGCGATCGAGGCGACCGGACTGCTGGGCGATGAGCGCCGCGACATCGGCCTGCTCGCCATCACCTCGGCGGATCGGCTCTATCGCGGCTGGAGCGCGGCGCGGCGGCATCGCGGCGACATCGCCAGGCTGAGCCCGGTCGAGCGTCTCCTGGCCGCGGTGCCGCGCCATTGCGGCATCGTCACCGTGCTCGATGGCCATCCGGCGACATTGGCCTGGCTCGGCGGCGTCTGTGGCCACCGCGTCGAGGCGCTCGGGGTGGAGCAATTCGGCCAGACCGGCACCATTGACGATCTCTATCGTCATTACGGCATCGACACCAACGCCATCATCGGTGCCGCCGAGCGGCTGAGCCGCGGCCGCTCGCCGCTGCGCAAATTAGCGGTCTGAGGGACCGGACCGCGTTGGCGCGTATTCGCTAGTGTCCTGTCTCCGAATTACCGCTCCATTTGCCTCATGCTCGCACGGTCATTCGGAGACATAAGGACACTAGCAAAATCAAAGTGCTAGTGTTCTGTTTCCAACGTTCGTATTCCATTGCAGCAGGCGCTTCTACGAACGTTGGAAACAAGGGGACACTAGCATCAATATGATTCTAGTGCGGTTTTGGATCTGACGCTCGTTTGAAGAACTCGCTGAAATACTGAAACGAGCGTCAGATCCACCGCACTAGTGTGGCCTATGTCTCGCAATTGCCGACGAGAGGCTTGCCGCAAAGGCGGTAGGCAATTGTGAGACGCCACACTAGGCGGCGCAGCACCGCGGCGCGCGGACCATGCGCGCGATATTGCCGGCATCGTCGATGGTGAATTCCGCCAGGACGATCTCGCCCTCGCAGTCGTGGAAGTCGAGCACGACCTCGTTCGCCCGAGAGCCTCAAGTCGGCGATCTCAAAGGCGGCTGGATGGCGCTGACCCGACCGCGATCGCCAGTAGCGGATGATGGCGTACTGGCCGGAGGCCGTGTGCGACCCGGTACAGCGGCAGTCGAGCAGGGCGTCGTGACGATAGAGCGAAGCCAGCTCGACCACATACCCGGTCTTGAGGAGATCCAGCCGGGCGATCACAACGGCAACGGGGTCATCAGCCATTCAGGGGCGACGACCTTTCCAGAGTTCTAGTTTAATCACTATTGGAACGGCCCGATCAACGCTTCGCGCCCGCTCAATTCCAGCCACGCTGGACGCCGATGTTGCCATCTGCCGCGCGCGGTCCGCGATGGCAGGTCGTTAAGCGGAGGTAAATCTGGTGGCGCGAATTGTCGCGTCCGGCCCAAGCCGGCTCTTAGGAATTCGTGCTGTCATGAAAGGCGCCACAGGAGGATCGACCATGGCAGGGCTGGGTCTTCACAGAAGAGCGGACATCACCGTGGCGGCCTGCAGGGCCGGCGGAAGCGGCGCGTTGACATATGCGCTGCCGGGCCAGACCGAGATCTCGCCCTTGCGATGCACCGACTGCGGCAACTTCAGCGGCAGCCTCTCCGACCTTGAAGTCGTCGAGCACGCCGCGAGCGAGGGACAGGACTGACGAAGAGGCGCCGCCACTTGCGGCGGTAGAACGGTCGATACGGAGCGGGTCATGTGGACGCGCGCTGTCGTGATTGCGGCTCTCCTTTTGTGCTCGGCGTGCTCCCAGGAGGAGGAAACGACGAGCTCCGTGAATATGTGCGCCGTCAAAGGCTCCCATCGCTATACGCCGCGCCGGCTGGATCAGTGCATCGATTTGTGCATGTCCTGCGAGAATGGCACGGTGGTCACCTGCGGCATGGCATGCCGGCTGAGAGGGGCGAGCTAGAGCGTTTTCCAGCGAAGCGGACACCGGTTCGCGCGAAGAAAACGCGTCAAAACAAAAACCTAGAGCCTCCGCTCCGATTCCATCGGAGCGGAGGCTCTAGTGTCCCGGTTCTAACGTTCGTATTCCCTTGCAGCGAGCACTTCGACGAACGTTAGAACCAAAGGGACACTAGCATGATTATGATTCTAGTGCGGTTTCGGATCTGACGCTCGTATGAAGAGTTCGCTGCAATACTGATACGAGCGTCAGATCCACCGCACTAGGCCGGCACTCGCCGTGCTGTCTTTGCTCTTTGCGGAGCCTCTCCTCGCTAGGCGACGTCCACGCCGACGGCGTCCGCCACATGGGCGACGCCGTCACGGGCGAGCAGGTCGCGCAGCTCCGCAGTGATGCGCCGGACCAGCAGCGGCCCCTCGAACACCAGTGCCGTGTAGAGCGAGACCAGCGAGGCGCCCATGCGGATCTTGGCATAGGCGTCAACGCCGCTCGCCACTCCGCCCGAGGCGAACAGCTTGTAGCGGCTGCGGTCCATGCGGCGGTAGCACTCGCGCAGGCATTCATCGAGCAACGAGGCGGCGGGCGGACCGGAAACGGCGCCGGGCCGGTTGCGCCACAGGGCGGCAGGCGACTTCATGTGCGCCTCGGGTTTGACCAGCGGCAGATTGAACATCAAGCCGCGGACGAAACGGTGCGGGTCGGCGACCTCCAGCAATTGCTCGATGTTGGCGACACCGCCGAGCGGCGACACCTTGAGGAAGACCGGTGGCTTCAGATCGAGCGCGGCGATGGCCGAGAGCCAGGCATTGAGCCGGCCGCGGTCGGCGAAGAAGTCGCGGCCGTCATGGGTATTGGGGCAGCTCAGATTGAACATCAGGTAGTCGGCCCGTGGCGCCAACATCTGCGCGGCGCGGGCGTATTCGGCGATAATGGCGTCGTCGCTCTCCGGCGCGGCGCCGGCGCCCTTGTTTGTCTTGACGATATTGATGCCGAGCGGAACGGGCAGGCGCAGGCCGGCCAGCCGTTCGGCGACCACGGCGGCGCCGTCATTGGGCACGCCATAGGCCACCAGTACGGCCCGGTCCTCGGGCAGGCGCCACAGCCGCGGTGCGGCATTGCCCGGCGACGGCTCGGCCGAAATCGAGCCGATCTCGACATAGCCGAAACCGAGGCCGGCCAGCGCCTCGACCGCCTGGCCGTTCTTGTCGAAGCCGGCGGAGAGGCCGATCGGCGTGGGGAAATCGAGGCCGGCGACGGTCGTCCTGAGGCGCGGATCGTCGATGGCGAGCAGCGCGCGCAAGGGTGCCGCGGCGAAGCCGAGCCGGCTGGCGGCGGCGATCGTCGACCAGTGCGCGCGCTCCGGATCGAGGCGAAACAGAAACGGCCGGATCAGGCTTTGGTACAAGGCGGCGATCCTTATCGCGGACGCCGCGTCGCGGCGTCAGATTCCGAGGAAGATGTGCCGGATATAGTCGTCATCCGCAAGCGCGCGGGAGGGCCCTTCGCGCACGGTGAGGCCATGTTCGAGCACATCGGCGCGATCGGCGATGCGCAAGGTCGAGGTCGCATCCTGCCCGGCGGTCAGGATGGCGGTGCCGTCGGCCCCGATGCGCTCGACCGTTCCGGGAGTGGCAGGTGCCATGCGCCGCGAGGTGACAGGCGGCAAGCGAGCGGCCCGTCCTTGAAGGCGAGCGGCCGCGTCCATCGATCGCCCCCGGGCGATCATGATTGCGAAAGGCTGGCGTCGGTCCATTCGGCGGACTGCGCGGGCAGGAAGCTTGCTACTTGGCGATCTCAATAATGCGGTGGCGGCGGCTCGGACTGACCGCCGGCCGGCGCGGCGCGGCTCTCGGCCTCTTGAACCCGGTCGGCGAGTTCGGCGACCTTGCGGCTCAGGGCATCGATCTGCGCCCATTGCGCGGTGACGGTCCGGTTCAGCGTCTCGATCGCTTCGTCCTGGTAGGCGACGCGAATCTCGAGCGCGTCGAGCCGCTCGTCGGCAGGCGAGGGGGCGTCTGGATTGCTCATCATTATCCTCCTCATGCGCGAACATTGCCTGACGGCCGGCGGGGCAGCGAGCTGTGTAGCGGCTGGAGAGCCGGCGCGCAAACCGCGTCGAGCGTGTCGCTGTGCCATTCCGCCATCGGGACAATCCGGCGATGCGGTTGCCGGGCGCGGCGGCGCTTACCTGAGCCCCTGGATGTCGACATCAGCCGGCGCAAGCTCGGCATTGTCGTGGTCGCCGGCATCATGGCGCGGGAGCGGGGCGACGCGCATTCGCGCGAGTGGACCGCGGCCCAGTCGGTTCCGACCGTGGCCGTCGCCATGCCCGACGCCAAGGTGCTGACCACCACGCTCAACCTGCCCGGACGGCTCAAGGCCTATTACCGCACCCCGATCTTCGCCCGCGTCAGTGGTTATGTGAAAAGCTGGAACGTCGATATCGGCGCCAGGGTCAAGGCGAGCGATCTGCTCGCCGAGATCCAGGCGCCGGACCTCGACCAGCAACTGGTGCAGGGCCGCGCCGACCTTCTGAGCACCCAGGCCGCGGCGCGGCTGTCGGAAGCGACCTTGAAGCGGCGGCAGGCGCGCTGACCCAGAACTTCGCCTCGCAGCAGGGTATCGACGAGCGCACCGCCGATCTCAACAGCAAGACCGCGCTGGTCAAGTCCTGCCAGGCCAATGTCGGCCGCTTGGAGGCGCTGGCGAGCTACAAGCGTCTGACCGCGCCGTTCGACGGCGTCGTCACCGCGCGCGATACCGACGTCGGCGCGCTGATGCCGGGCAGCTACGGCAACGTCCGGCTCGACCTCCCCAACGACACCCAGCCGCTGCATATTCCAGCCGGCGCGCTGATCTTCGACCAAATTGGATTGCCGGTGGCGGTGGTCGGTAGCGGCGACAAGGTAGTGTTCAAGACGATCGCCATTGCTCGCGATCTCGGTCGCGAGATCGAGATCGCCTCGGGCCTCACCGCCGCCGATCGCGTCATCGTCAGCCCGTCGGACGGCCTCAGGGACGGCGACCAGGTCCGCCTCGCGGGCAGCGAAGGCAAGGGCAAGGCAAGCTCGACAGCGTCGGCGCAGCAGCCCGGCAAGACCTGGCAGTCGCGTCGGACGAAGCAAAATAGCCTTTCATTTACAGTAATTTATCAAAAAGACGCGATAGTCGTTAATTATACCTATTAATCTGACGGAACAGGTTTTCCTGTCTAATGCCCGGCGAAACGATTTTTGTCGCTGAGGTTTTGAACGATGTCGCTCGTGGACGGATCCCTCGGTCGTCGGCACCTGATGCTGGCGTCGGATCGGGGGGATAGCCAAGAATTGGCGCAAATCCTGTCGGTGGTCGGTAAGGTCGACGTGGTGTCGACGGCCGAAATGCCCGATAGGCCGAAGAAGAGTCTGTCCGGCATTGTGGTCGATATCGACCTGCGCTCGACCGAAGCGGTGCAGCGGGTGCGCAGCAAGCTGATCGGCAAGGCTTATCAATCGGTGCCGCGGCTGTTCGTGCTGTCCGATACGCTGCATCACGGTTCGACCCAGGCCTGGGCGCTCGGCGCCACCGATACCATCCAGCGGCCGTTCGAACCCCAGGCGGTGCTGCGTCGCCTCGAAGCTTCGTTCGGCGAGACCGCCGAGAAGGAAACGACCAGCGCCAGCCGCGAGGCGCTGAGCCGTGGCGTTGCCGCCGCCCATGCCGTGCTGGTTCGTGTCTTCGAGAAGCTGCGCGCCGGGGTGCCGCTGACGCCGGACGACGTCATGCAGGCCGAGACCCGCATCCTCAAGGCGCTCAAGCGCTCCAGCCTGAAAGAATGGGTGCTGGTGGTCAGCCGTCACCATAACCGCAGCTATCGCCACTGCCTGGTGGTGACCGGCTTCGCGGTGGCCTTCGGTCAGCAGCTCGGCATGCGCGAGGAAGACCAGCGGCGCCTGGCGCGCGCCGGCCTTGTCCACGACGTCGGCAAGGCCTTCATCCCGCTTGCCATCCTCAACAAGAACGATCCGCTGACCGAGGCGGAAGAGACCGAACTACGCCTTCACACCCGGCGCGGTTACGATGCGCTGGCCCAGCAGAACAAGTTCCCGCGCGAGATGCTCGACGTGGTGCTCCATCACCACGAACTGCTCGACGGCACGGGATATCCGGACAGGCTGCACGACGGCGAGATCTCCGATATCGTGCGCATCATCACCATGGCCGATGCCTTCGCCATTCTGATCGAGCAGGGTAAACAGAATCCGGAATTCAGCCGTGCTGATGCCTTCGCTGTGCTGGAAGAGATGACCGGCAAGCTCGATCCGCAGCTTGTGCAGGCCTTCCGCCCGGTGGCGCTGGGGTCGTAAGTGCAGCAAAGACACCAGAATCGTTGAACCGAAGAAATCGTCATGGCGGGCACTCGTGTCCCGGTTCTAACGTTCGTATCCCTTTGCAGCGAGCACTCAAACGAACGCTAGAGCCAAAGGGACACCAGAGCCTCCGCTCCGATGCCAAGTTCGCGGGCGAATTGCGCCGGCGTGTCGCCGCTGGATTTCTTGGCGATCCGCGGGAGGAATTCGTCCGGGCCAAGCCGGGCGATGAGGCTGAGAGCGTCTCTGAGGATAACCGGTAGTGTCAAGCATGCAGCGAAAGACGGTGACACAAGGCCACGTGCGTCACCATCTGCCAGGACGCGAGGCCTAGAACTTGAGCGTTACGCCCGTGTAGACGGAGCGTTCCGAGCAACTGCCGTTATTGGTACCGGACGCGGTAAAGCAGGTGCGGTTGGCCCTATTGGAGTCGTCGTTGCCATTCCGGTTCAGGCGAACCAGATACGACACCCAGTAGTCGATAATGTGGGAGTATTGCGCTCCCCAAATCGCCTTGCTGACGTCGAACGTCAGACGAATCGGCTCGCTGATGATTTCGGTGGTGGACTTGCTCGTTGGCGGTAGTGTGTATGGCCCATAGGAGCCGTCGCCCTTTGGGCCGTAAACGCCCACTCGACCGCTGATCGCGAAATACCGAAGGTTCTCCGGCAAGAAGCCGAGATCCATGTAGTAGTTCGCCTCGAGCGCCCAGGTGCCACGATAACGCGTGTTGCCATCCGGAATGCCCGTATACCCGGCCCCGATGAAGTTCGGCGTCAGGAAGGAATTGTGATTCCACTCCTGATAATAGAGCGGCGCAACGTTCACAAAGCCCTTGTAGGGGAGATCGAAGCTGAACTGCACGCCGGCTACCAGGTCTCTGGTGGAAGCCCCGATATACGCATTTGTCGTATCAGCATCCACGCCCACCTCGAAGGACACGTTGCGCAGGATTCCCCACGTAAAGGTCTTGGTGTTGAAGACCTCGTTGAAGCCGAACGTGCTTCGAAGGCTGCCGCGGATGTAGGTTTCGCCCGCGCAGCCCTGCGCGGAAAACGGGCAGGGGCCGGCCGGATCGTTCTTGGCGGATTTGGCGAGCAGGACACTGAAGCTGTTCGTGCCATAGGCCCAGGCGTCGAAATGGGAGAACGCAAAGATCTGCTTTTCAATCGGGCCGATGATCGTGTTCTGCCGACCGCGGGGCAGATACGCGTAGGTCAGCCGGTTGTCGTTGATGAAGAAGATCGCGGGGGCACCGAGCACTGTCGGCTTCGCCTTCTTCGGCAGATCCGCGTCGGACGACTTCGCCTTTGCCGGACCCTCCGCGTCGTAGACTGACGCGTGGCCGGCAAAAGCCCAAAGTGAAATTGCCGCCGCCAATATTGTGGCGCCCAAGTGACGTCTCATTGTAGCCCCCAAGAAAGGTACCTAAGATGCGAAACAGCATAGGGGGCATGTCGACGGGAAATAGCCCGGCTATCGGCACGTTCCCGTTCCACAAATGGAACGAAAATTGCTTTCGTTGGGGTTGGGGTGTGTTCGAAGGCAGTCGCGGAATTGACGATATATCCGGCGCTTCGTTGGCACGTCGCCCGCTCCGGTCGGCTTTTGGCGGGCGGGGCGACTGTCTCGATATGCGGTCGTGATTGTCGGCGAATGACTAATATTGAAGCGGCTTTGCAAGAAAGTGGCCATGGGAACAGTCGATGACGTGACGCTTCTTCTGGAAGTCGTCGAAGCCGGAAGTCTTTCGGCAGCCAGCCGCAAGACGGGAATTCCGAAGTCGCGTTTGAGCCGCCGGATTGGCGACCTCGAAAGCAGACTCGGTGTGCATCTTATCAATCGCGGCCCCCGCAATTTCGCAGCGACCGAAATCGGCCTGCTGGTCTGTGAGCGTGGACAAAAGATCAGGGACGAACTGGATGCGATCAAGGCGCTCGCTGACGATCATTCAAAGCGACCCTCAGGTAGCTTGCGGATTTCCTGTCCGGCGGTTCTTTCTGAAATTCTGGTTGCCGAATTCGCTATCAGATTTACCGAGACCTACCCGGACGTTCGCTTGACGCTGGACCATCCGAAAGGAACGTTTGATCCAAAGATCGATCATTGCGACCTGGCCATCCACCCGGCACGCGATGATCTGGTGGACTCTGGACTGATACGCCAAAAGCTGGCGACAACACCTTACTGCTTGGTGGCGGCGCCAAGCTTCATGCAACGAATCGGAGCGTGCTCAAATCTGGCAGACATCGATGCCTGCTGGGGCATCGGCTGGGCGGCGGATGGATTCACGCCACGCTGGCGTATCATCGATCGAGATGGTGAGATGGCAGAGCTTCATGTCACTCTCAGGTTCTGCGCGAACAATCTTAACATCATTCGGCAAGCCGCGCTCCGCGGCCTGGGCTTAGCACGACTTCCGATAACGATGTGCCGTGCCGATCTGGAGAATGGAAGCCTGGTTTTGCCGCTTCCTAATTTGTCGCCGCTACCCGTGACGATATACGCGCTTTTTCCTTCCCGTCGGGCGCTAACAGTTGCCGGCAGGCTATTTATGTCGGACCTCGCGAGATTTCTGCAGGAGAAGTGGCGCCAATTCGATGATCTATCCGGCATTGCTTTGGCCCCGCCCGGGAATCCCAAGCGACTGTTGCCGTCACGACTCTCACCCCCCGCTTGACCAAAGCCTGAAACAGAGCAGCGTTCGTCCACTCCGGCTGAGCAGCGGCGCCATTTCCAACTTTGCTCTTCCGCGCGCAGCGAAGCTGCGCGCGGAAGAGCCGCGCATTGGCGGATCGGCGTAACGCAAAAAAAAAGAGCTTACGCTCGTTTCAAAATTGGAACGTGATCTCCCGCTTTATGAGCGCTAGTTGCGCCGTCGCCAAAAGCCTAGTGTCCCGGTTCTAACGTTCGTATCTCTTTGCTGCGAGCATTTATACGAACGTTAGAACCAAAGGGACACTAGCAATGATCATGATTCTAGTGCGGTTTTGGATCTGACGCTCGTATGAAGAGCTCGCTGCAATACTGATACGAGCGCTAGCCTCGTTCAGTGGAGCGGGAGTCTTTGGAGATGAGAATGAGTCGATCAGAGTATATTGATGTGGAAACGCCTTTCGGCGGGTTGCGCGGTGCGCGATCCGACGGCGTGGCGGCATTTCGCAGGGTCCCCTACGCCGAGGCTCCGGTCGGCCCACGACGCTTCGAAATGCCAGGTGCGGCGCCGCGATGGCAGGGTGTGCGTGACGCGACTGCATCCGGTCCGGTCCCTCCGCAGCTCCCGTCTCGCCTGGATTCAGTTCTCGGCACCTATGAGGCCGAGCAAAGCGAAGATTGCCTCCATCTCGATATCTGGACCGGCTTCAACAAGGGTGATCGCGCGCCAGTCCTGGTCTTCATCCATGGTGGAGCTTTCATGACGGGTGGCGGGTCGCTGGCCTGCTATGACGGCGGCGTTCTGGCCAGGGAAAATGGCCTCGTCGTCGTCAATATCACCTATCGGCTTGGCATCCTTGGCTTTTGGCCGCGTCCGGATTTCGGCGGACTGAATCTCGGTCTTCACGATCAGATCGCCGCTCTGCGCTGGATCAAGGAAGCAATCAGCAGTTTCGGCGGCGATCAGGATCGGATCACGATCATCGGACAATCGGCTGGCGCCTTCAGCATCGCGGCATTGCTCGGCATCGACACCGCGCGCGGACTTTTCAAGCGCGCAGTCATGATGAGCGCTCCGGTCGGAATCGCGTTACGGACGGTCGATCAAGCCAGGCCGGTCGCCGGCATGCTCCTCGATGTCCTCGGGCTTGGTCCGGAGGAGGCCGATCGGCTGCGCACGATGCCTGTCGATCAGATCTTCGAGCGGATGCGGATTCTTCAAACGCGGCCACCAGCGGTGCCTGGAAGCATTACTCCGCCGTTCATGCCGGTTCTGGATGATGCATTGATCCCCCGTGATCCCAGCGAATCATTTGACATGGGGAATGCCGGCTGGTGCGACATCGTGATCGGCACGACGCGCGAGGAATATGCAGCGTTCTCCGTTTCCAATCCTGCGCTCGATAAATTGACGGACGAGGAAGTCGAAAGCATTTTCCGGTCGGAGGTTGGCGACGACGCAGCTTCAGCCCTGTCGAGAATTCGCGCGGAACGTGTCCCGGCGACGCCGCGGGCCCTTCTGGGCGACCTGCATACCGGCACCACCTTCGTCAAAAAAAGCTTGGCCATCGCGGACACTCAGTACAACCTGGGCCGCAATGTCTTTACATATTTCTTCGACTGGCAGTCGCCGAATCCGGACATGGGTGCCTGCCATTGCATCGATCTTCCATTCCTGTTCGGGAATATCGATGTGTGGAAGGCCGCTCCCATGCTGGAAGGTGCGAACTGGAATGAAGTTCGCGAACTCAGTCAGCGATACCGCGGAGCGATTGCCGCCTTCGCGGAGAATGGAAATCCGAACGGCCGCGGTCTTCCGAGATGGCCGGCCTACCAGATCGGGCGCGCAGCGCTGCATTTTGACCGCCGTATCACGGTTTCAGGATGTATCGTCTGACGATGGCTTCCCGCCTGATTGAGCAACGGGTGTCATCTGCGTATCCCGAGTGCGGTGGATTCGTATGAGTGCTCGCTGCAAAGAGATACGAACGTTAGAACCGAGACACTAGCGCGGTGGATCTGACGCTCGTATCAGTATTGCAGCGAGCTCTTCATACGAGCGTCAGATCCACCGCACTAGAATCATGATCATTGCTAGTGTCCCTTTGGTTCTAACGTTCGT
Source organism: Bradyrhizobium sp. WD16 (assembly GCF_024181725.1). Lineage (NCBI taxonomy): Bacteria > Pseudomonadati > Pseudomonadota > Alphaproteobacteria > Hyphomicrobiales > Nitrobacteraceae > Bradyrhizobium > Bradyrhizobium sp. WD16. The sequence goes on along the minus strand of NZ_CP028908.1, from coordinate 5,340,098 downwards.
ATAAGTGCTCGCGGCAAAGAGATGCGAACGTTAGAACCGGGACACTAGAGACGTTCCGTAAAACGCCAAAGGCCATGAATGGCCTTTGGCACATCATAACGCTCAGCGCTCGCGGGTGGAGAAAGTTCACCGCAGGCGCTGACGTTTGCGTCTGGCCCTGATGCCCTCCCAGCCGAGCACGCCGGAGCGTCGCGCCCCGACAGGCTCTCTCGATGATTATCGCCCGCACTCCGGCGTCGCACCGGGTGGCGCGCGACGCGATGCGTCGATCTTGAGACTGCGACGAACCGGAAACAGCGGGGCCGGGGCAGGAGATCCGATCATCAGGTATCGCTCTGGGGCGCCAGAACGAGGCTTGGCCTGTGCTCTGTCCAGAAGAAGATCAGAGCCAGAGTCGCCAGCAGGATCGGCACGATCGTCGAGATCATGATGACTTCCGGCGCGAGATGAAGCGAGAACAACAGGCCGACGAGCGCAGGTCCAAGAATCGAGCCGAACCGCCCCATCGCTGCGGAGAAGCCGATCCCCGTTGTCCGCGACTCTTCCGGATAGAGTGAAGCCGCCAGCGCGGACTGTCCGACGCTGCAGGCGATCAATCCGCCGCCGACACCGGCAATGGCAAACCACAGCCCGAACGAGAGCGCCGCGTGAAAGCCGAGGCTCACGATACAGACCGCGGCAAGACACGCCGCAATTGTCAGCACCTTTCGCGCCGGAAACCGGCTCAACAGTGGGATCAGCAGGATGGTGGCAGGCATTCCCCCCATGACGAATGCCGACACGCCAAGCGGAGCGTTCTCCAGCGAAAAGCCGAACGCGATCAGCAGCGACGGCAGCCAGAACACAAGCCCGTAGAGGGTGACGAACACCAGAAACGAAAACGACCAGAGACAGATCGTCGGGACCTTGAGCGGACCGTCGAAAAGCAGCTTGATCGACACCAGATAGCTCGGTCGATCGTTACGAGCCGACTCCTCCGACGCGCTGAGCAAGCCAGTCGAACGCGGCTGCGGCAGATACAAGGCAAGCACCAGAGCGAATGCCAGCGGCAAGACGCCGCCGACGAGAAAGATGGATTGCCAGCCATATTTGACGATGGTGGCCGCACCGGCCAGTCCGCCAAACATCGTCCCGAACCCAAGTCCGCTCATCACGATGGTGGTGGCCGCTTCGCGAAGCCGCGACGTTGACTGGTCGATGGCCATCGAAATGGCTGCGGGTACGCAAATCCCGAGCCCAACCGCCGTCACGAAGCGCAATGCCGAGAGCTGCGGCAACGACAGCGCCAGCGTGGTCGCAAGCGAGCCCAGCCCGAAGCTGATTACGCTGCCGATCAGGACGCGTCGCGCACCCCACAAGTTGACGAAATGGCCCGACAACAAATAGCCGATGACCGCGCCCACGCTGGTCATCACGAATGCGGACGTGAGGGATTCCGGCGGGAGACCGAGACTCTTGGCAATGGCGGGGCCGGCAACGCTGATCGAACTGGTATCGACACCGTCGAAAAGGATGGCGCCAAAACACAAAGCGAACGTAGAGACTTTCGATCTGCTCTCCTCGTCGAGAAAGAATGCCTTCACCCGCCGCAGATAGTTGAACATGCGATTTCATCCCCATCGCTCGGACAACGGCAAGTGCCTTACCGCTGTCGATTGATGATCCGTTGAATTGGTGGACCATGGTCGGAATCGACAGCAGACCGGAGCCAGGCCGTGGGAATTACGGAACCGAAGTGTCCCTTGGCAGCTTCCGCTTCCGTCATCGGGTCGTCCTGGACACCATTTACTGTCTGATGAAGAATGACGAGGCTTGCGACAACCGTAAAGATTGCGGGGATGGAATGGATCATCCTGATTTTGGAACGATCCAGCCGGAGGACGTACGTTCTCTAGCAACAGCCCGGCGGTGGCGCTTAAGCGCCATGAGCGCTAGACTAGTACAGTGCTGAGCGGTTCAGCGCCTCATCGAAGTGTCGCGTCATCATCGCCCGCGCGGCGTCGGGATCGCGGTCGCGGATCGCCTGGACAATGCCTTCGTGCGTGGCGAGAATCTGCTGCCATTCGGCCAGCGAGGCGATCGAGCAAAGCCCGTCGAAGATCATGCTTTTGATCGTCATGGTCAGGGCCTCGGTGGTCATGGCGTAGAGCGGGTTGCCTGTTGCCTCGGCGATGACCGCGTGCAGTTCGAAATCCTTGGCGAGAAAGCTGCGCGGATTTTCCAGGCTGACACGCAGCCCGGCAGCCGCCGTGTCAAGACGCCGCAGGTGATCGTCGTTGCGTTCGATGGCGGCGAGCGCCGCGGCCTGGCATTCGACGGTGCGGCGGAAAGTGCCGATATTCCGGAACGAGACCTGGCCGATGGCGAGGCCGTGATCGAAGGCGCGCGCCATGGCGCTCGGCTCGAGGCGATGCACCATCGGGCGTCGGCCGTTGGCGATGTCGATGATGCCGACGGCTTCGAGCTGGGTCAGCGCTTCGCGCACGACGCCGCGGCTGACGCCGAACACGGTGCCGAGTTCCTGCGCGCTGGGCAGGTAGTCGCCGGCACCGAGCCCGTTTGCTATGATGTGCTCGCGCAAACGGGCCACCACCTGGTCCACGAGGCTCACCGCCTTGATCGGTTCCACCCTGTCGTTTCCTCTTGGGGAAATCTACTCGACAACCATACTATCAACCTGTAAGACAGGTTCAAGCAACACGGCATCGAAGCTGGAAATTCTCGAACCGGGAGGAGGACAGTGCCGGGCCACAGCGGCGCCCGGTCCATGCGCGTCATCGCGGCCGCCCACCGCGGGTCGGTCTTCATCGAGCGATGGTCCGCGGCGATTACCCTCATCTCACACGACAATTCTCACCACGACGATTTCACTTCGCAAGACAGCCCGCCAACAGGGCTGCGCCCAAGGGAGACGATCATGAGGACACCAGGATTGAAGACGGTCGTCGCGGCGGGGGTCACCGCGGCGCTGATGGCGACGGCGGTGCCGGCGTCGGCCGAGACTTTGACCGTCTGGTGGGTCAAAGGATTCTACAAGGCCGAGGACGACGCCCTGAATGCCGCCATCAAGGCCTTCGAAGCCAAGACCGGCAACAAGGTCGAGCTGTCGCAATATCCCGTCCAGGACATGATTCCGAAGACCGTCGCCGCGCTCGATTCCGGAACGCCGCCCGACGTCGCCTATGCCGACACCTATGATTTCCAGGTCGACGGCAAATGGGCCTTCGACGGCAAGCTCGATGATCTCTCGGATATCCTCACCCCGATAAAGGACAAGTTCGCGCCCAACACGCTGGAGACGACCTATCTGCTCAACGGCAAGACCAACAAACGCGCCTATTACGCGTTTCCGCTGAAGCAGCAGACGATGCATATCCAGTATTGGAAGGACATGCTGGAGAAGGCCGGCGTCAAGGAGGCCGACATTCCCACCAAGTGGGACGACTACTGGAATTTCTGGTGCGAGAAGGTGCAGCCCGCGGTGCGCAAGGCCACAGGCCAGCGCGTCTACGGCATCGGCGCGCCCATGGGAGTCGACTCCACCGACTCCTTCTATTCCTTCCTGACCTTCATGGACGCCTACAACGTCAAGCTGGTCGACGATGACGGCAAGCTCCTGGTCGATGATCCGAAGGTCAAGGACGGGCTTATCAAGGCTCTCGCCAGCTACGTCATGCCGGCGCAGAAGGGCTGCAACCCGCCGTCGGCCACCAGCTGGAAGGATCCGGACAACAACGTCGCCTTCCATAACCGCTCGATTGTGATGACCCACAACGCGACCATCTCCATCGCGGGCAAGTGGATGGACGACATGAACAACGAGGCGCTTACGCCGGAGCAGCGGGCGCAGGCGAAGAAGAACTACGAGGAGAACATCGCGACCGCCGCATTCCCCGACAAGCCGGACGGCTCCAAGATGGTCTATCGTGCCGCGGTGAAGACCGGCGTGGTGTTCGCCGATGCCAGGCACAAGGCGCTCGCCAAGCAGTTCGTTACCTTCCTGCTGCAGGACGAGAATCTGACGCCCTATGTGGAGGGCTCCCTCGGACGCTGGTTCCCGGTGACGAAGTCCGGCCAGGAGAGCAAGTTCTGGCAGGCTGACCCGCATCGCCGCACGGTCTACAATCAGTTCAAGGCCGGCACGGTGACCTTCGAATTCACCAAGAACTACAAGTTCACCGTTGCCAACAACGAGAACGTCTGGGCGGTGGCCATGAACCGGGTCGTGAATGAGAAGGTGCCGGTCGACAAGGCCGTGGACGAGCTGATCGCGCGCATCAAGGCGATCACGCAATGATGCGGCGCGGGCGGGATGGCACGCCGTCCCGCCCGACCGGTCCCCAAGCGCACGTTAGCGGGCGCAAGCTAGCGGAGTAACAGCGATGTCCGTTCTGGCATCGACCGGCGAGGTGAGGGCGCTCGAGGCGGTCACGGGACCCGCGCGCATTTCGCCCGCCGAACGGCTCGGGCTCTTGATGCTCGTGCCCTATGTCGTCTTGTTTGCCGTCTTCGTGCTCTATCCGGTGGGCTACGGCCTGTGGCTCGCGCGCCACCCGGACAGTTACGTCAAGCTGGCCGCTGATCCGATCTTCCTGCGCACGGTGATCAACACCCTGATCTTCCTCGGGGTCGGCATCACCCTGAAGATGGTGGTGGCGCTGTTCCTGTGCGACTTCTTCGTCAAGGACCGCTGGTGGATTCGTATCCTCGCGGTGATTTTCATCCTGCCTTGGGCGGTGCCGTCGATCACCACCATCCTGTCGATCCGCTTCATGCTCAATCCGGAATGGGGCGTCATCAATCACGCCATCTTCGCATTGACTGGCGATGACGGTCCGAACTGGCTCAACAATCCGACGCTGGCGCTCGCGCTTGCCATGGTCGTCCACATCTGGAAGTCCCTGCCGTTCTGGACTCTGATCCTGGTCGCCGGTCGCCTCGCGATCCCGAACGACCTCTATGAGGCGGCGGATGTCGATGGTGCCACCAGCTTCCAGAAGTTCCGCTTCGTCACCTGGCCGTCGTTGCAGACGTTGTGGTTGACTTGCCTGATCCTCTCGACGCTATGGTCGCTTGGCGATTTCAACAGCGTCTATCTGCTGACCGGCGGCGGACCTGCCGATCTCACCCATGTGCTCGCCACCCTCGGCCTGCGCTACTTGCGGCTCGACCAGGTCGAGATGTCGGTGGCCGCGGTGGTCTGCGCCATGCCGCTGGTGATTCCGCTGATCTATTTCATGATGAAACGGCTGGCCCGATGAACGCGATTGCTCTCCGAAAGACCTGGCGTGCCGTCACGACCGAGGCCAAACTGCTTCTCATCGGCATTCCGCTGCTGTTGTGGACGTTGGCGCCGATTTACCACATGATGCTGTTCGCCTTTTCGGCCAAGGATAGCGCCATGTCAGGCGCGCTGTGGCCCGAGCAGCCGACGCTGGCCAATTTCGCCATCGTCTTCGGCCAGAAGCATTTCTATCTCCATCACTTCTGGCTGCAATTCTGGAATTCGCTGGTGATCGCGGTGGCGACCGGGGCGCTCACGCTGTTCATTGCCACCTGCGCGGCCTTCGCCATCAGCCGGCTCAAGGTGCGCGGCAGTCACTGGGTGATGAACCTGGCGCTGTTCACCTATTTCATTCCCGCCGCGTTCCTCGCCGTGCCGATGTACCGCACCATGGGCAATTACGGACTGCTCAACAATCAATGGTCGCTGGTCTTCGCCATGGTGACGCTGGCGTCGCCCTACGCCATCTGGGTGCTCAAGCAGGCCTCTGACAAGCTGCCGTACGAGCTCGACGAGGCGGCGATCATGGATGGCGCCTCGCCCTTGCAGCTGTTCCGCCTGGTCTATCTGCCACTGATGGTGCCTTCGTTGGTCGCGGTCGGCACCTACGCCCTGCTGCTGGCCTGGAACGAGTATCTCTACGCCTTCCTGCTGCTGTCGCGCGATACCGACATCACGCTGGGCGTCGCCCTGGGCAATTTCCTCGCCGCCGACGATTCGCCATGGGAGCTCTTGATGACGACGGGGCTGATCTATTCGCTGCCGCCGGTCGTGATCTATTACGCGTTCAAGCGCTACATGGTGTCGGGCCTCACTGCCGGCGCGGTGAAGAGCTGAAGGACGGCGGGCGGAGAAGCAGGCGGCGGCCAGGAGCCTGTCCGGCTAGTCGCTGGTCAAATTGGGACATCTGCTCGCCGTCTCTGGATTGGTGAACGACGGACGTGATCGGCCAAGAACGCGCGGCTAGATTAGAAAATCCGCGTGCTGGAATGGGCTCGCCTGCAATTGTTGGACTTCGTGGCCGTCGAACCAAACGGGGGCGAGCACCTCCACGGTGGATCTCGATTGGGCTGCTGATGCCACCACCGAAGTCGCAAGCAGCGACGTCAGGTCATAACCGTTGCCGTCGCTTCCGATAGCGAATTCCACGACGTTATTGCCCCCCAAGAAGAAATTGTGGATTGCCGCGCCGCTATCGATCGATCCATCGGCGACATCGGTCGCGTTGGTGACCAACAAATCATTCCCGTTCTGGAACAACATCAGGGTCGAGCCCGTGCTGTCTAGAACATGGATATAATCCGCCGTGCCGCCGCCGAAGCCGGCGGCATTCGCGGCGCTGAGATCATCGGCGACGGTGTCGATGCCGGCATTACCGATCCGAGTCTGATATTCGTCGTTACCTTGATTACCGCGCAAGATGTCGATTCCTGCACCACCGTCGAGGACGTCGTTGCCGGCCCCGCCAATGAGGTTGTCGCTGCCGCCGTTACCGACCAGTGTGTCAACGCCGTCGCCGCCGAGCAGGATGTCGGCAGCATTTCCGCCTGTGACCCTGTCGTTACCAGCCCCGCCGTTCGCCATTTCCGTCAAGCGGATGCGTGCTCCAGTCGATCAGGTCGTTACCATTAGTTCCTGTCCAACTTGCCATGTGCCCCCCCATTAGGATTGCAGCTGCGATGGCTTGTAGTTGCAAGAGGCGAGCGCTTAATCCGAGATAATCGCGGCCTCCATCCAACATCTGCCGCGCCATAGTTTGGACATATGCGCACGGAAATCAATCCAAGGTCGTGGGACAATTTGAATACAGTTCGTGGTCGAGTTTCGGTTGCGCAAACCCCAATTGCAGTGGAGGCTCCGGATCGGCAAAGCACCGGCGCCGCGCTTGCGGCACAGGCCGACGGCACGGTTGTCCTCGCAGCACCTCCGGCCTGGAGCGGACTGTGCCGTGGACGAGCGGCCGGCTTGGCCCGAAATCTGCAACTGCATTGGCATCGGAAAAGTCCACCTGGATTATCCGCCGCCGGACGCTGCCGGTTGCTGCGATCAGCGGGACGGAGGACGGCCAGATAGCCGGCTTTGCCGCGGCGGTGGCTAGTGTCCCGTCTCCGAATTACCGCTTCGTTTGCCTGACCCTCGCACGGTAATTCGGAGACATCGGGACACTAGCAAAATCAAAAAGCTAGTGTGGCTTATGTCTCGCAATTGCCTACAGGGGCTTGCCGCAAAGGGCATAGGCAATTGCGAGACACCACACTAGGCGAACGGGAGACCCGGCAATGCCGCTCTACAGTTTTCATTGTGCGAAATGCGACAAGGATGTCGAATTGCTGGTCGGGATGTCCGACAGGCCGGCTTGCCCGGCCTGCGGCAGCCGGCGCATGGAGCGGCTGATGTCCCGGGTGGCGCCGCCGGCCAGGAGCGGCAAGATCATCAAGGCGGCGCGGGCGCAGGCGGCCCGCGAGGGCCATCTGAGCAATTTCAGCCGGTCTGAACGCGGGCACTGAGCAGTTCGCCGGATCCCGGCGCTGGGACGGTCCTTTGGACCGAAGCGGGCCGGCACCCGCGCCATGGTGCGACGGTCATCGGCGCGCATCGCCTGTTACGGCAAGAATAGCGATCACTTTTTCGAACTGATGCTCGGCGCCATGATGCCGCGCAATGCCACCGGCAAGATCCGCGGCGGCAGCTGCGCGAGCCCTATTGGGAGGGGCGGGAGCGGCCGATCAACTGAGTTGGATCTAGCTCGCCCCCCCGCGCTCGCGCGGCTTGCGCCGCTGCAGCGCATCCCGGATCAGGGGCAGGCGGTCGTTGCCGAAATACATGTCGTCCTCCCCGAGAAAGATCGTCGGCGAACCGAAGCCGCCGCGCCGGATCACTTCGTCGGTGTTGGCCTTCAGCGCGGTCTTGATCGCCGGCGTCGCGATCCCGGCGAAGAAGGCGTCGCGGTCGACTTCGACCCGGTCGCAGATATCGGCCAGCACCGCGTCCTGCGAGATGTCGAGATCCTCGCCCCAATAGGCCTCGAACACCGCGGTCGCGAAATCAACCAGCCGGCCCTGCGGCGCGAGCAGGATGCAGCCGCGCATCGCCTTGACGCTGCTCACGGGAAACACCGTCGGCGGCATCTTGATGCGCAGGCCAGCGACGCGCGCCCAGTCCTGCAGGTCCTTGGCGCTGTAGTGCTGCTTGGCGGGCACCGGGTTTTCCCGCGCGGCATAGACGCTGGGATTGACGGCGTTGAAGATGCCGCCGACCAGGATCGGACGCCATTCGATGGGTTCGCCGAATTCCGCGGCGAGCGGCTGAATGTTGTGGAAGGCGAGGTAGGTCCAAGGGCTCGAACAGTCGAAAAAGAATTCCACGGCGTGTCCCCCATTTCTCATTTTTTGCGTCGATCGTCGTGCGGTGCGGCTCAACCGCCGGCTGGAGCCGTCCGGCCGAACAGCACGCGCTTGGCTTCGTCGTCCATCCGTGGCGCCCGCCAGCTCTTGCCGACCGCAAGGCCGCGCTGCAGCGCCTCGCGGCCGCGCAGCGCAGCGTACCAGCGTTTGACGCTCGGATAATCGTCGAGGCTCAGCCCTTGCGCCTTGTGGGTCATGATCCAGGGAAAGCAGGCCATGTCGGCGATTGAATAGGCGCCGGCGATGCAATCGCCGGTCTCTTTCAGCTGGGCATCGAGCACGCCGTAGAGGCGGCGGGTCTCGCGGCCGTAGCGGTCGATGGCGTAGGGAATCTTGACGTCGGCGTAGAGCAGGAAATGGCCGTGCTGGCCGAGCGTCGGGCCGAGCCCGGCCATCTGCCACATCAGCCATTGCGTCGCCGCCATCCGCCCCTTGAGGTCGGCCGGCATGAAACGGCCGGTCTTCTCGGCGAGATAGATCAGGATGGCGCCGCTCTCGAACACCGACACCGGCCCGTCGCCGCCGGGCGGATCATGATCGACGAGGGCCGGCATACGGCCATTGGGACTGAGCGCGAGGAACTGCGGCGTGAACTGCTCGCCGCGGCCGATCGCGACCGGCACCACGTTGTAGGGCAGCGCGCATTCCTCCAGCATGATGGTGATCTTCCAGCCGTTGGGCGTCGGCCAATAATGCAGGTCGATCATGCATGGTCCCGTTGGTGGCGTGATGCGTTTCAGGAAAGGGTCGGGGGCGCCTAACTCAAGGCCTGCGGAGCGTATTGCGCCAAGACGCTGCGGTCGAGATGTTGTCGCAAGTGAATTAGGTTGCAATCAGGCGGGGATCTTCGCAACATCGGGTTACGATAGAGGAAAAAATAGACGACGTCCGAGAGGCCGTTGCGAGACATTCAGGGGCGGAACGACAAGGGCACGACGGTGTTCACGGTTGAACATCAAGATCCACCGCACTAGGCGATCAGCCCGTCGCGCAGGGTGAATCGGGTGATACCGTCGATCGCGACGAAGCGTCCGGCGAATTGCGGCACCAGCGAGGTGAAACTTGACAGCGACCAGGCGTTGCCCGTCGTTCCGTCGGAGACCGGATCGAACATTTCCCAGCGGTAGTCGTCGCCGGTATCGCGGCGGAACATGTCGACCGCAGATGGGCGATTTCGTCCCGGCGGCGATGGGGCCCCAGGATGTAGTCGTAATGGACTGCGTCGGGCGTGAAGCAGGCGGCGAAGGCTGCGCCAGCCGCCGCCACGGCGGCAAAGGTCATGGTGTCGGCGTCATCGGCAGTCTCCAGGCTTGCAGGCGTCGAGGGTCGTCAGGTCGTCGTGACCGTGGCGTTCTCGTGCCTGCGTCGCGTCGCCTCGCTGTCGATCGCCTCGGCGAGTTCCGGATGGCGGGCCATCAAGAGGCGGAATTCGACGAGGTCGAGCACGAGGAGGGTGGAGAGCTGTCGCGTCACGACATTGGCGTTGCGGATATTGGCGCCAAGCAGCGCCATTTCGCCGAAGAAGTCACCTTCGCCGAGCGCAACCCGCTTGTCCGGCAGTTCGACGTCGACGCCGCCCGAGGCGATGAAATACATGCAGTCGCCGGCCGTTCCCTTGCGGATGATTGTGACACGCGGCGGCAGGTCGAGCCGGCGCAGCATCTGGGTGACGTCGGTGATGGCGGCGGGCCCGAGCTTGCTGAAGAACGGCACGCGGCGGACATACTCCCAGGTCTTGACGAAGTTCTGCCGGCGCTGTTCGGCGGCAAAGCCGGTGGCGAGAATGCCGGTCCACAGGCCGAAGATGCCGACGCCGCAGATCATCACGGCTGAGGCGATCAGGCGGCCGAACGGGGTATGCGGTACCACGTCGCCGTAACCGGTCGTGGTGAGGGTGGTGACCGCCCACCACAGCGCCGCCGGTACGCTGCCGAATACATCCGGTTGCTCGTCGCGTTCGGCGAGATAGACCAGCATCGAGGCGACCAGGAGCACCAGCAGGAAGATGGCGAGAACGCTGGCGAGCGGTCCGGCTTCCCGCACGATCACTCGCCGCAACTGGCGCAGCCCGCTCATTTCGGGCGCCAGCTTGAGCAGCCAGACTGCGCCGAACAGCCAGGCCGATTTCGGCGACACGCCGAAGCTGAGGGCGCTCGGCACCGCGAGGGCCGAGGCGGTGTCGATCAGTCCGCCGGGGGAGGCGAGGTATCGCAGTTTCCTGCGGACAGTGGGCGCCGAGGTGAGATGGGCGATCCATTCCCAGGCGAAGACAGCCAGGCAACACCATAGGATGCCCTCGATCCAGATCCGGCCGCGGGCATAGATTGGCTCGATGGTGAGGACCAGCAGGGCGGCGATGCCGAGCGCCAGGGCGAGATGGGTCGCGCGGCCCGGCAGCCCGCGGATCGCGCCGCGGTTTTCGGCCATTGGACGCTGGATCACGGAGGGCCTGGATGGGTCCGGCAAATGGGTCCTCGCCGCTGGGCTTTCCCGGAGGGGATGCTGCGGAGCCTTGTGCTATTGATGCCCGGCTGGCCGAGTGGCGTCAACGCCGCCTTGTCCCGGGATCGGAAAGCTGGCGGGGCAGGAGAACCAGGGGCTATATTTGCCGCGCCGGCGGTCTCGTCGGCGCCACTGCGCCGACGGCCGGGCAACAGGAGCCGGCCCGGCGCCAGACCCGGGTTGATCGCCATGGAATTCACAGACGCCGCCCATAACGCCGCAAGTCTGTTCACCTCGATCTTCGTGGTGGCGACCTACACCATGCGGACGATGATTCCGCTGCGCATCTTCGGCATTCTCACCAATGTGGTGATCCTCGCCTATGCGCTGCCGACCCATGCCTATGCGACGGCTCTGCTGCACGGCGTGCTGCTGCCGCTCAATGTCTACCGGCTGCACCAGATGCTGCAACTGGTGCGGGACGTGAAGAAGTCGGTGAATAGCGATCTTTCGATGAACTGGCTGAAGCCGTTCATGACCGAGCGCCCCTGCAAGGCGGGCGATGTGCTGTTCTACAAGGACGAAAAGGCCGAGGAGATGTTCTACATCGTCAGTGGTCGCTTCCGTCTGGTCGAAATGGGGCTGGACCTGCCCACCGGCATCATCACCGGGGAGATGGGTATGCTGTCGCCCTCCAACACCCGCACCCAGACCCTCGAGTGTCTGTCGGACGGTGTCGTCCTCAGCGTCTCGTATCGCCAGGTCGAGGAGCTTTACGTCCAGAATCCCTCCTTCGGCTTCTATTTCCTGCGCTTGGTGAGCGCGCGCCTGTTCGAAAATCTCGGACGCATGGAGGCAAGGCTCGATGCCCGGGAGGCCGATTCCGCAGCGTCCGCCAAGGTGTAGGCGCGCATGCAGCAGCGGCGCTTCGTCAGCCTTCTCGCAGCCTATATTCTAGGGGACGACGACCGGCGTGCGCCGGCCGTGCCGGAGGGGCTGCCTACCGGCATCGAAAGCATCGCGGTCGAGAACGTCCGCCGCCTTACGGAGTACCAGAACGCGGACTATGCTCGGCTCTATATGAGCCGGCTGGGGCGCTTCGTGCACCGCAACGGGGTCGATGCTCCGATGCTTGAGGCCATCGCCCGGCTTCTTGGCGACCGCATGGCCTATGACGACCTGATCTGGCACGCCCAGCAAGTGCTGTCCGGACCCGGCACGCCCGCTGCGGCGGGTCTGCCAGCCGGTGGGGTGGTGCGGCCAAGCCTGCGCGAAATTGCCGGGCTCCTGCCCGAGAGCGTCGCGGGCTCGCTGCTCGGCGCCCTTGAGGTTGTAGGATGGACGGATGTCACACTAGAAATCGTTCTGACGGGTCGAACCCGGCGCGGTCGTGTCGCGGCTTACTGTTTGAGCCTCTTGCGGCGGCTGCGGCCGATGTCGGTGCGCTACGGCGAGGAGAAGGCGCTTGTCGAGCGCTGGTTACATATGGTTGATAGATCGCTGACGAAACAACCGGAGGCCACACGCGAAGTGATCGAGAGTGCCGTGCTGCTGCGTGGTCACGGTGATGGCTACGGGCGTGCGCTGCGCAATTGGCTGCTCATCATCAACAAGCTCGCCAAACCGGTGTTCGACGGGGATATCGTTGTGCCAGGACTGTCCGCCGATCTGGCGCGCCTGCGCCAGATCGCTGCAACGGACAGGACTGGCGACGCGATCCGGCTCGAGATCGCGGTCATTCGTGAGAGAGCTGCCCGTGCGGCATCGTGATTTTGTTTTTTGCGCAGCTTCGTTTCGGCGGGCAGGCGTCCATGGCTGCGTTTGATTCGCCACCACTCCTGGCCAGGTGGCCGCGACGTTCGGAGGTTTGAGGTTTGATGATCTTTCCCCAATGGTCGGCATCGGTCGCGGTTGCCCCGCTGGTGACCTGGATGCTAATTCTGACCACCAAGCATGTGGTCGCCGACTTTCTGCTGCAGAACGCCTGGATGGCGCGCGGCAAGGATTCGCGCGAAGGATGGCTGCTGCCGCTCACCGTGCATTGCCTGATCCACGGCATGATCGCCACCGCTCTTTTCGCCCTGCTCGTGCCTCGGTTGTGGTTTCTCGGGCCGATCGATTTTGTCCTGCATTTTCTCATCGACCGGGCCAAGGGCCTGAGTGTAATGCGCCTCAAGCTCGGTCCCGAGCGGAGCGGCTTCTGGTGGCTGATCGGCATCGATCAGGCGCTGCATCATCTGACTGACTTCGTGTGGGCCATGGCGGTGGCCGCCGGCTGAGCGGCCGCGCAGTTCTTGCGGCTTGTCAGATCGCGCGGAAGATGACGCTGGCGTTGACGCCGCCGAATCCGAAGCCGTTCGACAGCACGTGTTCGATGCGAATCCGGCGTGCTTCGCCTCGGATGAGATCGATTCCGTCGGCGGCTGGATCGGGATTGTCCAGGTTGAGAGTTGCCGGCGCGATCTGGTCGCGCAGCGCCAGCACCGAGAACACAGCCTCGATGCCGCCCGCTGCGCCGAGCAGGTGGCCGGTGGCCGATTTGGTCGAACTCACGGCCACGCCGCCGTCGGCGCCGAACACCCTGCGGATCGCGGCGATTTCGCCGAGGTCGCCGACCTGCGTCGATGTCGCATGGGCGTTGAGGTGCTGAATATCCCCGGGTGACAGGCCCGCTTGTTGCAGCGCGATGGTCATGGCACGGCCGGCGCCGTCGCCGTCCTCCGGTCCGGCGGTGAGATGATAGGCATCGGCGGTGGTGCCGTAGCCCACGACCTCCGCAATGGGCTTGGCGCCGCGTGCCTGCGCATGATCGAGCGCTTCGATGACGAAGACGCCGGCGCCTTCGCCCATGACGAAGCCGTCGCGGTCGCTGTCAAATGGTCGCGAGGCGCGCGTCGGCTCGGCGGCGAAGCCGGTCGACAGGGCGCGGGCTGCGGCGAAAGCGCCAAGGCTGACGCGGTCGATGCACGCCTCGGCGCCGCCGCAGATCGCGACATCGGCTTCGCCGGCGCGGATCAGTCGGGCGGCGTCGCCGATCGCCTGGACGCCGGCGGCACAGGCCGTGACCGGCGCGCCGAGCGGCCCTTTGAAGCCGTGCCGGATCGAGATCTGGCCGGCGGCGAGGTTGACGAGGAAGGCCGGCACTGTGAAGGGCGACAGGCGACGGGTGCCGCGGGTGTCGACGGTGCGCACCGCCTCGACGATGACCGGGAAGCCGCCGATGCCGGAGGCGATGATGGTCGCCGTTCGCTCCTGTTCTTGTGTGGTCTTCGGCTGCCAGCCGGCCTGGGCGATGGCCTCGTCGGCGGCAAGAAGCGCGAACTGGATGAAGCGATCCATCTTGCGCAGCTCCTTGCGCGGCGCCGCACGGTCGGGATCGAAGCCGGCCTCGGCGTCTTCGGCGAGGTCGGGGACTTGGCCGACCACCATCGGCGGCAGGTCGCCGGCCTGCGCCGGCGCCAGCAGCCGCAGGCCGGAGCGGCCGCCGAGCAGCCGCGACCACCCTGCAGGCGCACCGCAGCCGAGCGGTGACACAGCGCCGAGGCCGGTGACCACGACACGTCGTCGATGACCTGATTGTGACATAGGGATCCTTTCGAGCGGAGCACCATCCGCGCATCATGTGGGATGACACGAATAATATGATTGCGGCGAGAGTATCACGGCGGCGGGGAGCCGGCCAAGGGCATGCCATGTCGAACGGGCGGGCTATAATAAGTCGAGAGGCCCGGCTATGCCGAAGGCGGCGCGAGCCTGCAGTCCAGAAAAGCCTGCATCCGCTGCTGCGGCTCGCCCGTGACGAAAGCGTCGCCGAAGACGGCGATGGTGTTGCGGACGCAGTCGGACAGCGGCAGTTCGTCCCATTGCCGCACTAGTGTCCCGGTTCTAACGTTCGTATCTCTTTGCCGCGAGCACTTACACGAACGTTAGAACCAAAGGGACACTAGTGTGGCGTCTCGCAATTGCCTATGCCCTTCGCGGCAAGCCCCTGTAGGCAATTGCGAGACATAAGCCGCACTAGCTTTCTGTTTTGACGCGTTTTCTTCGCGCGAACCAGTATCCAATTCGCGGGACAACGCTCGAGCACGCCCGGCCGGCGCCGATCAGGCGCGGCAGCAGCGCCGCATGGATGACGGAGGGGGTGCCGATCTTGACTTCCAGCACGGCAAAGCGCGCGGCAGGGCTCGAAAGGCGAATGTCGCGCGCTGCCGCAACTTCCCGGTTACGGCCCGGGCACCAACCCGGGATCCGTGGAGGACAGGAGCCGGAATCGACCGGATCGCATCGCACAAGCCGGAGTGGCCTGTGATGAAGCGTCGCGCTGTGTGAGGTTCCAGCCGTGCCATCTCGTATATGTCGGCGCCGCCGATGAAAGCTTGCTCGATCTCTCAGGCCTGAACCAGTGCACGGACCGAATCATTGCCGGACATTTCGCTGATGGCGGCGGTCACGCCGGCGATCGTCGGCGTTCCGTTGATATTCAATGACTCAGAGTTGCAGAATGTCAGGTCGGCAACGCCGCGATCTTCGTGTGTAATTCTGCAATAGTTTGTGTCAGCGATCATCTTGCAGTTGTCCCGACTATCAGCCCATAGTATATGACGCGCGGTCGCTTCACATGACAGCAATCATTCTGCCGACAGCGGAGTCGAGCTGCGACCGATCGTGTCGAGGATCAAGTCTTCGATAATGGCTCGCAACAGCGCCTTTCGGGGCGGCCGCTCCCGGCATCATAACGGTGCGCTCACATGCGGTATCCCAAGGAGCATAAGGCCGAAACGCACGCCCGGATCGTCAGGCATGCTTCACTTCAATTGCGGGCGAAGGGAACGCAGGGCGTTGGCGTCGCCGACCTGATGAAGGAAGCCGGGCTCACCCATGGCGGTTTCTACGCGCATTTCGCCTCGCGGGACGATCTCGTGGTCGAGGCGATCGCGCATGCGCTGGACAATACCAATGCCTCCTGGAGCCAGCTCGTCGAGGGTAAGCCGCTCGAGGAGCGGCTGGCTCTGCTGGTCGACAATTATCTGACGCCGCAGCACCGGGATAATGCCGGTCGCGGGTGCGTCATTCCCGCGCTCGGGGCCGATGTGGCTCGCGAGGGCGGCAAGTCGCGGCGAATGTTCGCCGATAAGATCGAAGAGATGATTGAGGTGTTCGCTGCCGAGGCGGCGAAGGGGAGCGCTGCGGCGCGACGCCGCACCATCGGCACGCTCGTGACCCTGGTCGGAACGTTGCTGCTCGCCCGCGCGACAGGGCAGGGCGCCTTGTCGCGCGAAGTTCTTGAGGCCGGTCGCGCTGCGGCACTGGCCGGAATCGGAGGAGGCGGTGCGGGACCGAGCCCCCGGCGCCGGCGATCGCAGCGTGCCGAGACCAAGCCCCGGACGCAGCCTGTCGCAGCACAGCGCCGTTCCAATCGCGGTAGCGCCGCTCGTTCCTGATTGGACGGATTTTTTGATCTAAAGTTCTGAGGTATCGGCGCGAGCCGTAACGGCGGAAGGCGGCGCGCCCCGGTTATGAGGGGGCAGCGCCCAGACCCGGATCGAACAGGTGGCGCTCGCGTTCGACTAGTTCATAGATTGTATCGGCCGTTGCGCGGATCCGCGCGAGATCCTTGCTGTCGGCGTGCATCAACAGGAAAAAGCTGCGCCGGATCTCGATACGACCGGGCAGGACGGCGGTGAGGCGGGGGTCGCGGCGCGCCATGAAATGCGGCAGCACGGCGATGCCGAAGCCGGCGACGGTTGCGTTGAACTGGGCGATCAAGTTGGCGCTGCGCAGGCGCGGCGAGATCCGCGGCGACACCAGCGGCAGATAATCCAGCTCGGACGTGTAGAGCAGCTCCTCAATATAGCCGACGAAGCGGTGGCCGGCGAGATCGTCGCGCCCCGTGATCCTGGCGTGGTGGTCGAGATAGAGCGGTGCAGCATAGAGCCCGAGGCCGTAATCGGTCAGCTTGCGGCCGACTACACGCCCTTCAGTCGGCAGTGTCAGGCTGATGGCGATATCGGCCTCGCGCTTGGACAGGCTGAACAGCCGCGCGGTGGCGACAATCTGCAGGTCGAGATCGGGATAGCGGTCGGCGAATTCGACGAGGCGCGGGGCGAGAAAATAGGTTCCGAAGCCGTCCGGCGCGCCGATCCGCACGGTGCCCGTCAACCGCGCCCGTGAGCCGCCGATTTGATTCTGGCTGGCGATGACGGTCGATTCTATTGCCTCGGCATTGGCGGCGACGCGGTGGCCGGCCTCGGTCAGCAGATAGCCGGTCTTGCGCCGGTCGAACAGCTTGGCGGAGAGGTGGCGCTCGAGCCGGTCGATGCGCCGGATCACCGTGGTGTGGTCGACCCCGAGCTGCTTGGCGGCGGCCGACACCGTGCCGCCCCGCGCGATCGCCAGCACGAAGCGGAAATCGTCCCAGTCTGGGTCGGCTTGATCCGGCATTTGTGCACATCTATCCTGCAAAGTCTTGGAGTTGAATGTTATAAAACGCAGGTCAAAAAGTCTCGGATTGACTGCAGGAGGATCAGCATGCGTCAGATCGGACACTTCATCGGCGGGCAGGAAGTCAAGGGAAAGTCAGGCCGGTTTGCCGACGTGTTCGAGCCCATGACGGGCGAGGTCCAGGCCCAGGTCGCCCTCGCCAGCAAGGCCGAACTGCGCGAGGCGGTGCTCAATGCCAAGTCGGCCCAGGTCGGCTGGGCGGCAACCAATCCCCAGCGTCGCGCCCGCGTGATGATGAAATTCCTCGAGCTCGCCCAGCGCGACTACGACAAGCTGGCCGACTGCCTGGCGCGCGAGCACGGCAAGACGGTGCCCGACGCCAAGGGCGACATTCAGCGCGGGCTGGAGGTGGTCGAATTCGCCATCGGCATCCCGCACCTGATGAAGGGTGAATATACCGAGGGCGCTGGTCCCGGCATCGACATCTATTCGATGCGCCAGCCGCTCGGGGTGGTCGCCGGCATTACGCCGTTCAACTTCCCCGCCATGATCCCGATGTGGAAGTTCGCCCCGGCGATCGCCTGCGGCAACGCCTTCATCCTCAAGCCCTCCGAGCGCGATCCGGGCGTGCCGATGATGCTGGCGGCGTTGATGATCGAGGCCGGCCTGCCGCCGGGCGTGCTCAACGTCGTCAACGGCGACAAGGAGGCGGTGGACGCCATCCTCGACGATCCGGACATTCGCGCCATCGGCTTCGTCGGCTCCTCGCCGATCGCGCAATACATTTATGAACGCTCTGCGGCGACCGGCAAGCGCTGCCAGTGCTTCGGCGGCGCCAAGAATCACGCCATCGTCATGCCAGACGCCGATCTGGACCAGACGGTCGACGCCCTGATCGGCGCCGGCTACGGCTCCGCCGGCGAGCGATGCATGGCGATCTCGGTGGCGGTGCCGGTCGGCAAGGCGACCGCGGACAAGCTGATGGAGCGCCTGATCCCGCGGGTCGAGGCGTTGAAGATCGGGCCGTCCACCGATGCCAGCGCCGATTACGGTCCGCTGGTGACCCGCGCGGCAGTGGATCGGGTCAAGGCCTATATCGAGACCGGGGTGCGCGAGGGAGCCAAGCTCGCGGTCGATGGCCGCGGCTTCAAGATGCAGGGCTACGAGAACGGCTTCTATCTCGGCGGCTGCCTGTTCGACGAGGTCAAGCCGGAGATGACCATCTACAAGGAGGAGATCTTCGGGCCGGTGCTCTCAGTCGTGCGCGCCAAGGACTATGACGAGGCGCTGCGGCTGCCGTCCGAGCACGAATACGGCAACGGCGTCGCGATCTTCACCCGCGACGGCGACGCAGCCCGCGACTTTGCCGCCAAGGTCAATGTCGGCATGGTCGGCATCAATGTTCCGATCCCGGTGCCGATCGCCTATTACACCTTCGGCGGCTGGAAGCGTTCGGGCTTCGGCGATCTCAACCAGCACGGGCCAGACTCGATCCGCTTCTACACCAAGACCAAGACTGTCACCTCGCGCTGGCCGTCGGGTATCAGGGCGGGCGCCGAATTCTCGATCCCGACGATGAAATAGGCGCGCTGCGGCCATGCAGTTCGCCCTGACCGAGGACCAGATCGCGGTCCGCGACATGGCGCGCGGCTTCGCCGCCGACAGGATCGCGCCGCACGCGCTGGATTGGGATGCCCGCAAGTATCTGCCGCTCGACGTCATTCGCGAGGCGGCGACGCTGGGCATCGGCGGCATCTATGTCCGCGACGATGTCGGCGGCTCGGGCATGACGCGGTTCGACGCGGCGCTGATCTTCGAGGCGCTGGCCACCGGCTGTCCGACGGTAGCGGCCTTCATCTCGATCCACAACATGGCGGCGTGGATGATCGACGCCTACGGCTCCGAGGCGCAGCGGCGGCAATGGCTGCCGAAGCTCTGCACCATGGAACTGGTGGCGAGCTATTGCCTGACCGAGCCCGGCGCGGGCTCGGACGCCGCGGCGCTGCGCACGCGCGCCGTGCGCGACGGCGACCATTACGTGATCAACGGCCAGAAGCAGTTTATCTCCGGCGCCGGCACCAGCGATCTCTACGTGGTGATGGTGCGGACCGGCGGCGACGGCGCCGGTGGCGTTTCCACGGTGATCGTGGAGGCGGGCACACCGGGCCTCAGCTTCGGCGCCGAGGAGCGCAAGATGGGCTGGAATGCCCAGCCGACCCGTGCGGTGATCTTCGAGAACGTGCGCGTGCCGGTTGTCAACCGCCTCGGCGATGAGGGCATCGGCTTCAAGATCGCCATGGCCGGTCTCGACGGCGGTCGTCTCAATATTACGGCCTGTTCGCTCGGCGGCGCCCAGGCGGCGCTCGACAAGGCGCTGGCCTACATGAAAGAGCGGCGCGCCTTCGGTAAACGGCTCGACGAGTTTCAGGCGCTGCAGTTTCGTCTCGCCGACATGGCGATAGAACTTGAGGCGGCTCGCACTTTCCTGTGGCGCGCGGCCGCGGCGCTCGACCGCAAGGACCCGGACGCCACCAAACTCTGCGCCATGGCCAAGCGCTTCGGCACCGACATCGGATTCGAGGTTGCCAACCAGGCTCTGCAGCTCCATGGCGGCTACGGCTATCTCGCCGACTACGGGATCGAGAAGATCGTCCGCGATCTGCGCGTCCACCAGATCCTCGAGGGCACCAACGAGATCATGCGGCTAATCGTCGCCCGCAAACTGATCGAGGGCGCGCGATGACCGCGGCCGTGGAGGCCGATGTCATCGTCCGGCGCGAAGGGGCTGCCGGCATCCTGCGCCTCAATCGTCCCAAGGCCATCAATGCGGTGACGCTCGACATGGTGCGGATCATCGACGGCGCGCTCGACCGTTTTGCCGCTGATCCGCAGGTCGCCCTGGTGCTGCTGGAGGGCGCCGGCGAGCGTGGGCTGTGCGCCGGCGGCGACATTCGTTCGCTTTATGACAGCGCCAAGATCGGCGGCGATCTCGGCAGGGTGTTCTGGGCCGAGGAATACGTCGTCAATGCCCGCATCAAGGACTACCCCAAGCCCTATGTCGCCTTCATGGACGGCATCGTCATGGGCGGCGGCGTCGGGCTTGCCTGCCACGGCAGCCACCGCGTCGCCACCGACCGAACCAGGATCAGCATGCCGGAAGCCGGGCTCGGCTTTTTTCCGGATGTCGGCGGTACCTTCCTGCTGTCGCGCGCCCCGGGCGAAACCGGCACCTATCTGGCGCTGACCGGCGACACCACCGGCGGCGCCGATGCGGTGTTTGCCGGCCTTGCCGACGCCATGGTGCCGGCGGCCGGCTTGCCCGATCTGCGGGCCGCCCTGACCCGGCTGCCGCGCGGTGCCGGGCATGATGAGGTGCGGGCGGTGGTCGCCGCGGCCGCGGTTGCCCGGAGCGATGGGCCGATCGCGGCGCGCAGCGCCGAGATCGACCACCTGTTCGCCTTCGACAGCGTGGAGGAGATCGTCGCCGCGCTCCGCGCCGACGACAGTGATTTCGCCCGGGCGATGCTCAAGACCATCGGCGAGAAATCGCCTCGTGGACTGAAGGTGACGCTGCGGCTGCTGCGCGAGGCGCGCCGGCTGACGTCGCTGCGGGAATGCCTCGTTCGCGAATACCGGGCTGCCCTGCAGGTCTTTGCCAGCGCCGATTTCGTCGAGGGCGTTCGCGCCGCGATCATCGACAAGGACCGTAACCCGCGCTGGGTGCCGTCCCGCCTGGAAGACGTGACGCCGAGCATCGTCGACGCCTATTTCTCGCCGCGCGCGGACGAACTGGCTTTCCCGGACTGACATCTCCGTCAGCCCGGTCACGACAATACAGCATGCGCAATACGCGCGCCGGAGGAGCACGCCATGGCGAAAGTCGCATTCATCGGTCTCGGCAACATGGGCGGCCCGATGGCCGACAATCTGGTCAAGGCGGGTCATCAGGTCACCGGCTTCGATCTGGTGCCGGCGTCCTGCGAGGCAGCGAAGGCCGCGGGCGTGACCATCGCCCCGTCTGCCGCCGTCGCCATCAAGGGCGCCTCCGTCGTCATCACCATGCTGCCGGCCGGCAAACATGTGGTGTCGGTGTGGGGCGAGGTGGTGCCGGCGGCGGCACCTGGCACCTTGATGATCGACTGCTCGACGGTGGACGTCGACAGTGCGCGGCAGGCGCACGGGCTCGCCCGCGCGGCCGGCCTTAAGTCCGTCGACGCGCCGGTATCCGGCGGGGTCGGTGGCGCCAAGGCCGCGACGCTGACCTTCATGGCGGGCGGTGAGGCGGATGCCTTCGCCGGGGCGAAGTCCGTGCTCGAGGCCATGGGCAAGAAGATTGTTCACTGCGGCGCCGCCGGCGCCGGCCAGGCGGCCAAGATCTGCAACAACATGATCCTCGGCATCTCGATGATCGGCGTCTGCGAGGCCTTCGCTCTCGCCGAGAAGCTCGGTTTGTCCCACCAGGCGCTGTTCGATGTCGCCGCGACCTCGTCGGGCCAGTGCTGGTCGCTGACGAGCTACTGCCCGGTGCCGGGACCGGTCCCGGCGTCGCCGGCCAACAATGACTACAAGCCCGGTTTTGCCGCGGCCTTGATGCTCAAGGATCTGCGTCTCGCCCAGGCGGCCGCGACCACCACCGGCGCCGCGACGCCGCTCGGCGCCCATGCCGAACAGATCTATGCCGCTTTCGACGGCGCCGGGAATGGCGGCGTCGATTTTTCAGGTATCATCCGTCACCTGCGCGATCTTGCTGCCCCCGACCGGAGAACCTGATGACTACGTTCCCGGAGGCACGCGCCTTTCTGCTGGAGAACCGCACTGATTATGCGACAGCGGTGGCCGGCTTCCGCTGGCCCGATGAAGTGGAGTTCAACTGGGCGCTCGACTGGTTCGATGCCGCCCTGGCGCGCGCGCCGGACAGCCGTGACCGTCTGGCCCTGTGGATCGTCGACGTCGCCGCGACCGGCGCCGAGACCAAGTTGACTTTCGCTGAACTGTCGCGGCGCTCCAATCGGCTCGCCAATCTCCTGCGGGCGCGGGGTCTGCGGCGCGGCGACCGCCTGCTTTTGCTGCTCGGCAACGTGGCGCCGCTGTGGGAGACCATGCTGGCGGCGATGAAGCTAGGTGTCGTCGTCATTCCGGCGACGACGCTGCTAACTGCCGACGAGTTGCGCGACCGCTTGGAGCGCGGCCGCGCCCGGGCGGTGGTGGCGGCGCAGGATCAGGTGGCGAAATTCGACGGGCTCGGGGCAGGGGGCCTGACGCGCATCGTGGTCGGTGCGGGCGGCGACGAAGGCTGGGAGCCCTATGAGGCGGCGGCGGGGTTTGCCGACACCTTCTCGCCGGACGGGCCGACCGGCGCCGACGACCCCTTGCTGCTCTATTTCACCTCGGGGACCACGGCGAAGCCGAAGCTCGTTCGGCACAGCCAGCGCAGCTATCCGGTCGGCGCGCTGTCGACGATGTACTGGATCGGGCTGCAGCCGGGCGACATTCATCTCAACATCTCCTCGCCCGGCTGGGCAAAGCATGCCTGGAGCTGCGTCTTCGCGCCGTGGAATGCGGGCGCCACGGTGTTCGTGGTCAACCAGCCACGCTTCGACGCGAGGGGGCTGCTGGCGACGGTGGAGCGGTGTGGCGTCACCACCCTGTGCGCCCCGCCCACCGTGTGGCGGCTGCTGATCCAGGAGGATCTGGCGGCCTGGCGTATGGCGCTGCGCGAGGTCTGCGGCGCCGGCGAGCCGCTCAATCCCGAGGTCATCGACCAGGTCAAGGTGGCCTGGGGCCTGACCATTCGTGACGGCTACGGCCAGACCGAGACCACGGCGCTGGCGGGCAATTCGCCCGGCCAGAAGGTCAAGGTCGGCTCGATGGGGCGGCCGCTGCCCGGTTATAGCGTGACGGTGCGCGATGCCGACGGTCGTCCGGCGCGGGAGGGCGAGGTCTGTCTTCTACTCGGCGAGGCACGTCCGGCAGGATTGATGCAGGGCTATCTCGGCGAGGATGGCGCCGCTCGCGGCGCCGAGGGCGAGGTCTACCGCACTAGCGATGTCGTTTTTGTCGATGACGAGGGGTATCTCACCTTCGTCGGCCGCTCCGACGACGTCTTCAAATCGTCCGATTACCGCATCAGCCCGTTCGAGCTCGAAAGCGTGCTGATCGAGCACGAGGCGGTGGCCGAGGCCGCGGTGGTACCGTCGCCGGATCCGATCCGGCTCGCAGTGCCCAAGGCCTATGTCATGCTGACCTCCGGCGCAGTCCCATCGCGGGAGACCGCGCTGTCGATCCTGCGTCATGTCCAGGCCAGGCTGGCGCCGTTCAAGCGCGTCCGCCGACTGGAGATCGTCGCCGAACTGCCCAAGACCATCTCTGGCAAGATCCGGCGGGTGCAGCTGCGACGCCTCGAGCACGAGGGCGATCGCGCCAGCGTGTTGCGCGGCGTCGAGTTCCACGAGGACGATTTTCCCGAATTGCGCGCCGCCCGCGCCGCCGGCGACACCTGATCCCGTCGGTCTTGCGGGTAATTTTCGGTTGTGCCTCTCCGTCGGGGAGCCCGGTTCGGGGAGGACGGCCTGGCGCATTGCCATCTTGCGCTTGCCGCCGAAACAGGGCTTGCTGTCTCCTCCCTTCCTCCGACGCCCCTAACGCGATGATCGACAAGCTGGAATTCCTCATTGCGCTGGCCCGCGAACAGCATTTCGGCCGGGCCGCCGAATACTGCAATGTCAGCCAGCCGACGCTGTCGGCCGGGATCAAGCAGCTTGAGGAATCCCTGGGGCTGCTGCTGGTCAATCGCGGCTCGCGCTTTCAGGGATTTACCCCGGAGGGGGAACGGGTCCTGGTCTGGGCGCGGCGCATCGTCGGCGATGCCCGCGCCATGCGCGAGGATGTCGATGCCCTCAAGCACGGCCTCGTCGGTCATATCCGGCTGGCGGCGATCCCGACCGCGCTGGCGATGACCGCGACGCTGACAACGCCGTTTCGCGCCAAGCATCCGGGCGTGAAGTTCTCGATCATCTCCTCGACTTCGATCGAGGCCCTGCGCCTGCTCGAAAACCTCGAGGTTGATGCCGGGCTGACCTATCTCGACAACGAGCCGCTGGGCAATGTCACCACCGTGCCGCTCTACTTCGAGGAGTATCGGCTGCTGACGGCACCTGACGGCGAGCTCGGCGATCGCGACGTGGTGAGCTGGGCCGAGGTCGGCAGGATTCCGCTCTGCCTGCTCACACCCAACATGCAGAACCGGCGCATCATCGACCAACTGCTGCAACAGGCCGGCGCGTCGGCATCGCCGACCCTGGAATCGAACTCCATGATCGTGCTCTATGCCCACGTCCGCACCGGCCGCTGGGCCAGTGTGATGCCCGCGCGCCTCGCCGAGACGCTGGGACTGACCGACAAGGTGCGATCAATTCCCATTGTCGAGCCGTCGACCGTGCATTCCATCGGGCTTGTGCTGCCGCATCGCGAACCGATGACGCCGCTCGCCGCGGCTCTTGCTGAGGAGGCGCGATTGATCGCCCGGACAATGCCCCGGGCCTGATCGGGCACGGCTGGACAAAGCCGCCAATTGGTGGAATCTGCGCCCGCAATCTGCACGGGGAACGCCATGGCGACGAATATTTCGCGAGACGAATATCTCAAGCTGGTGGGCAAGGAGATCGGGGTGTCGCCATGGCATCTCATCGACCAATCCCGCATCGACCGCTTCGCCGAGGTCACCGAGGATCACCAGTTCATTCACGTCGATCCGGAGCGCTCGCGAAAGACGCCGTTCGGCACCACCATCGCCCATGGCTTCCTCACGTTGTCGCTGCTCAGCGTCTTCGCCTACGAGGTGCTGCCCTCGCTCGAAGGCGCGGCCATGGGGGTCAATTACGGCTTCGACAAGCTGCGTTTCCTGTCGCCGGTGAGGTCGGGCTCGCGGGTGCGCGGTCGCTTTACGCTCACCGGCGCGACCATGCGCACGCCGAAAGAACTGCTGGCGCGCACCGGCGTGACGGTTGAAATCGAAGGAGAGGACAAGCCCGCCCTGGTTGCCGACTGGCTCGGTCTGACCGTGTTCACCTGAATCCGGCTCGTTTGAAGGCGGTCGGCGTGGAATTTGAAGAAGAGGAAGACGACAGATGACGATCAGATTTGACGGGCGGGTGGCGATCGTGACCGGCGCCGGCAACGGCCTCGGCCGCGCTCACGCGCTGGGACTTGCGGCGCGTGGCGCCAAGGTCGTGGTCAATGATTTCGGCGGTGCGCGCGACGGCACCGGCGGCTCGCTCGGACCAGCGGAAACCGTCGTCGAGGAGATCCGCCAGGCCGGCGGTGATGCAATGGCCGACGGCGCCGACGTCTCCAGCTTCGAGCAGGTCGAGGCCATGGTGGCCAAGGCCACCGAGAAATGGGGCGCGGTCGACCTGATGGTCGCCAACGCCGGTATTCTGCGTGACAAATCGTTCTCCAAGATGGAGCCGGCTGATTTCCGCAAGGTGATCGACGTCCACCTGATCGGCACCTTCAACTGCTGCAAGGCGGTGTGGAACGGCATGCGCGAGCGCAATTACGGCCGCATCGTCATCACCACCTCGAGTTCCGGGCTGTTCGGCAATTTCGGTCAGGCCAATTACGGCGCGGCCAAAGCCGCCATGGCTGGGCTGATGAACGTTCTGGCCGAAGAGGGCCGCAAGAACAACGTCCGCGTCAACACCATCTCGCCGACGGCGGCGACGCGCATGACCGAAGAACTGCTGCCGCCCCAGGCGCTGCAGCTGCTCAGGCCGGAATCGATCACCCCGGCCGTGCTGTTCCTGCTGAGCGAGAATGCGCCGACCCGCACCATCATGGGCGCCGGTGCCGGCTCCTTCGCCGTGATCCGGATTCTGGAGAGCGAGGGGGTCAATTTGCCGGAAACCGAATGGACGCCCGACGCCGTGGCAGCGCATTTCGATGCCATCGCCGACATGAGCAAGGCGAGGGCCCTGGAGGGTGCCTTCCAGCAGACCCAGAAATACGTCGCCCAGGCGGCGGCGCGGCTCGGCATCAAGCTCTGAACCTGGGGCACCGGGCTCCTTTTCGCGGCTAAAACCCCCGGCGATCCGGCCCGGGGGACACGACAGGGCATGCCGACTTGGGAGATTTTTCCGGTCAATGCCGGGTCGTCGATTTGATTTTGCTATCGCAGCATAAATTCCGCCCCCTTGATCGAAGTATCGTGCTTCTCCAGCTTGCGCCGGGGTTGAAATGCCGAGGCGGTGCAAGGAATGGATTTTCATGACGACGAGGGCGGGGCGAACCGCCCCAGCTATGAGCCATGGAGCGAAGCGAGGGCCGGCGAGATCATCGCCGAGCTGAGGTCGCTCGACGGCGCGACCCTGCCGATCCTCCACGCTCTGCAAGAATCCTTCGGCTATGTCCCCGAGGACGCGGTGCCACTGATCGCAGCGGCGCTCAATCTGTCGCGCGCCGAAGTTCACGGCGTCGTTACCTTCTATCATGACTTCCGCCGCGAACCGGCCGGGCGACACGTCCTCAAGATCTGCAGCGCCGAGGCCTGCCAGGCCATGGGCTGTCAGGATCTTGCGGCGAGGGCGGAAAGGGCGCTCGGCATTGCCATGGGCGAGACCAGTCGCGATGGTCAGGTCACCCTCGAGCCGGTCTATTGCCTCGGACTTTGCGCCGTGGCTCCGTCGGCGATGATCGATGGCCGAATGGTCGGCCGTCTCGACGAAACCCGTCTTGACGCCCTCGTCGCGGAGGTTCGCCGATGAGCGGTTCGGGCAACAGTTTGCGCATCTACCTTTCCCGCGATGCCGCCGCGGTGGCGGTCGGAGCCGACGACGTCGCCATGGCGCTGCTCGCCGCCGCGCGCGCCCGCGGTGTCGAACTCGATCTCGTCCGCACCGGTTCGCGCGGCATGCTCTGGCTCGAGCCGCTGGTCGAGGTGGCGACGCCTTCGGGGCGGATCGCCTATGGTCCGGTGACGGTGGCGGACGTTGCCTCGCTGCTGGATGCCGCGCTCGGCGACGGGCACCATCCGCTGCGTCACGGCGCGACTGCTGAGATGGCCTGGCTCAAGCGCCAGACTCGTTTCACCTTCGCCCGCTGCGGCGTGATTGATCCGCGTTCGATCGACGACTACCGCGCTCATGGCGGCTTCAAGGGCCTCGAGACGGCGCTGGCGCTCGGCGCCGACGCGATCGTCGAGGAGGTGGCCAAGTCCGGCCTGCGCGGTCGCGGCGGCGCAGGCTTTCCCACCGGCATCAAATGGCGCACGGTGGCGCAGGCCAAGGCCGCTCAGAAATACATCGTCTGCAATGCCGACGAAGGCGATTCCGGCACCTTCGCCGACCGCATGATCATGGAAGGCGATCCCTTCATCCTGATCGAAGGCATGACCATTGCGGGGCTCGCGGTCGGCGCCACCAAGGGCTTTATCTATATCCGCTCGGAATATCCCCATGCCATCGCCGCCATGACGGCTGCGGTCGTGGCTGCACGCCGCGGCGGCGTGCTCGGTGGTTCGGTCGGTGGCTCGTCCCACGCCTTCGACATCGAAGTGCGCACCGGCGCGGGCGCCTATGTCTGCGGCGAGGAGACCTCGCTGCTGGAAAGCCTGGAAGGTCGTCGCGGCCAGGTTCGCGCCAAACCGCCGCTGCCGGCCCATCATGGCCTGTTCGGGCAGCCGACGGTGATCAACAATGTGCTGTCCTTCGCCGCGGTGCCGTTCATCCTGGAGGAGGGCGCCAAGGCCTATGCCGATGTCGGCATGGGGCGGTCGCGCGGCACCATGCCGATCCAACTCGCCGGCAACGTGCGCCATGGCGGGCTGTTCGAAACCGCCTTCGGCGTCACTCTCGGCGAACTGGTCGACGACATCGGCGGCGGCACGGCGAGCGGCCGTGCGGTCCGCGCGGTCCAGGTCGGCGGGCCGCTCGGCGCCTATTTCCCGCAGGCGCTCTTCGACACCCCGTTCGACTACGAGGCGTTCGCCGCCCGCGACGGCCTGATCGGTCATGGCGGCATCGTCGTGTTCGATGACCGGGTCGACATGGCCCATCAGGCGCGCTTTGCCATGGAGTTCTGCTCACTCGAATCCTGCGGCAAGTGCACGCCATGCCGGATCGGCTCGACCCGAGGCGTGGAAACGCTGGACCGCATCCGCGCCGGCATCGATCCGGCCGGCAATGTGGCGCTGCTGCGGGACCTCTGCGCCACCATGAAGTTCGGCTCGCTCTGCGCGCTGGGCGGCTTCACGCCTTACCCGGTGATGAGCGCGCTGAAATATTTCCCCGAGGATTTCGGCCCGGCCGCTGCTCGGCTACAGGCTGCTGAATAACGGAGGCGACAATGCCGCTCGTTGATGAAACCGATTTCGGTACCCCGGCCGCGAAAGCCGAGAAGCTGGTGACGCTGACCATCGATGGCGCACACGTCACCGTGCCCGAGGGCACCTCGATCATGCGCGCGGCGATGGAGGCGGGGACTCAGATTCCCAAGCTCTGCGCCACCGACATGCTGGACGCCTTCGGCTCTTGCCGTCTCTGTCTCGTCGAGATCGAAGGCCGTGCCGGCACTCCGGCTTCCTGCACGACGCCGGTGGCGGAGGGACTCGTCGTCCGCACCCAGACCGAACGGCTCAAGCAGCTGCGCAAGGGGGTGATGGAGCTCTACATCTCCGACCATCCGCTCGACTGCCTGACCTGCGCTGCCAATGGCGACTGTGAATTGCAGGACATGGCGGGCGCGGTCGGTCTTCGCGAAGTCCGCTACGGCGCAGGCGACAATCATGTCGCCGCCCAATCGGCGGTCGGCGACAATCCGTTGTGGCTGCCCAAGGACGAGTCCAATCCCTATTTCAGCTATGAGCCGGCCAAGTGCATCGTCTGCTCGCGTTGCGTGCGCGCCTGCGAGGACGTGCAGGGGACGTTTGCGCTGACCATCGCCGGCCGTGGCTTCGACAGCCGGGTGTCGCCGGGCATGGGCGAGGACTTCCTCGGCTCCGAATGCGTCTCCTGCGGTGCCTGCGTCCAGGCCTGCCCGACCGCGACGCTGACCGAGAAGACGGTGATCGAGATCGGTCAGCCCGAGCACTCGGTGGTCACCACCTGCGCCTATTGCGGAGTCGGTTGTGCCTTCAAGGCCGAGATGCGCGGCGAGGAACTGGTGCGCATGGTGCCGTACAAGGACGGCAAGGCCAATCACGGCCATTCCTGCGTCAAGGGCCGCTTTGCCTGGGGCTATGCGACCCATCGCGAACGCATTCTCAAGCCGATGATCCGCGAGAAGATCTCCGAGCCCTGGCGCGAGGTGGGCTGGGACGAGGCCTTCGCTTTTGCCGCGGCGCAGTTCAAGCGCATTCAGAAGACCTACGGCAAGGACGCGGTCGGCGGCATCACCTCGTCCCGCTGCACCAACGAGGAAACCTATCTGGTCCAGAAGCTGATCCGGGCCGGATTCGGCAACAACAATGTCGACACCTGCGCGCGGGTCTGCCACTCGCCCACCGGTTATGGTCTCGCCACGACCTTCGGCACCTCGGCCGGGACCCAGGATTTCGACTCGATCGAGCAGGTCGACGTTATCCTCGTGATCGGCGCCAACCCGACCGATGCCCACCCGGTGGTCGGCTCGCGGCTCAAGCAGCGCCTGCGCAAGGGCGCCAGGCTGATCGTCATCGATCCGCGCCGCACCGATCTCGTCCGCACGCCGCATATCGAGGCGGCCTATCACTTGGCGCTGCAGCCGGGAACCAATGTGGCGATGCTCACCGCGCTCGCCCATGTGATTGTCACCGAGGGCCTGGTGAACGAGGCCTTTGTGCGCGAACGCTGCGACTGGAGCGAGTTCGAGGAATGGGCGGCCTTCGTCTCCCAGCCGCAGAATTCGCCCGAGGCGGTGGCCACCTTCACCGGTGTCGATCCACAACTGGTGCGCGGCGCCGCGCGGCTCTACGCTACCGGCGGCAACGGTGCGATCTATTACGGTCTCGGCGTCACCGAGCACAGCCAGGGCTCGACCACGGTGATGGCGATCGCCAATCTCGCCATGGCCACCGGCAATATCGGTCGCCCGGGCGTTGGCGTGAATCCGCTGCGCGGCCAGAACAACGTCCAGGGCTCATGCGACATGGGCTCGTTCCCGCATGAATTGCCGGGCTATCGCCATATCTCCGTCGATGCGGTGCGCGAGAGCTTCGAGGCGCTATGGGGCGTCAAGCTCGACAACGAGCCGGGCCTACGCATCCCCAACATGCTCGACGCCGCGGTGGACGGCTATTTCAAGGGGCTCTATGTTCAGGGCGAGGACATCCTGCAGTCCGACCCGGATACCAAGCATGTGGCCGCCGGTCTTGCCGCAATGGAATGCGTCATCGTCCAGGATCTTTTTCTGAACGAGACCGCCAACTACGCCCACGTCTTCCTGCCGGGCTCGACCTTCCTGGAGAAGAACGGTACCTTCACCAATGCGGAACGGCGGATCCAGCGTGTGCGCAAGGTGATGGAGCCGCGGAACGGCATGGGGGACTGGGAGGTCACGCTCGGCTTTGCCAAGGCCATGGGCTACGAGATGCATTATGAGGATCCCTCGCAGATCATGGACGAGATCGCGACGCTGATCCCGACCTTCGCCGGTGTCTCCTACGACAAGCTTGAGGAACTCGGCTCGGTGCAGTGGCCGTGCAACGAGGCGGCGCCGGACGGCACCCCCACCATGCACATCAACGGCTTCGTTCGCGGCAAGGGCAAGTTCGTCCTCACTGAATACATCCCAACCGACGAGCGGACCGGGCCGCGCTTCCCGCTGCTGCTGACCACCGGACGCATCCTCAGCCAGTACAATGTCGGCGCCCAGACGCGCCGCACCGACAACGTGGTCTGGCACGGCGAGGACCGGCTCGAGATGCATCCGCACGACGCCGAGCAGCGCGGCATTCGCGACGGCGACTGGGTCAGGCTCGCCAGCCGGGCGGGTGAGACCACGCTGCGCGCCCTGATCACCGACCGCGTCGCGCCCGGAGTAGTCTATACGACGTTCCACCACCCAATGACCCAGGCCAATGTGGTGACCACCGACTATTCCGACTGGGCGACCAATTGTCCCGAATATAAGGTAACGGCGGTGCAGGTGATGCCGTCGAATGGACCGAGCGACTGGCAAAAGAGTTATGACGAGCAGGCGCGGCAATCCCGCCGAATCGCGCCGCTCGAAGCTGCGGAGTAGCATGACCGCCCCTGTCTTTATCGCTCACCGGCAGATCTGGCGCGAAGCCTCGGGGCTGAGCGCGGGCGACCGCGCCATTCCCGAGGAGACGGCGATCGCGCTGTCCTACGAAGGCGGCAGTTATGCCGTGATGATGGCGACGCCGAGGGATCTGGAGGATTTCGCCGTCGGCTTCAGCCTGTCCGAAGGGGTGATCGATCACCGCGACCAGATTCAGTCCCTGGACGTGGTTGAACTGTGCGACGGCATCGATATCAGGATGTGGCTCGCCTCCGACCGGGCGGGCCATCTGGTCGAGCGGCGGCGCTACATCGCCGGCCCCACCGGTTGTGGTCTGTGCGGTATTGATTCGATCGCCGAGGCGGTTCGGCCGGCCGCGGTGGTTGGCACCGGCATCACCGTGCTTCCAGCGCAAATCATGACGGCCATGTCGGCATTGGCGCCGCTGCAGAAGCTCAACATCGAGACCCGCGCGGTCCATGCCGCGGCGTTCTGGTCTCCCGACGCCGGCATCATGGCGATCCGCGAGGATGTCGGTCGTCACAACGCGCTCGACAAGCTTGCTGGGGCGCTGGCGCGCCAGGGCATCGACGGCACCAAAGGCGTCGTGTTGCTGACCAGCCGCGTATCCGTCGAGATGGTGCAGAAGACCGCGGCGATCGGCGCCTCGGTGATGGTGTCGGTGTCGGCGCCCACCGCCTTGGCGGTGCGCGTGGCGGAGGCTGCGAACATCACACTGTGCGCCATTGCTCGTGCCGATGGCTTCGAAATCTTCACCCACGCCCAGCGCGTTCCCACAGGAGCTTCTTCCGATGTCGCATGACCAGCGCCTGGTTTATATGGCCAACCAGATCGGCAGCTTCTTTCGGAGCCAGGGTGACGACAAGGCCGTGCATGGCATCGCCGAGCACATCAACAAATTCTGGAATCCTCGCATGCGTTCCGCGATCCTGGCGCATTGGGAGGCTGGCGGGGAGGGGCTGAACCCTATCGTCCGAAAGGCCATGACGGCGCTGAGGAAACCAGGATCGCATTGACGAGGCTGGCGGACCGTTCGAACAAGGGCGGCCGCGTGGGGAGATAAAAAATATGGCTACTCTGGAGGGAACTGGCAGCATTGCCGGCGCCGGTGTCGGCTTTCTGGATCGCGAACGAACCATCGCGCGGGCAGGGTTCAATCGCTGGTTGGTGCCGCCCGCGGCGCTCTGCATTCATCTGTGCATCGGCATGGCCTACGGCTTCAGCGTATTCTGGCTGCCGCTGTCGCGTGCCATCGGCGTCAATTCGGCCAAGACCTGCCCGGACATCAGCATCGTCCAGGAGCTCTTCACCACCACCTGCGATTGGCGCGTCGCCAGCCTCGGCTGGATGTACACGCTGTTCTTCGTGCTGCTGGGCGTCTCCGCGGCGCTGTGGGGCGGCTGGCTCGAGCGGGTCGGACCGCGCAGGGCCGGCTTCGTCGCGGCGCTGTGCTGGTGCGGTGGTCTCGTGCTCGGCGCCATCGGCATCTATGTCCACCAGCTCTGGATCCTGTGGCTCGGCTCCGGCGTGATCGGGGGCGTCGGTCTCGGCCTCGGCTATATCTCGCCGGTGTCGACCCTGGTGAAGTGGTTCCCGGACCGCCGCGGCATGGCGACCGGCATGGCCATCATGGGCTTCGGCGGCGGCGCGATGATCGGCGCACCGCTCGCCGACATGCTGATGACCTATTACAAGTCGCCGACCTCGGCGGGGGTGTGGGAGACTTTCCTCACCATGGCTGCGATCTATTTCGTCTTCATGATGATCGGCGCCTTCCGCTATCGCCTGCCGCCCGCCGGCTGGCGGCCCGACGGCTGGACGCCGCCGGCGACCGCCAAGTCGATGATCACCCAGCATCATGTGCACCTGCGGGACGCTCACAAGACGCCGCAGTTCTGGCTGATCTGGTGGGTGCTTTGCCTCAACGTATCGGCAGGCATCGGCGTCATCGGCATGGCTTCGCCGATGCTGCAGGAGATCTTCGCGGGCTCGCTGATCGGTGCGCCGGACGTCAAGTTCAATGCGCTGAGCATCGAGCAGAAGGCGGCCGTCGCCGCGATCGCGGCCGGCTTCACCGGGCTGTTGTCGCTGTTCAACATCGGCGGCCGTTTCTTCTGGGCATCGCTGTCCGATCACATCGGCCGCAAGAACACCTACTACACGTTCTTCCTGCTCGGCATCGCGCTCTATGCGCTGGCACCGACCGCGGCGGCGCTGGGCTCGAAGCTGCTGTTCGTCAGCGCCTTCTGCATCATCCTATCGATGTACGGCGGCGGCTTCTCGACGGTGCCGGCCTATCTCGCCGACATCTTCGGCACCCAGTTCGTCGGCGCCATCCATGGCCGTCTGCTGACGGCATGGTCCACTGCCGGCATCATCGGCCCGGTGGTGGTGAACTACATCCGCGAGGCCCAGCTCGCCGCCGGCGTTCCGCGCGACCAGCTCTACAACACCACCATGTACATCCTCTGTGCCATGCTGGTCGCGGGCCTGATCTGCAACTATCTCGTCAAGCCGCTCGATCCAAAATGGTACATGAGCCAGGAGGAGGTCTCGAGGCTGCAGGCCGCCAATGCCTCCAGTGCCGCGGCGGTGCCGTCGGGTTCTTTCGGCATCGGCAAGGGCGGCCTGGACGCGCCGGCGCTGGTGTACTGGGCGTTTGTCGGCATTCCGCTCGCCTTGGGCGTGTGGATCACCTTCAAGAATGCGTTGAAGATCTTCTGAGAGCGCATCCGTGGTCGCGGGGCGGTTTCGCCCCGCGGTTTCGTTTCTTTCTATTCCCATCGGTTTTTGAAGGAATTTGAGGAAGTTTCGCAAAGCGCTTTGCATTGCCGCCGCGGCTGCCTTGGCTGGCCTTGTTTCCGCAGCGTTCGCCCAACCCGCTGCGCCGCCCCGCCCCGCGTCGGCAGCGGCCCCGGCACCTGCTGCGCCGAAGCCGTCCCGCCTCAAGCTGACGCTGGAGCAACTCAAGGAAATGCGCGCCAGGTGGAGCCAGAACAAGGGCAAGCTGGCCGCCTGCCCCAAGGAGGTGAGGCGACGATCGCTGGTTCTTCATCGAGGATTGCATGGCCAAGTCTTGAACCAGGCTTGACCGGCGCCAATGCGCCCGTCCTCCTAAGATGGGCGCTTTCGCTTTCCGCCTCCCGCGCTTCGACCAACGAAGCCCTTGGCAGCGGCGTGCCGGCAGTCGATAACGTTGCCGTGACTGACCTGTCTGCCGCCCCGACCGCGACCAAGACTCCTTTGCGTGCCGCCGTGATTGGCGCCGGCCCCGCCGGGCTCATGGCGGCCGAGGTATTGGCCCAGAACGGGGCCGAGGTGACGGTCTACGACCATATGCCGTCGGTCGGCCGCAAACTCCTGATGGCCGGCCGAGGCGGGCTCAATCTCACTCACAGTGAGCCGTTCGAGCTGTTCATGACCCGCTACGGGGCGGCGGCGCCGCGGCTGCGAGCGGCGATCGAGGCATTCCCGCCTGCAGCGTTGCGCGCGTGGTGCGAGGCGCTGGGCCAGCCAACTTTCGTCGGCTCCAGCGGAAGGGTTTTCCCGGTGGCCCTCAAGGCATCGCCCCTGCTGCGCGCCTGGCTCCGCCGGCTCGATCGCCTCGGCGTGACGCTGGCGCCGCGCCACCGCTGGCAGGGTTGGACCGATCGCGGTGGGCTCGCTTTCGACGGCCCCAACGGGCCTGTCGAGGTGAATGCTGGAGCCACCGTGCTGGCGCTCGGCGGCGCGAGCTGGCCTCGGCTCGGCTCCGACGGCGGCTGGACCGAGATCCTGCGGGCGAGGGGCATCGTCATGGCGCCGCTGCGTCCGGCCAATTGCGGTTTCCGGGTCGACTGGACGGATGTGTTTGCCGAGCGCTTCGCCGGCGCACCGCTCAAGACCATCGCGGTCAAGGCCGGCGGCCAGGAGAGCCGGGGCGAAATCGTGATCACCCGCGACGGCGTCGAGGGCGGGGGAATCTACGCGCTTTCAGCGCCGCTGCGCGACGTCATTGCGCGCGACGGTGTCGCCGAATTGCGCATCGCACTGCGGCCCGATCTCGACGCTGCCGCAATCGAGAACCGCCTGTCGACGCCCCGCGGCAAGCAGACGCTCACCAATTTTCTCCGCAAGGTGCTGTCGTTGTCGCCGGTGGCGATCGGTCTGATGCAGGAGGCATCGCTCGCCGGGGGACGGTCGCTGACGATGCTTTCTGTCCCGGAACTTGCCGCCCTCGTCGACGGCTTGCCGCTGCGCCTGACCGGGACGGCGCCGCTGGTGAGGGCGATTTCCAGCGCCGGCGGCGTTGCCCTCGACGAGGCCGACGAGAGTTTCATGTTGCGGCAACGGCCCGGCGTCTTTGTCGCCGGCGAAATGCTCGACTGGGAGGCGCCGACCGGGGGCTACCTGCTGCAGGCCTGCTTTGCCACGGGCGCGGCCGCAGGGCGCGCGGCGCTTGATCGGCTGAAACACTCGGGGAGGATATGACATTCGCGCTCCGCCTGGACGCGGGCTCGTGAAGCGAATGTCAAATCCAAGGCTGAAAGGGTCGATTTAGTGTTCCGTGATCGCGTCGGTGACCAGCGCCAGTACGGCGAAGCTCGCCGCGGCGGTGCAGACCGTCGTCCAGCCACCGATCGGCCCGGCGACCGCTGCTGCGGCGGCGCCGATTGCGCCGCCGATGAAGAACAGGCCGACGAACAGTCCGTTGAGCCGGCCTCTCGCCTCGGGCCGCAGCAGGTTGATCGCCCGGCGGCCGATGGTCTGATCGATGGTGACGCCGACGTCGAGCAGCACCGCGCCGAGGCCGAGAAGCACGAGCGCACAGGCTTGCGAGCCGACGATTGCAGCTGCGACACTCAGCACCTGGGCGAGGATGATAAGGACGTGGGCGCCATAGAGCAGGGCGCGCTCCCAGCCGCGATCACCGAGACGGCCGGCGAGAGGCGTCGCGGCCGCGCCAGCGGTGCCGACCAGCGCGAAGATGCCGATGCCGCGGGCGCCCAGTTCGAACGGAGCCGCGGACAATCGCAATGCCACCGCCGCCCAGAAGGCGGTGAAGGCGGCCATGACCAGCGCCGCGGTCCAGGCCCGCACGCGCAGCACCGGTTCCTGCCGCAGCAGCGTCCAGAATGATGCGAGCAGGCGGGCATAGCTGACGCGGATGGCGGGCTGCAGCCGCGGCAGCCGCCAGCCCAAGGCAAGGCTTAAGATCGCGACCGAGGCGGCGGAGACGACGTAGAACGCGCGCCAGCTCCAAAGATCGGCGATGAAGCTCGCCAGCGGTCGCGACAGCAGGATGCCGATCATCAGGCCGCTCATGACCTCGCCGATGACCTGGCCGCGCTCGGCGGGATCGGCCATGGCCGCGACCAGCGGTACCAGCATCTGAATCGCCGCGCAGGAGGCACCGAGGACCAGCGCTCCGGCGAGCAGCCATTTCGCGTCCGGCGCCAGGGCGGTGCCGAGGGCGGCGATCACAGTGCCGGCCAGCGTCAGCAGGATCAGCCGCTTGTTTTCGATGAGGTCGGCGAGCGGTACCAGGAGGAACAGGCCGAGCGCATAACCGAGCAGCGTCAGCGTGCTGATCATGCCGGCCTGGCGGGCCGACATGCCGAGCGCCGGACCGATCAGCCCGACCAGGATCTGCGGCGCGAACAGGTTGGTGACGATGACGCCGGTTGCGGTCGCCGCGAGCCAGACGAAGGAGCGCGTCAGTCCGGAACGGTCGGTGATGGAGGTGGTCTCGGAAGCGGTCATCGGGACTCTCGCCAAGGAGAAGCGACAGGCCTTTATGCACCGGCTACAATATGCAACAATTGAAATGTAATGATATTCAATATGCGAGATTATTATGAATATCCGTGACCTCGTCGCCTTCGTCGCCGTGGTCGAGACCGGATCGATCGTCGCCGCCTCCGCGCGTCTCAACCTGACGCAGCCGGGGGTGACACGGCGTATCCAGAATCTCGAGGAGGTCCTCGGGGCCGAACTGCTGGACCGCCAGTCGAAGCCGCTCAAGCCGACCTCGGCCGGGCGGCAGGCCTATGAGCATGGACGGCGCGTGCTGCGCAGCCTCGAGGAACTGCACGCGGGCGTTGCCGGCGACGGCGTCGTCAGCGGCGAATTTCGGCTCGGCATCACGCCTTATCTCGCCGAGAGCGGTCTATCGGCGCCCCTGGACGAATTGCGCGGCGCATTTCCCAGGCTGGCGTTGCGCGTCATCTCCGGATGGTCGCCGGACCAGGCGGCACGCGTCAGCCGCAACGAGCTCGACGCCGCCGCGATCTGCCTGCCGGACGGCGTCTCGCCGTCGCCTGACCTTGCCTACGACGATCTCGGCGTCCAGCCGGTGGTGTTTGTGGTCGCGCGCGAACAGAGGATGCCGCGCCGCATCCGGTTCGAGGATCTCGCCGCCATGCCGTGGATCATCAATCAGGACGGCTGCGGCTTTCGGCAGGCGCTCAAGCGCGCATTCGACGCCAGGCATCTGTCGTTTCGTATCGCCGTGGAGGCGCTGGATACGGAACTACGCCTGTCACTGGTGGCGAGGGGCCTCGGCGTCGGCCTCGCCACGCCGGTGTCGCTTGCGCGCAGCCGTCTGCGCAGCAAGGTCAAGGTCGTCAGGACGGAGGATTTCGATCCGGCGGTCAGGGCCTTTGTCGTGCACCGGCCGCCGGCCGGCAGGTTCGCTCGGCCGATCGAGGTCTTTCGCGATGCGCTGGATCGGGAGTTTCGAACCCTTGGAAAAGGCTGAAGCATGAACGCGGCGGCCTTGCCGCGGGTCAGCCAGCCTGATGTTGGACAGGAGCGGTGACTATTTCTCCTGGAGGGTCGAGATGTAGCCGATCAAGGCGAGGATGCGTCCGCGGATGAAGGATGCGCTGTCGGAGGGCTGGTAATAGGGGCCGAGTTCGCCCGGGGCCTTTTCCTTGTAGACGTCGCCCCAGATCGGCATTTCGCGTGTGCCGTGCCCCGGCACATTGGCGATGCCATAGACGACTTCATAGGCGCGGTTGAACGGAAAGACGCCGCCGTTGTTCTTGGCGAGCACGGTAAGGTCCGGAACCTTCTTGTTGAGAAGCATGCTGAACGGGCCGCCGCCCTTGCCGTCCTTGTTGTGGCAGACTGCGCAATAGGTCTCGAAATCAGACTTGCCGATATCGACGTTTGGTGCTGCTGGGCTCGCTTGCTGCG
The DNA here is from genome assembly GCF_024181725.1 of Bradyrhizobium sp. WD16. NCBI lineage: Bacteria > Pseudomonadati > Pseudomonadota > Alphaproteobacteria > Hyphomicrobiales > Nitrobacteraceae > Bradyrhizobium > Bradyrhizobium sp. WD16. Next base: position 5,301,113 of record NZ_CP028908.1, on the reverse strand, counting down.
CTTGCGCAACGGTCAGTGCGCCAGCCGCGAAGACGGCGGAAACTGCGATTTTGAGCAAAGTTGAGCGCATATCTGCCTCCGGCAGGGTGAACTTGCGTCGGACAAGTTCAGACTTCCATCAATCCGGTTGAGCATATTGATGTACGTCAAGACGGAGGTTGCGCCAGATTTGCCAAGACAGCTGAAGTTGAGTGGTGTGACATTGCACCGTGCGCCCCGGATGAAGAGGGCCATCGATCAAACAGTTACCGACGGAACTTGTCGGGCAGATGCGATCGCGACCGGGCGGTCCTCAGCCGCCTTCGATCTCTTCGCGCAGGATCTCGAGTTCGAGCCAGCGCTCTTCGGCTGCCTGCAGTTCGCCCTGCGCCTTGACGAGCGCCGCCGAGATGTCGTCGAAGCTCTTGCGGTCGCGGACATATAACGCCGGATCGGCGAGACGCTGCTGAAAGCTGGCGATGTCGCCCTGCAGCTTCGCCATCGCCTTCGGCAGCGTCTCCAGCGCATGCTTCTCGTTGAAGCTGAGCCGCTTCTTCGGCCCCGGCGCCGGTACCGGCTTCGGCTCCCGCGCTTCCTTGGCGGCCTCCTTCACCGTCGCAGGTGGCGACTCACGCCGCAGATCGGCACCGCGCTGGCCAAGCATGTCGCTGTAGCCGCCGGCATATTCGACCCAGCGTCCGCGGCCCTCCGGCGCGATCACCGAGGTGACGACGCGGTCGAGGAAGTCGCGGTCATGGCTGATCAGGAGCACCGTACCTTCGTAGTCGGCGAGCAGCTCCTCGAGCACGTCGAGGGTCTCGAGATCGAGATCATTGGTCGGCTCGTCGAGCACCAGGAGGTTGGAAGGCTTCGCCAGCGCTCGTGCCAGCATCAGCCGGCCACGTTCGCCACCGGACAGGACTTCGAGAGGCGTGCGCGCCTGCTCCTGGCTGAACAGGAAGTCCTTCATGTAGCTGACCACATGCCGCGGCTTGCCGCCGACCATGACATGGTCGCCGCGCCCGCCGGTCAGCGCCTCGGCGAGCGTCCAGCGCGGATCGAGGCTTTCGCGGTGCTGGTCGAGAGTGGCCATTTCGAGATTGGCGCCCAATCGCAGCTTGCCGCTGTCGGGCACGATCGCGCCGGTGAGCAGGCTGATCAGGGTGGTCTTGCCGGCGCCGTTCGGTCCGACGATGCCGACCCGGTCGCCGCGCTGGATGCGAGTAGAGAAATCGGCGACGACCGGCTTGTCGCCATAGCTCTTGCTGATGCCGATAGCCTCGATCACCAGACTGCCGGATTTCTCCGCGGTCGCTGCGGCGAGCGTTGCGTTGCCGGCGGCGCCGCGATAATCGCGGCGCTGGGCCCGCAGCGCATGGAGGTCGGCAAGGCGGCGGACATTGCGCTTGCGCCGGCCAGAGACGCCGTAGCGCAGCCAGTGTTCCTCGGCGACGATCTTGCGGTCGAGCTTGTGCTGTTCGCGCTCTTCATCGGCCAGCATCTCGTCGCGCCACTCTTCGAAGGCGGCGAAGCCGCGCTCGATCCGCCGCGCCCGGCCGCGGTCGAGCCAGACCGTGATCCGCGACAGGTTGGCGAGAAACCGGCGGTCATGGCTGATCAGCACCAGCGCGCTGCGCCGACCGGCGAGTTCTGATTCCAGCCATTCGATGGTGGTCAGATCGAGATGGTTGGTCGGCTCGTCGAGCAGGAGGATGTCGGGCGAGGGCGCCAGCACCCTCGCGAGCGCCGCGCGGCGCGCTTCACCGCCCGACAAGTGCGACGGATCCTCGTTGCCGGTGAGCCCGAGCTGTTCGAGCAGATAGCGCGCCTGGTAGACGTCGTCGCCCGGGCCGAGGCCCGCCTCGACATAGGCCAGCGTCGTGGCAAAGCCGTCGAAATCAGGCTCCTGGGGCAGGTAGCGGATGGTGGCGCCAGGCTGGACGAAGCGCTCGCCGCGATCGGGCTCGATCAGGCCGGCGGCGATCTTGAGCAGGGTCGATTTGCCCGAACCGTTGCGCCCTACGAGGCAGACGCGTTCGCCGGCGCTGACGCTGAGTTCGACGCCGCTGAGCAGCGGCGTGCCGCCGAATGTCAGCGCGATGTCCTTCATCTGGATCAGCGGAGGGGCCATGTCGGTCCGGTTGTCTGTCAGGTCGGGGAGGGGAGGTTGCGCTTGACCCGGCGCACGGCCTGGTCGAGCGCCGAGAGAAAGACGGAGCGGTCGCGGGGCGAGAAGCCGCGCGGCCCGCCTGTGATTTCGCCGCTCGAGCGCAGGTCGGTCATCAGGTTGCGTACCGCCAGGGCCATGCCGATGGAATCCTCGGTGAAGGGCTTGCCGGTCGGCGCCAGCACCGTGGCTGCCTGTTTGACGCAGCGACTCGCCAGCGGCACATCGGCTGTGACGACGATGCTGGCGCAGTCGGCATGGGCCGCGATCCAGTCGTCGGCTGCATCCATCGCGCTGCCGGCGGCGACGCGGCTGATCAGCGGATGCTGCGGGATCCGGATATAGCCGCCGGCGACGACCGTGACCGGCACGCCATGGCGCTCGGCGACGCGGTAGATCTCCTCCTTCACCGGACAGGCGTCGGCATCGATATAGATCCGCGCTTCCTGGTTTGGGCTGCCCTGGCTCGGGCTCGTATCGGTTGGGCTCATTGCGGTCGTGGGTTACCCCGGCCGGCCGGCGATTGCGAGGAAAAACCGCGCCGGTGCTGCCTTGCACCTCCTGCCTTCCCGCCTGTTGCTCTGATTCCGACATCCGCGTTCCTCTTGGGCCTTGGTTGCGGGTGTTAGAACAGTTGCACGGCTCTATGCCCACGAAGGCCTCGGCAGCACGCAGTCGTTGCTCGGGCTCGCCGCTCACGACGACGAATTGACCGTCCGTGCCCGGATCGCCGGCAATTACGAACGCAAGGGCCACCCACGGGGTCGTCGAGCTCAGGCGGGGTGATCGTGGCCAATGGCGAGCGGCTGATGGCCCGTTGCCATCACCTCGCCATTACCGGTGCCGCGGCAGGCGGCCGGCTGAGGGGATGGAACCTTGCCGATCGGCTTGGAGAGCCGCGCCATTGCGCCGCAGCCCGGCCCTGCATAGACTTCGTAACAAAGAGCAATTTTTGATCCGCCGCCGCGGTCCGCGGGCGGGGAACGGAGACGAATGACGGACAATATCGCGCTTCGCGCCGGCCCGCGGCCGGGCGCGGCGCCAGACGTCCATGTCGCTGCGACGGCGCGTCATGGAGGGGTGGGAGCGGAACCGGCATTCGGGGCCGACACCGCCGTTTATGCCGCCCTGGATCTCGGAACCAACAATTGCCGGTTGCTGATCGCCAAGCCCGCTGGCGAGAGCTTTCGCGTGGTGGATTCGTTTTCCCGCATCATCCGTCTGGGTGAGGGGCTCTCCTCCACCGGCCTGATCAGCGAGGCGGCGATCGAACGCGCCATGGCCGCCCTCGGCGTCTGTCGCGAGAAGATGGTCCAGCGCGATGCGCGCCGGTTGCGCCTGATCGCGACCGAGGCCTGCCGGGCTGCCGCCAATGGCGATGCCTTCCGGGAGCGGGTCGCCGGCGAACTCGGCATCAATCTCGAAGTGGTCGACCGCGAGACCGAGGCGACGCTGGCGGTCACCGGTTGCCTGCCGTTGGTGGATCCGCAGGCGCGGGGTGCCATTTTGTTCGACATCGGCGGCGGCTCGACCGAACTGGTGCGGCTGGAGCGCACGGGGGCGCACGGCGCGCCGGAAATGGCCGGCTGGGCCTCGATCCCGCTCGGCGTCGTCACCCTGGCCGAGCATTTCGGCGGCAAGTCCGTCACGAGGGAATGCTATGCCGAGATGGTCGATGAGGTCGGCCGCCATCTCGGGCTGTTCAGGGCGCGCCACGGCGGCGATCTTACGCAGATGCATCTGCTCGGCACCTCGGGCACGGTGACCACGGTGGCCGGTGTTTTCCAGAACCTCGTGCGCTACGACCGCCGCCGCATCGACGGCATCTGGATGGACAATGCCGAGGTCACCACGGTGATCGACCGGCTGCTCGGCACCACCTACGCCGAGCGGGCCGGTAATCCCTGCATCGGTGCGGAGCGGGCCGACCTTGTCCTCGCCGGCTGCGCCATTCTCGACGCCATCCGTAATGCCTTCCCGGTGGGCCGGCTGCGGGTCGCCGACCGTGGCCTGCGCGAAGGCATGCTGATCCAGATGATGCGGCAGGACGGCGTGATCGCAGCGTGATGATCCAAATTGCCATCAGCGCCGCGTTCGAGAACGCCACGCAATTCGCTGCAGCATCCGCTGCAAAAATGATCTAGAACCCCGCCATGGCCAAGGATGACACCGGACGGCTGCATGTCACCGTCAAGACCGGCGGCAAGCGCAAGCTGTCCTCCAAGCTCTGGCTCGAACGCCAGCTCAACGATCCCTACGTGGCGAAAGCCAAGCGCGAGGGCTATCGCTCGCGCGCGGCCTACAAGCTCAAGGAGATGGACGACAAGTACAAGCTCCTCAAGCCCGGCATGGCGGTGATCGATCTCGGTGCCGCGCCCGGCGGCTGGAGCCAGATCGCCGCGCGCAAGGTCGGCAGCGCCGAGGGCAAGGGCAAGGTCGTCGCCATCGACCTGCTCGAGATGCCCGAGATTCCCGGCGTTGCCTTCGCCCAGCTCGATTTCCTCGCCGAAGATGCGCTGCACCGCTTGCGCGAGATGCTCGGCGGCGGAGCCGACATGGTGATGTCGGACATGGCGCCCAACACCACCGGCCACCGCACCACCGACCAGTTGCGTATCCTTGGCCTCGTCGAGGATGCCGCCGCCTTCGCCTGCGAGGTGCTCAAGCCGGGCGGCAGCTTCCTCGCCAAGGTGTTCCAGAGCGGCGCCGATGCCGCGCTGCTCGCCCAGCTCAAGCGCGACTTCACCACCGTGCGCCACGTCAAGCCGGCGGCGAGTCGGCAGGATTCCTCGGAGCGCTATCTGCTCGCCACCGGCTTCCGCCGCGCCAGCGCAGTGCTCTGACCGAAGGCTGATCGAACGAGCCGACTTACAGCTTCTGGTCCCGCGCCTCGGCGGTGCTTTCACTTGCCTTCTTGACCGCGGCGGTCTCGGCGCGGCGGCGCGAGGCGATCTCGCCGGCCTTGCGGCCGGAGATCTCGTGACCGGCATCCGACGGCAGGCGGAAGAACAACAGGGCCGAGGCGGCCGTCGACAGCGACACCACCAGGAATGCCGGCCAGAAATCGGGCGCTGACAGGGTCTCGGCGTGGCGCAGTACCATGGTGGTTTCCACCGACAGCGCGCCGATGGCGACGCCGGCGGAAATTGCCAGCTGCTGGTTGACGCTGACGAGGGTGGTGGCCCGGCTCATCTGCGCCTGCTCGATCTCGGCATAGGCGATGGTGTTGATCGCAGTGAATTGCAGCGAGCGGAAGAAGCCGCCAACAATCAGGATGATCAGGATCAGCGGCAGCGGCGTCTGCGGCGTGAAGAAAGTGCAGGCGCCGAGAAAGAAGGCGCTGACCAGGGCGTTGGTGGTGAGGATGTTGCGGAAACCGAAGGTGCGGATGATCCGCGCCGCCAGTGTCTTCATGCCCATGGCGCCGACTGCCGAGCCGAAGGTGACGAGCCCGGACTGGAACGGCGACAGGCCGAAGCCGATCTGCATCAACAGCGGCAGCAGGAACGGCAGCGCGCCGATGCCGAGGCGGAACATGAAGCCGCCGACGATGCTGGAATACATCGTGGTCAGGCGCAGCAGCGAGAAGTCGAGCACCGGCGAAGCGGTGCGCGCGGCGTGGCGTAGGTAGAGGGCCATGGCGACGGCGCCGGTGACGATGAGGGCGACGACGATCGGCCAGGGCAGCAGGTTGAGCCCTGCGACCGACAGGCCGAAGGCGAGCCCGGCGAGGCCGACGCCGGCCAGCACCAGGCCGACGAGGTCGAAGCGCTCCAGCTTGTCGCTGCGGATCGGCGGCACGTAGCGCAGTGCCAGGACGACGCCGAGCAATCCGATCGGGATGTTGATCAGGAAGATCCAGTGCCAAGTAAAATAGGTGGTAATGAAGCCGCCGAGCGGCGGGCCGATCACGGGGCCGATCAGTGCCGGTGTCGTCAGCCAGGCCATGGCGTTGACCAGCACCTTCTTGTCGATGGTGCGGAGCAGGACGAGCCGTCCCACCGGCGTCATCATCGCACCGCCGATGCCCTGCAGGATGCGGGCGAAAACGAATTGCGTGATCGAAGAGGAGAGGGCGCACCCGACCGATCCGGCGAGAAAGACCAGGATCGCGGCGCTGAACACGTTGCGGGCGCCGAAACGGTCGGCGGTCCAGCCGCTTGCCGGAATGAACACCGCGAGCGACAAGAGGTAGGAGGTGATGGCGAGCTTGAGTGTCAGCGGGCTGGTGCCGAGATCGGCGGCGATCGCCGGCAACGAGGTCGCGATCACCGTCGAATCCATGTTCTCCATGAACAGGGCGGTGGCCACGATCAGCGGGATCAGGCGTTCCTTCTGCATGCGCGGACGGCTTGCCTTGGTCGAATGAGGAATAAGGGGCGGCGGTCGAAGGAGGCGACCGGCGGGCAGGTGCGACGGGCAACGGCAGCTCTTCGGACGAGTTCCGAAGGCGTTGTCCACGAGCCGTTTAGACGAAGCTGCGCCGGCCAGCCACAGCGCCGGCGCCGTGGCCCGTTGCCGGGATCGCGCAGCCGGCACGCTCGCTCCCCGGGCACTTGCCGAACACGCGGAAAAAACGCGCAAGATCAGCGGTATGGTGGGGAGCGCGGCGCAGCCCGGCCATGCGTAAATTGGTCCTTGGAAACACTGCCAAAACGCTTTGATTCGTCATGTTCCCATGCTACTGACCGCCGCCAACCCGAAAGAAGGGCGACGATTCGACAGCGGCCGATCCGGCTGGCGAATGCCCGATCTTTCAACGCTTGACTGCGTTCGATAAGCGATTGCGGCGTCATGCCGCCTGATGGAGTTGGCAATGGCTGTCATTCAGCGTCCTGGCTTGCACGAGGCCTTCACCTTCGACGACGTGCTGCTCAAGCCCGGTCTGTCGGATGTGATGCCCTCCGAGGCGGATGTCCGCACCAATCTTACCCGCAGCATTCGCCTCAATATCCCGCTGATGGCCTCGGCCATGGACACGGTGACCGAGGCGCGCATGGCCATCGCCATGGCTCAGGCCGGCGGCATCGGCGTCATCCATCGCAACTTCGACGTCGAAGGCCAGGCCTCCCAGGTCCGCCAGGTCAAGAAGTTCGAGAGCGGCATGGTGGTCAACCCGCTGACCATCGAGCCCGACGCCTCGCTCGCCGATGCCCTGCTGCTGATGAAGGAGAACGGCATCTCCGGCATTCCGGTGGTGACCGGTGGCGGCTATGGCCGGCCCGGCAAACTTGTCGGCATTCTCACCAACCGCGACGTGCGCTTCGCCACCGACCCGCGTCAGAAGGTCTCGGAGCTGATGACGCACGAGAACCTCGTCACCGTGCGCGAGGGGGTCGGCCAGGAAGAGGCCAAGCGGCTCCTGCACCACCATCGCATCGAGAAGCTGCTGGTGGTCGATGCCGACTACCGCTGTGTCGGCCTGATCACGGTGAAGGACATGGAGAAGGCGGTGGCCTATCCGCTCGCCTCCAAGGACGAGCAGGGCCGCCTGCGCGTCGCCGCCGCCACTACGGTCGGCGACACCGGTTTCGAGCGCACCGAAAAGCTGATCGAGGCCGGCGTCGACGTCGTCGTCGTCGATACCGCCCATGGCCATTCGGCGCGGGTGCTGGAAGCTGTCAATCGCATCAAGCGGTTGTCGAATGCGGTGCAGGTGGTGGCCGGCAACGTCGCCACCCGCGAAGGCACCCAGGCGCTGATTGATTCCGGCGCCGACGCCATCAAGGTCGGCATCGGCCCGGGCTCGATCTGCACCACGCGCATCGTCGCCGGGGTCGGCGTGCCACAGCTCACCGCGATCATGGATTCGGTGGAGGCCGCGTCCAAGGCCGGCGTCCCGGTGATCGCCGATGGTGGCATCAAGTTCTCCGGTGACCTCGCCAAGGCGCTCGCCGCCGGCGCCAGCATCGCCATGGTTGGCTCGCTGCTCGCCGGCACTGACGAAACCCCGGGCGAAGTCTTCCTGTGGCAGGGCCGCTCCTACAAGGCTTATCGCGGCATGGGCTCGGTCGGCGCCATGTCGCGCGGCTCGGCGGATCGCTACTTCCAGCAGGACATCAAGGATTCCCTCAAGCTCGTGCCCGAGGGCATCGAGGGCCAGGTGCCTTACAAGGGGCCGGTCAGCAACGTCGTGCACCAGCTGGTTGGGGGCCTGCGCGCGGCGATGGGTTATGTCGGTGCGAGGACCATCGACGAATTCCACGCCAAGGCGCAGTTCGTGCGCATCACTGGCGCGGGCCTGCGCGAGAGCCATGTCCACGATGTCACCATCACCCGCGAGGCGCCGAATTATCCCGGCGGGGCGTGAGAAGGCGCACAGGCGTCACTAGGCGCTGAACAGTAGCGAAGACGTCGGTGCCCGCGACAAGCGCGGGCATGTCGACCGCGAGTGTGGCCGCACCTGATCACCCGGCGGGCGGTATATCAGCCCGTCCGCTGGCGACCTCCGCCGCCATGGTCTAAGCTTCAACGAAAATCAATCGAGGAGACGCGCACATGTCGAGCAAAGCTCAACGCATCGTGCTGGCCGCGCGGCCGGCCGGCGAACCCAAGACGTCCGACTTCCGTCTCGAGGACATGGCCGTGCCGATTCCGGGGGAGGGGCAGGTTCTGTTGCGCACGATCTGGCTGTCGCTCGACCCCTATATGCGCGGGCGCATGAGCGAGGGGCCGTCCTATGCCGAGCCGGTGCCGATCGACGGCGTGATGGAAGGCGGCACCGTCGCCGAGGTCATCGCCTCGAACAATGCTCATTTCTCCAAGGGCGACATCGTGCTTTCCCACAGCGGCTGGCAGACCCATGCGCTGTCCGATGGCCGCGGCCTGCGCAAGCTCGACCCCAAGCTCGCGCCGATCTCCACCGCCCTCGGCGTGCTCGGCATGCCGGGCATGACCGCCTATACCGGCCTGCACGAGATCGGCAAGCCGAAGGCCGGCGAGACGCTGGTGGTGGCTGCGGCGTCCGGCGCGGTCGGCTCGGCGGTCGGCCAGATCGCCAGGATCGCCGGCGCCCGCGCGGTCGGCATCGCCGGCGGCGCCGAGAAGTGCCGCTATGTGAAAGAGGAGCTCGGCTTCGACGAATGCCTCGATCACCGCGCTCCCGATCTCGCGGCGAGGCTGAAGGAGGCCTGCCCGAAGGGCATCGACGTCTATTTCGAGAATGTCGGCGGCAAGGTGTGGGAGGCGGTGGTGCCGCGGCTCAACAACTTCGCCCGCGTGCCGGTCTGCGGCCTGATCGCCGACTACAACAGCTTCGGCGGCGACGCGCCGGGGCCGAACCGGATGCCGGCGCTGATGCGTGCGATCCTGGTCAAGCGGTTGACGCTGCGCGGCTTCATCGTCCGCGACTTCGCCGCGCTCCACGACGCCTTCCTGCGTGACATGGCAAAATGGCTGCGCGAGGGCAAGGTCAAGCACCGCGAATTCGTCACCGAGGGCCTTGCCAGCGCGCCGGAGGCCTTCATGGGTCTGCTCAAGGGCGCCAATTTCGGCAAGCAGCTGGTGCGGGTCGGCCCCGATCCGACATGACCTGTTCGATAATGTGTCAGACTTTTCGCATGCCCTGCCTTTGTGCCGGGCATGCGTCTCTTCGGCGTCGCCGGTCCTAGTGTCCTGTCTCCGAATTACCGCTTCATTTGCCTCACCCTCGCACGGTCATTCGGAGACATCAGGACACTAGCAAAATCAAAAAGCTAGTGCGGCTTATGTCTCGCGATTGCCTACAGGGGCTTGCCGCGAAGGGCATAGGCAATTGCGAGACGCCACACTAGGCAGGGTATGGAACCGGTTCTGCCCCTTGCTCGTTGTGGTTGCCAAGCCGGCACTTCGCGCCGGTGGGAAACGGGGCAATCTCCAATGATGGTCATAGGCACTCTGCTGCCGGTCTTCCTGCTGGTGGCATTGAGTTTGGCCCCGCAATTCATGTCGCTGCGGTCGCGGTTCGGCGGCCTGGCGGCAAGCGGAGCAGGGGGCGCTGAGCCCGGCCCGGCGTTGCAGGTCGATGTCCTGTTCTATGTCGTGATCGCGCTGGCGCTGCCGCTGCGCCACGCCGATCTTGTCATGGTGCTGCTCGCCTGGTTTTTTGTGCTGACCCGGCTGTTCGTCTCGGGGCTCGTGCCGGTGGCCGGGGAGCGCCACCAGACCTCGGCCGTGACGGCCGCCGCCCTTGTGCTGCTGGCCATGTGGGTCTATTTCGCGCTGAGGATCGTGACGGTGCTGTGAAAAGCACGGGTTGCGGCCGGCCATTCCTCCCACGAAAGTTGTTTAATGACACCCGCTGCCCGGCTGTCCGCGGCCATTGAGGTTCTGACTGCCATCGAGACGCAGCGCATTCCCGCCGCCCAGGCGCTCAAGGAATGGGGCACCGCCCATCGCTTCGCCGGCTCCGGTGATCGCGCCGCCATCTCCGGCCTCGTTTTCGACGTGTTGCGCCGCCGCGCCTCCAGCGCCTTTCTGCTGGATGACGACAGCGCCCGCGGCCGCGTGCTCGGCACGCTGCGGCTGGAGCGCAGCCTGTCGACCGATGCGATCGCCGCGCTATGCGACGGCGGGCGGTTCTCGCCGGCGCCACTGACCGAGGCCGAGCGGGCTGCGCTCGACTCGCGGACGCTTGCCGGTGCGCCGGCTTTCGTCGCCGGCGACTATCCGGAATGGCTCGATGCGCATCTGACCCGCGCCTTCGGCGAGGATCGCGTGGCGGAAGCCACCGCCATGGCGAGCCGCGCGCCGCTCGACCTGCGCGTCAATACGCTCAAGACCACGCGGGAGAAGGCGCTGGCCCAACTCGCCCATCTCGGCGCCGCGGCGACGCCGTTCTCGCCGCTCGGCCTTCGGATTCCGCTCGCCGCCGACGCCCGCAACCCCGGCGTCCAGGCCGAGGAAGTCTTCATCAAGGGCGGGGTGGAAGTCCAGGACGAGGGCTCCCAGCTCGCCGCGCTGTTCTCGGGCGCGAGCCCCGGCGAGCAGGTGATCGATCTCTGCGCCGGTGCCGGCGGCAAGACCCTGGCGCTGGCGGCGATGATGCGCGGCAAGGGCCGCCTGATCGCCAGTGACCGCGACAAGCGCCAGCTCGCCCCGATTCATGATCGGCTGTCGAGGGCCGGCGTCCACAATGCCGAGGTTCGCGCCCCCAAGGGCGACGCCGATCCGCTCAGCGACATTCGTGCGAGCGCCGATCTCGTCGTGGTCGATGCGCCCTGTACCGGCACCGGCACCTGGCGCCGCAACCCCGATGCCAAGTGGCGGATGCGCCCTGGCGCGCTGGAATTGCGCTTGAAGGATCAGGCGCAAGTGCTTGATCGGGCTGCGCTCATGGTCAAACCCGGCGGCCGGCTGGCCTATGTCACCTGCTCGGTGCTGCCCGAGGAGAATGCCGACCAGGTCCGCGCCTTCCTCGGTCGGACCTCCGGCTTCGCGGTGGTGCCGCCGCGCGAGGTGATGGCGCCGCTGGGCGAGAGGGCCGAGGCCTTCGCCGCCGCTGCGCGCATCGCCGACGAAGGTCTGCTGATGACGCCGAGGTGCACTGGCACCGACGGCTTCTTCGTCAGCGTGCTGCGGCGGCTGGGATAGGGCGTGGCGCTGCCGCGCCAAGATCGTCATGGGCATGACGACGGAGAGTGTGGCCGAGCCTGTTGCCGCCGATCACTTCGCCAGGTGATTGGCCGAGCCCTGCTTGATCAGGCCGGCCTCGTTGAGCCGCAGATACTCGCAGATCCGCGCGCCGCGCTGGTTGGCGTAGTGCACGACCACGCTATCCGGGCTGGCATAGGTATCGATCACGGTGAAATGCAGCTCGGCATTCAGCGACAGTGCCTTGCTCCAGTAGCGGCGCAGCGCCTCCTTGCCATGCAGCGTGCCGCTCTCGGCGAAGCCGAGGGCGACGATGATGTCGGAGGTCATCTCGGCGTCGTCGGCATAGAGAGCGAGGACCCGCTCGAGATCGCGGCAATTCCATGCGGCGATCCAGTCGCGGGCCAGCGCGTGCAGGCGGTCGGGTGCGTGGTGTTTCGGCATGGCTTTCTCCCGGATTGGCTTCTTGCTATTAGGTCAGTGTTACTTACCTAATTGCCGATGTCCAGCCTGTGAGCGGGCCCTTCAACCCGGTTGCCCGGCGCCGCGACCTCGCGTAATGGCTGGTCATGACAGCAGCAAATTCCGAATCTGATGCCGGCTCCGCGGTCGCCGCCGCGGCCCCGATCCACGAAAAGATTCTGATTGTCGATTTCGGCAGCCAGGTCACCCAGCTCATCGCCCGCCGCGTCCGCGAGGAGGGGGTCTATTCCGAGATCGTGCCGTACCAGAAGGCGGAAGCGGCGTTCCAGAGCATGAGGCCCAAAGCCGTGATCCTGTCCGGCGGGCCGGCCTCGGTGCTCGACGACAATGCTCCCGCGGCGCCGATGGCGATCCTCACCGCCGGCGTGCCGGTGCTCGGCATCTGCTACGGCGAGCAGACCATGGCCCAGCAGCTCGGCGGCACCGTCGAGGCCGGCCATCACCGCGAATTCGGCCGCGCCAGCCTCGAGATCACCGACGACTGCACGCTGTTCGACGGCGTCTGGCGGAAGGGCGGCCACTACGACGTCTGGATGAGCCATGGCGACCGCGTCACCCGGCTGCCTGAAGGCTTTCGCGCCGTCGCCAGCGCCGCCGGCTCGCCGATCTCGGTGATCGCTGACGACAAGCGCAAGTTCTACGCCATGCAGTTTCACCCTGAGGTGGTGCATACCCCGGATGGCGCGAGGCTCTTGCGCAACTTCGTCCGCAAGGTCGCCGGCCTCACCGGCGACTGGACCATGCGCGCCTTTCGCGAGGAGGCGATCGAGAAGATCCGCGCCCAGGTCGGCAAGGGCAGGGTGATCTGCGGCCTGTCGGGCGGCGTCGATTCCGCCGTGGCCGCGGTGCTGATCCACGAGGCGATCGGCGACCAGCTCACCTGCGTCTTCGTCGATCACGGCCTGCTCCGCCTCGCCGAGGCCGAGACCGTGGTCGACCTGTTCCGCCACCACTACAACATCCCGCTGGTGCATGTGGACGCCTCGAGACAATTCCTCGGCGAGCTCGCCGGCGTCACCGATCCGGAAGTGAAGCGCAAGACCATCGGCCGCCTGTTCATCGACGTGTTCGAGGCCGAGGCCAAGAAGATCGGTGGCGCCGATTTCCTCGCCCAGGGCACGCTCTATCCCGACGTGATCGAGAGCGTCTCCTTCACCGGCGGCCCGTCGGTGACCATCAAGTCGCACCACAATGTCGGTGGCCTGCCCGAGCGCATGAATATGCAGCTCGTCGAGCCGCTGCGCGAATTGTTCAAGGACGAGGTCCGCGCGCTCGGCCGCGAGCTCGGCTTGCCGCCGGTCTTCGTCGGCCGCCACCCCTTCCCGGGGCCGGGCCTTGCCATCCGCTGCCCCGGCGAGATCACGCCGGAGAAGCTCGACATCCTGCGCAAGGCCGATCACATCTACATCGAGGAGATCCGCCGCGCCGGTCTCTACGACGACATATGGCAGGCCTTCGCCGTGATCCTGCCGGTCAAGACCGTGGGCGTGATGGGCGACAGCCGCACCTACGACTACGTCGTCGGCCTGCGCGCCGTGACCTCGACCGACGGCATGACCGCCGACTTCTATCCGTTCGACATGCGCTTTCTCGGCGCCGCCGCGACGCGCATCATCAACGAGGTCAAGGGCGTCAACCGCGTCGTCTACGACGTCACCAGCAAGCCGCCGGGCACGATCGAGTGGGAATGAAATGATGTGGTTCGCGGCGTTTCGCGAACTATCACCACATCCTCATAACTAGCTGAACTGAAACAAAAAATCAAGCATTCACTATCGGAGCCTATCGCCCTTAAGCGACGGGTTCTGACGGTGTGTGCGACGGTATGCGTTTTTTGCGTTCCGCCAGATTTTCACCCTACCGTCAGGCAAAAAACCGAAGTGATCCGTTAAAACTCAGGCTAATAGACTGATATACAATGATTATTCTCATCGATTGACGGTATCAGATTTGACGGTAAAATTGACCTTGAAAAAGGCGTTTTCGATCGTCAACGAGGCCGTTCCCATGCTCACTGATATGGCCATCAAGAGGCTGAAACCAAAGGATAAATTGTACAAGGTGGCTGACCGTGACGGTATGTACGTTTCCGTCGCCACGACAGGCCAAATCACCTTCCGGTACGACTACCGTCTGAATGGCCGCCGGGAGACGCTGACGATCGGCCCCTACGGCTCCGATGGCCTCACGCTCGCCGAAGCGCGCGAACGCTGCATCGCCGCTCGCAAGCTGGTGGCGGAGGGGCTTTCCCCTGCCCACGAGAAGCAGCGTGACAAGCGGCGCAAGGCCATGGAGCGCAGCTTCGGCGCGGTGAGCGGCATATGGATTAAGGAAGCGCGCATGGCGGAAAGCACCCGCTCGATGCGCAAGGCCATCCTCGATCGCGACATCCTCCCCGCCTGGAAAAACCGCCTTCTGACCGAAGTGACGCCGGACGATCTCCGACAGCTCTGCGCCAAGGTAAAGGAGCGCGGCGCCCCGGCGACCGCCATCCACGCCCGCGACATCGTCAAACAGATCTTCGCCTTCGCCATCCTGCACGGAGAGAAGGTGCCGAACCCGGCTGACGAGGTGGGGCCAGCTTCGATCGCAACCTTCCAGCCGAAGGACCGGGCGCTGTCGCCGGCCGAGATCAAGATCATGCTCCAGCAGGTCGAGCACGTGCCGACCCTGCCGACCATCCGCCTCGGCTTGCGCCTGATCCTGCTCACGATGGTGCGCAAGAGCGAGCTGACCGATGCCGTCTGGGACGAGGTCGATTTCGAGAACGCCGTCTGGACCATTCCGAAGGAGCGCATGAAGCGGTCGAAGGCGCACAACGTCTATCTCTCGCAACAGTCTCTCGACATCCTCATCGCCCTGAAGACCTGCGCCGGTAATTCGCGCTATCTGCTGCCGTCCCGCTACGACGCCGACGCGCCCATGTCGCGCGCGACCTTCAATCGCGTGACCACGGCCGTCGTTGTGCGGGCGAAGAAGGAGGGGCTGCCGCTGGAGCCGTTCACGGTCCACGATCTGCGCCGGACCGGCTCGACGCTGTTGAATGAGATGGGATTCAACAGCGACTGGATCGAGAAGTGCCTCGCCCACGAGGATGGACGCTCGTCACGCGGTGTCTACAACAAGGCGGAATACGAACCACAGCGCCGCCACATGCTCCAGGAATGGGCCGATATGATCGATGCCTGGGTGAACGGCCAAAAGCGCGTGCCGACGCTGTTGCCGCAGTCAATGCCGTTCATGGGCGCTGAGGCGGTGTCGTGACCGGAGTCCACCTGATGTTACGCGGAAATCGAGCCGAAACAATGAAGATGGAACTATGTCTACGCCGCAGCTATCTAAGGCCCGCTACGACTCTTATGCCCTAGAGCCGCCTTGCCGAACCGGAACGGATGGAATCGGATGGCAATACGATTGAGCCTCGATCTCACCGGTGGGAGAAACTGGCCGTCTCCCGCTATTCTGGGTTTGGGACCGATGCTCAGCTAAGCGGACTCTGACCCTCCCTCGGTTTAGTGGACAAGGGGGGAGCCTTGCCGTGCTCTACGTAGCGAAGAAACTGCACGTTCGCGCACTTCTGGACGGCATCGGCACAGAAGATGGGCTCTCGGATATGTTGTGCTTACCAGAGCAGGAGACTTGTTCGTTCTCGCGGTTCCGGATAATGGCCTCCCGCAGTTCGAACGGGAGCTCCAAGCAGCAGGTTTGAAGCGCGCAGGTCTTGCAACTGCAGTTGCACCAACATCTCCGAACGCATGAGGTCGAAATTCAGCCGAGCGCCCGCCTGACAGTAGCCGCCTGCTGCTGCATTTCCTGATCGGACGCCAATTTGGACGCAGCCTTTGTCAAAATCTCGTTGAGCCGTCCACGTTGCTGATGCGTAAGGTCGCCGCCAGTTTGGAGATAGTTGATCACTCCGTTGAAGATTAGGCTGTATGGTTGAGCCGCGACGCGGTGTCGGCGCTCTTCGATCGATATGGCCTCAGACAGCCGTTCGAATGCCTCGTCGAACGACCCTTTCATGTTCATGCCTGGCGCCAGCATTTCACAGAGGAGCACCTTGCCCAAGGTGGTCAAAGGGAACGGATGATGCTCGACCGACACGGCGTGTCGGGAGTGCGTGACAGCATCTTCCAGATAGTCCATGGCCTCCTGAGGATTGCTGGACGTCTGGTATCTAGCGAGGTGCAGCAGAGCTACCTGCTCCCAGTAGCGTGAGTTCCACTCCCATGCCGGTTTCACCCGTTTATAGAATTCCTCGGCATTGCTGCCGAGAAATTTGCTAACGACCGAATCAAAGTCGAAGAGGCGGCCTGACAGCCGCGGCTCGGGCGCTCTGGCGATAATCGTATCTCGATTGACCCATGGGCCCAGTTCGTCTGCGAGCTTTATGAAAGTCGACAGGGTGAGATCGGGATCGCGGGCAGCATAGCGCTCCAAAATCTTGTCCGAGAGGGTCGCGTTCTCCGGAATGACGAACCGGCGGGCATCGTCATAGTAGTCGAGCGGCAGAGGATAGCTGGCCTGGAACTGGTCCATGGCTCCAACGGCCCCAAAGGCCGCGATCAGGATCTCATAGCGGACGCCACCGTAGAAGCAGTGCTGAGCCAGCGAGGCCCCCAGGTACCGTGCCAGCGCAGGCTCGGAGGCATCGGCCGTTATGCTGTCCACGATACGATCGAGAGGGCGAAAGTCATTCAGGATACGGCAGCATGCCACAGCGATCGGATCGTCCTGGATTCGGCTGGCGAACTCGTCCTTCCGCTTGATCACTGTATGGTCGCCAATCGCCCCGGCGTCGGCGTAGTGTTCTATCAAGCGACGGGCCTGTGCCACGGACATTGGCAGCTTGCCGATGAAATCGAACTTCAGTCCCGCGAGCACCTGCTTGATATAGTTCATTCTATAGGAGCGCTCGGCGCCGACGAAGATCACGTCTGGCTTCTCCAGACGGTCGAGCAGGTCCGGCAGCGCCGTGGCTTGCTCGGCTAGATTGTCGATCACGACGACCACTGGACCGTCGACCAAGTCGATGACATCGGCGGTCGTGTTTGCGATGCGGCTCAGTGCGGAGCACATCAATGTCTTGACGCCGCGCTTCGCCAGTTCGAAGGCAACGCGACGCAGGACAGTCGATTTGCCTGCTCCAGAAGTCTCCGAAATGATCAGTACCCGAGCATAATGTATCGGATCGGCTAGACGTTTCTCGATATCCACGACGACATCGGACACTAAAGGTCTGGCTATGTCTCTGTTCGCCTCGAGATCGCCCCAACTCGGGAAGTGACCGTACATGAAGCGCGAATTGGTGGAAGGCGCCGTCACGCCGGGGACCAGCTCGAAGTCGGCGCTGAACGACATCGCCGTCGACTTGCTGACACCGGCAGGAAGAAGCTGGCGCGTTGCCAGCGGTATCAGCTCGATGGGGGTCGGCGGGTTGGGCAGGACCGATTTGCAGTATTCGAAGAAGTCCTTCGAATATCCCACGAAGTGCAGCATGCCGTGACGCTCGCACAGCATGGTGGCTATGGGGTCGTCAGCTTCCACAAGGATCGATGGGCCCCGATCATCGCGGGCGCTCTCGCCGGTACGCAGGGCCAGATAGTGGTCGAGATCGACCTCGTCCAGAGTGCTGCCGGCGATGATCACCGGTTCCGACAGCATGCGCTGCGTGAGCACCGTCATCCACGGGTTCACCTTGGTGGTTTGATTGACGTACTGGTCTCGCGAGAAGACATAGCCTCTATGGGGCTGGCCCACAAAGCCATGCAAATGGATGAGGAAGAGCTCCTCGAGGCTCTGAGGGTCGGTGTAGACATCACTGAAATGCTTCGGGATAGCGCGTTGAAGCGCATGCTCGTCCTTATAGAGATTTTCGAGTACATCATCGACGTTCCAGGTGAACACCCGCCTCCAAACGAAGGACGCCATCAGCTTGGCCGTAGGGCCCGGTTGGGTATCAATGAATCTATCGGTGATCAGCTCCTTCACCTGCGCTGGAGTGAGCAGCTGATAGAGACGCTGCAGGCTGCTCTTTCGAGCGGACGTGGCAGCGGCCAGCTCGCCGAGGAGCGTGTCTCCGCTCGGCAAATTTCCTTTCGCGTTCCTGGAATCCAAGCTGAAGCCGGCCCCGAGCAAAAGGTTGTATTGACCAGCACGAAGCGAAGAAATGAAAGCATCTTCCTGCTTTCCAGTGATATCCTTGAATGGCATGTAGGCCCCTCTCCCTGCTCGGAAGGTAGATTAGCGATCCTAGAATAGGACCGCCAGTGTGGGATTGCTTGTTCTTATCGCTGGTGCTTCCCAGATCGTGAGTTCAAGCAGTTCCGCCGACATGAAGGAAGGCTTTCGCACCGTCGCCACTCACACTCGCCGAAGCGCCGCCTTGACCGGTCGCGTGCGCCGTTGGCGCACATCCGGCGCAGGCGCTTTGCGCAAGGTGTCCGCTTCCGATGCGCGACGCCGTTCGTCGAGCCAGATCTCGACCTCCGCCAAATCCCACACGACGCAGCGCGGGGTCAGGAAGAAGCGGTTGGGAAACTCGCCTCGCTGTTCCATCTCGTAGATCGTCGTGTCCGCGAGTGGCACGATCTTGCGAAGCTCCGGGCGGCGGATCACGCGCTTGAACAGGTCCGCGGGTGGCTGAAACCGCTTAGAGGTGTTCTCGGCCGGTCCATTGGCGGAAGGCTTCGTGGTCTCGACTTCTAGAGCTTTATCTTCGTGAGGAATGGCTTGTTCGCGTCGCATGTCGATCGCCTTCGATCGCTGTGGAATGACTGCGACCAAGGTGATGCATCTTGCTCGTGGATTGAAGGCATCGGGCGTCGGCGTGCGGGAAACGGCGGCAATGGCGAGATTTTCGGAGGGGTCGCTCCGCCCTATGGTCCGATCGCGGCATAAAGTGCCCGGCTGAGGTCGGCAGAGAAGCGTCCTCCATTCGACATGCCTTCGAGCGCGGTGTTGGTGAAGGCGACCAGCGTCAGGCCTCTTATGGGATCGACGAACCAGCTATGGCCATAGGCGCCGCCCCAGCGCCAAGTGCCGGGAGACTCGGTTACGCCAGCCGCCGTCGCATCGCGCAGGATCGAGAAGCCGAGGGCATAGCCCCAGCCGGGTGAGCCTTCGATATCGAGGCCGGCAATCTGATCGCGCGCCATTTCAGCCGCGTGTTCGGGCGGCATCAACGGCCCGCCGCCCGATCGCAGCGCTTCGAGCAGCTCCATCGTGTCGCTGGCGCTGCCGGTCATGCCGGCGCCGCCGGACGGAAAGGCCTGCTCGTCGAAGGCGCGTGACGGGTCCATGCGCAGGCCTGGGAGATCGGGAAGAAACGGCACCAAATCGGGCTCGCGCATCCGGCGCGGGCGCGGGGTGTCGTCGGCGTAAGCCGCAGCCAGCCGGGTCGGGTCCGCAACCGAGAAGCCGGTGTCGTTCAGCCCGAGGGGCTCGGTCACCAACATTTGCACCGCCTGCGGCAGCGCCAACCCCGTCGCGGCCTCGATCAAGGCGCCCGCGACATCGAGGCCGAGCGAATACGAAAAGCGCGATCCCGGTCGAAACAACAGCGGCACTCGGGCGAGGCGGGAGAGGTTCTCGGCGAGCGTGATGCCGGTTCGGTCCATGCCATCTGAGACGCCGGCTCGATGCAGCGGCCCGTCTTCCGGCTCCAGAAAGCCATAGCCGAGACCGGAGGTGTGGGTGAGGAGGTGGCGCAGCGAGAGGACGGCGGGCTCGCCCTCGAAACGCGGTTTGAAGTGCGGCAGCCATTCGGTGATCGGCCGATCGAGATCGAGCTTGCCTTGCCCGACCAGCGCCATGGCCGCTGCCGCGACGAAGAGTTTGGAGACCGAGGCGAGGCGGAACAGCGCATCATCGCGCATCGGGGAACCGGCCTCGCGATCCGCCAAGCCAGCGGCACGGGTGTAGACCGGCTGGCCGTTCTGGCGCACCAGGACGACGGCGCCGACAATGCGCTCGGCCGCAATCGCCCCATCGATGACGGCATCGAGTCTCGTGGAAAGTGTGGTGGAAGAGGTCTGAAGGGGGCGTTCGAGCATGGGAGCTCCGTTTCGGGTCAAGGGGCGAAGGAGATGGGAAATCCGTGCCGGCAGGCGCGGTGTGCGGCGATAAAGGCTGCGGCCAGCAGCAAGAGCGCGACGGGCGCAAAGGCATCGGCTCCAAAATGATCGAGCAACACCCCGCCGATGATGCCGCCGCCGGCGATGGCTGCGTTCCAGGCGGTGACGAGCATCGATTGGGCGAGGTCGTGCATGTCTCCGGCCGCCTTGGCGAGGGCAGTCTGAAACAGCGTCGCGATGCCGCCAAAGGCGAGGCCCCAGAGCCCTGCGGCGCTCAAGACGATGAGCGGTGCATGACCGGCGATACCCAGCGCGAGCGCCGCGAGGCCGAACGACACGATGCTGATCAGCGTCAGGCTCCTAAGGTGACGGTCGATCAGGACGCCGACGATCCAGATCCCGGCCAGCGCGGCAATCCCGAAGACGAGCAGAGTGAGATCGGTCCTGATAGCCCCGCCAACACTGCCGAGCAAAGGGGCGATGTAGGTGTAGAGGATGTTGTGCGCGAGCACGAAAGTCAGAGTGACGAATAGAACCGGCCGGATTCCCGGTAAGGCGAAGACGCGCGTGAGCGGAAGCCGCTTGTCCTCGGTCTGTCCCGGGAAGTCGGGGACTTTCATCGTCACCCAGGCAATTAGGATCAGCGTCAGGCCGCTCATGACTCCGAACGAAGCCCGCCATCCGATCAGTGCGCCCAAGTACGTTCCTGCCGGAATGCCGAGCGACAGCGCCAGCGGCGTGCCGATCATCGCAACTGCGATGGCGCGTCCCTTCGATCCTTCCGGCACCATCCGCGCGGCATAGCCGGCGATCAGTGCCCAGAGCAGTCCGGCGGAAACACCGGCGACGAACCGGGCGACGAGCGTCAGTTCATAGCTATCCGATAGCGCAGTCACCGTGTTCGCCACTCCAAATCCGAAGATGGCGAGGAGAAGCAGCGGCCGTCGCCGCATGCTTTGCGTCGCGGTGGTCAGGGGAATGGCCGCGGCGAGCGAACCGATGGCGTAGAGTGTGACGAGCTGCCCGGCGAGCGCTTCGGAGACGCTCAGGCTCGCGCCGATCTGCGGCAGCAGACCGGCCGGAAGCGCCTCGGTCAGGATCGTGATGAACCCGGCCATCGCGAGCGCTAAAAGGTTCGACCACGGGAATGGAGCCGAGGTCGGCGGGACGCGGCCGGGGACGTCGTGGGAGCATGTCTCTGTCATGCCCATGAGATTAGGGCTATCGCCGTTGCGGAATAATCAGGCTAAAATTCCGCTTATATCGGACATGCGAGTCCGTAATCTCGGAAGGCTGCCAATGGAACACCTCGGCGCGCTCAACGCCTTCGTTCAGACGGCCGAGGCCGGCAGCTTTGCCGCCGCTGCGATCAAGCTCGGCGTTTCGGCGTCCGCGGTAGGCAAGGCGGTGGCCCGACTGGAGGAACGGCTCGGTGTCCGCCTGTTTCACCGCTCGACCCGGTCGCTGACCCTCACGCCTGAGGGTGAACTCTTCCGCGACCGCTGCCGTCGCATCTTCTGCGAAATCGAGGCGGCGGAACTCGAACTGTCGCAGACCCGCGCGGCGCCGCGGGGAAAGCTGCGCGTCAGCCTGCCACTCATCGGCATGCTGATGATGCCGGCGGTGATGGCCTTCATGCGCGCCTATCCCGAGATCGAGCTCGATCTCGACTTCACCGACCGGTTGGTGGATGTGATCGACGAAGGCTTCGACGCGGTGATCCGCACCGGCGAGGCGCGCGACAGCCGGCTGATGATGCGCCGCGTCGGCGCCTTCTCCCACCGCATCGTCGGCTCGCCGGACTATTTCGCCGCGCATGGTGTGCCGAAGGTGCCGGAAGATCTCGCCGGCCACGCCTGCCTGCATCACAAATATCCCTCGACCGGCAAGCTTGAGCGCTGGCCGCTCGCGCGCGACGGGGTGGACCTCGATATGGCTCTGCCGGTCACGCTGGTGGCGAGCACGCTGGAACCCCAGATCTGCCTGGCCGAGGAAGGCTTTGGCCTCGTCTGTCTGCCGCAGTTCGCCGTGCGCACTCAGCTTTCACGCGGCACGCTCGTCAGCGCGCTCGACGACTACATCCGCGATGTGGGTGCGTTCCATATTCTGTGGCCGGCAAGCCGCCACCCGTCGCCGAAATTGTCCGCCTTCGTCTCGTTCATGGCCGAGAACTTGCTGCGTTATCCGCAACCGCTGCCCTGCAGAGCCGAAGCGCAGTGAACCAGCAACACGAGTCCATTCGCAGGAGCGCTTCGTCGCGGCCGGTTCGATCTTCCCCTCTCAACGAGCTTGGGTAACGCTGGCCGCCGCCGCGACACGGTCAAGCCCGGCCCGCACCAGACCGTGTAGGGCCTGACCGCGCCGCTCGATTGCGCCGGCCGAACGCCTCCTCGCCCTCGATCGGAGGGTGACATCGAATGGAGGCCGACATGGCCGCAGCACTCCTCACCGACGACCTCTATGCTCGGCTTCTCGCCAATGGTGCTCGCAGCGCCGCCGGTGAGGACATCGATCCGCGCCCCGTCGTCAAGCTCTTCATGCCGGACGCTGGTGCCACCTGGCTTCTCACCGAAGCCGATCCCGAAGACCCCGACCGTCTGTTCGGCCTCTGCGATCTCGGTGTTGGCGAACCTGAACTCGGTTACGTCAGTCTTGCCGAAATCCGCTCGGTGCGCGGCCGGCTCCGGCTTCCGGTCGAACGTGACCTCTTCTTCACGGCCGAGCATCCGCTGAGTTGGTATGCCGGGCGCGCCCGCCAATCCGGCAGGATCGTCACCGACTGACGATCACAACCGCGCCCCGCCTTTGGGCGGGGCGCTTCGTCGTGCTCATGATCCGTCCGGAGGCGGAAAGACGGCGATCAGGATGCACGGCTTTCAGGTTCTACGACTTTGCACATCCTGATCCGGTTTTCATGCTTGGCACCCGCTGGGGCTCATGCCGGGCAGTTGCTTGGGGGCGCTGCCCCCTGGCGCGGCGCAAGGGATCGCTGACGCTCGACCGGGACGGTTTCCCCGGCCTTCCGCGCGGATGCGTGTTTCAGACGCCCGCCCATAGGTTCGATCCGCTTGTGCAGGCCGGGTGATCCCCCTCCGGCCCGGCCGCCCTTGCACCTTGCACCCCCCGGTCTCGGCGACGGCCAGGGTTGCAGCGCAGCGCTGCGCTCCAACCCAAGCCAAGCCAAAGGATCAAGACCATGACCAACATCATCGAAACGACCACCACTGTTTCCGAAGCCTCCGCTACCGAGAATGGCGCGGTGCTGTTCGTGCCGCTGAACAAGTTGAAGAAGTCGCCCCGCAACGCCCGTAAGACCCCGCACAGCGAAGCCCATATCGAGGCGCTGGCGGCGAGCATCGCTGCCAAGGGGATGCTGCAAAATCTGGTGGTGGAGCCGGAAACGAACGCCGAAGGCGAGCCGACCGGCAGCTATTTCGTGACCATCGGCGAAGGCCGCAGGCTGGCGCAGTTGCTGCGCGTAAAGCGCAAGCAGATTAAGAAGTCGGAGCCGATCCGCTGCGTTCTGGATACCGAGAACGATGCGACAGAGATCAGCCTCGACGAGAATGTTACCCGCGAGGCCATGCACCCCGCCGACCAGTTCGAGCGGTTCCGCGAACTGGCGGACAATCGCGGATGGGGCGCGGAGGAAATCGCCGCCCGGTTCGGTATCAGCGCCCATGTCGTCCGGCAGCGGCTTCGCCTTGGCGCGGTCAGTACCAAGCTGATGCAGGTTTATAGGGATGGCGGTTTGTCGCTGGACCAGCTCATGGCCTTCGCGATCACCGAGGATCATGACCGGCAAGAGCAGGTCTACGAGAACCTGTCGTGGAACCGCGACCCATCCACCATCCGGCGCGACCTCACCAGGATGAATGTCGCGGCGACCGACCGGCGCGCGATCTTCGTCGGCGCGGACGCCTATGCCGAGGCGGGCGGCACCATCATCCGCGACCTCTTCACCGAGGATCGAGGCGGCTATTTCGAGGACGCCACGCTGCTGGACAGGCTGGTCATCGACAAGCTGGAAGGGATCGCGGCTGAGGTGCAGGCAGCGGAGGGATGGAAGTGGGCTTCCGTTCACATCGACTTCCCCCACGCGCATGGGATGCGCCGCAGCTATCCGCATCCGGTGGACCTGTCGGAGGAAGACGCTGCAGCCTATGGCGCGGCACAGCAGGACTACGACCGCCTGTCGTCGGAATACGAGGGTTACGAAGAACTGCCGGATGAGGCGGATCGGCGGTTCGGCGAGCTTGAAGCGGAGATCGAGCGGATCGACGCCAAGCGCCACGCCTATGACACCGACGAAATCGCGCGCGGTGGTGTGTTTGTCATTCTGAACCACGACGGTACGGCCCGTATCGAACGCGGCTTCATCCGCGCCGAAGACGAGGCCCCGAAATCGACGGACGTGGAGGGGGCGACCATCACGGAAGATGGCGAAATCATCGGGGACGAGGGGAACGGCGAGGACGCCGAACCGCAGCCGGAGGACGAGGAAGCCGAGGATGCGGGGAAGCCGCTATCGGAGCTTCTCATCCGCGACCTGACCGCCCATCGCACCCTGGGTCTGCGCCTCGCCCTTGGCGAGCAGCCGGATATGGCGCTTGTCGCTGTAGTCCATGCGCTGGCGGCGCAGACCTTCTATCGTGGCGAGGAAGCCTCTTGCCTCGAAGTCCGGTTGACCAGCGCTTCTCTCGCCTCCCACGCGGACGGGATCGAGGATATGCCCGCCGCGAAGGCGCTGGCGGATCGTCACGCTGGGTGGGCGTCGGACATGCCGCGCGATGTGGCGGACCTGTGGGATTTCATCACCGGTCTGGACAATGCGAGCGTCATGGCCTTGCTCGCCCATTGCGCCGCGCTGACCGTCAACGCAGTCAGGTTACCGTGGGAGCAGAAGCCCAATGCCCGCGCGACGGCGGAAAAGCTGGCGAGTGCGGTGACGCTGGACATGGCGGCACACTGGACCCCGACCGTGCAGAGCTATCTCGGTCGCGTGACCAAGGCGCACATTCTCGCCGCCGTGCGGGAAGCGGTCGGCCATGACGCCGCCGAGCGGATCGCGGGTTTGAAGAAGTCAGAGATGGCGCAGGCTGCCGAACAGCTTCTCGCTGGAACCGGCTGGCTGCCGACCGTACTGCGCACCGCGCGGCCTGTGTCGCGAGACACGGAGTCGGATGCCGAAGCTTTTGTGCAAGCTGCCGAGTGAGGACGAGCCGGGATCGTGCGAGCGGTCCCGGCCTCCTCCCCGTCCAACACAAAATTCCGGTCGCGCGGCGTTCACCGCGCGACCGGTTGACCTCGACTGTCCGATGACGGCAATCGTCATCAGGGTTATGGAGATCTTCGGCGCGCGCGACCAGACACAGGCTGCGGCTTCGGCGCTCTCGCCCAACTCGGGGAAGGTCTTTCCCCGCCATGTCCGATACAGCCGTTCACCGAGCCCGGCCGCGATGACATCTTCGCGGAGATCCTGCTTCAGGCCGTCGGCAGCGTCGCGCATCCCCGAGGTGACCGCTCGTTCGATATCCTTCTCGGTTTCAGCAAGGGCTTTGCCGAGATCGGGCCGTTGGATGGTGAAGCGCATAACACGGCCGATGTCGTGACGATGAGTATCAGGGCGTTCCCTGCTTTTTCTTGGCGGTTGCAGGGCGGGTTGCCGTAACGGTTGCCAACGTTCTCTCCAATCGAACGAAGGCTATCGTAAGTTCACGAACTTGAACGGCCTCCTCCTCGGTGATGGAGGGATCAGATGCGGACCCATGACCGGCAAGCGGCTCAATATTTCGCCGCTTGAAAATACCCTCGATCGTATCCAAAAGTGGAGTCGCGAGCTTCGAGTGGTTCCGATAAAGACTGAACCAGCTTCCTAAACTCTGATTTTGGACATTGGGGTTGGGAACGACCTGTTTGGCTACCGTCTCAAATATTGACGCGCCTGTATGCAGCACAAGTGACCAGTCCCGATCCTGCATTGCGCGATCCATGCGCTCGACGAGCTTCCTAACGTTTGCATGTTCGCCTGTGGCCAGCGGAGCCTCTGGCAGATCGGCAACGTCTGTCAGTTCGACTTCGGTCCCGTCATCGCCCTCGCTGAATCGTATTCCACTGCTATCGGCTTTCAAGATTGCATTTACGTCTCCGACCCTAATGCATCCGGCATCTGCTAGATCGACCAATATCTCTACCAATTGAGCGGTATCTGGCCGTCTCATTACAAGTTCTAACTCGCCATTGTGCCATGCATACTCAGCCGGTTCATAATCCCAATCACCAAGCTCAAGCGTATAAATTGGTCTGCCTAGGGCGGTGTTTGCCAGATTTACGATCCGATTAATACGAATCAACTCGATCTGGTGGGAATCTTCTCCGTGACTGGTTCTGACCGACTGGCGAAGCACGCGAGTAAGACGAAGCCTTGCCTCACTGGATATGACCTCAAGTTCGATTTGTTCTCGGACTCTGTTGTCCAGAATTGCGCCAGGCACATTCGTTTTCTTCTTCGTAGCCATACAAGCTCCCTCGCAATTCGATCACTGTCAGGCTTATTTAGCTGCTTCGCATTGCAATACCAATCCAAGCGCATCGCCCATCGGTTCGCCGATGATCTTGAGCGTCTCGGCGCCGATCAGGATCAGATCACCCTCGGTGATCGTTGCGGCCTGCGAGCGGCGGATATCGATACCGACGGTAGGCAACACGGCGCGGCTGTCCCCGAACTTCGCCATGCGGTCGGTCGACTTGCGGACGGCGACGCCAGCGCCAACGCTGCCGCCTTCCACAGCGCGTCCTCGCCGATATTGGGATCGGCGAAGAGCGCATCGATGGTCGAAGCAAAAATGCGTCCGTCACGGATCATTCGCCCGGAACGAGGCAATGAGCCGAACGCGGCCGGTGGATTGCCCGCGCCGCCTGCGACCGCCGCCGCGACGCCGATCAGAAGGTTGGCGGTCACAACCGTCGTGCAGCGCTTGTTGGTATCGTCCCAGTAGACGAGCGCGCCGACCGTCCAGGCCTGCGAGCCGATCTTGGTGAGTTCGAACACGCCCGCGGCGACGCCGAAGAGCTGGCCGACTTTCCCGCCCGGGCCGGAAGTGAGGGCATGTCGCCAGTTCGTGAGAGAAGTCACGCTGCTCGGCGGACAATCGTCTCCGGCCGGCCAATGTCGGCGCTGCGAAGGAGACAAAGATCGGGAAGCACCCGTGTCCCCCGTGGACGATGGCCGAGCCTTGCCATTGAGGATCAGGGGTAAGGTTGACGAGACCGGAGGTTCGCCAGCGTTTCATGTCTGTTGCGGAGGTCGACCGCCACCAGTGTCGTATTCTCCGGATTTCTCTGTCGGCCACACCCACGGCGTCCTCGAATGGATTGGGTCTGACCGAAGACCGGCTGCGCCTCGCTCGTCTTCTCGCAACGCCCGTCGCCAGCTTTTTTCCGCCGCCTTCGGCGTTGCATCGCGAGGCAAAAAAGCCGTCGCCGGCCGCCTTTCACTTCGTTTCAGCCCTCCGGGTGCGGGGCCGATCGTCCCCGGTCGCACGACCACCATCGAGGTCGCGATAGGCGCGGCCCGAAGAACGGAGACACGGCAATGGCGACCATCGGCACCTTCACCAAGACCGCGAACGGCGACATCACCGGCACGGTCAAGACCCTAACCCTCAACGTCAAGGCCAAGTTCGTTCCCACCGAGGGCGACAGCGAGCGCGGCCCGGACTATCGGATCTTCGCCGGCACCACCGAGTTCGGCGCGGCGTGGAAGAAGACCGCCCGCGAGACCGGCCGCGACTATCTCTCGGTCAAGCTGGACGATCCGAGCTTCCCGGCCCCGATCTACGCCAGCCTGGTCGAGGACGAGGGCGGCGAAACTCACAACCTCATCTGGTCCCGCCGCAACGGCGACTGAGGCCGAACACCTCCGAAGCCCCGCTCTCACGCGGGGCTTCGTCACGCTTGCTACGGCAGCCATTCAGGAAATGCGGAAATCAGGATGCGCGGTTTTCAGGTTCGGTTGCTGCGCGCATCCCGATCCAATCTTTTAGCGAGGCACCCGCTTTGCTCATGCCAGGTGAGCTTGGCTAAGGGCTCCGCCCCCGCGCGGTGCAAGGGATCGCTGGCGCTCGTCCGGGCCGGTATCCCCAGCCTTCCTCCATTTCATTGCGTGCAGGCCGGGCGATCCCCCTCCGGCTCGGCCGCCCTTGCACCTTGCTACCCCGGTCTCGGCGACGGCCAGGGTTGCAGCGCAGCGCTGCGCTCCAACCCAGCCCCAAGGGAGACAGATCATGTATCACCATCTCGCCACCCGGTTCGGCCGCAACTCTCACCAGATCAGCGGACGCGAAGCCCTCGACAACGAAGCTCTTTTTCGTCACGTCCCCTCAGTGTTCGCCCGCGAAGCGCATGACAGCCGGTCGGAGCGTTACGTCTACGTCCCCACCATCGAGATCGTGGAAGGATTGCGCCGGGAGGGCTGGTTTCCGTTTCGCGGTGCAATCGGTGCCGCGCGACGGCAGCCGCCACGGTCACGCCAAGCACATGCTACGCCTGCGCCGGGATGATGGGATCGGCAAACCCGAGGCGGCGGAAGTCATCATCGTCAACAGCCACGACGGGACCAGCGCCTATCAGATGTTCGCCGGGATGCTGCGCTTCGTCTGCACCAACAGCATGATTGCTGGTGAGCGGTTCGAGGAAGTCCGCGTGCCCCACAAGGGGGGCATTCAGAACCAGATCATCGAAGGCGTCTACACCGTCGCGGAGGACTTTCCGCGCCTGATCGATGCGACCGAGACCATGAAGGACACGCGGCTCTCACGGGACGAACAGCAGGTGTTGGCCGCTGCGAGCCTTGTCGCGCGCTATGGCGAGGAGGAAAGCCCGGTTCGCCCGGATCAGATCATCGCTCCGCGCCGCCGCGAGGATGTCGGGCAAAACCTGTGGCAGACCTTCAACGTCATTCAGGAAAACCTCATTCGGGGCGGGCTGGATGGACGACGGCAGACTGCGGATGGACGCATCCGCCGCAGCCGGACGCGGCCGATCAACGGTATCGACCAGAATGTCGGGCTGAACCGCGCCCTGTGGACGTTGGCCGAGGGAATGCAGCGGCTGAAGACCGCCTGACCCTCGCAAAGCCGTGGAGCCGGAAACCCGGCTTCACGGCTTTCCGCAGAAGCGTGGATCAGATTTCGCGCCGATCCGTCTTTGCGGATCGGCGGGTTTCCGCTGAGCAGACGAAACGCGGCTCGCCGGGCATGGCCCGGCTCGCGAAGGAACCTCAAAAACGATCCGAATTATCTTCAAATATTGATCGTCCAACGCGATCAACATATCGGGCAACAGTAGCTTCAACGTGAGCCTCGTATCGCGAACATTTCCTCTTTCCAGCAACGCGAAAATGCTGGACGAGAGGTGACGCCATGCCGAGTACAGATTGGCGCTCGCCGGCCGCTTATGCACATGCCAAGAGCATTTCTGCCGCCGGCTTTGCCTGGGAGTATCTTCGTCGCGATGAGGATTATCGCCGCGACTTTCATCGCGTGAGGCGATTGCCACGCCTCGACAGCGATGCGCAGACGGCGTTCTCGGAACGCTGGGGGGTGCGATTTCCCGACAGACCCGACTCTCTCCGCCGACCGGGCTGCGCTATTCTGGATGCCGTCGCTGCTGCCTGATGCCTTTGAGCTTCGCCCATCCGCGTGCGTCGACTCTGATCCCGCCAGCATGACGATCAGCCTGCCGACGTTGCCGGGTCTCGACGCTCGTGCCACCGAGGATGGGAAGTGGCATGGCCTCTGGCGGTCGGCGGGAGTGGACCATCAGTTCTGGCTCGCAGATCCGCCGTCCGGCACCAAGACGGCCTATTTCGTTATGCTGCCGCTCGACGCCTCGCTGGAGCATCGCGCCGAAGCGGTGTCGCGCTTCTGGCGAACGCTGATGGGGCGGCCGATCGGCGAGCGTCGTCACGCTCTTCCAGCGCAGACCCGAGACCGACACATCCTGATCTTGCGCGCCCTCGACGGTCGCACAGACGGCGCCAGCTATCGAAAGATCGCGGAAGCCCTGCTTGGATTTCGTGGCAACAAAGCCGATTGGGAAAGCGATCCTCGCAAGAACCGGACGCGCCGCCTCGTTGCTGACGGCACCCACTATGTGCATGGCGGATATCGCGATCTGCTGCGCTATCCCGCGCGTCTGCCGCCCCGCTGAACGTTGCCGTTCGATCGTCTTCGTTCGCGCCTCCGGGGGGCCGGAAACGCTACCCCCTAATTTCGGCACGCTGCAAGCCGCCGTTCCTCCGCCACGGTTCGCCATGACCCGCTGCCGTCATCGGCAGCCATCCGAACCGCCCCGGAGGCCCGATCATGCTCGACCCGAAGACGGGATTGCCGCCGCGTTTCCTGCGCACGCCCGACGCGGCGCGTTTCCTCGGCATCTCGCTCAGGACGCTGGAGAAGCACCGCACCTACGGCACTGGCCCGACCTATCGCAAGATCGGCGGCCGCGTGATCTACGCGCTCGAGGACCTGCAGGCCTGGACGGCCATCGGCGCGCGCAAATCCACCACGGACCAGAATGCCGGCCGGGTCTTTCCGGCGCGTCCTCTGACGCCTGCCGAGCGGGGAGCGCGCTGAATGAGCGGCTCCTCTCGACAAGACGGCAAGCACGGGAGCGAACGCCAGCGGCTCGATCCCTTCGTGGTCGCCACCGGCGATGCCAGCCCGCGCGATCAGCGCGATCTCATGGAACGGCCGTTCTTCTCGTTGTCGAAGACGCCGCGCGTCAAGCCGATCCTCTACAAGGCCGCCGATGTCGAGGTGCAGGTGCTGGGGATGCCCGAACACGGCATGGCGACGATATGGGACGCCGATGTGCTGATCTGGGCCGCCTCGCAGATCGTCGCGGCCGAGAACCATGGTCTCCGTACCTCGCGCTTCTTTCGCTTCACGCCCTACCAGCTCCTGCGGGGTGTCGGCCGTCCGACCGGAAACCAGCAGTATCTTCTCCTGAAGGCCTCGCTGGCACGGCTGCAATCGACCGTCATCGCCACGACGATTCGGAACGGCGTGCAATGGCGCCGCCGACAATTCTCCTGGATCAACGAATGGGAAGAGATGACGACGCGAGAGGGCCGCGTCGAGGGCATGGAATTTGTCCTGCCCGAGTGGTTCTACAACGGGGTCGTCGACCGCTCACTGGTGCTGACCATCGACCCGGACTATTTCCGGCTGACCGGCGGTATCGAGCGCTGGCTCTATCGCGTCGCGCGCAAGCACGCCGGCCATCAGCGACACGGCTGGCTGTTCGAGATCGCCCATCTCCACGCCAAATCCGGCAGCCTTGCGCGCATCTCCGATTTCGCGCTCGATCTGCGCCGGATCGCTCTCCGTCAGCCCTTGCCTGGATATCGCCTGTCGATCGAACGCGAGGGGCGGCGTGAACTGCTCCGCATACGGCCCGTCCAACAATTCACAGTGCCTGTGGATGAGCCTGTGAACAGCATCGGCAGATCAGGCGCAAAGGGTATCGGCACATCAGGCGCAGGCCTATCGGCAGATCGGGCGCACGGACCTCAGTTAACGCTCTGGCCTGAAACACGAAATCCGGCCACTAACTTAGACTCTAACAGAGAATCTAACTCTTCTTTGTTGGCGCGCGGGAAATGCGGCCGTGGTGCCGGTGCCGCCGGAAGGCGGGAGCCATGATCGTCGCGCTCCTCAATCAGAAGGGCGGCGTCGGCAAGACGACGCTGGCGCTGCATCTCGCCGGCGAATGGGCCGGGAGAGGCAAGCGCATCACCCTGATCGACGCCGATCCGCAGGGCTCGGCGCTGGATTGGTCGCAGCAGCGGGCGCGTGAGAACGGCGTCCGGCTGTTCGGCGTCGTCGGCCTGGCGCGCGATACCTTGCACCGGGAAGCGCCGGAGCTGGCGCGCGATGCCGATCACATTGTCATCGACGGGCCGCCACGCATTGCCGGGCTCATGCGTTCCGCGCTGCTGGCCGCCGACCTTGTGCTGATCCCGGTGCAGCCATCGCCGTTCGACGGCTGGGCCTCGGCCGAGATGCTGGCGCTCGTCGCCGAAGCGCGCATCTACCGGCCAGCCCTGGCGGCGCGCTTCGTGCTCAACCGCTGCGGCGCGCGCACCATCATCGCCCGAGAGACCGCCGAGACGCTCGCCGATCATGACCCACCGGTGCTGTCGACAACCATCGGCCAGCGTGTCGTCTTCGCCGATGCCGCACAGTCCGGTCGGCTCGCCTCTGAAATCGATCCCGACAGTCAGGCCGCGCGCGAGATTGCGGCACTCGCTACGGAGATCGGACGGCTGATCACGGGAAAGGCATTGCCATGAGCGCGCACCCGGTCCGTCGCCGTTTTGCCGCCCGCCCCGCCGATCCGGAAACCTGGATCAAGGCAGCCGACGCGCCGCGCACCGACGAGGCGGCGCGCTTCACCGCGCGGCTGACCATCGACATCACGCCCGAACTGCGCGGCCGCATCAAGATCGTCGCCTTTCAGCGCGGCATCACCGTGGCCGACATGCTGCGCGAACTGCTCGCGCATGAATTCCCGCCGACCACCGATGGAGATCGCCTATGACCGGCGCCACCGCTTCCCGTTCACATGTCGGTATCGCACCGCGCACCCAGTCGGCCGACGCTTTCACGCAAGTCGAACTGACGCACATCGAGAAGCGGCTCGAGAACTGGATCAGGTTCGGCCACAAGGTGCGCGAACAGGTGCTCGACCGCCGTCGGCGTGTCTTTTTCTATCGACCCGGCAGCGTTTTCGCCTTCGTGCGGTGGGCGTCGAACGACTTCGGCACGATCACGTCGCGCATCGACATCGTGCGTGCGGTGGCTCCGGGCGAGCCGTTCCAGACGCTGCCCTTCGTGCGTCCCGGCGGCGAGATGCTGCTCAGAATCGAGGACTGGCCCAAGGTCGAGAGCGTCCTTCAGCACATCGATGCTATCGAGGAGACCGGCATTGATCCGACTGAGGTGTCGCCCGATCACTGGCGGCACGTCCACAACCGTTTGACCGTTGGACACGAGCCGCGTGCCTACACCGTCGATCAGCATCAGGCGTTTCTGTTGCGCCAGAGGGCTGAACCATGAGCCGGTTCGGCTACGTCATGGTGACGTACTTCTCCGTGATGGGCGTTGCCGTCGCATCGTTCATTCCTACGCCGCTGCGCCTCGTCTGGAACGCATCCGCGAGTGTTCCGATCGGCCTCTACGATCTCGCCCCCACGCCGAGCCTGGAGACCGGCGATCTCGTCGCGCTCCTGCCCGACAAGCCGCTCGCCGACTTCATGGTGGAGCGCGGCTACATCGGTCATGGCGTGCCACTCTTGAAGCGTGTCATGGCTCTGCCGGGGCAAGAGGTCTGTCGCATCGGGCTCGCTATCACGGTCGATCATGTGCCGCTCGGCGAAGCGCTCGATCGCGACCGATTGGGCCGACCTCTGCCGGTCTGGCAGGGTTGCCAGAAGATCGCACAAGGCGATCTCTTCGTGATGAACCCCGAAGTGCCCGACAGCCTGGATGGCCGCTACTTCGGCCCGATCCCGGCACGCGCCGTCATCGGCAAGGCGACGCCGATTTACACCGACGAGGAGGGTGATGGCCGCTTCGTCTGGCGTGCTCCGACGCGGTGAGTGCCGCGCCACAGTTCAATCACTACCAGCTCACGGAGGTTCCACATGCCGCAGATTGGCGAGTTCACGCGCGAGACCACCGGCTTTGTCGGGCGCGTCCACACCTTCACGCTCTTCCGCGAGATCACCATCGTTCCGGCTGAACCGTCCGATGCCGACAACGCGCCGGACTACCGCGTCCACAACGGCAACGAGGAAGGGCCGGAGATCGGCGCGGGCTGGAAGCGTACAGGCGAACGGGCCGGGGACTACATCGCGCTCGTCATCGATGACCCGGCCTTGCCGCAGCCGATCCGCGCCAACCTGTTCCGCGACGATGATGCCGGCGCGTCCTGGTCGCTGCATTGGAACCGTGCCCCGAAGCGCGGCGAGCGGGAGTGACATCATGCGACCCGTCAGCCTGCGCGCGAGCGCGATCCCATTACGATCGGTCATCCCTTTGTTCGCGGAAAAGCCGTCTCATCCCTTCGCCCCGCTCGACGACCGGTCGGCCGGCGCGCGCAGCGGAGGTCAAGGGCGATCGAAGATCGGCGCATTGCGCGTACCCTTGACCGCGGCGAGCACGCTGGCAGGCTGGTGCCGCAGTGGAGAAGGCGCGCCTGTTCGAATGGCGGTCATTCTTCTCTCAGGCTTGCTTTACGGCGTTGCGATCCCGGCGATTGCGCTGGCGCAGACGAAGCCCGTCGCTCACCCGTCTGCGCGCGATCTCGATAGTGATCACATCGCCGAAGCGGCACAGCGCTTCGAGCTTCCCGCCGCCTGGATTCGCGCGGTGATGCGCGCCGAGAGTGACGGTGATCCACGTGCCCTCTCGCCAAAAGGGGCGATCGGGCTGATGCAGATCATGCCGGAGACCTGGGCCGAGCTACGCGTGCGCTACCGTCTGGGTGACGATCCTTACGACCCGCACGACAACATCGTGGCGGGCGCGGCCTATATCCGCGAGTTGTTCGACCGCTACGGCTCGCCGGAGTGGATAGCGGCTTACAACGCCGGTCCCGGGCGCTACGAGGAGGCCCTGAAGGGCCGCCCACTTCCACCGGAGACCCGTGCTTATGTCGCGGCTCTTACGCCGATCATCAGCGGCAGCCAGACCACCAGGGCGGTCATGATTGCGTCCGCCGGTCCGCTCTCCTGGACCCGTGCTCCGCTTTTCGTCATGCAGCCTTTGAGCAAGACGACGGCCACTCTCGTGCAAACCGACGAGCACAAGGACGACACTCCGAACGCGGTCACCGTGCGCGACCTGTCCGCCATCGTGCCGCAGTCGGGCGGTCTGTTCGTTGCGCGAG
Organism: Bradyrhizobium sp. WD16; assembly: GCF_024181725.1. Classification (NCBI taxonomy): domain Bacteria; kingdom Pseudomonadati; phylum Pseudomonadota; class Alphaproteobacteria; order Hyphomicrobiales; family Nitrobacteraceae; genus Bradyrhizobium; species Bradyrhizobium sp. WD16. The sequence goes on along the minus strand of NZ_CP028908.1, from coordinate 5,265,881 downwards.
CGGATGCGAGACAACAGCCATGAAGCTCGTGATCGCGTCCGCCCGGCGGGAGACTTCAGTGTGCAGCGGATGGGGCTGGCAACGGTCTCATCCATCAGCAGGAGGGGCACGAAGGGGGCAAAGGGCGGAGGGCAAGATTAAAGCGGACGGCACCCTATGGGGCCGATCCGCAGGGCAAGCCCTTGTCTGCACACTGTTTGGGGCGGCACCGTCTTCGGGCCGTCATGGTGCCGCGAGGCGCGGCAAAGCCAGCACTTCCTGCGCTTCTCGCGGCACTCCTGCCCGTAATCGTCGGTTTCGAACAGATCGACGGCCATGAGCGACGACGACGAAAATCGCTTCCGGCCGAAGCCGGGCCGCGTCCGATCTGGCGGCGGGAAAGGCGGACAAGCCAAGAGCTTCCTCAGCAAGGTGCGGAAGGTCACGCGCCAGCAGCAAGCGACGTCCGGCCGAAGCCGATCCGCGAAGGGCGGCGGTCCCGGACACGCGGCGAAGGGCACGCTTACTGTCGCCTCCGGCCGGGGCGTGCAGCGAGGGCGTGGCGCATCTTTTGTGCGCGCCCGCAACCTGTCGAACGGCTGGAGCCACCGCCAACCCGGCAGCCGCCGTGTCATCGTCAAATCCCGTTCCGTCCGGCGCGCGGGCAAGAGCGGAAAGGCCGCCGCGCACCTGCGCTATATCCAACGCGACGGCACATCGCGCGACGGTGTGCGCGGCCAGCTCTATTCGGCGACGGAGGACCGCGCTGATGGCCAGGCGTTTCTCGATCGCGGCCAGGATGATCGCCACCAGTTCCGGTTCATCGTTTCGCCGGAAGATGCCGGCGATCTCGCCGATCTCAACGGCTACACCCGCGAACTCATGGCGCAGGTCGAAGCCGATCTTGGGACCAAGCTTGATTGGGTGGCCGCCAATCACCACAACACCGGCCATCCGCATGTCCATGTCATCGTCAATGGTCGCGATGCGCTCGGCGAGGATCTCGTCATCAATGGCGACTATCTCGCCAATGGCATTCGTGAGCGGGCAAGCGAACTGGCGACGCTGGAACTCGGCCCCGTCACCGAGATCGAGCAGCGCCGCAAGCTCATGGTGGAGATCGACCAGGACCGGTTCACTCGCATCGACCGGGCTTTGATCGCAGAAGCCGAGGACCGCTTCATCGAGCTGCGTCAAGAGCCGGGCGGCCTGCGCGGCCAGTCCGATCGGACGATGCGCCTGCGCCGTCTTGGCAAGCTCGGCGACATGGGCCTCGCCACTGAGCATGCGCCCGGCGTCTGGGAATTGGGCGAACGGCTGGAGCCGACCCTGCGCGAGATGGGCGAGCGCGGCGATATCATCCGCACCATGCAGAAGGCACTCCGGGCCGAAGGGACCGAGCGCGACCCGATGAGCTTCCAGATTCACGATGCCGCGCCAGCGACGCCGGTCCTTGGCCGCGTCATCGACAAGTATCTCTCCGACGAACTGGGTGAGAACCTGACGCTGGTGGTCGATGGCATCGACGGACGCACGCATCATGTCTCCGGCATCGACCCGGCGCACGTCGAGGACGCCAGGATTGGCAGCATCATCGAGATCGGGCCGGCGGAGAGCACCGGCCGACCATCCGATCGCGCCATCGCCGGCATGGTCGAAGACGGCCTCTATCGGCCGAGCCGCCATCTGGAACAGGCGCGGTTCGATGGGCGCGTGCCGAACGGTGACTATGAGGGCTTCGTTGATGCCCATGTCCATCGGCTGGAGGCGTTGCGCCGCGCCGGCATCGCCGAGCGGATCGACGCCGATCATTGGCGTATCCCGGCAGATTTCGAGGAGCGGGCTGCTGCCTATGATTCAGGGCGCAATGCCCGCGCCAATATCCGTATCCTCTCGACCCTCGACCTCGAACACCAGATCGGATCGGACGGCGCGACCTGGCTCGACCGGCGGCTGGTTGGTGTGGGTGTGTCCGACCTGTCGTCGTCAGGATTTGGCAACCAGGTGCGCGAGGCGATGGCGCGCCGGCGCGAGGCACTGATCGATCACGGCGATGCTGTCCGTCAGTCCGACGGCCGCGTCGCTTATCGGCGCAACCTGATCGCCGCGCTGCAAGAGCGTGAGGTCGCCCGCGTTGGCGAAGAAATGGCGGCGAAGAAGGCGCTGCCGTTCCGAACCGCTGCCGATGGCGAGACCGTCAGCGGTGCATTCACTGGGACCATGCAGCTATCGAGCGGCAAGTTCGCGATCGTCGAGAAGTCCCACGAGTTCACACTTGTCCCGTGGCGGCCGGTCATCGACCGCCGGCTTGGTCGCGAGGTCTCGGGCATCGTCCGTGGCGGATCGGTGTCGTGGCAATTGGGGCGGCAGCAGGAGCTAGGGCTGTGAGCGCCATGCTCGGCGCGGAGTATGAGGAGCAGGCTCGAAAGTCAGCTACCCTCGTTGACAAGAGAATTTACATGTGTAATTTTAGCGACGAATTACGGGTGTAAATTTATGCAAATTACTGCGGCGGAAAGCCATATCATGGAGGCGCTGTGGCGCAGAGGCTCCCTGACAGTGGATGAGATCGTGGCCGAAGTAGCAGCCCAAGAATGGGCGCTCGCGACGGTCAAGACCCTGATCAATCGCCTCCTCAAAAAGGGGCACATCCGGTCGGCGAGGAACGCTGGCCGCTACGAGTATAGCGCCGTCGTGGCGCGGTCGGACTATACCCTCGCAGAAAGCCAGGGTTTGTTGGACCGTCTATTCGGAGGCCGAATCGCACCGCTGGTAGCGCATTTCGCTGAACATCGCAAACTCGACGCGGATGATATCGCGCGCCTCAAGGCTCTCATCAAGGCGCTGGAAAATGAGTGACATCCTTATTCTGCTGATCAAAGCCACGCTCGCAGTCTCCGTCGCGATTATATTGGCGGTCGTCTTGCGAAAACCGGTCCGCAGATGGTTCGGTGCACGTGTCGCGTATCAGCTGTGGCTCATTACTCCGGCTGCGCTCCTCGGCGCTTCTCTGCCCATCGCGCCTGATGTGTTCCCGTCGTCTCCATCGCTGAATGTGGCATTCTCGCCGGTCGCAGCGGTGGTCGCTTGGAGCAATTCAACGGGGAACTCTGCCGATCATGCGGGCCTAATCCTCACGATTTGGGTGGTCGGAGTGGTCGTAAGTCTTTTGTGGGTGATTGCAAGCCAGCAGCGTTTCATTCGACGTGCAAAGGCAGGCACAGCCGGTCCTGCGGTCGTCGGCGTTGTCTTCCCGCAAGTTGTCCTGCCGTGGGACTTCGAAAAGCGGTTCACACCTGATGAACAGCAGATGATCCTTGTTCACGAGCGGACACATGTCGCTTGCGGCGACCCAGTAGTTACTGGGTTGATCACCTTGATCCAATGCCTCGGCTGGTTCAATCCGCTGGTGCATCTCGCCGCACATCTAGCCCGCCTCGACCAGGAACTCGCGTGCGACGCGGATGTAATTGCTCAGTTTCCGCATAAGCGGCGCATCTACGCCAACGCCATGCTGAAAACCCAAAGTTCGGCCTCTGTGCCATTGGGATGCTCGTGGCCTGCCCGGACAATCCACCCTCTAGAGGAGAGAATTGCGATGTTGAAACACGTTCGACCTGATAAATCCTGGCGGCTCTTGGGCGCTGTCCTTGTTGCTATGCTTTCGTTGGGAACCGGTTACGCAGCGTCCGCAACGCAGGACGCACCAGCGCCGGTCATTGCGCAGGCGGCTAAATCCGTCCGGGGATTGACCATGCGCCTTGTGGATGAACGTGGCGGGGTCGCGACGAAGGGCAGCACCGTCTCGCTGGAGCCCGAGATTGTCATCTCAGGCGATATGGTCGTCGATGCGGAAGCAATCGTAAATCAGCAAGGCGGGCCTGTCGTCAGATTCCGCCTCACACCGGAGGGGGCCAGCCGGCTGGCGGTGGTCACGCGCAACAACATCGGTCACCGCTTGGCTATGCTGGTGGATGGACGGGTGATGTCCGTGCTGACTATTCGCGCTGGGATCGACGGAGGGGCTGGCGAAATCTCCGGCCACTTTACGGTTGACGAAGCCCGCGCCATAGCAGCGGACATTGTTGAAGGCAGATGATCACGATAAGCGTTATCTCCTATCGTTGCTCGGTGTTGGCATCGCCTGTGCTGTTTGTCGTCGCTTTGCCCGGTTAGGAAGTCGGTCGTTGATCGTGCAACACGGCTCTTACTTCGCCTTCCGACCGGCCTCTAATCGTCGGCTTGTCGCATCCTTGCACGCAGCCGCCTGGGACAAGCGGTTCACCGGATTCTGGTCTCCGACAGGGGCGTAGTTCACAACGATTAACGGCGCGGTTGGAACCCATGCGACGACGGCGGCATACAGCACCAATGATTGACCGCCAATGGGGAATGCCGATCTCGCTAGGGTCACGCATTCCTCTCGCGTCACTCATTCAGACGCTTGCCGTTGCCGAATATCTCAACTTCCGCCACGCTGCGAATGCCCTCGGCGTCAGTCAGTCGAGCGTGAGCACCAGGATCAAGGCATTGGAGGAGGATCTTGGTGTCGTTCTGTTCGAGCGCCGCCACCGTGGCGTCCGTCTGACCGACGCTGGGCGCAATTTCACTACCGAGGTCGCCGCTGGAATTGGCCACCTTGATCTTGCGATCAAGACCGCAGGGGCGGTCATGAACGGCGCGGTTGGTCGCCTGTCGATCGGGCTCTTGTCTTCGATCGGTTCGGGGTTCCTGGCCGATCTGCGCCGTCGGCATCGGGAAGAACGTCCGGAAATTGAACTCGCTATCTTCGAGGGACGCACCGACGAGATTATTCGTCAGGTCCGCGAGGCCAAGTTGGACATCGCCTTCGTGGTTGGGGCCGTGGACGTGCCCGACTGCCATTCACGACAGCTATGGTCGGAAGCCTTGATGGCCGTGCTGTCGCAGGGCCATCCATTGGCGTGCATGAAGCGTCTCACGTGGCGCGACCTTGCCGCAGAAACTTTCCTGGTCCGACAAAGCGGCGCCGGTCCGCAAGTCCAGGACCATATCGTTCGCAGACTCGTCGAGCGAGAGAAGTCGCCACGCATTCGTCGGTGCGATGTCGGTCGAGACACGCTGATGCACATGGTTGCAGATGGCGAGGGGATCACGCTGACGAGCGAAGCCGCGTCTCACGTCCCGTTTCCTGGTGTCCTGTTCCGACCTATCGCCGACGAGCCGGACCGGGCCAGATTCAGCGCGGTCTGGTCGCCGCATAATCGCGATCCGGCCCTCAGGAATCTGCTCGATCTCGCCACCGAGATAAGCAAATCAGCGCGATCTGGCTAATTCCTTCAGAAGCTCGCCCGGCTCAATCCCAAGCGCCTCAGCAATCTGCCCAAGAACCGTGACGCTGGCGGAAACGTCGGCGCGCTCGATCGCGCCGATATAGCGCGCGCTCAGGCCGGACTGGTCAGCAAGCTCTTCCTGCGTCATTTGCTTGTCATGGCGCAGCCGACGCAGATTGACCGCCATAACCTCCTTGAGATCCATGGCGATATGAGGGCCTGTATCGGAATGATCGTTCCAGGAACGATCATTCCGATTCGTGCTGAAACGTGCTATGGATCCGCTCGGCCAAACGATGAATTCCAGCCCGCTGCCGCAAAGAGCCGTGGCTCACCAAGCTGTTTGTCTCAAAATTGAAGAGCTGTTGAACTATTCCTTTCGGGCCGCTGTACTGTCAAAAGGAGGGCCATCCGATGCGGATACGCCCCGAACTCGATCCCGATGTCGACGATCTCGCTCCCAGCGAACCGGAGATCACGGTCTACGACGAACGACACTTCGTCACGTATCTGCGATTGCTCGATGCTGAGATGGATGGAGCCGACTGGACAGAGGCGGCTCGCATCGTTTTGCACCGCGATCCGAAATCGGCATCAGGTCGAGCCCGGACATGCTGGGAAAGCCACCTTGCCCGCGCGCGGTGGATGACCAAGACTGGCTACCGCAAGATACTGGAACGGGCGGCGTCTAAGGCGCGATCGACGCGGCACTGACCACAATAACTGACATAGATGTTTCGCTGGGTACTCTCGAGATCGGAAAGGCCGGGAATCGAATCCATTTCGCGGGACGGAGTGAACGTGGCTTCAGATGGCTCCGGCAAGCGCGGCGGTAGCCAGAAGCGCACCAGTAAGAATATTTGCTAGAAACAGGCGGAAATTGACTTCGGGACGATCAAGCTGGAATCGCCATGCCTGCCAGCCGAGATGTGCCGCGATCACCAGCATCCCGATGGCATAAGGGCCGGACATGTCTAGCATCCAGCCGCCAACCGACCACGCCAGCACCGCCAAGCCATAGAACAGCCCAATCAGGGCCTTACCATGCGCGCCGAATAGGATCGCCGTCGATTTCAGGCCCAGGCGTTTGTCGTCCATTACATCGACATAGCCATAGGTGGTGTCATAGCCGATCTGCCAAGCGATCGCGCCAGCCCACATCAGCATAGCGCCCGGGGGGACGTGTCCGACGATCTGCGCCCAGGCCACCAACATTCCCCAGTTGAAGGCAGCACCCAGAACCGCTTGTGGCCAATGGGTGAAGCGTTTGCAGAACGGATAGAGCGCCACCAGCGGCAGGACGCCAATCGCCAGAAGGCTGGCAAACGGCGTCAGGAAGACCAGCAGCGTTGCAGCAAGCGTCAACTCCACGGCAAGAAAGACCATGGCCCGGATCAGGCTGATCTCGCCCTTCGCCAGTGGCCGGAACCTCGTGCGCTCGACATGACCATCGAAGTTGCGGTCAGCCATGTCGTTGATCGTCGAGCCGGCACTGCGCATCAAGAAGGCGCCGAGTGTAAACACCAGCAGATCACGGATGTCAGGCAAGCCATGCGTAGCCTGAAACAATGCGGCCCAGCACGGGAAAAGCGTCAGCCAAATTCCCACAGGCCGATCCAGCCGCGCAAGACGAGTATAGGGCCGCATCACCTGCGGCAATAGCCGATCCACCCAATCACCTCTATGGATGTCGGTCAGATCGGGGCGGCTCACTGTTGTCATCGGGCAATTATCCAAATTTCAGACGCGCCGTGCTTCTTTCAGCGCAAGATAGAGCCATTATACGGTCTGTGGTTTTGTTAGGTAAGCGCTCAAGCTGATCGCTGGCATGATGCTCCTGATGCTCCGCGACATGGCTTCCCTCCTTTTTCTTCGCGACGGTATCCGATAGCACGATCTTCGGTCATTTCTGTTGCTTGCCGCCATTGCTGGCATTCTCTGATCGGCTCCGTCTCTTTTGCCGATTGGAGCCTTTATGTCCGGAAGCCGCGTCCTGTGGGGACAAGTCGCCGTCGTTCTCGTGATCGTGCTCACCGCCATCTGGTGTGCGACCGAGTGGACGGCATGGCGTCTCGGCTTTCAGGCGCAGCTTGGCGTCCCATGGTTCGAGCTAGCCGGCTGGCCGATCTACTATCCGCCGATCTTCTTCTGGTGGTGGTATTGCTACGACGCCTATGCGCCGCCGATCTTCATTGAAGGCGCCTGCATCGCCGTGTCGGGCGGCTTCATCTCGATCATCGTCGCCATCACCCTGTCGGTGATCCGAGCGCGCGAGGCGAAGAACGTCGCCACCTACGGCTCGGCGCGATGGGCCGAACCGGAGGAAATCCGCGCCGCCGGATTGCTCGGCCCCGATGGCGTATTGCTTGGCCGGCTCGACGGTGACTATCTCCGTCATGACGGCCCCGAGCATGTGCTGTGCTTCGCCCCAACGCGATCGGGCAAAGGCGTCGGCCTCGTCGTGCCGACGCTGTTGACCTGGCCGGGCAGCACGATCATCCACGACATCAAGGGCGAGAATTGGGGCTTAACGGCTGGTTTTCGCGCACGGTATGGCCGCGTGCTGCTGTTCGATCCGACCGATCCGGCATCGTCGGCCTATAATCCGCTGCTGGAGGTGCGGCGCGGCGACAAGGAAGTCCGCGACGTGCAGAACATCGCCGACATCCTCGTTGATCCCGAAGGCGCGCTCGACAAGCGCAACCATTGGGAAAAGACCAGTCATTCGCTGTTGGTCGGCGCGATCCTGCATGTTCTCTACGCGGAAGCCGACAAGACGCTGGCCGGCGTCGCCAATTTCCTCTCCGATCCGAAGCGGCCCGTGGAGGCGACGCTGCGCGCCATGATGAGCACGCCGCATCTGGGCGAGACCGGCGTTCACCCCGTCATCGCGTCTTCGGCCCGCGAGCTTCTCAACAAGAGCGACAACGAGAGGTCTGGCGTGCTTTCGACCGCCATGTCATTCCTCGGCCTCTATCGCGATCCCGTGGTGGCGAAGGTGACGGCGCGGTGCGACTGGCGCATTGCCGATCTTGTCACGGCGGAGAAACCCGTCAGCCTCTACCTGGTCGTCCCGCCCTCCGACATCAACCGCACCAAGCCGCTGATCCGCCTGCTGCTCAATCAGGTCGGACGGCGTCTGACTGAAGACCTGAAGACATCCGCCAACCGGCATCGCCTCCTGCTGATGCTGGACGAGTTTCCAGCTCTCGGCCGACTCGATTTCTTTGAGTCGGCTTTGGCCTTCATGGCGGGCTACGGCATCAAATCCTTCCTGATCGCGCAGAGTCTCAACCAGATCGAGAAAGCCTATGGCGCGAACAACAGCGTGCTCGACAATTGTCATGTGCGCGTCGCCTTCGCTACCAATGACGAGCGCACCGCCAAGCGGGTATCGGATGCGCTCGGCACCGCCACCGAGATGCGCGACTCCACGAACTATGCCGGGCACCGGCTGTCGCCCTGGCTCGGCCATCTCATGGTCTCGCGGCAGGAGACGGCGCGGCCGCTGCTCACCCCCGGAGAGGTGATGCAGCTCCCGCCCGCCGACGAATTGCTGCTGGTCGCAGGTGTGCCGCCCGTGCGGGCAAAGAAGGCGCGCTACTACGAGGATGCTCGCTTCAAGGAACGCATCTTGCCGCCGCCGAAGGCGCCGACAGCGACCGCGCCGGCAGCGCAGTCCGCGGATGATTGGTCGACGCTGGCGATCCCGGCGGCATCGGCTGGAGCAACATCCGACAACGGGAATGGCGTGAGCTTCGATCCGGCCAATGCCGGCATTCGCCGCGAGCCGGAATTGCCGGAACATGAGGAGATCGCGCCACCCGAGCGATCACCCCTCAGTGAGTTCGATGTTCTCGACGACGATCCCGATGTGGACGCCGCCCGGGCCAGCCGCTTGCGCCAGCAGGTCACATCGAATGCCCGGCAGGCAACGATGGACCCGGCTGATGGCCTCGAACTGTGAGGATGGCCATGCAGACCAAGACCCGCATGAATGTCTATTTCGACCCCGAACTCCTGAAGAAGGTCGAGGCGCTGGCGCTCCGTCGCAACATCTCCAAATCCGCCGTGATCGAAGCAGCCGTCGCGTCCTTCCTGTCGGCGGATGCGTCCGAGCGACTTGAGGCCGTGTTCGCCCGCCGCATGGATCGTATCGGCCGCCAGATCGATGAACTCGATGAAGACATCGCCATCGTCGGAGAGACGCTCTCGCTGTTCATCCGCTTCTGGCTGACCATCACACCACCATTGCCCGACAGCGCGCAGGCCTCGGCGAGGGCGAAGGGCGCAGAGCGCTTCGAGAACTTCCTGCAAACGCTCGGACGGAAACTCGCCGGCGGAGATCGCTTTTTGAAGGAGCTGTCGCGAGATGTGGAAGCGAGCCAGGAAGTGGCAAAGCCGAGCCCCTAATTCGTCTCGCATGGAAGGGCTGTCGGTCGGTACTGCCGGTCGATAAGATTGACGCCGAGTGCTGCAAGCGTGCAGACGCCGAGCAGAATGGCCGCATTGATGGTGTCCCCACCTCCGATCCAACTCGCGACGATCGGCGCCAGCACGAGCAGCGCGCCGTTGTTCAGCGATTCCGACGACGCCAGCACGAAGCCGGCGTCCGAGCCGGCTCGGCTCGCCTGAATGGCGGTGTTGGCGGGTGCGGCGAGGCCTGAGGCAAAGCCCCAGAGAGCCAGTAGTCCGATCGCCAAACCGAGGCTCGGGTCGGTCGCCAGGAAGGCGCTCTGCGTCACGAAGATGAGCGCGATAGCGAAGATGAGGACAGTCTCTGGCCGTCCGGCCCAGGCGGTCAGGCGCCCGATGGCAAGGTTGCCTGCCGCGAGACCGACCCCGAAGGCGGTGACCGAGAGCCCGACCATGCTGGTGGAGAGACCATAGCGGTTGCGCAGAACCTCGCCGGAGATCAGGAAGCCGGCAATGGTCGCGCCGAGCCAGAAGCCCTTGGAGAGGTTGGGCCGGAAGGTCGCGCCACCGAGCAGGCGGGCCGCCGAGGCTTTGAGCGGTCGGCCCTGCCGCGCCACGGAGGGAGGCAGAATGCGCGCGGCCAGCACGAGAACGGCGAGGCAGCCGCAGGCCACGGCGATGAACGGCGCCTGCCAATCGAAGGCATCGGTGAGGAGCCCCGCGAAGGTCGGCCCGGTGGCGATGCCGAGGGTCAGGCCGAAGAGGACGAGGCCCATGGCGCCGGCTTGGCGGTCTTCGGGAACGGTCTCGGCGATGAGGGCAAAGGCGGTCGGCGTCAGGGCCGCGCCCGCTGCGCCGCCGAGAATGCGGGCGACGATCGCGAAGGTGAGCGAGGGGGCGAAGGCGACGGCCAGCGCGTCGGCGGCAAACAGCGCCAATGCTGGGAGAAGCAGGCGCCGCCGGCCAATCCGATCGCTGAGGAGGCCGATGAGCGGGGCAAGCACGGCGTAGGACACCGCATAGGCAGAGACGAGCCAGGCGATATCGGCGGGTTTCGCGGCGAAGGCCGACGCCAGCGGCGTCAGCATCGGCGCGAGCATGAACTCAACGGCGCCGACGAAATAGACCGCGAGCGCCAGGGTGGCGAGGATGAGCGAGGGCGATGGGGATGGCTTCGGCATGGGCAAGCGTCTCCGGTACGCTGGTGTCGTCCTGACCGGAGGCAGCCTTCAGGGTGATGAGAAGCTTCTGGCGACGAGTTTCGAGATCGGCCATCTGCTGTTCGATCGCCTTGAGCTTCAACCGATGAGCAGCGGCCACCTTCGGACAGGCGGTGACCGTGGCGGGATCGTCGACGATGCAGTTGAGAAAGGTCGCGATTTCCTCGGTGGTGAAGCCGAGCCGGATCATCCGGCCGATGCGGCGCACCAGAAGCACATCGGCTTCGTCGAAATCGCGATAGCCATTCTCCTCGCGGGTGGCGCGGATCAGGCCGACCTTCTCATAATGACGGATGGAGCGCACGCTCGCCCCCGTCCTTCTTGCAACGTCTCCGATCTTCATCCGCCCTCCTGCTGCATCTCGTAACCCCTGACATCAATGTCAGGGTCAAGGGCAAATCGATCAAGGAGCAACCGCGTTCTTTTCCGTGCCGACCGGGTGCTGCATGCGGGAACTGACCGCGATGCGGTTCCAGATGTTGATGGTTCCGATGGCGATCGTCAGTTTGGCGATGTCGGTCTCCGAGAAGATGGCGCGGACGGTTTCAAAAGCAGCGTCGGGAATGCCCGTCTCGGCGGCGAGCGTCACGCTCTCGGTCCATTCGAGAATTGCCCGGTCGCGCGCATCGAAGAACGGGGACTCGCGCCAGACGGCGACGAGATGCAGCAATTGGGCGTCCATCCCGTCTGCCAGAGCGTCCTTCACATGCAGGTCGACGCAGTAGGCGCAACCGTTGATCTGTGAAGCGCGTAGCTTGACGAGGTGAAGCGTGCGCTTGTCGAGGCCCGACTTGGTCACGGCGCCGTCGAGGGTGCGGACAGCCTGATAGAGTTCGGGTGCCAGCGCGGCGATGTTCAGTCTGGGGTGCATGGGTGCCTCCGGTAGCGAGAGGGGTTGGCTGAGAATCATGGATAATATATATCCATGATTTGGACGCAATCCAAGAACGGAACGGGAGAAGGCGATGCGGCGCATGAGTGACGGGGTGGAGGCGGCATTGCACTGCGCTCTGGTGCTGGCCGGATTGCCGGAGGGTAAGGTGCTTCCGGGCAAGAGCCTCGCCGAATTGCACGGCGTCTCCGAAACCTATCTTCTGAAGCACCTGCGGGCGCTCGCTGCGGCTTCCGTCATTGATGCCGTGCCGGGGCCGCGCGGCGGCTATCGGCTGGCGCGCGACCCGGCGCGCATCACGTTGCTCGACATCGTCGAAGCGATCGACGGACGGGAGCCCGCCTTCGTCTGCCGCGAAATCCGCCGGCGCGGCCCCGGCAAGGCGAAGGACCCGTGCGTCTACAAGGCGGACTGCTTCATCAAGACCCGCATGATCGCCGCCGAGGAAGCTTGGCGGGCTGTCCTGAAACAGCAGACCCTTGCCGATCTCGTTGCCGACGGAGCCCAATTGATCGACGCGCACAACAAGAAGGCGGTGGCGACCTACGTCGAGAACGCACAGCGCTGAGCTGAATCGATTGGCCCGTAGCGAATATCCGATCCCGCCGATCGCCGCCTTTTCTTCGCCAAGGCCGCACGTCATCAAATCCTTGTTGAATCAGCCCAATTTCCGGCTCTTTTAATCGACCCCGTCTGGGGACCGTCTGATTTCTCCCCGGCGAGATCGGGGATCAGATGGCGGTTTCGCATCACAATACGGAAGGCTTGGCTCGCGGCGCGCGGATGCTGCGCACGGCGCTTGGCCCCGCCATCACCCGGTTTCTCGAAGACGCCTCCGTTGTCGAGGTGATGCTGAACCCTGACGGGCGCATCTGGATCGATCGGCTTTCCGAAGGGCTGTCGGACTCGGGCGAGCGACTATCGCCGGCCGACGGCGAGCGCATCGTGCGCCTGGTCGCGCACCATGTCGGGGCCGAGGTTCATGCTGGGCGCCCGCGCGTTTCGGCCGAACTGCCGGAGACCGGCGAACGGTTCGAGGGGCTGTTGCCGCCCGTGGTCGAGGCTCCCGCTTTCGCCATCCGCAAACCCGCCGTCGCCGTGTTCACGCTCGACGATTACGTCCGTGCCGGGACCATGTCCGTTGCTCAGGCCGAGGCGCTGCGCCAAGGCGTTGCCGCCCGCGCCAACATCCTCGTCGCGGGCGGCACCTCGACCGGCAAGACGACGCTGACCAACGCACTGTTGGCCGAGGTGGCCAAGACGTCGGATCGCGTCGTCATCATCGAGGATACGCGCGAACTGCAATGCGCCGCGCCGAACCTCGTCGCCATGCGCACCAAGGATGGCGTCGCCTCACTCTCCGATCTTGTCCGCTCATCCCTACGCCTACGCCCGGACCGCATCCCGGTCGGGGAGGTGCGCGGCGCGGAAGCGTTGGATCTGCTCAAAGCCTGGGGCACCGGCCATCCAGGTGGGGTCGGCACGATCCACGCCGGCAGCGCCATCGGCGCACTGAGACGGATGGAACAGCTCATCCAGGAAGCCGTCGTCACCGTTCCGCGCGCGCTGATCGCCGAGACCATCGATCTCGTCGCCGTGCTTTCCGGCCGTGGTGCCGCGCGCCGGCTCGCCGAACTCGCCCGTGTCGATGGCCTTGGCCCGGACGGCGACTACCGCGTCGTGCCTGCCATCGACGGTGCATCGAACGCGATCAGCACCAACCCTGAAGGAGAAACTCCGTGATCCAAGTCGCACGCCTCGCGCGCCAACGTTTCGCCATGACCGTATCCATCGTCGCGCTCAGCGCGACGGTGACGGCACCCGCCTATGCCTCGGGCTCGTCGATGCCGTGGGAACAGCCGCTGCAGCAGATCCTGCAGTCGATCGAAGGCCCGGTCGCCAAGATCATCGCCGTCATCATCATCATCTCCACGGGCTTGGCGCTCGCGTTCGGCGACACCTCGGGTGGCTTCCGCCGCCTGATCCAGATCGTGTTCGGCCTCTCGATCGCGTTTGCCGCATCGAGCTTCTTTCTGTCGTTCTTCTCGTTCGGCGGCGGAGCGCTGGTCTGATGGCGGGCGTCGTCGAACAGGCGAACGAGGTTTCGGGCTTCACCGTGACGGTTCACCGGTCGCTGACAGAGCCGATCCTGCTCGGCGGCGCGCCGCGTGCCATCGCCATCATGAACGGCACGCTCGCCGGCGCGGTCGGCCTCGGCCTGCGCCTCTGGCTGGTTGGCATCGCCATATGGATGATCGGCCACTTCGCGGCGGTGTGGGCGGCGAAGCGCGACCCGCTCTTTGTCGAGGTCGGCCGTCGCCATCTGCGCATCCCCGCGCACCTTTCGGTCTGAGGGGACGCGGCAGTGATGAACCTCGCCGAATATCGCAATCGCAACCGCCGGCTCGCCGATTTCCTGCCCTGGGCGGCATTGGTCGGCCCCGGCATCGTGCTCAACAAGGATGGCAGCTTCCAGCGCACCGCGGGCTTCCGTGGTCCCGATCTGGATTCGGCCGTGCCGGCTGAACTGGTTGCCGTCGCTGGCCGCCTCAACAATGCCTTCCGCCGTCTCGGCAGCGGTTGGGTGATCTTCGTCGAAGCTCAACGCCATGCGGCGGGCGTCTATCCCGTGAGCCGCTTTCCCGATGCTGCCTCGGCCTTGGTCGATGCCGAACGGAAATCCGACTTCGAAGAAGCGGGGAGCCATTTCGAGTCGAGCTACTTCCTGACCTTCGTCTATCTGCCACCGGCTGAGGACGCTGCGCGTGCCGAGACGTGGCTCTACGAAGGTCGCGAGAAGACCGGCATCGACGCGCACGAGGTGATGACCGGCTTTGCCGACCGTACCGACCGGCTGCTGCATCTCATCGAAGCCTTCATGCCGGAATGCCTCTGGCTCGATGACGCGGAAACGCTGACCTATCTGCACGCCTGCGTCTCCACGCGCCGGCATCGCGTCCGCGTTCCCGAGACGCCGATGTATCTCGACGCGCTCTTAGCCGATGAGCCGCTCACCGGCGGGCTGGAGCCGCGGCTGGGAGCGCAGCACCTGCGCGTCCTCACCGTCACCGGCTTCCCGACCGCGACCACGCCGGGCCTGCTCGACGAGTTGAACCGACTGGCATTTCCGTATCGCTGGTCGACCCGCGCGATCCTGCTCGACAAGACCGACGCGACGAGGCTGCTGACCAAAATTCGCCGCCAATGGTTCGCCAAACGCAAGTCGATTGCAGCAATCCTGAAGGAGGTGATGACCAACGAACAATCCGTGCTGATGGACACGGATGCATCGAACAAGGCGGCGGACGCCGATCTCGCCCTACAGGAACTGGGTGCCGATTATGCCGGCATCGCCTATGTCACCGCGACGGTGACGGTGTGGGACGACGATCCCCGCGTCGCCGACGAGAAGCTGCGGTTGGTCGAGAAGGTCATCCAGGGCCGCGACTTCACGGGCGTCGCCGAGACCATCAACGCCGTGGACGCCTGGCTCGGAAGCCTGCCGGGCCATGTCTATGCCAATGTCCGGCAGCCACCGATTTCCACGCTCAATCTCGCCCACATGATCCCCCTCAGTGCCGTGTGGGCGGGGCCGGAACGGGACGAGCACTTTGGCGCCGCCCCCTTGCTCTTTGGCAAGACCGAGGGCTCGACCCCGTTCCGGTTTTCCCTTCACGTCGGCGATGTCGGCCATACCCTGGTGGTCGGCCCGACCGGTGCTGGCAAATCCGTCCTGCTCGCGCTGATGGCCCTGCAATTCCGCCGCTATGCCGGGGCTCAGGTCTTCGCCTTCGACTTCGGCGGTTCGATCCGCGCCGCCGCGCTCGCCATGCGTGGCGACTGGCACGATCTCGGTGGCGGGCTGACGGACGGTTCGGAAACCTCCGTCAGCCTCCAGCCGCTCGCCCGCATCGAAGAGACGGCCGAACGGGCTTGGGCCGGGGACTGGATCGTCGCCATCCTCATCCGAGAAGGCATCGTCATCACGCCGGAGGTCAAGGAGCATATCTGGACGGCACTGACATCACTGGCATCGGCGCCGATCGAGGAACGCACGATCACCGGTCTCTGCGTCCTGTTGCAGTCCAACGACCTGAAACAGGCGCTCCGGCCATACTGCATCGGCGGGGCCTGGGGCCGATTGCTGGACGCCGAGGCCGAGCATCTCGGCACTGCGACGGTGCAAGCCTTCGAGACCGAAGGGCTGATCGGCACAGAAGCCGCGCCCGCCGTTCTGGCCTATCTCTTCCACCGCATCGAGGATCGGCTCGACGGATCGCCGACGCTCATCATTGTCGATGAAGGCTGGCTGGCGCTCGACGACGAGGGCTTCGCCGGACAGCTTCGCGAATGGCTGAAGACGCTGCGCAAGAAGAACACCAGCGTCATCTTCGCCACACAAAGCCTGTCGGACATCGACGGATCGGCGATAGCACCCGCCATCATCGAGAGCTGTCAGACCCGGCTTCTGCTGCCGAACGAACGCGCGATCGAGCCGCAGATCACCGCCATCTATCGTCGCTTTGGCCTCAATGATCGGCAGATCGAGATCATCGCGCGGGCCATGCCCAAGCGCGACTATTACTGCCAATCTCGGCGCGGCAACCGGCTGTTCGAGCTGGGCCTGTCGGGGGTGGCATTGGCGCTCTGCGCCGCGTCCTCGAAGACGGATCAGGCGGGGATCGCGAAGATCGTCGCCGAGCATGGCCGCGAGGGTTTCCTCGACGCATGGCTGCGCCATCGCGGCGCCGGCTGGGCCGCCGACCTCATTCCCGACCTCACCAATCTGGAGACACGTCCATGACCCTGCGCCGTTCGCGCGCGGCGCGCTTCGCCGCTGCCTTGCTTTCATCCTCCGCCGCCATCGCGCCGATGCTGCCGACACCCGCGCACGCCATCATCGTGTTCGACCCGACGAATTATGCGCAGAACGTCCTTCAGGCCGCCCGCGCTCTCCAGCAGATCACCAACCAGATCACCTCGCTGCAGAACGAAGCGCAGATGCTGATCAATCAGGCCCGCAATCTGGCGAGCCTGCCGTATTCGTCGCTCCAGCAGCTTCAACAGTCCGTGCAGCGGACGCAGCAGCTCCTGAGGCAAGCGCAGAACATCGCCTATGACGTTCAGCTGGTCGATCGGACCTTTCAGCAGAAGTACTCGACCGCCTCGATGTCGGCGTCGGACCAGCAGCTCGTTGCCGATGCTCGGTCGCGCTGGCAGAACACGGTCGGCGGTTTGCAGGACGCCATGCGCGTGCAGGCCGGCGTCGTCGGCAACATCGACAGCAATCGTACGCAGATGTCGACGCTTGTCGGCGCCAGCCAGTCGGCGACCGGCGCGCTCCAGGCAACGCAGGCCGGCAATCAGCTTCTCGCGCTCCAGGCGCAGCAGCTCGCGGACCTCACGGCCGTCGTTGCGGCGAACGGCCGGGCGCAGGCGCTCACCGATGCCGAGCGGGCGGCCGCGGCCGAGCAGGGCCGCGAACAGCGCCGCCGCTTCCTGACGCCGGGCACGGGCTATCAGCCCGGTTCGGCCAAGATGTTCTACGGCAGCAACTGAGGGCGCGGCGATGGACGGCAAGACCCTCGCACGCTTCGGCGCCGTTGCCTTCGTCGCGGTGGCGATCACCGCCACGGTGATCGAACTGACGCGTAACGACGGAGCGACGGAGATCCGCACCGTCAGCCGTCCTCACGTCGGTGATCCCGGATCGCTGCGCGCCACGCTACGGCATTGCCGCGACATGGGCGAGGCCGCCAGCCGTGATGCAAGCTGCCTCAAGGCATGGGCGGAGAACCGTGACCGGTTCCTCGGTGCCACCTCGCGGGAGGCGCATTGACCATGGGCGGCTCCGGCGTCATCGACCATTTCCTTGAGGTCTTCACCCGCTACATCGACAGCGGCTTCGGCCTGTTGCAGGGCGAGGTGGCCTTCATCGCCACGACGTTGATCGTCATCGACGTGACGCTGGCGGCGCTGTTCTGGTCGTGGGGTGCCGACAACGACATCATCGCGCGGCTGATCAAGAAGACCCTGTTTGTCGGCGTCTTCGCCTACATCATCGGCAACTGGAACAACCTCGCGCGCATAGTCTTCGAGAGCTTCGCGGGGCTGGGTCTGAAGGCGTCGGGTACGGGGTTCTCAACTGCCGATCTTCTGCGTCCCGGTAAGGTGGCGCAGACTGGCCTCGATGCCGGACGACCGCTGCTCGACTCCATCTCGGATCTGATGGGCTGGGTGTCGTTCTTCGAGAACTTCATCCAGATCGCCTGCCTGCTGTTCGCCTGGGCGCTGATCCTGCTCGCCTTCTTCATCCTCGCCGTCCAACTCTTCGTCACCCTGATCGAGTTCAAGCTGACGACGCTCGCCGGTTTCGTGCTGATCCCCTTCGGTCTCTTCGGCAAATCCGCCTTCATGGCCGAACGGGTGCTCGGCAACGTCATCTCGTCGGGCATCAAGGTGATGGTTCTCGCCGTCATCATCGGCATCGGCTCCACGCTGTTCTCCGAGTTCACCGCCGGCTTCAACGGCGCGACGCCGACCATCGACGACGCCATGGCGATCGTGCTGGCGGCGTTGTCGCTGCTCGGCCTCGGCATCTTCGGTCCCGGCATCGCCAACGGTCTCGTCTCCGGAGGGCCGCAACTCGGCGCCGGTGCGGCGATTGGAACAGGCCTTGCCGCTGGCGGCATAGCGATGGCGGGTGCTGCGACGGTCGGTGCTGTCGCCTCCGGTGGCGCCGCATTGGCGGGAGGTGCTGCCGCAGCAGCGCGTGGCGGGGCAGCACTCGCCGGTGGGGCGTCCACCGCCTACAGCCTCGGTGCCGCCGGACACACTGGCGCGTCAGGCGTCGCCTCTGGCCTCGGCAATGTCGCCAGCACCGGCGCCTCCAAACTCGGCGCAGCCATCGGTAGCCCGTTCAAGCGCGCCGCCGCGTCGATGAAGGAGAGCTTCGGATCTGGTGGCCAGTCGGTCACCGGCGAAGGCGGCGCAACGGATGCAGCTGCATCTTCTTCCGCAACCACCGAGGATCCGCCCGCTTGGGCCAAGCGCATGAAGCGCTCGCAAGCGATGTCGCACGGCGTCCAGGCCGCCGCCCATGCGGTCAAGTCCGGTGACAGCCATGGCGGCGGCTCGTCCGTCCATCTTTCTGAAAGTGACCGCTGATGTTCAAACGACCCTCCACCCACTACGGCAAATCTCCCGAACCCGAGACGCCCTATCAGCGCGCTGCCCAAGTCTGGGACGAGCGCATCGGTTCGGCTCGTGTGCAGGCGAAGAACTGGCGCTTGATGGCCTTTGGATCACTGGCCTTGTCGGCGGGCCTCTCCGTGGCGCTGGTCTGGCAATCGCTGAGCGGCTCGGTCGTGCCGTGGGTGGTGCAGGTCGACAAGCTCGGGGCAGCGCAGGCCATCGCTCCGGCAACCGCCGACTATCGTCCGACCGATCCGCAGATCGCCTTCCATCTCGCGCGCTTCATCGAAGAGGTCCGTTCGATCCCGGCCGACGCGATCATTGTCCGCCAGAACTGGCTGCGGGCCTACGACTTCACCACGCAGGCCGGAGCACTGGCGCTCAACGACTACGCCCGCGCCAACGACCCCTTCACCAAAGTCGGCAAGACGCAGATCGCCGTCGATGTCTCGAGCGTCATCCGCGCGTCGCCCGACAGCTTCCGTGTCGCCTGGGTTCAGCGGACCTATCAGGACGGCTCGCTCGCCTCCACCGAGCGCTGGACCGCCATCTTGACCGTCGTCGTGCAGGTGCCGCGCGACGCCGAAAAGCTTCGGGCCAACCCACTCGGAATCTACGTCACCGCCATCAACTGGTCGAAGGAGCTGACCCAATGACGCCGACCTTCCGCAAAGCCGCCCCCGGACAAGCGGGACGTCCGGCTTTCCGTAAATCCGCCTTGCCGCTTCTCTTGGCTTTCACATCCGTGGTCGCCGGCTGCGCCACGGCGCAGAAGCCGCCCGAAATCTCCTATGACGATGCGATGCCTGCGGTTCAGACCGCGGATCCGCCGGCGCCGGTTCGGGTGGTGGAATTGCCGAAGCCGCTTCCGCTGCCCGGTCAGCTGAAGCCGGTCGGCAAAGACGGCAAGCAGACGCCCGAGCTGCCCGATCCAGCCGCGCGGGTGAACGAGGCCAACGCCACCGCGCGGATGCAGCCGATCAGGAATGGCTTCATCAACGCCATCCAGGTCTACCCCTTCGTCGAAGGCGCGCTCTATCAAGTCTACACCGCACCCGGCCAGATCAGCGACATCGCCTTGCAGCCTGGCGAAACGCTGGTCGGCTCCGGCCCCGTTGCCGCCGGCGACACTGTGCGCTGGATCATCGGCGACACCGAAAGCGGCGCAGGCGCGACGAAGCAGGTTCATATCCTCGTCAAGCCGACGCGGCCCGAGTTGATGACCAACTTGGTCATCAACACCAATGCGCGCACCTACCACATGGAGCTGCGCGCGACCGAGAAGACCTACATGGCCTCGGTGTCCTGGCAGTATCCGCAGGACCAGCTCATCGCGCTGCGCCGGCAGAACGCGGAAGCGCAAGCCGTCCAGCCGGTGGCGACCGGCATCGATCTCTCGCGTGTCAATTTCCGCTACGAGGTGACCGGTGACCGCGCGCCGTGGCGGCCGCTCCGCGCCTTCGACGACGGCAAGCAGGTGTTCATCGAGTTCCCGCGCGGCATCGGTCAGGGCGAGATGCCGCCGCTCTTCGTTGTCGGTCCGGAGGGCGACACGTCGGAGCTGGTGAACTATCGGGTGCGCGACAACTACATGATCGTCGACCGGCTGTTCGCCGCCGCCGAGCTGCGCTTCGGCTCCGACAAGAACCAGAAGAGCGTTCGCATTTCTCGCACCGACGGGAGGCCGGCATCTTGAGTGAGATCGACCCCGATCGTCAGAAGCCGGACGCGGACGACGAGGCCCGGCCGCTGACCGGCGAGCCGGTCGCCCCGATGCGGCTGCGGCCCGAACCGCCGCGCGTGACGCGTCTGTCGCGAAAGGTGCTGATCGCCCTTGGTGTGCTTGCCGGCACCGGTATCGGCGGAACGTTGATCTACGCGCTTCAAACCCAGCGCGGCGGCAAGACGAACGAGGAACTGTATTCGACCGACAACCGGACGACGCCCGACGGCCTCGCCGCCTTGCCGAAGGACTATGCCGGTATCCCGAAGCTCGGTCCGCCGCTGCCGGGCGACCTCGGCCGCCCGATCCTCAGCGCCCAGAATGCCGGGCAGCCGGTGCCGACACCGGGGATCGCGACGCCCAATCCGGGGATCAGTCAGGAAGAGCAGCGCCGCATTCAGGAGTCGGAGGCCGCACGGACGGCACGTCTCT
This sequence comes from Bradyrhizobium sp. WD16, assembly GCF_024181725.1. Taxonomy (NCBI): domain Bacteria; kingdom Pseudomonadati; phylum Pseudomonadota; class Alphaproteobacteria; order Hyphomicrobiales; family Nitrobacteraceae; genus Bradyrhizobium; species Bradyrhizobium sp. WD16. The sequence goes on along the minus strand of NZ_CP028908.1, from coordinate 5,244,713 downwards.
TTGCTTCGACCGAGACGCGGCCAGCCAGCACCGCTGTCCCGCAGCCGCAAGCGGCGGTCACGCCGCAGGCGGACCTCTCCAGCCTTGGGCTGGCACCACAGCCGGCGACGCCGTCCGCGCAGGATCGTCAACTCGCATTTCTGAACCAGGCACCCGACAAGCGCACGGTCTCACCGGATCGTATCGCCGCTCCTGCGTCGGCCAATGTGCTTCAGGCGGGGGCGGTCATCGCGGCGGCACTCATCACCGGCATCCGCTCCGATCTTCCCGGCCAGATCACTGCTCAGGTCACGGAGAACGTCTATGATAGCCCGACCGGGCGCATCCTGCTCGTTCCGCAGGGCACGCGGATCATCGGTCAGTACGACAACGGCGTCGGCTTCGGCCAGCGCCGTTTGCTGCTCGTCTGGAACCGGCTCATCTTCCCCAATGGCCGCTCGATCGTATTGGAGCGCCAGCCGGGTGCGGACGCCGAAGGCTATGCCGGGCTCGAAGATGGCGTCGATTACCATTGGGGTGAGTTGTTCAAGGCCGCGGCGCTGTCAACGCTGCTCAGCGTTGGTGCCGAGGCGGGATCATCGGGCCAGGAGAGTGACATCATCCGCGCGCTGCGCAACGGCGCATCCGACAGCATCAACCAGACCGGTCAGCAGATCGTGCAGCGCCAGCTCAACATCGCGCCGACGCTGACTATCCGGCCAGGCTTCCCGGTCCGCGTGATAGTTACCCGCGATCTCGTGCTTGAGCCCTATGGAGGCTGACATGGCAAAGCTGAAACTCGGCCCGATCGCCGACGACAAGCCGGTGAAGGTCACGTTGGAGCTGCCCGCCAGTATCCATCGAGACCTGACCGCCTATTCCGAAATTCTCGGACGGGAGGGAGGACAAGTCGCCGCCGATCCCGTTCGGCTGATCGTGCCGATGCTGGAGCGGTTCATGGCAACCGACCGGGGATTTGCGAGGGCGCGGCGGGGTAAATCTGATGCCTAGATTTTCGGACCTGTTTCATCGGTTGCAGTCCGGCTTAGTTGCCTGATTGTGTTGCGGCATACCTTCCTTTTGGAAGAGAGGCGTGATACAAAAGCTCGGATAATAGCACCAACTCTCCGAGCTGACGTATCTTGCCCGAACCCGTGTCCCAACGCCGAATTGCCCAGACCGTGCTGAAAGCGCGTGGCATCGCGCGCCTGGCGGAACTGCGCGCAGAGGGAGTGACGGCTGCCACCATGAGCCGCATGGAGCGTGATGGCGAGGTGCTCCGGCTCGCGCGCGGGCTTTATCAGCTCCCTGATGCCCCTCTCGACGTTCACCACAGTCTCGCAGAGGCCGCAAAACGCCTGCCAAAGGGGGTTGTCTGCCTCGTCTCAGCGCTCGCGTTCCATGGCCTTACCGATCAACTGCCCAGGCATGTGTGGATGGCCATCGGCCAAAAGGATTGGGCGCCCAAGGCTGACGGCGTGTCAATTCGGCTCGTACGATTCACGGATCGCCTGCTAGCGGATGGTGTCGAGACCCACACCATCGAGGGGGTGTCAGTGAATGTCTTCGGCGTCGCCAAGACGATCGCAGACTGCTTCCGATATCGGAACAAGATTGGCCTGTCCGTCGCGATTGAAGGCCTCCAGGAAGCGCTGCGTCAGCGCAAGGCGACCCCAGACGAAATTGCCAAGCAGGCGGAGCGTGGCGCGGTCGCGACAGTCATTCGCCCCTATCTCGAGGCACTGACCGCCAATGGCTAAAGAGCTCAAGAATATCGGTGCCTCGGTGCGCACCCGCCTGCTGCAACTCGCCAAGGCGAGTGGACAGAGCTTCGATCTCGTCCTGACGCGCTTCGCCCTCGAACGGCTACTCTTCAGGCTCGGTCAATCATCGCATGCCGACCGCTTCGTTCTGAAAGGCGCGATGCTGATGATGAGCTGGTTTGACGACCCTCATCGTGGCACGCGCGATCTTGATCTGTTGGGTTTTGGAAATCCCGAAGCCGAACCAATGCTGGCGACGTTCCGCGAAATCATGGCGCTGGAAATCGCCGATGGCGTGGAATTCGACATTGCGGCGCTGCGCGTCGATCGCATCCGTGAGGAGCTGGAATACGGGGGACTGCGGCTGCGAACAACGGCTTCGATAAGCGGAGCCCGCGTCGGCCTGACCATCGACATCGGCTTTGGAGACGCAATGGAGCCAGGGCTCGAGGTATTGGACTATCCTTCTATGCTGGAGTTTCCCGCGCCCCGCCTGCGAGCCTATGCGCGCGAGACGGTGATCGCCGAGAAGTTCCAGGCGATGATAGCGTTGGGGCGAGCAAACAGCCGGATGAAGGACTTCTACGACATCTGGATTCTCAGCCGGTCCTTCACCTTCGACGATGACAGATTGCCACGAGCGATTGCCGCCACGTTCGCGCGACGTGGAACGCCAGTTCCTCAAGACCCACCCGATGCGTTGACAACGGCCTTTGCCGAGGATGCGCAGAAGCAGCGACAGTGGCGGGCGTTCGTCGGCGACGTCGCTCATGATCCTGGTGATCTAGGGATCGTCATCAGAGATTTGGCAGCGTTCCTTATGCCTCAAGCCGCTTCTGCAGCGAGATTGAGCAAATGAGCGGCGAGATCGCAATTGCCGGATTGCAGGCTGCGAAAGAGGCGCGCCCAGGTCTGAAGCGGCTAAACGAGGCCGTGATGAAGCCCGGCGATATCGTTCTCACGACCACGACTGCTGCAGTAAGCAAAGCCATTCGCGTCGCAACCGGCAGCGACATTTCTCATGCCATGGTGTGCGTCGAGGACAGATCGATCATCGACGCAACTGGCGAGGGTGTTCATGCGCGCAATACGCAGCGACTGCTCTTCGATGGAGATTGCTCGGTCTACGTCCTGCGTCTGCGTGAAGGCCTTTCCGATCACCAACTCGCGGCGGTTCGAAATTACATGCGCGGGCACATCGGCACGCAATATTCCACCAAGGAGGCGATGTTGACGTTGCTGGGCGGGGCGCGTCAATTGAGCAAGAGACAGTTCTGCTCCCGCCTCGTCGCGCAAGCCTTCGCGTCTGCGGGTATCCATCTTGTCGCTAATCCCAATTTCTGTTCACCCGCCAACATTCAGAACAGCCCGCTTCTGGCTTCGGTGGCAGATGCGACCGTGCCGGTGACTGCCAAAGAAGCCGCATGGTGGGACGGAAACGACGACGTCCCGCAGCTCATGCGGGATGCGATCAACACCGTTCTTGGTGGTGCCCGTGCAAAGAACCCAGACATACAAACCTTCGACGATCTCCACTGTCATCTTGTGAGCCATCCGGAATGTGATAGCGACTTCTGTCGGCTACTTGAGACGTCGAATTACCTCTCGCTCTGGAAGGTCGAGCTGGACAAGAATCCCTGGCAGTATGATCTCGCCCTCCTAAACGCCGCGCCGGCCGACCAGGCCGAGGCCTATTGCTGGAGTGTGCTGGAGAACGAGGATGGTGGGCCGAACCGTTATATCGTCAATCGCGGCGGATATCTGCTTTTCTCGCGGCAATACGATCTTCAGTTTTTCCGGGTAATGGCGGCGTTGTACGAGCATCTGGCGGCGCTCCACCAACAACGCATAGACGTAGCGGCTGAATGGCTCCACGCAAATGGTCATTTCTCACGACCAGCGCCAACACATCTCACGCCGCATACGCCCGAATGGTTCACTGCCCTGGAGCAATGGGACTCGCCAAAGGCGATGATGACGCGCAAAGTCATCGAACTCGCCGGCCGAATGGACGTCTGTTCGATCTGCGGCGACGATCCTGCCAAGGACTATCGGTTGGAAGCAAACCACCGCCCGCCGGGCGGAGTAGACACGCTCCGCCTTTGCGATGACTGCGTCGCTATCCGCAGACAGGCAGGTGACCCGTTCATACCATTATTTGACGCAGCAAACGGCGATGTTGGCGAGGGCGCGTAGATTTTTCCCCGCACATACCATGTTCAACGCGGCAATAAAAACGGGAGAGGCTACTACGTGCGCGAAATCAATAGTGGAAAAATAGAATGGCAGGAAGGCCTCTGGAAATATTTCAGAATGGAGCGTTTCATTTCGATCCTTGAGACCAGCCAGATCTATTTTGCGTCGGCCAATCAGTTCTCTGACCCTTTCGAAGGGGCGGTCGCGGTCCAGATGGACGCAGCTCCCGTTGACCCGCGGTATGCGGAGATGGAGCGGGGTGAGAAGGCGGAGCTATCGCCAAATTTTGGTGACGGCCGGACCGGTTAGGCGGCGGCGGTTACGGGCTGACGGTCGTTCGGCTTGGCGATGACCTCGATCCCGTCGTTGAATGTCACACCGAGAACGAGTTTTGACAACTGGTTGTGGCCATCGAGGCGACGCCAGCTTTTCTGTGCGCCTTCGAGCAATTTGAAGACCATCGCGAGCGCGGTCCTGTTCGACAGGCAACCCTTCGACCGGATCGTGCGGTGGCGCACGGTCGCGAAGGTGCTTTCAATCGGATTGGTCGTCCGCAGGTGTTTCCAGTGTTCGGCCGGGAAGTCGTAGAACGCCAGTAGAGCGTCCCGATCCTTGCTCAGGCAGTCGGCCGCTTTCTCGTATTTGGGCGTGTAGCTCTCGATGAAGGCGTCGAACGCCAGCTCGGCGGCGGCCCTGGTTTCAGCCATCCAGATCTCCTGCAATGCGCGCTTGGCCTTCGGCTGCTGGCTCTTCGGCAGCTTGGCGAGCACGTTCGCAGTCTTGTGCACCCAGCAGCGCTGCTCGCGTGTTTTCGGCCAGACCTCACCGGCGGCTTTCCAGAACCCGAGCGCGCCATCGGCGATGACGAGCCGCGGCGACACCTCGAGCCCGCGCCGCTTGAGGTCGAGCAGCAGATCGCGCCAGTCCTGCGCGCTCTCGCGGGCGCCATCGGTGAAGCCGACCAGTTCCTTGCGGCCCTCCGGCGTCGCCCCGATCAGCACCAGGATGCACTGCTTTTCGTCTTCGAGGCGCGCCTGGAGATGGATGCCATCGGCCCAGATGTAGACGTAGCGTTTCGCCGACAGATCGCGCTTCTGCCACCCGGCGTGCTCGTCGAGCCAGCCGTCCTTCAGACGGCCGATGGCGGATGCCGACAACCCGGCCGCGTCCTTGCCGAGCAGCGCCGCCAGCGCCTCGGAGAAGTCGCCGGTCGAAATCCCCTTCAGGTAAAGGATCGGCAGCAGCGTTTCGATCGACTTCGACCGGCGCATATAGGGCGGCAGGATCGACGGCGAGAACCGGATGCGATCGGGATCGGCGGCGGCCGCCTCGCGATCGCGCACACGCGGCTGGCGGACGGCGACCGGACCTATACCGGTCATTACCTCTCGCTCCGGCAGGTGACCGTGGCGGACCACGCGCTGGCGGCCGTCCCCGGTCTTCAAATCGGCATGCTTGCCGACAAAGTCCGCGACTTCGGCCTCGACCGCCTGGGCCAACAGGGCACGCGCCCCGTTGCGCAAGATTTCAGTGAGTTGGTCGTCGACGTTTCCTGGCTGAATCAGCTTGAGAATGTTATCTTTGGACACGGCATATCGCTCCTTCGGTGGAGAAGTGGAGGCGTCAAGCACCCCCACGATATGCCGCCTTTCCGATTCCGGCCGTCACCAACTTTCGGCGATAGCTCGAGAAGGCGTTCTTCGAACTGAAGCGACTGACGAAGATAAGCTGTTGGCATCGCGCCCCATATGAAAGCGATGCTATGTGGAAGCTCTACGCCGGGGAACACAAGGGTATTGCGATCTGCACGACCCCTGAGCGCATGCGTGCCGCTTTCGGTCCGTTCCGTCTGCGGGCGGACTACGGGATTGAGGATTTATGGGCGGGGCCTGTCGATTATGTGGATCTCACACAGATCCGAATGAGGGGCGCCGGAATGCTAGAGAGGTTCTTCTTCAAACACCGTGCATTCGAATGGGAGCGTGAGTTCCGGTTGGCGATCTCGCTTCGGATGGCAGAGGAGTTCGGTGTGGCTGTTCCGGCCGACGGAATCTTGGTGGACGTTGATCTCAGGGTGCTGATCGAAGGAATTGTGCTTGGGTCGACTACCTCAGAAGAGGAGCGCGAGATCGTGACGAAGCATGTCGAGAAGGCGGGCCTCGGGGGGCTGCTGCGGCAATCTTCGCTGCTTGGTTTGCCACGGTATGTTTGAGTGAGGCGACAAAAGCCGTCACCTCCCTGTTCGACGAGCAGGGCTATCGGAGGATCACGTCGCAACGCGGTCAGTGGCAGCTCAAACAAAAAGGCATAGAAGTTTGCGCAGCTGATAATCGGCGGGCGAGGCTATGCACCTTTCTGCAGGAGATTGAAATTAAGGGCGCCGCATCCGCACCTCAACGCCTCTTTCTTGCCCCGATTGGGAGAGACGAAATACATCTCGTTGCAGGTGTCGCAGCCGAACGCGCCGGAGAAAGCCCGGAACGCGGAAACCACCGGGGTGAAGTCCTCTTTCTTGAGGTCGGCCCATTCGTTGAAGTGGACGGCTGTGTTGATCTGCCAATTCTCGTAACCGGTCTTGGTCTTGGCTTCACCAAACGCGGCCTCGATCGCGCTGATCCTCTCAACGGCATCCTTCTGGTTCCAGGAATTGGCGGCGACCTTGGCCTTCTTAAGCAGTTCGCCCAGCGAGCTGGTCGCGTTCGGAAGAAGGTCGCCAAGCATGAATTGGGCGTCGCCTCGGAATTCGACATTGGCGCGCAGGCGATCACACGCTTCCTTGGCGAAATGCTCGAGGTAGTGGCGGAGTAGAGCGGCAGCTGCGCGCACGTCGTTTTTGACGAGGTAGCCTTCCAGCTCCGCCCAGACATCGCGATCGTCCCATTCGGTCGGCCCTAAGTCTACCGTCCAGGTCCGGAAATGGGCAAAGTTGCGGCCCTTGATGAGGCCCTCGGACTTCATGTGGCGCAGCCAGATTTCGTCATGCGTCGTGAAGATGAATTGCGTGTTGGGGAACATCTCCTTGAGGAGGGCGCAGACCTGACGGCGGTGGCCGGCATCGACGGACATCAGCACGTCGTCGAGGACCGCGAACGTGAAATTTGCGCCGAGCAGATGATTCATCAGCGCGAGGTAGAGGCAGAGGCCCATTCCGTCCTGGTGGCCCTCGCTGTGGTATGCGCCCGGTGGAAAGTGGCCGCGACCATAGAAGTCGACGTCGAAGCCGAGTTTGCCGATCGAGGGCATCAGCTTCGCTGTGAATGTATTCTCGTCGTCCTCGTTGATTTTGCGATAGTAATTTGCGAAGTCGGTCTCGACGTCCTTGTAGATCTTCTCGAGGGCGGTCGTTGTCACGGTGCCATAGATGGTGAAGACTTTCGTGGCGCGTTCCGCTCGGACTTTGCCAGCCGCGAATTTCAATCGCGCGGTCCGGTAGGTCTCTAGCCGTTCTTGGGCGAGGACAAGGAAGTCTCGCGCCGCATCCTGCTTGGTGGGTTCCGGTATCGCAGCAATCGCAGCGGCGAGCACGTCCAGCGATGGCTCCATGTCCGGGACGTTGTGAGCTGTCGCTAGAACCGCGCGTGTGTCGTCGAGCGGCAGTAGCTTTTGAAGCTGCTGGTATCGTCCTCGAAGAACGGTCCTGAACTCGGCGAGCGCGGTAGCGTCGATCTTCGGCGCGAACATGCCGGCATAGTCGATCATGGTGTTGAGGGCTGCGCCGGCGGCGTGGAGGGTGTCGAGGATCGGCTTCAGTTCAGCTTCGAGCGTAGCGCGTCGCTTGCTCACGTCTTCGAGGTGAGCAAGCTTTCCGGCCAGATGACCCGTGAAGGCGTCAGGCTCGAATGGCGTGTCGCACACCGGGCAGGCGGCCCCGTCATAGAGCTCCAGTGCCGATTTCAGGAGGGATTCGCGAGATAGGCCATTAAGGCTTTCGGTATCCTTGCCGAGTTCGGCAGCGTTGGCGTCGGCGTTTGAGCATGCCTGCTTGAATGGATCGGCCTGGAGCGCCTGGAGCGCTTCTCGCAATGTCGCCAGATCGGCGGAGGTCTGTACCTTTGGCACGCGGCCGGGTGCGCTGGCAGTCGTGGTGGTCAACCCGTCCTTGACTGAGGTGTTGGCGTCGAGGTCGATCAGCGGCGAGAGTCCAAGCAATTCCCGGCGCGGATTGACCGCGTCTAGGACAGATTTCTTGCTGAGCTGCGCGGTGTCGAGCGCGGCAAGAAGATTGGTGACGGCTTCCTTTTCCGCGCGCTCCAAACCTGGGAGGTCCTTGGTGCAGGCGTTCGCGATCTTTTGCAGTACGCCGCGCAGCTTCTCGATATCGTCGAGGCGCAGGAGTGATTGGACCTCTTTCGATCGTTGGCCGGGTTCGGAGAGGACGTATCGGATTAACTCGCGGCGCGAGAGAACGAACTCCGGATGGAGGTTGACGCTCTCAAACGCAGCGATGACGTCATTGTCGGCGGGCTTGATCTCAGGCACGCTTGCCGATTTCACGGAGCGGCCGATCTGGGCCTTCTTGTTGCCCAGGGAGGGGATGGTGACGTGGAGCGTGACCAACGCTGCCTCGGGCTTGTTGCGGCTGTCGACGTGCGGACCATGCGCCTTGACCGAAAGACCGCCGGTCCCCGCGCCGGCTAGGCGCGAGATGTTACCGGTCAGGGCGAATTCGATCGCATCCACGATGCCGCTCTTGCCGGTCCCATTCGGTCCGCAGGCGGCGAAGTTCTGGCCCTTAAGCTCAAGGGTCAGTTCGTGGATGCCACGAAATTCCTTAATATGTATCTTGTCGATCCGGATCATGAGGCGTCCGGAAACAGAGCGGCGCGAAGCGAGGGGTCTGCGAAGACGCCGTCTTTGAGAACAACCTTGCGGAGCCTGGACGCTATTTCGCCGAAGCCTTCTTCCTGTTCCAGGGTGTCGAAGAACTCGTCAAGGATGGTTGCGGAGACCGACTTCACCGTTGCAGGCGGCTGGGCCGTCTCATCTTGATCTTCAGTGGTGTCCAAGTTGCTTCCCCCCGCCCCCCGACGCATGCAAAATATCAGAAAACGTTGCTTGCGTCAGGGGGTGACTTGCGTTCGGGCCGACACGGCGCAACGATGCGCGCGGGGATACGCTTGACTAGGAATAGAATCGCGCGGCGTCGATGCCGATTTCGATGATCTCCGTTCCAAGGAAGCCGTAAACGGGCAGACCCGGAAAGGCAGCAATGACATCTGCCAGCTTAAGCCAAACCTGTCCGACGATTGGGCCGAGGTCAGGCATCGACGAATCGTAGCCGGGGATTTCCGTGAAAGGGATCACCTTGGCGACGATAAGATCCTCGGCAAGGTTGACGAATATGCCGACCGTATCGGCGTCCGTTACGGTCCATTCATTGTAGTCGCCCGCCTTGGCGAAAGTTTGCTCCACGGCATGCCGCGAGAATGGGACACCGGCTCCTGTCCTCTTGCCGGTGACCGGATCATAGGAGGTTCCGGCGTCATCCGGGCTGATGGATGCGATTGAGGCCGTCGAGCGTGGGTTCAGGATGATACCGATAGCGCCGTAGGTGTGGGTGTGAGCGGGCCAGACTAGCGAGCAGCTCAGCTCCTTGCCCTGGTTGGCGCAGATCTCGGTAGCGTTCATCAGATCATCGGGAAAAAGGAGGCCTCCAGTCCCTTCGTCGGCTTTGCCCGGTCGCGAGCAATGGACGATGAGCGCTTTGCGCGCCTCCAGTAATTCTAGCAGTTCATCTTTGGTCATGGATCCCCCGACGTGCGACTTCGGTCTGGTCTATCAGTGACAATCGCGGCTTCGTACCTTTATCTTGTTGATGTGCGGGTCGGGAATATAGATGTCGCATGCGCGCAGGCCCTTGGGCGGCAGCCGCGCTAAGATAAATCTGAGCACGACGCGGCGGTCGGTGATCTGAAGAAGGTGTCCATGGATCGGCTCACCCTCAATTACGTCTGGAAGCAGAGATCAACGCCGGTTGTGCTGCGCCGGACTGGACGTGGTGAGAAGCTTCGAGTGCGACTGCCGTTTGCTGACAACAATCGGCAATGGCTGCAGGACGGCCGGCGAACGGCACCCGAGTGGATCGGCGGCGATCACGCCTATTGGGAGCTACCGAAGTCCTGGTTCAACGACTTCGTTGATCGGGCGCTGCAGCGCTACGGCAAGGTCTACATCATCCAGCCTTATCGCGAGCAGGAAATCTGCGCGCGGGCGTGCCAGGAAGCACAGGGGCACGAATGCCAGTGCTCCTGCATGGGCGTCAACCATGGCATGGGCAATGACGGAAGCTGGTTCGAAGTCTCCGACACTTTCTCGACACGCTGGGGCGAGCGAGAGCTCGCGTGTCGTCTGCTCTCGACCCGGTAAGGACTGGAGCTTGATCAGACGTCTACGTCATCGGGCAGCGGATGAATTGCTCCACCGCGCTGTCGAGAAACACCTGCTCGATGCGATGACCGGCGCCTTCGACGAGACTACGTGCCACCAACGGCAGTTCCCGAACAGATCGCTGCACGTCATCCAACGCGATCGGCGCGCCGCTTTCCGGCACATCGATCCGCGTGACGTTGTTCTTGCCGACCAGCAGATAGGCTTGGCCAAGGGCATTGCGGGACTGCGCGCGGGCGGCTGCATTGAAGGAGCGCAGGAACGCCCAATCCTTGATGCCGCCGTTGCGCGTCCGCTCATCGACAGTGAAGGTAGACTCACCGGTGCCCAGGCTCAGGATACGCACGTCCTCGCGCGCAATGTCGAAACAGGCGAGGGCGTCGACCAGGGCGTTCATGACCGGATTGTTGGCCCAGATGCCGCCATCGATCATGATGTAGCCGTCGTCCTCGACGCCGGGGTAATAGGAGGGGGCCGCCGTCGTGTGGAGCGCCACATGGGCGAACTTCTTGTGGCGGTCCTTCTGGTAGTCCGGGTGGTGCGGCGTCTTGTAGAGGAACGGCTCGCCGTGACGCCCTTCGAAGCTCGGGATCACCAGGCGGGTGACGGCATCGTCGAGTACCTTGTCGCCAAACATCCGCAGTAGCTCCTCCTTGAGGGCTGCCTGGTCGTGCTTCGGCTTGAACACCCAGCGCAGCGCCCTCGACAGCTTGCCGAGCCCTGCCGCCGGCGGAAAGATGCGCTCGCCGCGCTCGAGATAGATGTTCAAGGCCTGTCGGGCCGTCATCCCGTGGGCAAGGGCGAGCGCGATGATGCCGCCCGTCGAGGTGCCGGCAATCATGTCGAAATGATTCGTGATGGAGGCGCCGCCCAGGAAGCGGCTTTCGAGTTCGGCCAGCACCGCTGCAGGGAAGACGCCGCGAATGCCCCCACCGTCGATTGAGAGGATGCGGAAAGGCCGGCCCAGCGGCCACGGCTGCTTCAGGCGCGCGTGCTGGATGGTGCCGTCCGATCGCCGCGGCGGAACATAGTTCATCTTGTTGTCTCCCTTGCCTCGCCGAGGTCCTGTCCGGCGTGGCGCCCGCCGCCGGTCCACCGCCCGGTCATCAACCAAAGTTCGTAGCAAGCGAGCCAGTCGAGCGCCCAAGGCACGGTCGTGCTTGCGATTGTCATCGCCGGTGTCCATTCCCTTTCACGGGGGTCGAACAGACAAAGGGTCGGATCCTCGGCCGGCGGGTAGACATGAGGCAGTTGCCCCTCGGAATTACCGGGCAATCGGATCAGCTCCGGTGATAGCACCCGCACCTCGGGGAACGACCCGAGCTCGCAGCGGATCTCCAGCGAGTAGCTCGCATATTGCGGCCTCACGCTCCCCACCCACCGCGCGGACTGCGCGCGGCGGTCGATCCGGCGTGCCGCGAACTGCGGCCAGGTCGCCTTCATGGCGGCGACCTGCTCGTCGATGGAGAGGATCGCCGCCATCATCAGATCTTGCGCCCGAAGAAGGTGTGAGGCCGGGCCGCCGAAACCGCCGGATTGACGATCGGCGCGGCGACTGCAGCGGCGGAAGGCAACAGCACGCCGCCGCGCCGCGTATAGAGCTGACGGGATTGCTGGATGCCGCCACCGATCTCGGTGGCGATCTGGTCGGCGGCCCGGGTCACGACGCGATCTCCGAAGTTCTCGCGCAACGCGTCTATCATCGTGTTGGGGAACATCTCGCCCTTGCGCATCGCCTCGAGCGAACGGACGAGCTCGCCCAGGTGCCCGGCGAATTCGTCCTGCTGAGCAATGGATTCCGGCCAACGGTCGGTGAAGACATCGGCCTCGCAGACCGGATTGGCGACATGCAGGAGCCGTCCGTAGAGCGAAGCCTGCTCGATGTCGCGGATGATCCAGCTCGCAAGGCGAACGAGCATGGCGCTGAGCGACATGTTCGGCTGCGCGGCGAGCCCGGCGTAGTAGGAGAGCATCACCGACGGCGGAATGCGGCCGGTATAACTGGCGTAGCGAATGTTGCGGAAGCGCTTAAGGAGCTGGAGGGCGAGCGTCGCAGTGTTCTTGACGATGAAGTCGCACTGATCCGGAACGTCGTCCACATCGGCGTCGGCGCGAGCGGCAAGGCCGGCATGGTCAAGCCACCGCCGATGGAACGCCTTCGCCATGCGCAATTCGAGCGGGGTCCTGCTCGCATACCACTGCACGAAGCCATAGGCGTTCATGTCGACGAGGCGATCGTTGGCCGAACGGCGCGGACCCTTGGCGTGGGTGATCAGGCTCTCGCGATCGAGCGTGCCGTAGACGCGCAGCGACGGAGTAACGTCGAGATGCATCTTGTCGGCGTAAAAAAGAGTGACGCAGCGCGTCTGTCGCAGCACCCGCTGCACGGGATAGTCGGCGAGCGCAGCTTCGAGATCGGTCAGGATTTCAAGAGGGGCCATGCCGCGGAAGCGGCCGCCGAGCTGCGAGACGATGTCGAGATCGTACTCGTCGTCGGTGCCACGCGTCGAGATCGTGGCGTCGATCGCCATGGAGCCCTGCGGGTAGAAGTGCTCGATCTGGTCGACGAAGGCGGTCGTGGCCTCGAGATGGCGCCGCACCGCCTCGTAACGCGACTTCGCCTTGTCGTGCAGCGAGGGTGGCAGCTGAACGCTTAGCGCAATCTCGGCGAGGATACGGTCGAGGGGATCGTCGAAAGGATTGAGGCCTGCCGGCGCAAGTTGGATGTTCACATCGATCTCCACGGCGGGCTGGGCTGCGTCTGAGCATCTCGCCACCGCCCGCGCGATGTTCGGGATGATATCAACATCTGTACGTCTACTCCGAACAAGATGAGGAGCTTGAATGCGTCTGTCAAGGAACTTAGAATATCGCTACTCCGAACGCGACGCGGGACGGATTGATTGGAAGGACCGGCTATGAAATTTGGTGAGCGAATCAAGAACTTACGAACGAAGAAGGGCTTGACGCTCGATCAGCTCGCGCAGGAGACCGGGTCATCGAAAAGCTATATCTGGGAGCTCGAAAACAAGAATCCGCCCCGGCCGTCCGCCGAGAAGCTGTCTGCGATTGCCGGCGCGCTGGGGGTGACCGTCGACTACCTGTTCGGGGCCGACACGCAGACGCTCAGCGAGGCGGAGGATACCGCCTTCTTCCGGCAGTATAGCGGCCTGCCGGAGGAGACGCGCCGGCAGATTCGCGAGATGGCCCGCATCCTGGACACAAAGACCCGCAAATGAGCGAGCCGAACCGACCCCGGCCGCTGAAGGAGGCGGCGCGCATCACGCAGATGCTCGACCTGGTCCTTGGAGCTGATCGGTTTGATCGCGCTCCGGTCGACGTGATCAGCCTCGCGCTGGAGTACTCGCGCAAGGTCGCGCCCGACGGCCCGATCCACGAGGTGGTGGAGCGCAATATTCCGGGCTGCGTCGGCGCGTTGGTCTATGGCGAGGCGAGGCCGCGCCAATGGGCCATCATGTACCATGTCGGCCAGTCAGACGGACGCCGCTCGTTCACCGTGGGGCACGAGTTCGCCCACTACGTCCTGCACCGCCAGTTGATCGAAGAAGAAGAGGGCTTCGACGGCGGCATCTATTGCGACGAGAATGCGGTGGTTCGTCGTAGCGGGGCCGGCATCGAGCAGGAAGCCGACGAGTTCGCCGCAGCGTTGCTGATGCCGTTTCACGACTTCCGTCGCCAACTGCCGGCGAAGGCTCGGACCGATTTCGAAGCGCTCAGTCGGCTCGCAAAGCGCTATGGCGTTTCGCTGACTGCGGCGATTTTGCGTTGGCTCGAATACACTGAGACCCGGGCAATCATGGTGGTGTCGAATGAGGGGTTCGCCCATTGGGCGAAGCCTAGCAACGCAGCGCTTAAATCAGGGCGCTACATCCGCACGCGGGACACCGTATTCGAACTTCCCGTGCAGGCCTTCGCTGCACGACGCGACTATTCCGATGCGGCGTTGATCGGAGTCACGCAGCAAGCCGGAGTCTGGTTTCCCGAGCCGGTGCACGAGATATGCCTTCGCTCCGATCGCTACGATCAGGAAATCACCGTGCTGCAATTTGAAGCAGACGGCCCACGCTTTCAGGAGGAAGAAGAGGAGAGTGACGTTTTCGACCATTTTGTGCGGAACGGACAGGCTCCGGACCGTTAACGCTTGAGTGAGTCAGTTCATGGATTTTGTTCATATCGCTATTTCTGCCCGCCTGGCCCACGGCGATCTCGTCGCCGCCGACGCCGCCCTTGAAGCCGGCCCCACCGATGACGGCGTCCGGCTTATTCTGATGAAACAGCTCCTGGTATCCTGCGCGAACGTCACCGATCTCGAGCTGATCTGTCGTGCACTCTACAAGGATCATCCGGCGATTTCCGAGATCATCACGCCGCATCGGCGCAACTTCGAGTTCGCCAAGTACATCCGGAACATTGCGGTTGGTCACGTCAACCCGGCGCTCAGTCAGAAGACCCTCGAATGGCGGCCCGTATAGCGCGACGATCTGGATGAGAACTGGGCGTCAATCTGGATGAGAAGATTGGAGCCGGATGCTGTGATCATTGTCGCGGATGGTCGGCTTGGCAAGGGCTGATTGACGCTGGGCGACAATCATGAAGCGCTGCCAGCGTCAATCAGCAGATTTCTCGATCTCCTTCGGCGTGGCGTGAACCGGCGGGCGGCCAGCGCCGCGCCTGCGGCCAAGGGCGGCCTTGCGGCGGTAGCTTTCGACGTTCATCTCCATGATGGTGGCGTGGTGCACGAGACGGTCGATGGCCGCGAGCGTCATCGCCTGATCGGGGAAGATGCGGCCCCATTCGCCGAACGGCTGGTTGGCCGTGATGAGAAGCGAGCGCCGCTCGTAGCGGGCGGCGATCAGCTCGAACAGGACGCTGGTCTCGGCCTGATCCTTGGACACGTAGGCGATGTCGTCGAGGATCAGCAGGTCGTAGCGGTCGAGCTTGGCGATGGTCGCCTCCAGCGCCAGCTCGCGCCGCGCCATCTGCAGCCGCTGCACGAGATCGGTCGTGCGCGTGAACAGGACGCGCCAGCCGTTCTCGACGAGAGCCAGGCCGATGGCCGCGCTGAGATGGCTCTTGCCGACGCCAGGCGGACCGAACAGCAGCAGGTTGGAGCCGGTCTCGAGCCAGACATCGCCGGAGGCGAGCGCCATCACCTGCGCCTTGGACAGCATCGGCACGCTGTCGAAGTCGAAGGTGGCGAGCGTCTTGCCTGCGGGCAGGCGTGCCTCGGCCATGTGCCGCTCGATCCGGCGGCGGGCACGGTCGGCCACCTCGTGCTCGGCGAGCGCGGCGAGGAAGCGTGCGGCGGGCCAGCCTTCCTTGTCCGATTGCGCTGCGAGCTTCGGCCAGATCGCCTTAACGCTGGGCAGGCGCAACTCGGTGAGCAGCAGTTCGACGCGGGCGGCATCGATCGATGTCGTCATTCCGGTCATGCTGCATCTCCGGTGTTCGAGGTCACCGGCACGAAGCCGACGGAGGCCAGCTCGTCGTAGGCGGCGAGCGGAGCCAGCTCGACGGCGACGTGCGGGATCGGCGCCTTCTCGGGCCGGAAGCGGACGCGCAGCGCGGCGAGATCGGGCAGCCGTCCGGCATCGAGATCGATGGCGATGGTATCGGCGAGCTCGGCCTCGCAGGCCCGCTCGTGGGCCAGGGCGAGAAGCTCGACCGTCACCTTGCAGGCATGCCGATCATCGTATCGCTCGCGCAAGATCTCGAACGCTCGTCTGTAGGCGGCCCGCGGGAACAGCTGGTCGCGATAGACGAGATTGGCGAGCGCCATCGGCTTGCGTCGCAGGGCGTGGATGACGTGCCGATAATCGACGACATGGCCGCCCCGGTTCTCCGACACCGGCCGGCCACGTCTCAGCGTTGCGACCTGCGTGGTCCCGAGGAAGCATTCGAGGCGATCGTCGAAGATGCGCACGCGCAGACGATGGCCGATCAGCTTCGACGGCACGGTGTAGAACACGCGGCGCAGGATGAAGCCGCCCGATGACGTCACCGGGATCACCTTCTCCTCGAAGTCGCTGGTGCGGCTTCTCGGCAGCGGCGCCAGCGTCTCCTTCTCGAGCGCGATCCGCTTCACGAGATTGGCGTTGCGTCGACCGACAACCACATCGACGAAGGCACGGTAAGCATCGAGGTCGGCGAAGTCACGCGAGCCCCGCAGCAGCAGTGCATCCTCCAGCGCCTGCTTGAGATGGCCGTGGGCGCTCTCGATCGAACCGTTCTCGTGCGCGATGCCGGCATTGTTGCGGGTGGGCACCATGCCGTAATGGCTCATCAGCGCGGTGTAGCGCTGCGTGAGGTCCTCGCGCGCATCACGCGTCAGGTTGCGGAACGCCGCCGACAGGCTGTCGCTGCGATGCTCCTTGGGAACGCCTCCGAGCGCCCACAGCGCGTTCTGCAGGCCCTCGGCGAGGGCGACGAAGCTCTCGCCGCCGAGCACGACATGGGCATGCTCGAAGCCGGAGAACGCCAGGCGGAAGTGATAGAGCCGGTGATCGAGCACAGCACCCGCGATGGTGATGCGAAGCGCGCTGGTATCGGTGAAGTCCGACAGGCCGAGTCGCCCGGGCTCGTGCTCCTGGCGGAAGATGACGTCCCGCTCGGGACCGTTGAGCGCGCGCCAGGCAGTGATGCGGCGCTCCAGCGTCCGTCGGATGTTGGGATTGAGATCGGGATGCCGCCGGCGCAACTCGTCCAGCACGCCGATCGCCCGGATCCCGGGTGCGGCCTTCAGGATCGGCTCGATCTCGGCCTCCCAGTAGGGCGCGAGCGGATCAGGCCGCCGCCGGCCCCTGGGCTCCTCTTTCTGCGACGGCAGCCGTGGATCGGCCTCGATCCGATAGGCAGTCGCGGTCGAAAACCCGGCTTTGGCCGCCGCGGCCTCGGCCGATAACGTCGGTCGGTAACTCATGTATAGCCTCATCTGGTGATCGGTGATGTGGCGGCCAGGCAAGGCGTCGATCCCCTCGTTGTCGAGACGAATCAACAGCTTGCGCTAACCACACCCGGCCGCCAGAGGGCCCGAGACGGACGCCGCCGGCGGGAGCGGTCCTCCGGTCGGGCTACGCCCTCCCTTCGTCCCGCCCCCGCCGGCGCTCTCTCATCCTGATTGTCGCTGCGTTCTCACCTTCATTGTCGCCGCGCAGGCCCGAGCTCAACGCCGTTCTGACGCAACCTGGCGCGCCGGCCGAGGCGTTTCTGGGCTACGCAGTGTTGGAGAGCGCGATCAACACCTTCGTGGATGGCGAACGGCACCGCATCTTTGGCAGCGATACCGACCTAGCTTACCCGCCAGATCTGACTCGATTCCTCAATTTCTTGGGATCGACCGTGCATGTCGGGATCGCTTACTGTGCTGCGGTGGCCACTGCGGCGCTCGAGCACGCCAACCTGCCCGACTTCAACAAGAATTGGCCGGAGCTGTCCGCGAAAGCTGGCGCCACGGACTTCGCCTTAATTACCCGTAAGGGATAGGGATGGTTGACGATCTGGACCACCTCGACGATCTGCCGAAGCGTGACGCCAATCATGTCGCGGAAGAGAAGGCGGAAACGGCCTTCCAGGGGCGCCTCACGGCGAGCGGTCGCTTCATCCTCCAACGCGCCGACCGAAAGGACTATGGTACGGACTGCGAAGTCGAAGTCGTCGACCAGGAGCAGGCGACCAACGTCAGGGTCCACGTGCAGCTCAAAGGGACAGAGCGCCCGCTCAACGCGGATGGCTCTCTCAGCATTGAGGTCAGCCGCTCAAACCTGAATTACCTGCTGATGCACCCGCACAGCTTCTACGCCGCTTATCACATCCCGACGTCGTCGCTGCGCATCTGCCCAGCGGAGACTGTTCTCCACCAATACGAGCACGCGGGAAAAAACTGGACCCACCAGCAATCGCTCACCGTCAATTTCACTGACGAGCTGACGAACGCGCGGCTGGATCGGCTGGCCACTTTGGCTAGATCCGCGGCGCGGGCGGCGCGCGATCGTCGGATCGAGCAGACACGGGCAGCGCCTGGCGATGTCGCTGGTCTCGTTCGGCGCGGTATTCCGGACATCCATGTTCCGGACGATCCGGCCCTAGCCGGCCAACTCCTTGCGCACCTCTACAATCAGGACGCCGACGTAGTGATCAGCGCGGCGTTCGATCGGTTCGCGGCGGTGCTCGGGGTGGGCAACGAAGCCATGGGCCCGGCTTACATGGCTGAGGTCAACCTAGGGATGGCGGGGTTAAGTCGGTCGCGCACCCGGATCGAAGCCGCCGTGACGTTTTTCAGGAGTCAGCTCGACCTGGGCCGCTACGAGCGGGGCAGCCTTCACTACACGATCGGCAATGCCTTCTCTGCGCTCGGCCAGGAGGAGGACGCCAAGGCCGCCTATGAGGCGGCTCTCGCCGACCCCGCGTTCGCCAATTCGCCGGACCTAGCATCCCAAGGCCATAAGAACGTCGGGACGAGCTTTGAACGGCTCGGAGATGAGAAGCGAGCAGTCGAGCACTATCGCGAAGCCTTGCGGCTGAACCCACACCTTCCTGAAGCGCACAATGCCTTGGCCCTGTTCTACGTGCGCCAGGGCGAGTGGAAGCATGCCCTCACGCATCTGGATCAGGCCGTCTTCACCGACCCTACGCGCGTCAAGGCAGCCGGCGTTGCAGGGTGGCGAGCCAACGTGCTCTTCAACATGGGAGAGGGGAGCGCGGCGTTCCGTGAGATCAATGGCCTCCTTGCGCAAGCTGATTGTGAACCATGGATCTGGCCGTTTTTCGCACGGCTGGTGGCGAGCTTCGGTCGGACAACGGCGGAGAATGCGCGCCAGGCGCTGGGCTTCTGGCACCGCTATGTCGGTGCCCACCCCGAGAGCTCCGGAGGCCGTCGCGAGTTGCTGTTGTCGACTTTGTACCTGCGAGCGGAGGGACAGGATGTCGGCCGGACTTACGCGGGATTTCGGGACGAGTTTAACAGACAAATCGAGCACATCGACGACAAGGATGAAGCCGCCCTCTTATGGGATCGCCTTGGGCACTGGGCACAAGATGAGGCGGACTGGGCCGAGGCTGAGCTCTGTTTTCGGAAGGCCTACGATCTGGCGGGCGGTCACTACGGCTACTGTCTCGGGACTGCCCTCAACTTTCTCGGTCGGTTTGAAGAGAGTCTGCCGATCTTGCGCGAACAGGCCGAGCGTATCCAGCCTGATGCTATGAGCTGGTTTCAGCTCGGCGCGGCTTACGGCGACCTTGGGCATTCTGCGCAAGCGATCGACGCCTATGAGAAGGCCCTTGCGCTGGATCCCCACTACGATCTGGCGATGTTCAATCTCGGCGGTGCTTACTGGAACAGGGGGGAGAAGATTGAGGCATTGGCGATTTGGACGATGGCCATCGATCGCTTCCCAGATCATGAGCTCGTCGCCAAACTCAGACATGACCTGCCGGACTTCTTTTCGCCCGATCCCACCTAATGCAATGAATTCTAGAGGGACCGCAAAGCGCAGGAGACAGTGCATTGCCTTAGGCATTTTTGTCGGCAAGTGCGGCCGCTGACGGTGCCAGCAGGGAGCGACGTCTCAGTCTACGCACCTTGTATGGTTGGTCAGTCCGAAGAGGTGACTTCCAAACCCGCGATATCGGTTTGCCCAACAACGGGCGGATCCGTCTTTGGCGTTCCCGGCGACGATACGAGCGTTGGAAGCCCGGCGAAGGCTGGAGGGCATCGAATGTGTAGCCTGCAGAGCAGCGCGAAACGCGCACGGCGCTTCGTTGTCTATCGCAGTAAATCACAGGCTTTTGCGATCGGCTCTAGCTATTGATCCCGCACTTCGTATATAATGCGAACGATCAGATCGACGCCGCGCACCGCGATACATTTATTGTGGAAAATCAATTGCGTGCGAATCTGACGGTATATATGACGGTAAGCGTCGATTTCTCAGTTTTGCATTCATCGAAAATTCAAATACTTACCGCTCCGGTTAATCATCGAGTGGGAGTGACGGATACAAACGGCGGCAATGGCGTAGTTTCTGCGGTGATTTTCACCCTCGCTTTATTGCTGTTATCATCCGTTTTTCATTCCCATTGAACTGGCCTATTCCTTTCTATCTGCCGGTCCGATCTGCGGGTGATGCAAAGCTGCTGGAGTGGGTCGGAGTGCTCCTGTCTGGTGGCATTGAGGAGGTGATGAGTTAAAATCTCCTCGACGCAAATTTTTTTCGCTATCATGTCGATTTTGCTGAGGCTCATCCATCGACAGGATGACGGCATGATCTGGCAGCGATGGCGCCGCCGACCGTCGAGGGAGTAAGAGAGATGCGCTACCTATTCATCGTCAAGTCGAATCATGCCGCTGAACCAACGCCGGCGCTCATGGAGGTCATGCACAAGATGGCGCAGCGGGAGATCCAGGCCGGCCGGATGCTAGACGATGGCGGCCTATTTCCGCAGGCCACGGGTGCCCAGGTGACCATCGACAAGGGAGAGATGAAGGTAATCGATGGGCCGTTCATCGAAGCCAAGGAGATGATCGGCGGGTTCGCGATTTTTGATCTACCGGGGCCTGACGAGGCTCTCGCCGCCGCGCGGGAATTCATGCAAGTGCACAAGGACCATATGCCCGGCTGGGAAGGCATCTGTGAAATCCGCGGAATTGCCGGCTCGATGACCAGGGGCGCCTGACATTTGGCGGCCAGCGGGACGGAGAGCGATATCCACCGCGCGATCCTTGCCACATGGCGGATCGAGCAGCCCCGGCTGACCGCCAGCCTGAGTCGGATGCTGCGCGACGTGCCGCTGGCTGAGGAACTGACCCAGGATGCGCTCGTCGCGGCGTTGGAACGGTGGCCAACGGCCGGCATTCCCGAACGTCCGGGCGCTTGGCTGATGGCCACCGCCAGACGCCGCGCGCAGGAGCATTTGCGCCGCACACCGATGCTGACCCGCAAACTTGCGATGATCGCGGTGTCGCTGGAGGCCGAGCAAAACGCGATGCCCGATTTCGACTCTGCCCTCGATGACGACATTGGTGATGAGATGTTGCGGCTGATTTTCACCGCCTGTCATCCGCTGCTGCCGCCCCCATCGCGCGCCGCATTAACGCTGCGCATGATCTGTGGCCTCACCACCGGGGAGATCGCCCGCGCATTCCTGCTGCCGGAGGCGACGGTCGCGCAGCGCATCGTGCGCGCCAAGCGTCTGCTATCGGACTCGGGCATCGCCTATGAAACTCCGCGCGGGGAGGAGCGGGCTCAACGGTTGCCCGCCGTGCTGGAGGTCATCTACCTGATCTTCAACGAGGGCTATACCGCCGCGCGCGGTGACGACTGGCTGCGGCCGGAACTCTGCGACGAAGCGCGCCGTCTTGGTCGCGTCCTTGTCTCCCTGACGCCCGAAGAGCCCGAAGTCCACGGCCTGGTCGCGCTGATGGAACTGAACGCATCGCGCAATGCAGCGCGCACCGGTCCCGAAGGCGACCCCATCCTTCTCATGGATCAGGATCGCCGTCGGTGGGACCTGTTGCAGATACGGCGCGGCCTGAACGCCCTCGCTCGCGCACAGGCGCTTGGCGGAGGGTCGGGCTTTTACGGCCTGCAGGCCGCCATCGCCGCCTGCCATGCACGCGCATCCGCCCCGGAGGATACGGATTGGGCAGGCATTGCCGGTCTTTATGCGCATTTGTCAGCACTGACCCATTCGCCGGTCGTCGAACTCAACCGGGCGGTGGCTGTGGCGATGGTTGTCGGGCCGGCCGCCGCACTCGAAATAGTGGAACGCCTCGCCGGGGCTCCAGAGTTGAGAACCTATCACTTGTTGCCAAGTGTGCGCGGCGACCTTCTGGAACGGCTCGGTCGCGTGGAGGACGCCCGCCAAGCATTCGCCCTTGCCGCCGCCCTTGCCACGAACGAGCGCGAGCGGGCTCTGCTGGAGCGCCGGGCCAAGGGCAGCCGCGCTGATGCCTTTAACGAACGCCTGGGCGGGTGATCTTACAAGCGCTGACGGCACTTTTGGCTTTGACCTGTTTTGGGCGTCAGGCCTGGAATGGCGTGCAAAGATCCGATAGTGGCCGATAGATGGCTTGCAAAGGCCAGCAGAAATTCTTCAATAAAATCAGTATTGTAGTTTTCTGACGCGACCTGAGCCGGTAGTATTTGAACGGAAAAATACTTTTTGCAACAAATTCAAGTGGTTGCAACGATCTCAAACAATTGAGTGGGAATGACATGATGTGGTTCGCGGCGTTTCGCGAACTATCACCACGTCGGCATAACTAGCTGAAATCAAACAAAGCTCACGAGGACGGGCGCTCATCGCGCGGCGTCTACAACAAAGCGGAATACGAACCGCAGCGGCGGCACATGCTCCTGGAATGGGCCGACATAACTCGCCGCGCTGTTCCATCTCGTAGATCGTCGTGTCGGCCAGGCGGGCTCTCCGCATCGACGTTCGTCCGACGGGAGAGGTGACTATGTGGAAGCGACGGTGGCCGATGGCGCGTGAACCAAGAAAAAACGTTGGCGCTTCGGTGCGGGCTCGTCTGCTCGACCGGTCTCGCGTCGAACGCACGGACTTTCAGGATTCTGCTGACGCGCTATGCGCTGGAACGGCTTCTGTATCGACTGAGCCTGTCAGCCCATCGTGACCGCTTTATCCTAAAGGGTGAATGATTCCGAGGCTCCGGCTATCGTCGGGCGGCACCGGCGTCCGCGACATTTGCGGCCGAGATACGCATGGTTGCCATCTCATATTTATGTGACTTTAACGGGAGTCCTGCGCGTGAGCTGAGCGCGCGCGACGCAGAGACGGCATTCATGATCGTTTCAGCCGGACATCTGGACGACTATTCCCGCCCATCATGAGATCAAACGCCGCAAGGAACGCATCGACCATGGCGTCCAGCCGATGGCGGTCAATACCATCCCGGGCCTGCACTGATAAACCGTGAAGCAGCGTTGCGCAGCAGTCGCCGAGCGCCACCTCATCAATGTGGTCCGGAATTTCGCCAGAGTGTTTCGCCTCCCGCAGACGCTCAATGATCGACTGGGTTCTTGCTTTTCGATGTTCGGCCAGCCAGGCGCTCACGGCCGTATTTTCCTGCGCACAGTTGGTTGCCGCCGAAACGACCATGCATCCCCTCTGTCCCGTCGTGTAAAGCCTTACGGCTTCCCGGAACATGTTTTCCAAGGCGGAGCGAACGTCCTTGACCCCAGACAGGGCGCGTTCGGCAAAGCTGCCCTCTCTTGCCTCGTAATGTTCGATGGCTTCGCGGAATAACGCCTCCTTGGAACCAAAGGCCGCATAGATCCGTGCCGAGGCGATGCCCAAGCCAGCCACCAGATCGGACATCGATGTGCCCTCATAGCCCCGCGCCCAGAAGAGGTCGCGAGCCCGCTCAAGGGCCAAGTCTCTGTCGAATTCTCTGGGCCTGCCAGCCATGCCGCTGCTCTATTCTTGATCGATCAACAAATAACCCCCTTGACATCCTCCTGCAAGGTCGCATTCTTTAGCGACTGACAAAGAATGGTGGCGCGATGAAGCGGATCAAAGGTCCAAGCATCCATCTGGCGCAGTTCAGTGATGCTCTCTCTCCCTTCAACCAACTGGCAACCATTGCGGGCTGGGCCGGCAACCTGGGTTTCAAGGCCCTCCAGCTTCCTGCGTGGGATCAGCGCTTGTTCGACGTTCGCAAGGCCGCCGAGAGCCAGACATACTGCGATGAAGTTTCTGGCGTCTTGGCCGAGCACGGGTTGGTCATCAGCGAACTGACGACGCACATTTTTGGGCAGCTCGTTGCCGTGCATCCGGCTTACGATGTGATGTGTGACGCCTTCGCTCCCGAAGAGCTTCGCGGAAATGCTGCAGCTCGAAGCGAATGGGCGCTGCAACAGATCAAGCTTGCGGCTAGGGCCTCGCGCCGACTTGGGCTGACCGAGATGGGGACATTCTCCGGCTCGTTTCTCTGGCCATATTTCTTCCCGTTTCCGCAGCGCCCCGAGGGATTGGTCGAAGCTGCCTTCGACGAACTGGCTCGACGGTGGAAGCTTGTGCTCGACGCGTGTGATGAGCAGGGCATCAATCTGTGCTATGAACTCCACCCCAGCGAAGATCTGCACGACGGCGTCAGCTTCGAGATGCTGCTCGAGCGTGTCGGCGGGCATAGTCGGTGCCGAATTCTCTACGACCCCAGCCACTTCGTCCTGCAGCAGCTCAAGTATCTCGACTTCATCGACATTTACCATGAGCGGATCGGCATGTTCCACGTCAAGGATGCCGAATTCAACTCCACCGGACGCCAGGGCATCTATGGCGGTTATCAGTCATGGATCGAACGCGCGGGACGTTTCCGGTCCCTGGGTGATGGACAGGTCGACTTTCGCTCGATCTTCTCGAAATTTGCCCAATACGACTTCGAAGGCTGGGCTACGCTCGAATGGGAGTGCTGCCTGAAGGATCAGGAAGACGGCGCTCGCGAGGGGGCGGCCTTTATTCGTGACCACACCATTCAGGTCACGGAAAAAATCTTCGATGATTTTGCCGGAACGCCTCTGAGCGCGGCTCAGATGAACAAGATCCTCGGCATTTTCTGACGTCCTTTCCAAGGAATACATCATGGCAAACTCGATTGGGCTGGACGTTGCGTCCGATGGTCTCATGCACCGTTATGTCCGCGTCGACGGGCAGAGAATTCACTGTTCTGTCCTTGGCGACGGCAAGCCGGTTCTCTTAATCCCTGGATGGCCGCAGACTTGGTATGCTTGGCGCCATATCATGGTGGCACTGGCCGAGAATGGCTTCCAGGTTGTTGCCGTCGATCCGGTCGGTGCTGGTTACTCCGATAAGCCGGATAGCGGTTATGACACGGGTTCGGCCGCTCGCGCGCTGCATCAGGTCATGATCCGGCTTGGCCACCAGCGTTACTGCGTCGCCGGACATGATGTGGGGATGTGGGTCGGATATGCGTTGGCGAGCGACTATCCGGAGGCGGTGGAGAGGATTGCGCTGACAGAGGCCGTCATCCCCGGTCTGGCTCCCGCGCCACAGATCTTCGTGCCACCATCCGACAATATTTTCCTCTGGCATTTCATGTTCAATCAGGTTCTGGACTTGCCGGAGTTCCTTACATCGGGGCGGGAGAAGGAATATCTGAGCTTCATGTTCGACAAATGGTCCCACCGAAGGGATCGGGTCGCTGCGGATGTTTATGCCGGCGCCTACGGAACGCCAGGAGGAATCCGGGCCGGATTTGCCTATTACCGCGCTATCCCAGAGACGATCCGGCAGAATCGGGAGCGTGCGAGCAGGCCACTATCCATGCCGGTTCTTGCGATCGGCGCTGAATTCGCCACCGCTGACGCCCCGATCGAAACGCTGCGTCCGCACGCGACGGATTTGCGGGGGAATATCGTCCGCGACTGCGGTCACTTCGTAATGGAAGAATGCCCGCAGGAGTTCAATGCGCAGGTCGTTCCCTTTTTCCTTGAGGGGTTAAGCAAGTGACGATCGACGCAGACATTGCCGCGTTCCTGGCACGCATGCCCACCACTCGACCAGCATCTCTTGACGAGCTCCGGTCGAATACCGACCGCGCGCTGATGTCGATGCAGGGTGTGCTGGAAGCTGTCGACCGAATTGAAGACATTGCTGTGGAAGGGGACGAGCCTGATGTCGTCGTTCCGGTCAGGGCCTATTGGCCGGCCGGAACGAAGAAGGGCGAAAAACAGCCTGCCATCGTATTCGCGCATGCCGGAGGATGGTGCCTCGTCTCGCTGGAGGCGTACGACAATCCGTGCCGCGCCCTCGCAAATGCAACGGGTTGTGTCGTCGTTTCGGTCGGTTACAGGCTAGCCCCGGAGCATCCGTATCCTGTTCCACTGGAAGACTTCTATCGTGCCTTTTGCTGGGTCGCCGACCACGCGGGCGAACTGGGGATCGACGGACATCGTATCGCCATCGCCGGCGACAGCGCCGGAGGAAATCTGGCTGCCGCAGTCGCGCTGCTAGCCAGAGATCGCCGTGGTCCGTCTATCGCCCATCAGCTCCTTTTCTATCCGGCCGTTGATACCGATCTCGATACAGCCTCATACGAGGAGTTCGCCGACGGATACTATCTGACGCGCGATACAATGAGGTTCTGCTGGGATGCGTATCTGGGAGGGCAAATGTCGACACCTCCCTTGTACGCGGCGACATTGCGGGCTGACGTATCCGGTTTGCCGCCAGCGACGATCATGGTCAACGAATATGATCCGCTGCGCAGTGAAGGCGAAGCCTATGCGCGAAAGCTTCAAGAGGGGGGCGTTCCGGCCAAGCTCATTCTCCTCCAAGGAATGGTGCATGCTTGCATGCACATGCTTGGTGTAGCGCCGGCCGCCAAAGCGCTCTTTGTCCACGCGGGCAGAGAGATGCGCCAGAAATTCGGGCGGGAGCCGAGCTAGATGCGAATGTTGGAATCGGACCACCAGCCACCAGGAGTGGAGAGGCACTCCTGGATGCCTGTCCGCTCGTGCGTGCGGCGGCTTTGGCCGGCGGGACGGGGCGATCGGTTGTGAAATCCATGACCGCGGCCTGTTTGAGAACGTGCCCTGAGAACGACTATCCTTCGAACGATCTCATCGGCCGCGGAACATCGCGATGCGCGCCGCGATCAGTTTCGAGAAGAGCTTCAAGGGAAATCGTCGGTAGGCAGGCGCATCGCGCGGTAGTTCCGTCTCCGACCTCCGGTGCCGTGTCTGGGTCCTCATCTCGATGGGCGGTAGCTCGCCATCATATCGGAATCGATAGGTCGAAACCCAAAATCCTGGATCGAATTTCAGAAACATCCCGGAGTTGCAGCAGGACGCGACCACCCTCCGCGTGGAGGACGCTGGCTTGAGCCGGTAGTCCACCAAGAGCTCCTCTCCCGACACACAGCGAAATCGATCATCGCGATAGGTCTGATAGGGGGTGCCGCCGTCCGGGTCGCGGATGCGTGCGGCATTCGGCAGAGCTTCGACCCGACGGCCGCCTTCCTGACAATCCGCGCAATAGCAGACCCCGCTCAATATTGACTTGCCCAAGGCTTCGCAACGAACGCGTCCACAGGCGCAGGACGACATTCTGAGGGCGATTGTCATTTCGAGCTCCCATTCGTCTCGAGTGAGACAAGGTGGGACGTTGGGGGCGGGAGCGGCACTCGCCATTGTACAGCCGCCATCCGTATCTTACCGCTTCCACGGATCAGCGAACCGCGGCGCGGTCAGCAGCTCGGTGTCCGTCAGCGCCTTCAGGAAGACGACGAGATCGGCTTTCTCCTGGGCGCTGAAATTGCCCTTGACGATCAGGTCGCTCTTATACGGATTGCTGCGGCCGTCCCCGGCAAAAGGGCCGTGAGCGATGTCGCGGCCGCCGTCCGAATAAATGTCGATGACCTCTTCGAGAGTTTCGACGCTGCCGTCGTGCATGTAGGGCGCCGTCACGGCGATATTGCGCAGACTGGCGGCGCGAAAGCGGCCCATGTCGGACGCTTCGCCGGAGAGTTCGATCAGGCCGCGATTGGCCGCCGGATAGGCGCCCTTGCCGTCGATATTGTAGAGCCCGGTGTTGTGGAAGGGCAGTTCG
Organism: Bradyrhizobium sp. WD16; assembly: GCF_024181725.1. Classification (NCBI taxonomy): domain Bacteria; kingdom Pseudomonadati; phylum Pseudomonadota; class Alphaproteobacteria; order Hyphomicrobiales; family Nitrobacteraceae; genus Bradyrhizobium; species Bradyrhizobium sp. WD16. The sequence goes on along the minus strand of NZ_CP028908.1, from coordinate 5,216,781 downwards.
ACGTCGCGGCTTTTGGCGTGCACGAACTGATCGTCGAAATTCGGGCTGCCATGGCAGTGATGGCATTCGCCACGTTCGCCGAAGAAGATGTCGAGACCGCGCTGCTCGGCTTCGGTCAGCTTTTCCTTGCCCTGGAGATAGCGGTCATAGCGGCTCGAGAACGACACCATGCCGCGCTCGAACACGGCGATCGCCTTGATCACGCTGTCGAATGTGAATGGCTTCTCGGATGCCGGAAACGCCGCGCGGAACAGATCGCGATAGCGGGGATCGCTCTCGAGCCGGGCGAGGATCTCGTCCTTGTTGGCATCGGTCACACCCATCTCGGTCGGGCGTTCGCCATAGAGCGGATTCTCCATCTGCTTCTCGAGGGTGACCAGCGAATAATTTGCCCAGGTGTAGCTGGCGTGCCAGGCGGCGTTGACGGTGGTCGGCGCGTTGCGCGGCGTCTGTTCGCCGGTCGAGCCGGGTGACACCGGCCGCCGGTCGGTGAAGGCATAGTCCTGCAGGTGGCAGGAGGCGCAGGCGAGCGTGCCGTTGCCGGACAGGCGCTTGTCGTAGAAGAGGTGCCGGCCGAGCTCGAATTTCGCCTCGCTCATCGGGTTGTCGGCGGGGACGCGCGGCACCGGCACATAGCTGGGCAGGTCCCAGATCCAGTCGTCGGCAACGGCCGGCGCCTTGGTCGATGGCTTGAGCTTGGCGGTGTCGGCGGTGCCGAGCCCCACGACAGCGAGCGATGCCGTCGCGCCGGCGAGAATGGCCAACGCGGCGGCAGGAGCGCGGACGCGGCCGCGTCTGGTACGGCCGAGCCTCGTCATGGCTTGGCTCGCACAGTAAAGATCGGCGACCGGCCGGGAGTGGTCTGCCGGCCTTCGTCGCCGGCCCCGGGCTTCGTCTCGTTCAGATTGAGACCGATCGCCTGGAAGATCGCGGTGCATTCGGGATCGGACGGATCGCTCATGCAGCCGATGGCGCCGCCCTTGTCGGTTGCGAGATCGCTGCCGGCAAAGAGCTGGGCGAGATCGAGCACGACCAGCTGGGAGCGCGGATCAAACCGCTCGAAGGTGACGACGAACCGGTTCGGACGCGCGCAGGCAATGATCTCTCCCGTCGCCGGATTGCCTTTGCAGCCGGTCGAGCCGAGATGAACCATCCACGTGCGGGCCGGGCTGCCGTCTTGGCGCTTGAAGCCGCCGGCGGGATTGACTTCGGCCAGCATGAATTTCCGCCCGGCCTGCCAGCTCCAGTTCATGACCGCGATATCGAGCGGGGCGGGGGCGGTCTCGAGATTGCTGTGGTTGAGCGAAACCTGTTTGCCATCGACCTCCGCCGCCGCCGGAACGCCGACAGTGAATTCGATCCCGGCATAGCGCCCCTTCGGGACAGTGCCGACGACGGTGGTGTTTTTCGCCGGATTGTCCTTGCTGCAGCCAGTCCGGCCGCCGCGACCGTCCTTGAAGTCGATCAGCGCGACATCGGCGAACTGCCATTCGTTGCGCGTCAGCTTGACGGGGACGCGGCCCCCCCTGGCGTCGATCAGCTTGAGGTCGGAGACATAGAGCCTCGCGTCGTTCAGGCTGGCCGCGACCCGACCGGTGCCGAGGGCGGTCAGCGGCGCCCCGCAGCCGACCGGCGTGTCGGCGACCGCAAGGCCGAAGGAGATGGCTACGGGCTGCCCCTTTGACGTCTGAGCCGACGCGCCCGCCGCCGCCAGGACGAGGCCTACGGCCAATCCACCAGTCAGTCGTCGGAAAGCCCGCCCTGACATCGATCGTGCGTACATCATGTCGATCCTCGCTCCGTGCATCCTCAGCTCCTCACCATTTGACCTGCAGGCCGGCATAGACCGCGCGGCCAGACCCCGGATAGAACAGCTTGCTGAGATCGGTGGCCTGGTTGGCGACGCCGACCGAAGAAATGTAGGCGGTGTTTGCCAGATTGCGGCCTTCGATATAGGCCGTGACCGGTCCGCCGTCGTCGAAGCCGAACTTGGCGCCCCACAGCGTATAGGGGTCGGCGTAGGCGGTGTTGGCGCTGTCGACGAAATAGCGCTCCGGCACCCATTCGACATTCGGGCCGAAATAGACGCCGGACGGATGCTTGTAGAGCAGCTGGGCCCGCATGTAGTGGCGTGGCTGCCCCGGCAACTGGTTGTTGCCCACAGCGGGGTCGTTGTCGAAGCGGAAATCGCCGTAGGTATAGGCGGCGTTCAGCCAGATCTCGTCCGGCCGCGAGCCGGTGGCGAGCAATCCTTTGTAGAGCGCGGCGCTGGTGCCGAGCTCGACGCCCTGATGGACGCTGCGATCGATATTGATCTGGGTGCAGAAGCCGGTGCCGGCGACGCTGGTCAGGCACTGAAACTCGTTCTGGATGAGTGATCGGTAGATCGCGGCTTCCCATTTGACGTCGGCAAAGTCGCCGCGCGTCCCGATCTCGTAGGTGGTCGCCTTCTGGGGCTTCAGGCCGACGGTCGAGGTCGAGGTGATGGTCACTTCCCCGAAGGTAGGGGCTTCGGCGCTGCGCGAGACATTGCCGAAGAGCTGAACCTGGGGCGTCACCTCCCACAGCACGCCCGCTTTCGGGCTCGTCAGGTCGTACTCGGCAATACCCGACAGACTGCCGAGGTAATCCCGCTGCTCGCGCGAGGCTTTGGCATATTGGACGCCCGCGACCAAGGCGACGTTTGGCACGACATAGAAGGAATTCTCGGCATAAAGGATCCTGTTCTTGGCGATCTGGTCGGCATCGAAATTCATCTTGCCGGGATTGCCGCCGTTATTGATGAACTGGCGTCGCCGCTGCGTGCCGTCCTGGAGACTGGCGCCGGCCACAAGGCGATTGCGGAAGCCGCCCAGCAGACGATCGTCGACGAGACGCAGGAAGCCCCCGGCCTCGTGCGCTTGCGTGTCGATGACGGCAAAGACCCGCGCGTTGATGTCGCGGTTGAGATAGAAGCCGCCGAATTCGAGCAGGGTGGTCGAACCGAAGCGGATGGCCGTCTTGTTGGCGACCTGTTTTGCGTCCGTCTCCTTGCCGATATTCCAATCGATGTTGTCGTTGTTGGGACCAGGGACGATATTGGCAGCCGCGGGATTGGTGAGTGCCTGCGATTTGCTGACGTTGCCGGCAAGGTTGCGCGAGACGTTGGCGGAATTGAAATAGAAACGCGTCTCGATATCGGGCGTGAAGCGGTAGCCGAAATTGGTCGACCCGATGAAGTTCTCGCCTTCGGTGTGCTGGCGAAAGCCGGTGTCCTGCTGGCGGGTGACGTTGACGAAGTAGTCGGCGGGACCATAGACGCCGCCCGACGATCCGTTCCATTTTTTGAAGCCGAAGCTGCCGATGTCGACCCGCCCGGTGAGGCGGCTCGCGTCATAGCCGGTGGGCGTGACGAAATTCAGCGCGCCGCCGAGGGTCGCCGCGCCGAAGCGCAGAGCATTGGCCCCCTTGTAGACCTCCGTATAGCGGTAGGCGGTCGGGTCGATCTCGTCGAAGGACGTGTCGCCGGTGGCGCGCGTCAGCGGAATGATCCCATCCATATAGACCGCGACGCCGCGCACATCGGCGTTACGCGACAGGCCTGAACCGCGGATCGACAAGCGGCCGACCTGGTCGGGCTCGTTCATGCGCAGAAGGACGCCGGGGACGTAATCGACGATGTCCTTGATGGTCGCCGCCGGCGTCGACGTCGCATAGACTGAGGACGGAACGAGGGTGACCGCGCCGGGGGTGCGGTTGATCTCCGCTTGTGCCTCCGCCGCCGTCGGCACGGTCAGGCTGCCGCTGCGCTCGGCCGGATTGCCGGTCAGGGCTTTTGTCCCGCTTGCGGTGGCGGGCGCTGCGGCGGGGGCAAGGTCGCCCTGGCTCGCGATATTGCGCCGGACGGTGGTGGTTTGGTCGCTGCGTCGCAACGAGGCCCGCCTCTTCGGCCGCTGCGATCGCGCCGGTTCATCGATGGTGATGCCGGGAAGCGGGGAGTTGCTGGATTGGGCGAACGAGCTTGAATCGGAAATGAAGACGGCGGCCGACGCGAGCAGCAGCGCGCGCGGCTTGGAAAAGCCGAAAAGCATTGGTAAACTCCACCAGATCGAAACTGACAATCAATGACGCGGCGCGTCAGCGCCGGTTGTCAGATCTGGCTTGGAGGATCACGCGCGCGTTCGGCGTAAACACACGTAAAGGCGGTGGCTTGCGGCGCGAAGACCGGGCGAGCCGGGACCGGGACGGCGACCGCGCGAAACAGCGCCGGAGCTTCGGGCCGAAGCGCGTGGCCGAAAAAATGGACCGTGCATAGCGGGCAATAGAGGCCCGTTTTTGCGATAGGCAGATCAGGGTTGGCTGGGGACTCCTGGCTGTGGGAATCCTGCTTGTGAAGGCCGGTGATGCAGAGTGGGGCGTCGAAATCGGCAGATGCCGGGGAGACCGAGGCGAGCAGCAGGCCGGCACAAAAAATCTGAAAGACCAGCGCATAGGTGGCCGCCCATGCAGCGCCAACGGCAACCCATCTTCTGCTCGCGCCAAAGAATTTGAGCATTTTCCTCGTCCCGGTCTCTCCTTAACAGAACAGGCCGCGGATTATCAATAGAACGGGCAGCAGGGCTGTGGTTGCGCGGCCAATTCAAATATCGCGTCGAACGGCAGGGCGCCGGGCGATTACGCCGGATCCGGCCGGTCCCGTGTCGCTTCCTCGTCCCGTATCGCATCCACCGACGAGATAATGTCATCGACCGGCATGACGTCGCCGTACTTCAGCGTAATATCCGTCAGCGACTGTCGATGTGTATCGGCGAGACGGTCGGCGACGGCATCCTGCGCCACGATCGGGCGAATGCCGCTTTGACAGGCATCGACCACGGTGGCCCGAACGCATCCGCTGGTCGTGCAGCCGGCGACCACGATCGTGTCGACATCGGCGACGACAAGGCGGCTGAGGAAGCCCGTTCCGGAGAAGCAACTGGCGAATTTCTTGCGGATCAGCGCCTCGTTCGCTCGGCGTGCGAGCCGCTGATCGACCAAGCACGCGGACGATCCGGCAATCAGCTCCTCGAGGCCCGTAATCTTCTTCCTCCAGAGCCCCGCGTCAGTCGCCGATGGATCGTCGTACTCGATCGATGAAAAATAGATCGGCAGGCGCCGTTGCCGGAATCGCGCCAGCAGGCGGTTCGTCTCGCTGATCTCGCGAGCGACGTCGGCGCCGAGGGGAGAGGCGGGGTCCGTGAAGCCGTTGATGAAGTCGACGACCAGGAGGGCCGGCCGTTGGCCGAAGCCAAGTGTCCGGGAAAAGCCTTTCTCAGTTAGCGATACCATCTGGCATGCTCCTTGGATCTGATCGCGGATGGATTCTAGTCCGTTCGCTCGAACGCGGTGCGCTCAGTTGGTGAAGGTGAACCGGAGCATCCGCTTCTCGATGGCATTCCCGTGGAAATCGAACGCCGCACGCGATGAAATGCCAGGCGAAATTCGCACCGGGACGTCAACGGGCAGCGGGTCGATGTCGAACGGATAGGGGGTGCGCCTGAGCGCGCCGCCTGCGGTCGGGCTGACCTCGAGGGCCACGCGGTCAGAGACGCTCGACATCGGTACGTTGAGGATGTTCCAGTCATATTTCGCAAAGCCCGCGGGGGGCGCGTCGCCGAGCGGCTGCATGAGGTTCGACGACAGGTAGATTGCAATCGCGTCGAGGACCTGGATCAGACGGCCGTTGAGGCTGAGGCTTTCGCCGTCGCCCAACTGGCGCGATCGGCGTTCTCTCCCATTCGCGCGAGCAGGCTCGCCTTGTGCCGGGACATCTCGTCGACGAATGCGGCGACCTCCGCCCGGTCCCTATCGACAATAGCGGGCAAATGCTTCCAGAACAGCGGATGGATGTCGTCGGCGTTCGGGGTGTCGTCCAGTCTCGGCTTGTAGAGATTGAGGGCGTGGTGGGCGATAAGAGCGCTGCCGAACGGATTTGCGGCGGCGAACCGTTTGACGCCGATCCGCCATCGTTCGTATGAGCGCCTGCTGCAATGGGATACGAACGTTGGAAACGGGACACTAGGAAAACCCGCGCTCGCCGCGCTATCGAGAAGGGCACGACCGGCGAGCGGGCAGGTCGGACAGACCTTGTCAGGGCCAGGCCGCGGCCGGTTTCCATGATGGGCCAGATGCGGTAAAGAGCCGGCTATGTTGGTGATCTCGATCCAGAGCCAGGTCGTCCACGGCCATGTCGGCAACAGCGCCGCCGTGTTTCCGATGCAGGCGAGGGGACTGACAGTGGCGGCCGTGCCGACCGTGCTGTTGTCCAACCATCCCCGCTATCCCACCGTCCACGGACGGGTGCTGGAGCCGGAGCTGGTGGCGGCCCTGCTGCGCGGCGTCGAGGAGCGCGGTCTCGTCGATCGTGCGGCGGTGCTACTCAGCGGCTACCTCGGTTCGGTCGAGAATGCCGCGGTGGTTGCCGGGTTCGTCGCGCGGGCGAAAGCGCGCAATCCGAACCTTCTTTATGTCTGCGATCCCGTCATGGGCGACGATGATCTCGGCGTCTTTGTCGCAAGCTCGCTGATCGATTTCTTTCGCGACCGGCTGGTGACTTCGGCGTCGATCGTCACGCCCAACCAGTATGAGCTCGAACTGCTGGCCGGACGCCAAGCGCGTTCGGCCGACGCGATCGGTGACGCTGCGGTAATCTTGCGCGGGCGCGGAACCGGGGATGTCGTGGTGACGGGATGCGTGCTCGACGATACTGCGCCGGGCTGCGTCGAGACGGTCGCCTGCACGTCGTCGGGCCTGCATCGGACATCGGTCGCGAAGCTGCCGATCCGGCCCTGCGGCACCGGCGATCTTTTCACGGCTCTTCTGGTCGCCCAGCTCTGCATGGGAGCCGCGCTGGCGGAGGCGAGCGCCAAAGCCACCGACGAGATCTTTGCGGTGCTCAAGCGCACGCAGGCCAGCGGGGCCGATGAAATGCGGATCGTCGGTCCCTGGCTCGGCGCTTGACTTAGAGCGCGCTCGAACTTGTAGTGTCTCCCGCGTCGTGACGGAAGCAGCGCCTGTGACATGAAGATCGGGGAACTCGCGAATCGCTCGGGACTGTCGGCTCACACCATCCGCTATTACGAGCGGATCGGGCTGCTGCCCTATGCCGTCCGCGATCGATCGAGCCGACGTGACTACGACGCATCGATCCTCGTCTGGATCGAATTCCTCGGCAGGCTGAAGACGACCGGCATGCCGATCCGGGAGATGCTGCGCTACGCCGCATTGCGCGAAAGAGGCCCGGCTACCGCGGCGGAGCGTCGGGCGTTGCTCGAAGCGCATCGCAAGCGCGTCCGCGCCCATGTGGCGGAACTGCAGGCCTGTCTCCTCGTCCTCGACATCAAGATCGCCGGCTATGCCGGCCCGGATCAGAGCTTGGAGCATGACGGCGCAACTCTCCCCGAACGCCGACGAAAGCCGGCTGGAGGGCGGCAATCGCGCGCTCGCTGAAATCGACGGCCCGGCTATCTCTTCGAGTTTCTATTCCCGGTCGGGTCTCGACCTTCGCGCCATTGTGCCGGGCGGCGTGGCCTCATTCCACCTTGGCCGTCGCTGAGAAGTCCGGGCCCGGCCGGATGCGGCTCAGCGGATAGGCGGCGATCTCGGCAATCAGCTTGTTGAGGCGGTCGGCGGCGCGCTCGACCGCAATCCGTCCACGGTCCGCATCCGCCCGCGACGCGTTGCCGCAAGCGCCCTTGGGATGGATATCCTGCATCTGCCAGCCGAATCCGACAGCGCCGCCTTCCGGCATCAGCATCTCATTCTGCTGCTCGAGCAGCTTTGACAGCGGGACGAAGTCCTCGGCGCGCGCCATGTCCACCAGCTCCGGATGGAGATACAGCATCACGCTGGTCTCGACCTCGCCGGCGTGAATGCCATGGTTACGCTCATCGGCGCTGAACAGGTCGCTCAGGTCAGTGAAGCTCGACCATTTGGAGGACACGGCGAACATGCCGAGATTGACGCGTAGCTCCCGGCAGACGATGTCGACGACCTGCGGCTGGCCGCCGTGGGCATTGACGAACAGAACCTTGCGGATGCCGGCGCGGAAGATGCTTTCGCAGATTTCATACCAGACCCGGCCCAGCGTCTCGGCGGCGAGCGTGAGGGTGCCGGCAAAGGCGGAATGTTCGTTGGATTTGCCGATGGTCGTCGCAGGCAGGATCAAGGCCGGAAAATCTTCGGACATCCTTGCGACCGCATGCCGCATGACGCCATCGCAAATTGCCGCGTCGACGCGGACCGGGAGGTGAGGGCCGTGCTGCTCCACCGCTCCGACCGGCAGGACCGCGACGATCCGGCTGAGGTCCAGCGTATTGAAGTCCTGGGCGGAGAGGTCCCACCACCAGTGCGATTTCAATTTCATCTGTGTTCGAACTACCTTGAGATCAGTGCTGCGCGAGACCGTGCTGAGTTGGCCGCGCAAGGCCAATGTCGGGCAGCCGCGGCAACATTGAAAGTGCCTATTTGCGTCGCCAGTGTTGCCTTTGCGGCGACGGCAATCCGGCAAGTGCTAGACATGCCGCCACGGCGTCTCGGGCCTGAGGCCGATATAGAGATCATGTGCAGTCTCGTCGCCGGCGAGGGTATAACCAAAGTCAAGTTTGAATTCGCTCGGAGGAAGTGCGTGCTGCTCCGCCCAGGCCTCCATGGCGCCGAAGCTTGCGGCGATGCCCTTGACGTCACCGACATGGCGGTGATGCAGCAATCGTTGCACGGGAATGTGCATGGCCTTGAGCCCGTCAGGGACCCGCACGCCGTGACGCAGGGGAAAGCCGACGAGCTGCAGATAGGCGACATCGCTCCGTCCGAGGCTGACGTCGACGAAGGGGCCGTCGCTCAGTTTTTCGAACTCGGCGGCGCGCGCGAACAGGCTTCCCCAGGCCTTGGGGACTTCTTCCCACAGCTGCTGCCAGTTGGCTTGGATGGGTATTCCCGCGACGATCATCTCGGGGCTGGTCACGATTTCCAACGTCGGTTTCTCTGCTCTCTGTTGGGCGCGGTGTGGCACGAGGACGTGCTCGCGTCCTGGTTCTAACGTTCGTATCCCTTTGCGGCGAGCACTCATACGAACGTTGGAAAAGGGGGCACCAGCATTATGGTGATTCTATTGCGGTTTTTGATCTGACGCGCGTACGACGAATTCGCTGCAATGCTGATACGAGCGTCAGATCCATAGCGCTAGCAAACGAGGCGAGCTAAGGTCATTGTGGAAGTAGTGGTGCCGGTTGGGAAGGCCGATCTGGAGAAGAGCAAGCGATGGAGATCCACCGTCTCGATGCCGACACAGCGCATGCCGCTGCACCCGCGCTTGCGGACATTCTGATGGATTGCATCGCCGGCGGCGCCTCGGTGAGTTTCATGGCCGGTCTGACGCGCGCCGATGCCGAGGACTTCTGGCATGACGTCGCGGCGAGCGTCGGGCGCGGCGAGCGGTTGCTCATCGCGGCCGGCCCCGATCAGGGCGAATTTGTCGGAACGGTCCAGGTCATAGTCTCTACGCCTCCGAACCAGCCCCATCGCGGCGAGATCGCCAAGATGCTGGTGCGTCGCGACGCCCGTCATCGCGGCGTCGGGGGCGCGCTGATGGACGAGGCTGAGACGGCAGCGAGACGGGTGGGCAAGACGATTCTGACCCTCGATACGGTCACAGGCGGTGACGGTTACCGGCTTTATCGCCGGCAGGGCTGGCAGATCGCGGGGGAAATTCCTGACTATGCCCTGTGGCCGGACGGGTCCCTTTGTCCCACCACTTTCATGTGGAAGCGGATCGCCTGAAAACCGTGTCAGCCGCTTCTAATTCATCCTTGGCTGCGGCGGCCGGCGTGGCTTCGGGCGCCCTTACGGCCGTCGCCTTATCTGTGTGGCGGAAGAGGGCGCTGGCCTGATGCCTCGCCGGAATCGTTCCTGTGGTCGAAGGCGGCCCGCGCGCGCTCGATCGTATCGAGATTGGCGAAGGTCCATTCGCCGAGCGCTTCGATCGGCTGCCATAGCGAGCGACCGAGATCGGTGAGCTCATATTCGACGCGAGGCGGAATCGTCGGAAACGCCGTCCGTGTCACCAATCCGTCTCGCTCCAGGCCACGCAAGGTCAGCGTCAGCATGCGCTGCGAAATCCCCGCGGTCGATCGCTTCAGCTCATTGAATCGGCGCGGACCGTCGCCGAGCATCATGATCACGAGCACGCTCCATTTATCGCCAATCCGCGCGAGAACGTCGCAGACGCGCCGGCAGCAGGCGACATCGTGGTTCGTCGACATCGTGGTTACGTCCTTGTGCCCAGGTATCAGCAACGTGCCTTCTTGCGTTTGCGCAAAGGTTATCTTAGTTGACTAAGTCACTTATATATACCGTAACGGCCGGCGAGGGCAATACGCCGCCTCCGCTGGCCCCCGAGCTCGCAGCGGTCCGTGGCGGCCGAAATGAAAGGATCCCACCTTGGTTCTCGAAAAGCTGAAATGGCGCTATGCGACGAAGAAAATGGACCCGTCGAAGCAAGTGGCCCCGGATAAGGTCGAACGCATCCTGGAATCCATTCGCCTTGCTCCCACCTCCAGCGGTCTGCAGCCCTACGAAGTGATCGTCGTCACCAATCCGGAGGTTCGGGAGAAGATCAAGCCGATCGCCTGGAATCAGAGCCAGATCACTGATGGCTCGCATCTTCTGGTTTTTGCAGCGTGGGACAACTACACGGCCGATCGCATCAACTCGATGTTCGATCTGGTCAATGCTGAGCGCGGTTCAACCAGCGAAGGTTGGGAAAACTACCGCAAGATGCTGCTAGGCACCTATGTTCCGCGCGATCCCCAGGTCAATTTCGAGCACGCTGCCCGCCAAGCCTATATCGGCCTTGGTATCGCCCTGACAGCCGCGGCGTTCGAGGGCGTCGATTCTACGCCCATGGAGGGCTTCGAGCCTGCAAAGCTCGACGAAATCCTGGGGCTGCGAGAGCGCGGCCTGCGCTCTGTAGCGATCATGCCGCTCGGCTATCGCGAGGCTGACAAGGACTGGCTGGTCAACCTGAAGAAGGTCCGGCGCGCGCGGGAAAACTTCATCACCGAAGTGGCGTGATCGGCAACGCCGCATACGCTGGCCCTGCCGTCTCCGGCAGGGCCTCCGTCCGAAGCCGTCGACCCGCCAGATTCCGGCCGCGACGGTTTCGCGGCGGTGGGTCGCGCTTCGTCGATCCGGCCGCTTGTCTCGGCGCCATCGGTTGCGCCAAGGGCGTGGCGATCGGCGTCCATTGCTTCGCGCCGGCGGACGCGGCCGCCGATCGTGTGATCTGCGTCGGCCATCACGGCCTCGGGAATTGCCCGCCGGACCTAAGTTGCCCATTCTGACGCTTGACCCTGACATTGATGTCAGGGGGTAAGCTTGGGAGCTTAAGGAGTTCGGATGAAGATCGGAGATGTAGCAAGAGCGGCGGGAACGAGCGTGCGCGCGATCCGCCATTACGAGAAAGTCGGGTTGCTCAGCTCCACCCGGGGCGCCAATGGCTATCGCGAGTTCGATGCCGATGCGGTGCTGCTGGTGCGCCGGATCGGCCGGATGATCCGGCTCGGATTCACCACCGCCGAGATCGCGACCTTTCTCGCTTGCATCGTCGACGACCCCGCCAAGGTCACCGCCTGCGAAAGCGTCGCCAGCGCCCATCGCAAGAAGCTGACCGAGATCGAGCGCCAGATCGCCGACCTGGAAAGTCGACGGGACAAGCTGCTCGACACCTTGTTGGCGGCATCCGGACAGGACCCATCTGCGCCGGAGACGCTGCCCCATGCCGACCACAAGTCACCGCCAATCCACTCTGCTCGCCACGCTGGCGCTCGCCGTCTATCTGGTCGGTACAGTTGAATTCATGCTGGCGCCGATGCTGGCGCCGCTGGCTGAGGCGTTCAAGGTGCCGGTGTCGAGCGCCGCCTGGCTTGTTTCGGGCTACGCCCTGTCCTACGCCGCACTGGCGCCGTTCGTCGGCCTCCTGAGCGACCGGTTCGGGCGGCGCCGGCTGCTGCTGCCGGCCCTGCTGCTGTTCGCTGCCGATGCGCTCGTTCTCACCATCGCGCCCGACATTTCTTTCGCCGTTGCTTTCCGGGTTCTCGGCGGCGTTGCCGGCGCGGCGCTGACGCCGACCGCCTTCGCACTCATCAGCGAGACCGTGCCCGAAGACAAGCAGGCGGGGGCGATGGGGCTCGTGCTGTTCGGCCTGACGCTGGGCGTCACCTCCGGGCCGACCATTGCCGGCCTCCTGACCGAGTTGTACGGCTGGCGCGCGCCGTTCCTCGCGGTCAGCCTCGGCTGCCTCGCGGTGTGCGCTCTCGCCTTCGTCGTCCTGCCGCGCTCGAGACCGGGGGCGCGTGGTTCGTTGAGCGCGTCAGCAGCGCACCTTGCCGAAGGCGCGGTGCTGCGGCCCAATCTCTGCAAGGGGGCATGGCTCGGCGCTGCGATTGCGGGCTTCCTGATCTCCGGCGAGGTGCTGCGCGCGCGCTTTGGCCTCGGCACCGGCGCGGTCGGCGTCGCGGTTGCGGTCTTCGGCGCCGGATTGGCCGTCGGCAATCTGTTGATCGGTCGCCTGGGAAATCCGCAGACCATCCTGCCGCCGGCCATCGGCCTGATCCTCGTCACCGAGGTCGCGTTTCTCGGCGTCTTCCTGCCATTCGGTCTTTCGCTGGTGCTGCTCGGGCTTTGGGGTTTCGGCTGCGGGCTGGCCGCGCCCGCCAATACGGCGATTCAAGCCAGCCGCGGCGGCGCCGATGCCGGCTTCGTCTTGGCGAGCTCCGAGACGATGAACAACGGCGTCCTCCTGGTTTTGATGCCGATCGTGGCGTTGTGGACCGGCGAGGGAGCGGTCGTCGCGGTGAGCGGCCTCCTCGGCGCGGTGGTCGCCATTGGCGGCGTGATCAGCCTGATCGATCTCGCAGCCAGCCGCCGAACGGCTGGCGCTGCTTTTGCTGGTGGAGGCGACGCCGCCTGACGTCCTGACGGTACGATCCGTCCTGGAGTTCGTTGCGGCGGTGCCAGGCCCGCGATAGCTTGCCTCGCAAACGTCGAGGAACCCGATGCATTCGACCAACTACACCAACGTCCTGATCATGGTCTCGCCCGATTGTCCGGTGGCGGCAGGGACTGTGCCGTCCAGGATGGGGACGGTTGCGGCGATTCAATACGAGCTCTTGCAGGCGTCACCTTACAAATTGACGAGCGACCAGCTGCTGCTTGCGGTCGAGGCTCGGCGCAAGGACGTGCCGGACAGCAAGCTCGATGACCTCAGGAAGGCATTGTTCTCGAAGCCTCAGGCCTGCCTGCGGGCATCACCCCTTGTGAAATCCTACGGCTGGGGATTGCACCACGACGCCAACAGCAGGGTCGCTCTCGTCGACTGCGGGTCCGAACGCTATCGGCGGATGGCCGACAATCCGAAGATCGAAAAAACTCGTGGCATGCGTTCTCGGCGCGCCTGAGTGAATGGGCCGCAGCCGCAATGATGGCTGCGGCTTAAGCGAGCATCAGGCAACGACTTACAGCCTGGCGAGCTCGCGAACCGTGCGGTCATTCTCGACGTTGCCGGTGTTGAGCGTGGTATTTCGCTCGAACAGAACCACCTGGCAGGTGGGTTCGGCCGTCGGGCAGTGTTCGATGCCGCGCGGCACGATGATGTATTCGCCGGGGCCGAGCACGACGTCGCCGCCATCCTGTTTGCGAAGCCGCATGCGCAAGCTGCCGGACACCACCAGAAAGAGCTCGTCCTCCTCATCGTGATGGTGCCAATGGAAGGCGCCTTCGAGCTTTGCCAGCTTGATCTGGAAATCGTTGATATCGCCGCCGACGCGTGGGCTCCAGGTTTCGTCGAATCGGGCGAAGGCCTCCGAGAGCGTCACCTTATTCACGACGGGCACGTCGATCTCCTCGTCTCGTGGTCGGTCGGCGCAGCCAAGGGTGGCAATTTTTTACTCCCACGGTGAGGCATCCGTCCAGTCTCAGGAAAAAATCCGCTCGGGTCCGTCGGCGTCGGGCAGCACATCCGCCGGATGCTTCTGGCGGTGCTCGACATATTCGACGAGCATGCCGTCGGGATGGCGCGCCAGCATGTTCCAGCCGGTTGGCACCGGTTTCGGCGGTTCGAGCACCTCGGCGCCGACCGTGGGCAGGTGGGCCGTGAAGGCTTCGATATCGTCGACCAGGAAGGTGGCATGGGTCGCGGTGAAAGGGGCAAGGCTCTGCTCGGTGCCGGCGATGAACAGGATCGAGGCCACCCCCGCCAGCTTGAGCTGATATTGTGGGTAGTCGAACCTGAGACGGGCTTTCTGGCCGATCAGCCGCTCATGGAAGGCGACGGCGTCGTCGAAGCGGTCGAGCGGCAGATAGCGCCGCACCAGAATGTTGAGAACCTTCATGGTTGGAGACCTCCTGCGGTCGGGGAGCTGCGTCTCGGGCCATCCGTTCCTGGACGGCGAGCCGTTTGATGACGGCCTGGCGGCGCTGTTGCAGCCGCTCGGCGAGGCGGTCGATCTGGTCGAGCTTATCGCGCAGCGCCGCGACACAGGTCGGACGATCGCGGCCTTGGTCGAGCGCCGCACTGAGCGCCCGCAATTCGCGCAAGGAAAAGCCGGCGGCGACGAGGCCGCGGATCCATTCGGCGGTGCGCAGATCGGCATCCGACAGGTTGCGATAGCCGTTGGCAAGGCGGGCAGGGCGGATGAGGCCCGCCGCCTCGTAGTGGCGCAAGGTGCGGGCGCTGACGCCGAGACGGCGGGCTGCTTCCTGGATCATCATGTGCTGCGTTCTCGGGGCGCGTTGTACGACCTTGCCGCTAGCGGTAAGGTCAAGAGGCGCGGGCCGGGAATCTTTCCTGCCGGATCGGCTCGCCTTCGGGCAGCGAGCAGGGCGAGGCCGCCTTGGTGGTCACGACCTCGGAGAACTCATCCGCAAGGGTGGCCAGATGCACGCGATGGGCATCCTCTGCGCGGATCGTTGCGCCACCGAAGGGATCGGGCAGGTCGCAGCAATCGCAGGCGTCTGCCACCACCGTGACGCGCCAACCGATGTTGGATCCGCATCGAGCGGTCGAGGACACGCACATGTCGGTGCGCATGCCGAAGATGACGAGGCTCGCCGGATCGAGGCGACGGAGGCGCAGGTCGAGATCGGTGCGGATGAAGGCCGAATTGACAGTCTTGGCGACGAGATCCTCTCGCTGCACGGGCTGAAATCCGGGCCGGAAGCCGTGACCGGGATGGTCAGGGTGAAACCACGACGCCGGATCGGGGGAATCATTGCGGACATGAATGATCGGCCAGCCGCGCGCCCGCCAGGCGGCGAGCAGGGCGAGGCCGTTGCGGTCGAGATCGGGGTTCCATCGCCGCGGTCGGCCGGGGAGGTCGAAAGCACGCTGCATATCGATCGAGATGAGAACCGGGCGTCTTGGGTTTGCCATCGCGCTGTCCATCTGTTCGAGCGGGTGGGCTAAGCGGCAGCCGTCAGACCGGCGTCGGGGCGCCGCAGCTTCTCCAGAAAGAGCTCTTCGCTCTCCGAATAGCGTCGGCCGCGGAGCGACGACATTTCGAAAGCCATCGGCACATGGCGACCGCCGATGGGGCCGACGTGAAGCTGATGCAGATTCCCATTGGCGATGTCGGCTGCAACGTTCTCCAGCGGCATATGAGCCCAGCCGAGCCCCGCCAGCACGAAGTCGCGCGCCGCTGCAAGATCGGCGACGAACCAGGTCCGTTCGCCGATGGCGCAGGTGCTGAGGCCATGGCGGTCGGTGTGGTGATCGGTGATCACCAGTTGGGTGTGGCGCTGCAGCTCGACGGCACACACAGGCGCCGCCTGGCCGGAAAGCGGGTGATCTGGGGCGCAGACGGTGACGAACGGCACGTCGCAGACATGTCGCCGCTCCAGCGCGCCGGCGTCGAGCACCTCGCTCGCGGCCATGACGAGCGCGATCGTACACCGTCCATCCAGTACCAGGGTTTCGCTCTTACTGGACATCTGGCTGAACAGCTTGACTTGAAGCAGCGGCGCTTCGGCCTTGAGTTCGGTCAGGCCCTTCACCAGCGGGCCGCGCGGAAAATGCGGGTCGACGCCGACGACGAGTTCGGACACCCCCGTCGTCGCGATGGATCGGGCGCGGTTCTTGAGTTCCTCGGTATTGGCGATGACTGCGCGCGCATCGGCCAGCAGGAGGCGGCCGGCCGTCGTCAGCACGGGCTTATGTCCCTCGCGGGAGAACAGCGCCACGCCCAATGCCGCTTCAAGAGCGGCAATGGAATGGCTGATGGCCGACTGCGCCCGCATCAGGCGACGTGATGCCTTGGAGAAGCTCGCTTCGTCACAGACGGCGACGAAGGTACGCAGCTGATTGATCGTGAGCGTGTCCAGCATGGCTATCTATTCTCTAGATGGAGGTATGCAGAATTTTATCGCTTCCGCAGATGAATTGTCATGCCCCTAATGACCGTATGTCATTTGGAGCAGAAACATGGCCAAACTTCTGGTTGTCGAAAGCAGCATCCTTCCGCAAGCCGCGTCCGCGTCGCGGGAAATAACGGCAAAATTCATCGCCAAATGGGTGGCAAAGCACCCTGAGACCACGGTCGCGCATCGCGATCTGGCAGCCAATCCGCCGCCCCATCTCGGCGTGGCGCTGTTGTCCGGGGCAGCCAAGCCGGCGGCGGAGCGCAGCAGCGAAGAGCAGGCGGCGGCGATCTCCGACGAGCTGATCACGGAACTGCTTGCTGCTGACGTCATCGTGATCGGCGCCCCGATGTACAACTTTTCCGTGTCCTCGGCGCTCAAGAGTTGGATCGATGCGATCGCCATTGCCGGCCGGACTTTTCGTTACCTGCCCGAAGGTGGCGTCGAGGGACTTGTCACCGGCAAGAAGGCTTATGTCATCGCCAGTCGAGGTGGGATTTACAGCGAGGGGCCCATGGCGGGTCTCAATTTCCAGGACACCTATCTACGCGGCGTGCTCGGCTTCCTCGGCATCACCGATCTCGAAGTCGTTGCCGTCGAGGGCCAGAACATGGGGGCGGAGGCCAAGGCCGCAGGTCAAGCCAGCGCGGCGCAGCGCGTGGCGGCGTTGCTGGCCTGAGTTCGTCGCCCAGCGGCGCAGGTCGGGCGCTCGTGCGGTGTCCCTTTGTTTCAACGTTCGCACTAGCGCCTGCCGCAATCGAATACGAACGCTGGAAACGGGACACTAGCCAGCCGGCCGCGACGCGAGGAAGGCGACGATTTCGTCCAGCAACTGCGAGCGTCCGTGTTCGGGCCGATCGAGGTGGACGTAGTGGGTCGCATTCGCAAGGGTGATCAACCGCACCGAAGCGGCGTGCACGGCATCATGGGCGAGGCTCGAAGCATCCTCCGGCCGGCTCCAGAAATCGCGCTCCGAGCGGATGATCAGCAGGGCCGCGGTGATCGAGGACGCATCGAACAGCCGGCGTCCGCCGGCCTGATAGAAGCTGTCCTCGATCGCGCCCATCGGCGCGCGAAACGCGGGCGGGGTGCGGCGCGACGATTGCGGGTCGCTCGCCAGGGCGGCGTCCTGATAGGCGGCGAGCACGGCAGGGTCCCGCCACGCGGCCTTGTCGGCGATCGGGATCGACCTGTCCCAGCCCGGCAGCAGCGAGGCTGCGTCGTTGAGTCCGTAAGCGCCGATCGCCGGGTTGAGTCGATCGGGATGGTGCGGATCGCTGACCGCTGAGCCGGGCCCGAGCTGGGAATGCTGCGCTGCGCCGCCGTAGAGGGCGTTCAGCGTCACCAGGTGGCCGACGTCCTCGGGGTGAAGCGAAGCATAAAAGGCCGCCCACATCCCGCCGGTCGCCCAGCCGAGCAGGGTGACCGTTCCTTGGCCTGCCTGCGCCTTTGCGGCCGACACCGCCGCGGCGATGTCGCGGACCACCTCGAAGGCGCGTGCCTGCGGAGGCGCCTTGTCGGCCGGCCTGTCGAGCGCCACCGGTCGTTGCGAGCCGCCGTAGCCGCGCGCGTCCATGACGTAGACGATCCGTCGGGCGCGCTCGGCAAGATCCGCCGCCAGCGAACCGCCGGACACCGGAAGATCGAAGCTGCCGACCCCGGGAACGCGCGCACCATGGATCAGAATGAGAGGCTCGCGTCCCGCGTCGACGGCGGCGGGCCGCAGTTCGCGAACACGGATGCCGACCCCGTCCGCGGTCGTGACGTCGAAGTCCCGCCGGGCCAGGCCATCGGCGCGGGCGGTGTCGAGAAAACCCATCGCAATCAGTCCGCAGATGACAACAGCACGAATGTCCCACATCGATAAACACCGAACGGGGCGGCACTGGAAATTGAAGATAACCGATCCCACAGCCGTGAGCTTAGCTCAAGGCATGGTCATTGTCTCGCGGCTGTGGTGTTTCCCACCAAGCGCGGCCTGCCTGGCGGCAAGAGCCGAGGTGCGGTTGCGATGACGACGGGGCTGCGGGGACGAGGCGTGGCCGCCGCCCGGAGCTAATTCCGTCGCGCCAGTGAGCGGAGAAATCCCTGATATTCCTCGGTCAGCTCCATGTCGACCGCGGGGGCGAGCTTGAGCAGCGCATTGGCGATGAAGGCCTGGTCGTTGCGCGGATCCTCCAGGACCTCGCGCAGCACCGGGACATTGTCCTCGATGTGATGAAGAAAGGCGACGCCCTTGTCCGAGGTCTCGGTCCAGCGCTCGCGCGTCCATTTCGCCAGCGGATACATGATCTCGTGAATGAAATTGGACTTGCGGGCCTTCTCGAAGAAGCGCAGTCCGCTTGTCCAGTTCTCCTTGGCGCGCAGCGGCGGCGGCGGGACGTCGCCCAGCAACATCTTCTTGCCGGCCTGGCCGACGAAATCCTCCAGCGTCACCGGCGCGTCGATGGCCGCACGGAAATGCCACAGGCCAAAGGACCCGGGGAATTCCTTGCCCATGCTCTCGGCCAGCGCTGCCTCGACCTTGTCGACGGCGGCCTTGTCGGCTTTCAGTGCCGCCGTCATGCAGAAAGCGAACAGCGCGTCGTTGCCGACGTCGTGGACGCCGCCCTTGAGCAACTGTTCCGCGCAGAGGGACGGGGTCTTGCCGTCGGCGGGCATCTGGGCCTCGCCGAGCCGAAGCGCCGAGATGAAGGTGGTTATTTCCAGCCAGCCCATCAGATTGGCGATGAAGGCGTCCGGGTCGACATGCACGATCGCCAGGTTGAGCGGCTCCTTGCGCCTTCTCAGTTCCGCCATGTCGGTCATGTGCGCAGTCCGCCTTTGTCAGCCTTCAGTCACCGTGATCTCGCGGCACGGCCCGTTAAGTCGATTGGAGCAAGAAGGATGCCAGGCAAGGGTGGAGGAGCGTCCTCGCGTCCTGTCGCAAAGCCGACGACTTGCGTCGTTTCCCGACATGTGCGCCGGAGCCCGGCTCGCCCCCTCGGCTGGCTCGTCGCTTGCATTAATTGGATCAAGCAGCTGCGGTAGTCAGGAGAGCGCTGGCATGTTCACCCGCGTGTGCAAGGCCGAAACGGTGCCCGAAGGCGGCATGCGCCTCGTTATCGTCGACGCCCGGCTCATTATTCTTGCCTGCCCCGAGGGTGGCGATGATTTGAGGGCGTTCCAGGGCGTCTGTCCGCACAGCAATTCGCCGCTGTCCGAGGCGGATTTCGATGGTCGCGTCTTGACCTGTCCGGTTCACGGCTGGACCTGGGACCTCACCAGCGGTGCGCCGATCGAGCCGCAGGAGAGCGCATTGGCCGAATATCCCGTCAAGGTCGAGGACGGCAGCGTCTATATCGATGTCGAGGGCGTCGTGCCGCTGTTCGCGGCGCCTTGACGGGCGTCGAACGCCTGCTGCAGGGCCTTCGGCCCCTCAGAGCACGAGCTGGGTCTGCACCACCAGCGCGACGAGCTTGCCCTCGGCGGTCGTTACCTTGGTCTGCCAGACCATGGTGCGCCGGCCGCGATGCACCGGCGTGGTCTCGCCGGTGATGCGGCTGCCGACCGGCGCCGGGCCGATGAAATTGGTCTTGCTCTCGATCGTGGTCGTGCCGGCGCCGTCCTTGAGATTGGCGATGGTGGCGAGCGCGCCAAGGGTATCGGCGAACGCCATGACGGCGCCGCCGTGAAGCACATCCGGCCGGGTGCAGAGATCGGGCCGCACCGTCATCTCGGCAACGATCCGGTCGGGCTCGGCGCTGACGAGCTCGATGCCGAGCAGTTCGGCGAACGGCAGTCGCGCCTCGCTGAGGCGGGTGAGCAGGTTCATGGCGGCCTCCGGCTTCAACTCGCTGCGCAACAGATCAGGCGTTGTTTCGCGGAGCACAATATTCTAGTACTAGAATAGATGCTCACCAACGCCGAATTCGCACTCCTGTCGCTGCTCGCCGAGGCGCCGCTGCACGGCTACGGCCTCGAGCGGCTCATCGAGGCGCGCGGCATGCGGCAATGGACCGCGCTCGGCTTCTCCTCGATCTATTTCCTGCTGAAGAAACTCGCCTCCCGCGGCCTCGTCGCGCTGGAACGGCCGGCCGGGGCGGGCCGGCGGGTGCGGCGGGTCTACCGCCTGACCGAGGCGGGCGCACGCGCCCACCGCGATGAAGCCCGCCGTGCGCTTGCCCAACCCGAGACGCTGCACCCGTCCATCCTGCTCGGCCTCGCCAACTGGCCGGCGCTGCCGCCGCGACAGGCCCGTGCCGCGCTCGACGAACGTGCCGCGGCACTTGCCCACAGGCTTGCCGAACTCGAAGGACGCCGCGCCGCCCAGCAGCCGCTGCCGCCGTTCGTCGCCGCGATGTTCGATTACAGCGCGGCGATGATCGCGGCGGAGCGCGCCTGGCTCGACAACGCACGCGATCAGCTGACGGAGGGCCATGGTGGACAAGATTGATGTCAAGAGGACGTTGAGAACTCTTTACAATCCGCCAAGGGGCCAATTCGCGATCGCCGGCGAACGGACTTGTCGAGGCCGGCCATCATCACGAGATCTATCTCAGCGATCCGCGCAAGACCGCGCCGGACAAGCTCAGGACGATCCTGCGCCAGCCGGTTCGCGGGCGCGGCGAGGCGGCGTGACGTTGGTTGCGGACGAATTCCCTCGTGCCGGGGCGGGGGGCGCAGTTCAGTCGCCCGGGCGGTGCGCGTCACGCGCTTCGAAGCCGGGATGGTACTGCACCTGCCCGCTCGGCAATCCGGGACTGAATGGCAGCGCCATAAAATATTCCGGGGGGGACGTTCGTCAGGCGGAGCTCGGGACGGGCCTTGAAGCCGAAGCGATCGTAATAGTCCGGCTCGCCGAGCACCACGCAGCCACTGGCGTTCATCGCCTTCAATCGGTCCAGACCCACGAGAGTGAGAGCCTTGCCGACGCCGCCGAGCTGCCGGTCGGGCCTGACGGCGAGGGGGCCGAGCCCGAACCAATCGAGTTCGCGACCGTCGATGCGGACGGGAGAAAAGGCGATATGGCCGACGACCTGATCGCCCTCGACGGCTACCAGGGAGATGGTCAGAACTCCGGCCGCCCGCAGCGCCTCGACGATTGCCGCCTCGGTGTGGTTGCTGTGGACGACATCGGCGAAGGCCGCGGTGATGACGGCGCGGATGGCGGCGGCGTCATCGGGCCTTTCGCTGCGGATGATCACTTGAGGGGCTGCACGTAAAAGTAGAAATCTGGTTTGACACTTGCCGTACCCTGTTTCCGAAGTTCGTGAATCAATTGCGGCATCTTCCGGACACGATCTTCGGAAACAAAAAGGGTACTGGAATCATAAGATTGCCAGTGCCCATTGCTTTCCGTCCCGCGCAAGGAATCAGAATGGGCGGCCGACGTACCTGAGGCGGCCGATGTCGGATTGCCCCTGCTCGGGGAATTCGAGCGTCGGCGTGACATGGCCGACGAGTATGCCGGGTGTCACTGATGTCTTGATGTACTTCGTCTCGCCCGCTGCCAACTGGAACGTAACCGCATTTTCGACCTCGGTTGTCGTTGTCACGGCGTATCTCCCCGGGGGGCGGTCGACATAAGAGAACCCGCCGGGCACAGATCGGCCGACGACTTCATTGTTCATCCGAATCTCGGGCTGAATAGCCGATCCGCCAAAATCGCCGGGCCGGGTGAAGTAGACACGGCCGTAACCCGGCTTCAATGCCGGGGTCTGCAAGGGAGGTTCATCGAGGCCACGTGGACTTGCGCAACTCGCCAGCAAAAATCCGACGAGCAAAAGCGGCAGCGCCCCGATTTTTGACCCCATTATGCCCCGTCCCGATATTGGAAAGCGTCCAGTTACAGATCGACGACAAACAACGAACAGCTGGCAATTGCCTCGCTGTTTCCTCGCCCCGCGAGCTCAATTAGCCATACACGTGCTGATTGCGCAACGTCTTTTGCGCTCCACGCGATCCGCGCGGATCGTGTCCCGCCGCGATAGCGCAGGGCGCCGCACAGGCAGCCGCCGCTGTAGATCTGCGTCTCTGTCGTCTTGTCTGTCGTCTTGTCTGCCGTCATGGCTGGAGTCTTGCTGCAACCTCGCGCGATTGCAAGGCGCCGCGCCGTCGATGCTGTCGCAGTGCGACAGCGTCGATCATGCGGCGGAGGTGGCCGCCGCATGATCGCCGACTGAACGAATCGTCAGATCAGCACGGGCGTGGCGTCCGCGACGGCAGCCGGCGCGCGGGTGAATAGCAATCGGTGATATCGGCCTTCGCTGCGGGCGATCAGCGGCAGCAGCCTGGCGCGATGGCGGGCGAAGGACTCAGACTCCATGAAGCGGCGATGAGCGGCCTCATTGTCCCAATGGGTCACCAGCACAGCGCAGCTGCGGTCGTCGGCGCAGTAGAAATGAGACCCGCGCGAGCCGGGAATGGCGCCGAATTTCGGCAGGCCGTCGAGCTGGGCGGCGACGAACTGATCCATCATGCCGGGGTTCGGCGTGAAGACGTTGATGTGGGTGACGGGGATTTCGGGACGGAGAGTCATTGCCTCGTGCTCCGGTTGCGCTGTGGAGCACCTTGATACAACCTCAATCAAGGTTGAGGTCAAGCGGGTTTTGCGCTATCTCGTGTGCCATGTCGCGCAAAGCCTCCGTACCGGCCAGCGAACTCACTGTCGGCGAAGTCGCCCGCCGCGCCGGTGTCGCGGTGTCGGCACTGCATTTCTACGAGGCCGAGGGGCTGATCCGCAGCCGCCGCACCGCCGGCAACCAGCGCCGCTATCCGCGTGGCGTGCTGCGGCGGATCTCCGTCATCAAGGTGGCGCAGCGCGCCGGCGTGCCGCTGCGCGAGATCGCCGAGGTCCTCAAGGCGTTGCCGGGGGATCGTCCGCCGACGGCGGCGGACTGGGCGCGGATGTCGCGGCGCTGGAAGGACGATCTCGACGGCCGCATCGCGCAGCTCACGGCGTTGCGCGATCAGCTGCAGGACTGCATCGGCTGCGGCTGCCTGTCCTTGAGCGATTGTCCCTTGCGCAATCCGGCCGATCGCCTGGCGAAGCAGGGGGCGGGGCCGGTGTTGATCGCTCCCGGCTAAGGGCGCGGACTCATCAACCCGCGACATCCGCTTTCGGGCGTGAAGCGGACGCCGGATGGCGGCGAGGCTGAATTCCGCTTATGGCCCAAGGCAGACCTTTGCGACCAAGTCGCCGGCGTCCGCATTCAGCCCTTTACGGACGTGGGCTACGGGTCAAGGGCGGCTGTAGCCGGTCGGCTGATGGCGCAGCCGGTGTCTCCCCGGCTTCGGAAATAACCCCTCCGTTCCGGGACTTACGTTTCGGGTCATAAGCAGTAAGACCCATCCGGGAGCAGTTGACAGCCGGCAACGCCCGGTAGCATAGGGCCCAAAGCTGGGTAGAATGGTGCCTTTATTGGCGCTTATTTTTTGAGGCTACCATGGCTTTTGACACTGCCTACCTCGGCCGCTCACTCGATAATCGCCTCCCGGAGGTCTACGAAGCGTTGGCTCGGGAGATCAATACGATGCAGGCGAAGCACGCGGCGGCCGGGACGTTGCAGAGCGGCGCCACCCTCATTGCATTTGAGGAGATAGCCGCCAGCCAGTTCAAGTCGATCGTTGCGGAGGCCTCGAAGTTCACGTTCGAGTTCACCGCTGGGCACGAGCTGGAGGCGCTGATCTACCTGACAAACTTTGCCAACCGCGTCCAACAGATGATTATGGCGGAGATCACCGAGACGGCGAACCGGCTGAACCTGGGCGCCGTGACCGCAACCCAGATTGAAAAGGTGAGGGCGAAGCTGGAGCGCTTCAAGGAGCAGGCCCTGGCCGACTTTTCTCACGGTATGCAAGGGAGCGAGCGCCTGAGAAAGGACCCCGTGGTGAGCGTCATCAATAACCAGACGAACAGTCCCGGAGCTATCCAGCAGGTCGGGATCGGCGACAACTTCTCACAGACCGCCTTTACGCAAAACCACAACGAACTGGTCGCCGCCATCGACCGCGCGCTGATCTCGCAGGAATTCAGTCAGCTCTCGCCAGAGCAGAAAGAAGCCTTCAGCGATACCGCAGCGGTGGTGAAAGAGGAGGCGGTCAAGGCCGAACCTGACGCGGGGAAGCTCAAGCGATGGGGCAGGCGTCTTGTCGACCTTGGGAAGGACCTGGGGATGAAGGTTGCTACGGCGGAAATCGTGCATCTTCTCGCGAGGATGTTCGGAGCGTAATCAAAGCTCCTTTGGGTCTACGGGCTTAAGGATGTGCGCGAGTGCCCGCTCGTAGTCGCCCTGACGGCTATGGAATCGGTATTCGAGCATCCCCGCGGCGTCGTAGGGTGAGGCGCCGGACTCCCTTGGCTTGAACGGGCCGTAGTGGTTGAGCCCCAGGAATGCGGTGAGTAGCAAGCGGTATAACGTCGGCACGTAGTTGAACAGATTCCTGTTGTACGGAGGAACGGTAAGGCGATCGGCCTTCAGGGGATTGCCGTGCAGGTAATCGATGCGAGCGTGGTTGACCTCACCGTAGATCCAGCAAGCCAAATTGCGGGGTTGGCCCTGCTTCTTGGTGCGTCCCTCATAGCAGAAGTAGGTCTTCTCCTTGCAGGCCTGGGTCCGATAATCGACCTGGTCTAGCAGGGCGTACACCTGCTTCACACCGCTGTCGTCGGTTTCCGGATGAACAAGGATTTCAAACGCGCTAACCCAAAGGCCAATGTTCCGGCCGAGTGAGTGGTTGGTGACGCCGACGACGCCGGGTATCTGCGCGGCCGCATGGGCCATGTTGAGGGAGCGGAAGAGGGCAAGGCTACGCCATGAGGGCTCGGAATCATAAAATCGCCTGTGCCACTCCGCCAAAAGGGCTTTGGCGAGCAGTTCGTCATAGTTCAGCCGATCCCAATTCGAGACCGGAAGGCCGGGGGTCGTCTGGCCATGGAATTCTTCGACCATGTCGAAGCCCATCAAGGCGGGATTGCTCGTGATGAGTTTCAGATAGTCGGTCGTGAGCGTGTAGGCGTAGAAATCGAATGACGTGGTGTACTGGTAGCTTCTCGGCAGATGATGGATCAAGACCGCGGTGCGGTTGTGGAGCACCGCACTGATCGAGAGGACGTCGCGGAAACCGCTGACAGCCTCCCATGACTTTATCCACCCGGGGGCATCGTCGCGCATCAGCATCACGCTAGGAGTTTGCTTGCGACGGAACGCATCTGTGAAACTCCCGAGGAACGGAAGAAAGGTCGGGTGGCGAGAATTGATCTCGATGCACCGTTCGTCTTCAGGCGGAACAATTGCCAGATACTCGTTCTCGAACGGAATCTGGATGCGCATGTTCGGCAGCAGGAAAAGCGGAGCCCATGTGTGCATGATGAATCGCCGAAAGTTGAAAGGCCTGCTAATGCCACCTAGGGCGTGCACATAGTAGTGGAAGAATCGCGAAAGGCGGCTAGCCGAATTGTCGGTTCCGACGTGGCGAGCTACCGACCAACTTCCGTGGTGGGTTAAATCCGGCTGTGGCCGGTCGGGAGATGGCACAGCCGATGTACCCCCAGCTTCGGAAATGCCCTCTCCGTTCCGGGACTTACGTTTCGTGCCAATTCACGACTTGATCGGACCGCCCCGTCAGGTCCGTTCATCGCCCTTAACGGGCATTCCCGGACTCTGATGAGAGGGTACGTTGTCGGCCCGTCGGAGAAATCTTCAAGGCTTGAATCCATGTCGGTTATCCGAGGTGCTGCGGACCAGATTTGCTCCGTGCTAGACTTTCGGCCCGTGACCCGAATCGGACGAGAAAGATGGCGCTATGAAGCCGTGGTGTTGGTTGCGTTCGCGGCTCGGGGGCGGATTGGCGTTGGCGTCGTCCGCCAATTCACGACGATTGCAGGCGGATTACGCCTCGCTGATCCGCCGACGGCGTGCTGCGACAACCTGCCAATACTGGCGGTGACTTGCCATCAGTTACATCACGCCACGCGTGAGCCATAGATGCGTCGTCCATCTCCGAGCCTCAATAGTTCGATGGGCGACGATGTAGTCGATGTCACCGGCTGTCAGGCCGATATCCATCAGCTCTCTGTCACTCAGGTCGTGCAAGCTCACGCGCAACCTGTCGCGTTGGCGCCTTTCCTGAAACGCACGCCAATATCTCTCGAGTAAACTCAAGACGCTCCGCGTCGATGCGGCTGGTGGTCCTGCTTCCTTTTCCGAGAAAGCGTCTGTCAGCGCTGCGATGGAGGCATCGGGGGGCGCCGCGGCGCAAGCGTCGCCGCTGGCGTCTTTCACCAAGGCGATGGCGGGTTCGAGGTGGAGCCCTGCGGCATCGCGTCCGGTCTCGGATGGGAGATTCGTCTGTTGGGATGGCATCGGATGCTCCTGCTGTTGTGCCGGCAGGGAGCATGGCCAAACAAAAGGCCCCGTCCGATGCCGGCGGGGCCTGATGAAAAGATCGCGTCGTCGAATTCCTAGCGCACGACTCCTTTCATAGCCCAGCGAAAGCGGGTCATGCGTTTACGGGTCACGATGCGCACGATGTTGATCATGAAGTGTAGCTACGACGGAAACGGCACTAAATCAAGGGATGTGTCGGTGTTGCTTGCATCCTAGTGTCCTGTTTCCAACGTTCGTATTCCCTTGCAGCGAGCACTTCTACGAACGTTAGATCCACCGCACTGGAGGCGAGATCTCCTGATCCGACGCGAGACGTCGCACTCGTGCAATTTTGGATCCGACGCTTCGTATGAAGAACTCGCCGCAATGCTGGAACGAGCGTCAGTTCGATGGCAGCAGCAGTTCCTCGGCATTCGGATCGCCCGGTGCCGTCGCCCAGGCCAGTTCGACGAGTGTCACGATCCGCCGACCGGCTCCGTCAAGCTGGCAAACGATGAGGCCCTGTTCCTCGATGTAGGTCAGCACACGCCGCGCACGGCCCAGCGAGTGTGTGCCGTAGGCGCGCGCAATCGCTGCATCGCCCGGGCAGGGTCGCCCGTCCTTCGCC
Source organism: Bradyrhizobium sp. WD16 (assembly GCF_024181725.1). Taxonomy (NCBI): domain Bacteria; kingdom Pseudomonadati; phylum Pseudomonadota; class Alphaproteobacteria; order Hyphomicrobiales; family Nitrobacteraceae; genus Bradyrhizobium; species Bradyrhizobium sp. WD16. Next base: position 5,189,376 of record NZ_CP028908.1, on the reverse strand, counting down.
GCGTGGGCGATCATCATGAAGACCCCCTGCATGTCCTCGGGCAGGATGGCGGCGCGAAGCGAGACATCCTGCCACGCGTCATCCTCCGCCATGTCGGTGGCGAGCCCGGCGCGGGCGCGCGTCAGCAGGCGACGGAAATCGCCGAGGTCCGGCACGGCCGCACCGAGGCCCTCGATTCGGCCGCGGACCACGAACTCCTGATACAGGACGCCGATGGCCCGGAAGCTCGCGTCGGGTTCCGCCAGGACGGCGCGCAGGATGCGGTCGAGCCGCTCACGTCGCTCCGTCAGTTGCTCGGCGCTGAGTGGCTGCTCCACCGGTTCGGGACGGACTTCCAGCGCCGCGGACTTCGCCGCCATGAGCTGGCCGAGGAGGTCTGGCGACGGCCGGCGCTGAGGCCGGTTATTCTCCGGTGGCGGGTCTGCCAGGATGATGGCGCGTGCGTCCTCGATCGTCGCTTCAGGCAGCGGCAGAAGTCGCGGGGTCGCATTGCGCGGCCGTGTCTCCGTCGGACCGATGCGCAGCCCCAGGGGACGGCGGGAGAGGGCGGGGCCCAGCGCCATGAATTGCCCGCGCTCCAGGTCCCGGAAGGCATCGGCCTGTCGCCGCTCCATGCCCAGCAGGTCGGCGGCGCGCGCCATGTCGATGTCGAGGAAGGTTCGGCCCATGAGGAAATTGGAAGCCTCGGCGGCGACGTTCTTGGCGAGCTTCGCCAGTCGCTGGGTTGCGACGATCCCCGCGAGCCCGCGTTTGCGGCCACGGCACATCAGGTTGGTCATGGCCCCGAGAGAGAGCTTGCGCGCCTCGTCCGAAACCTCCCCGGCGATTGCCGGGGCGAAGAGCTGTGCCTCATCCACCACCACCAGCATCGGATACCAGTGGTCGCGCGCGACCTCGAAGAGACCGCCGAGAAAGGCTGCGGCGCGGCGCATCTGGTTCTCGGCGTCGAGCCCCTCGAGATTGAGCACCGTGGAGACGCGATGGACGCGTGCCCGCTCGCCGGCGGCCTGCAGGGCCCGCTCGGTATGGCCCTCGGCATCGATCACGAGGTGGCCGAAATGGTCGGTCAGCGTTACGAAATCGCCTTCGGGATCGATGATGGCCTGCTGCACCCAGGGGGCACTCTGTTCCAGCAGCCGGCGCAGCAGATGGGATTTGCCGGAGCCCGAATTGCCCTGCACCAGCAGCCGGGTCGCCAGCAGTTCCTCGAGGTCCAGAGTCGCCGAGGCGCCTGCCGTTGTGTGTCCCATCTCGATCGCAACGGTCATGTCTCGACTCAAATATCCTCGCGAGACGGGGCTTATCAACCCGATCGCGGGGCGTCGAGCGCCGCAACCGCAACATCACCCGGCAATTCGAGTGGGAAGTGGATAGCTCAGAGATGATACCGGTATCCATTTCGCGGGAAAACGACCTGGTGTGCCGGTTCTAGTGTGGCGTCTCGCAATTGCCTATGCCCTTTGCGGCAAGCCCCTGTAGGCAATTGCGAGACATAAGCCACACTAGCACTTTGATTTTGCTAGTGTCCCTATGTCTCCGAATGACCGTGCGAGCGCGAGGCAAACGTAGCGGTAATTCGGAGACGGGACACTAGTGTGGCGTCTCGCAATTGCCTATGCCCTTTGCGGCAAGCCCCTGTAGGCAATTGCGAGACATAAGCCACACTAGCACTTTGATTTTGCTAGTGTCCCTATGTCTCCGAATGACCGTGCGAGCGCGAGGCAAACGTAGCGGTAATTCGGAGACGGGACACTAGCGTCCGTATCTCTTCGCCGCGGCCACATATGTGATCACTGGAACGAGGGGGTACTAGATCTAGCCCCATTGAACTAAAACCGGAGCAATTCCCGGCGAACCGCGCGTCGGTACGTCGAGTTTCCTCAATCGCTCTTCGATGGATCTTCGAATAGCGTCTGCGCGTGGTAATGCCGCGAGCAGTCCGGGTGGATTTTCTCCGAATAATACCGATCGAAATAGCTGCTCGGCGTGAGCGCGTGGCCGATAGGCATACAATACGCCTGGCTGATCGAACAACGTTCCGACACGACATGTCGCCGCCAATCCGAGGCTCAGTGCTCCATCCTCGCCGCCAAACTGCCTGAAAACAGGATCCTCCGGGAATCCTCCAGCCTGATCCAGGATCTCCCGGCGAATCACGATATTTCCAGCGACCGTCATCTCCAGGGTGCGCCACGCGCGACCAAAATCCGGGTGCGCCGCATAGGGGATCTCGGCTCCTGCCGGTTTCAACGACAGCCGCACCAACGAGAACTCTTTCAGTTCCTGCAGCGCTATCGCGGGTGCGTCGAGTGCCTGGTGCTCGTAGACGTCGTCGGCGTCAAGAAATGCCACCAAGCCGCTGTCGGATTCTCTCACCCCGCAATTCCTCGCTCGCGCCGGCCCACGATTGTCCGTTGATGAAAGGGCCAGAACTCGCGTCGGGTTCAATTCGGCAATTCTGATGATGATCGACCGAGTATCATCCTTCGACCCGTCGTCGACGACAATAACGCGCCGACAGGCCGCCTGCGAAAGCGCGCTCGATACTGCGCCCGCAACAGTCGTTGCAGCGTTGTGGCAAGGAATGACAACGTCGACTGAACCTCTCCATTCGCGCGAAAACATCGCTTTCTCCAAACAGAACTCGTTCGTTTGCTCCGGAATTGCCTTTCACTCTCTGGATCCGGGCTCCGCAGTCAAGTCCGATAGCCTGAACCTCGTCCGGATTGATGGTCACCTGCCGCAGGCTCGGAGAGCCGGGAGGCGTCGGCTGAAAACCGGTCAACGTCGGTCGTTCACGGACGACGACAAGCGGTAGGCGCGCCCAGTGCGACCGTCATTTCGACGTCGTGAAATGCTGCCCGAGGAGCCGGTAGCCCCAGAAGGCTTCGTCCTGCGCGGCGTTCCGGCGGAACTGCTCCGGCGTGAAGCCGGTGTGCCGCCGCATCTGTCTGATCATGTGGGCCTGATCGGAAAATCCTGCCGCTGCGGCAAGCCCGGCCCAGTCGAGGTCGCCGGCCTCGATGGCCTCCAGAAATCTGGCGTAAAGAGTTTCCGTGTGCCCGAGGCCGTGCAGGTCTCGCTCGCTGACGCCGGTCCAGGATCTGACCCGCCGGGCGATCTGCCGCGTGCTGCGGCCGAGACCGGTGAGCGCGGCCCGGCGGACGAGGCTGCTGCTCCAGTCGTTGATCCATCTCGCCGGGCGGCTCCCGGCCAGGTGGGTGCCGGCCAGCAGGGTCTCGATCTTGTCTTCAAGCGCCGAGAAGGCGTTTTCGACCCCTTGGCGGTGAACGTCCTCGATGAAGCTGCGGCAAGGCTCAAGGATCCGTTCCGGCAGGACCTCTTCCGCCGCTGTCGTGCGCCCCGTGAACTTGCTCAAGTCTAGTCCGCTTAACGCGGAAAACGCGTCCGGGTAAAACACGATCACGATCGTAAAGGTCTCGCCGGGATTCCAGCTGACCGGGGGCGTGAGTTGTGCGCCGGAGAAGGTGAGGCTGGGAAGCCTTGCTCCGGTCCAGGGGCGCCTCATCTGCTCCGGCTCCTCGATCAGGTGCCAGTCGCCGGCGACGATCCTAGTGTCCCGTTTCCAACGTTCGTATTCCTTTGCAGCAGGCGCTTCTACGAACGTTGGAAACAAGGGGACACTAGCATCATTATGATGCTAGTGTGGTTTTGGATCTGACGCTCGTTTGAAGAACTCGCTCCAATGCTGAAACGAGCGTCAGATCCACCACACTAGCCATCGAGCAGAACGGCGACGCCGGGAAAAAGTTGAACCTCTGTGCCTGGTCGAGTGCGACGCCCCGGGTGTCCCGAACGATCATGCAGAAGATGCTGCGCGCGAGCGCCTGACGCGGCCAGACGATCTGCGAGGCGGTCGTCGTCATCGTGCTTCCTGCGCATCCGGCGGCGCCGGCAGGTCCATGTCCGAACCGTTCAATACACCTGAAGTTGATCTCAGGCACGTTGAAAGCGGTCGTCGACAGCAAACGAAGCGAGGCGCCGATGGAATTGGCCGGGGAAGGTCCATCGTTCTTCGAAATCAACAGCGAGCTTGCGGACAAAGGGTTCTTCGTCACCTCGACGGACGAAGTGATCGCCTGGGCGCGGACGGGCTCGATCTACTGGGTGACTTTCGGTCTCGCTTGCTGCGCGATCGAAATGATGCAGGTCATGATGCCGCGCTACGACCTGGAGCGCTTCGGTTGCTTCCCGCGGGCGTCGCCCCGGCAGAGCGATCTGATGATCGTCGCCGGCACGCTTACGAACAAGATGGCTCCCGCGCTGCGCAAGGTCTACGACCAGATGCCGGAGCCGCGCTATGTGATCTCGATGGGGTCATGCGCCAACGGCGGCGGCTACTATCATTACTCGTATTCGGTCGTACGCGGCTGCGACCGCATTGTGCCCGTGGACATCTACGTGCCCGGCTGCCCGCCGACGGCCGAAGCGCTGCTCTACGGCGTGTTGCTGCTGCAGAAGAAGATCCGGCGCACCGGCACCATCGAGCGCTAGCATCGTTATGATTCTAGTGTGGCGTCTCGCAATTGCCTATGTCCTTTGCGGCAAGCCTCTCGTAGGCAATTGCGAGACATAAGCCGCACTAGCTTTTTAATTTTGCTAGTGTCCCGATGTCTCCGAATTACCGTGCGAGGGTGAGGCAAACGAAGCGGTAATTCGGAGACAGGACACTAGCGTGATCGCGATGGGGCGGGTTGAAAGGGACAAGCAGGTCTGCAATGCGCGGGCCGCCACACCGTCCGTAGTTGTCGCGATGGATCCGTTGACAGCGATACGCTAACCTTTTGGGGGCGGGACTATTCGACTGCCGCGGACGGCTTCACAACCATCGCCCTCTGGAAGGAATTCATGCCGCTCCATCTCGAAACCCCTGTTCTTGAATCGCGGCCACTTGCTTCGGCGGCTGGCCGACCAATATGGCTGAAGATGGATGCGCTGCAACCGTGCGGTTCGTTCAAGATCCGGGGGATTGGCGCGGTCTGTCAATATCACGCCCAGAAGGGGAAGCGGCGCTTCATATCTTCTTCCGGGGGTAACGCAGGCATCGCGGTTGCGTATGCCGGCCGCCGTCTCACGGTCGCGGTGACTGTTTTCGTTCCTGAAACCACAACGGAACTGGCGAAGTCGCTCATCCGGCAGGAAGGTGCTGAAGTCGTCGTCCATGGCGCATCCTGGCAAGAGGCCAATGAGCGCGCGCTCCAAGCAGTCGATCGCGAAACTGCGTTCATACACCCTTTCGATGACCCGATCATGTGGACCGGGCATGCGACAATGATTGACGAGGTCGTCGAGGCTGGCGTGTCTTTCGACGTCGTGGTTCTCTCGGTCGGCGGGGGTGGCCTTCTGTCCGGCGTAGCGGAGGGGCTGGTTCGGAACGGACTTGAGGACGTTCCGATCATTGCCGCCGAGACAGAGGGCGCGGCCTCGTTGGCGGCGTCGATGAAGGCAGGAAAGTTAGTCGAACTGCCGGCGATCACCAGCATCGCGACGTCACTGGGCGCTCGAAAGGTTAGTGGGCGTGCGTTCGAAATCGCGCGAACACGTCCCGTAGAAAGCGTCGTGGTAAGTGACAGATCCGCACTTGAGTCCTGCATGCGGTTCATGGATGACCATCGCGTCGTCGTGGAGCCAGCCTGCGGCGCAGCACTGTCGATTGCCTATTCGCACTCGGATCGGTTGGCTCGCTATGAGCAAGTTCTGATTATCGCTTGCGGCGGAGCGACGACTTCAGTCGAAAAATTGATGAGCCTCTCCCGCGACATGGCTCCGCCGCAGAAATCCTGACTCTCGAGGCGTCGCAAATGATCGTCCGGCGAAAAATGATCCGATCGAGCGACCGCTCGAAGCAACCGGATCGTCCGCTCGCCGCTTGTATCGCAGAGTGCTTCTGCGGCGACATGGGGCGAGACATTAGAAGCTGACCCGGCCGGTACATCGTGTGGGCTGCCGTCCAAAGGCGGAGCGCTCAGCCCGGTGCCCAGACCCAGGCGCACCGCGTATTTCGATCGGATCATGCCCATCGGTCGGCTGCCGCGCGATGGCAATTCGATTTGCTGTCGCGCTGCAGCCGACCGAAGGCGGCACGTGGTCAAACTGCGACGGAGCGTGTCACGACGCGCCGGATCCGCCGACCACGATCCGCTCATTCAGTTTCTGATCCACGATCTCGACGGTACGGTCGATCTCGGCATTGGGCACGTCAAGCTGGTGCGAGATCAGCTTCACCAGCAGATCGACCCGCTCGATGAACGGCGCTCCGGCGGCCACCGCCCGCGCCGCCGACGAGGGTTTGAGCAGGCTCTCAGCCGCCTTGGCATATTTCTCGAAAGGAACCTGATCCTTCGGGTCGGCCCCCAGGCGCCGGGCGATGGCGTCGACATGGTCGTAGATCGCCTGCGAGAGCTTCAGGTCGCCGTGCACGGCGTCGCGGATCGAGCGCGGCTCGTGAGGCGTGATGCAGCGATAATTCCCGGTCAGCAGCATCGACCATTTGGCCAGCGGGACGAACAGCGAATCGAACACTTTGAGCTTCACCGGAACATCACGGCCATCCAGCGTCACCGCGTCGATGTCCGCTTCGAGCTGCCGAAGCAGCTTGTTGTGTTCGTCATCGGCAAAGATCGCAGACTTGAAGTTCGTCGGCAGGCCGACATGCAGGACGTTCGCGGCTTCTTCCGGCGGACGGAAGGCCTGCGGATCGGGCGAGCAGAGCGTCACCAGTCCCGGCTTGAACCGCTCCCACACCTGGGCATTGGTATAGGCCTCCTCGAGGTCCATGTCCGCCAATGCCGGGATCCGTTTGAGATAGGGCAGGGGCGGCATGTTCATGATCGAGAGGCAAGGCAACCTCGCCTCGGCGATTTTGACCATCAGCGCCCGGACGGTATGGTTGGTGTATTGCGGCTCCTGCATGGCAAGAGCAACCAGATCATAACGGGAAATGTCGACGTCACCGGGCGTCGTCGCGTCCAGGGTCCCGGGCAGGTCGCGCGAGAAGACCGCCCGGTGCATCGCCTCGTCACGCAGCTTGATGCGAACTTCGGTGCCGTCGCGATTGATCAGTTCGGCGGTCTTCTTGCGGCAGACCAGGGTCACGTTGTGATCCGCCATCAGCAGCTTTGTTCCCAGCAACGAGCCGTACGAGGCTCCGAGGATCAGAATATTGCGCGCCATGCTCTCCCTTTCACAGATTTTGCTCTATTTTTTTTACGTCACGACCCGACCGTCAGGATCCGCCGCGGCGGAGGACATAAGGCCAGCCCCTTCCGGCGAGGGGCGTCGGTGTCTATCGCAGATTGACAGGCACGACAATCAGGCGCGGCCCCGCTCTCGGGGGCATTGCGGGGCAATGCAGTTGCACTGCCGGTGCGAGCATCGGTTCGTCAGTATCAGGCCGGCGCGCCGGTCGGCCCGGGCCAGCCTTCCAGCGCCGCGCGCGCCACCGCCTGCAGCACCTTGCGCGGCACGCCGTCACGCGCCTGGATCGAGATCCCCTGGATCACCGCGCCATAATAGGCGGCGAGCGCGGCGGTATCCGTCGCGGGCGCGAGTTCGCCCTCGGCCATGGCGCGGTCGAAGCGGGCGCGCAGCGCCGCGATCCCGGCGAGGCGGCGGCGGGCGAGGTCGGCGGCGACCTCCTGGTGTTCGGGCGAGCAGGTCAGGGCGCCGGTCGCCAGCATGCAGCCGCGCGGTTGCGGGCCCGCGCAATAGACGCTGACCGCGTCGCGAAGGATGCGCTCGATCGCGGCGCGCGCGGTCGGCTCCTCGGCGAGCGCGCGTCTGGTGAAAGCGCCATGCGAGGCGCCATAGCGGTCCAGCGCCTCGCGATAGAGCGCGTCCTTGCTGCCGAACGCGGCATAGAGGCTCGGCGGGGTGACGCCCATGGCCGCGGTCAATTCGGCGACCGACGTGCCCTCGTAGCCGCGGCGCCAGAACAGTTGCAGCGCCGCCTCCAGCGCCTGGTCGCGGTCGAGCACGCGCGGCCGGCCGCGCGGACGCTTGGTCTCTGTTTTCATAGCGATCAATATAAAAAGCGCTTGACCGGCGTGCAATCGCATATTTGTATAGTGATCGCTAGGTAATTCAACGAGGAGAGTCCCGTGACTGCAACCGTGGCTGCGCCAGAGCGGCGTCGCGTCTACCGGCTGATCCCGGCCGAGCATGGTCATCGTCTGACGCGGCAGGAGGACGCGGTGCCGCGCCCTGCCGGGCGAGAGGTGCTGGTGCGGATCAGGGCCGCCAGCCTCAATTATCGCGACCTCATGGTGCGGCGCGGCCAGCTCGGCGAGGTGCGTGACGGCCTGATCCCGCTGTCCGACGGTGCCGGCGAGGTGGTGGCCGTGGGCAGCGAAGTGACGCAGTGGCGCGCCGGCGACCGGGTCGCGCCGCTGTTCTATCCGCTATGGACGGCGGGCAAATATCGCGAGGCCTATGGCCCTTCGGCGCTCGGCGGCGGCAACAGCGACGGCGTGCTCGCCGATGTCATCGCCGTTCCCGAAGCCTCGCTGGTGCGCGTCCCCGATACGCTCGATTTCGCCGAGGCGGCGACCTTGCCCTGCGCGGCGCTCACCGCCTGGCAAGCGCTGGTGGTGCGTGGCGGCGTCGCGGCGGGCGATACCGTGCTGGTGCAGGGCACCGGCGGCGTCGCGTTATTCGGGTTGCAGATCGCGACCGCGCTGGGCGCGCGGGTCATCGTGCTGTCGTCGTCGGACGACAAGCGCGAGCGGGCGTCGCGGCTCGGCGCCTTCGCCACGGTGAATTACCGCACCACGCCGGACTGGGACATCGAGGTCCGCAAGCTCACCGACGGGCTCGGCGTCTCGCACCTTCTGGAGCTTGGCGGCCCGGGCACCTTCGACCGCTCGCTGCGCGCCATCCGCGCCGGCGGCCATATCGCCCAGATCGGCGTCTTCACCGGCTTCGGGCCGCAATCGAACCTGATGCGCCTGCAGCTGATCAATGCCAGCATCGACGGCATCAATGTCGGCTCCGGCGAGCAGTTCGCGGCCATGAACAGCTTCATCGCCGGCCGCGGCCTCAAGCCGGTGATCGACCGCAGCTTCGCCTTCGACGAAGCCGAAGCGGCCTACGCCCATCTCGCCTCGGGCCAGCACTTCGGCAAGGTGGTGATCCGGTTCTGACGCGCGAGGAGATCGCGGGCGGTGACGGCAGAAGATGCATCGGCGCCGTGCCCGCCACACACTCCGTCGTCATGCCCGCGCTTGACGCGGGCATCCACGACTTTATCGGCATCCCGACAAGCAAGGCGTGGATGGCCGGGACGAGCCCGGCCATGACGGGGAATGCCGCCGATGCTGGCCTCCATCTCGCGCAGACGGCGTACTGGGCCGGCTTTCGCGGGCGGTGACGGCAGAATGTGCATCGGCGCCGTGCCCGCCACACACTCCGTCGTCATGCCCGCGCTTGACGCGGGCATCCACGACTTTATCGGCATCCCGACAAGCAAGGCGTGGATGGCCGGGACGAGCCCGGCCATGACGGGGAATGCCGCCGATGCTGGCCTCCATCTCGCGCAGACGGCGTACTGGGCCGGCTTTCGCGGGCGGTGACGGCAGAATGTGCATCGGCGCCGTGCCCGCCACACACTCCGTCGTCATGCCCGCGCTTGACGCGGGCATCCACGACTTTATCGGCATCCCGACAAGCAAGGCGTGGATGGCCGGGACGAGCCCGGCCATGACGGGGAATGCCGCCGATGCTGGCCTCCACCTCGCGCAGACGGCGTACTGGGCCGGCTTTCGCGGGCGGTGACGGCGGAATGTGCATCGGTGCAGTGCCCGCCACACACTCCGTCGTCATGCCCGTGCTTGACGCGGGCATCCACGACTTTATCGGCATCCCGACAAGCAAGGTGTGGATGGCCGGGACGAGCCCGGCCATGACGGGGAATGCCGCCGATGCTGGCCTCCACCTCGCGCAGACGGCGTACTGGGCCGCCCGCTTTCGCGGGCGGTGACGGCAGAAGATGCGTCGGCGCCGCGCCCGCCACACACTCCGTCGTCATGCCCGCGCTTGACGCGGGCATCCACGACTTTATCGGCATCCCGACAAGCAAGGCGTGGATGGCCGGGACGAGCCCGGCCATGACGGGGAATGCCGCCGATGCTGGCCTCCATCTCGCGCAGACGGCGTACTGGGCCGCCCGCTTTCGCGGGCGGTGACGGCAGAAGATGCGTCGGCGCCGCGCCCGCCACACACTCCGTCGTCATGCCCGCGCTTGACGCGGGCATCCACGACTTTGTCGGCATCCCGACAAGCAAGGCGTGGATGGCCGGGACGAGCCCGGCCATGACGGGGAATGCCGCCGATGCTGGCCTCCATCTCGCGCAGACGGCGTACTGGGCCGGCTTTCGCGGGCGGTGACGGCGGAATGTGCATCGGCGCCGTGCCCGCCACACACTCCGTCGTCATGCCCGCGTTGCGTCGCGGGCATCCACGACTTTATCGGCATCCCGACAAGCAAGGCGTGGATGGCCGGGACGAGCCCGGCCATGACGGGGAATGCCAGCCGATGCTGGCCTCCATCTCGCGCAGACGGCGTACTGGGCCGTCCGCTTTCGCGGGCGGTGACGGCAGAAGATGCGTCGGCGCCGCGCCCGCCACACACTCCGTCGTCATGCCCGCGCTTGACGCGGGCATCCACGACTTTGTCGGCATCCCGACAAGCAAGGCGTGGATGGCCGGGACGAGCCCGGCCATGACGGGGAATGCCGCCGATGCTGGCCTCCATCTCGCGCAGACGGCGTACTGGGCCGGCTTTCGCGGGCGGCCTCGGCAGAGTGTGCATCGGCGCCGTGCCCCCTCCCATTCCATCGTCATGCTCGCGTTGCGTCGCGGGCATCCACGACTTTATCGGCATCCCGACAAGCAAGGCGTGGATGGCCGGGACGAGCCCGGCCATGACGGGGAATGGCGCCGATGCTGGCCTCCACCTCGCGCAGACGGCGTACTGGGCCGGCTTTCGCGGGCGGTGACGGCAGAATGTGCATCGGCGCCGTGCCCGCCACACACTCCGTCGTCATGCCCGCGTTGCGTCGCGGGCATCCACGACTTTATCGGCATCCCGACAAGCAAGGCGTGGATGGCCGGGACGAGCCCGGCCATGACGGGGAATGCCAGCCGATGCTGGCCTCCATCTCGCGCAGACGGCGTACTGGGCCGCCCGCTTTCGCGGGCGGTGACGGCAGAAGATGCATCGGCGCCGTGCCCGCCACACACTCCGTCGTCATGCCCGCGCTTGACGCGGGCATCCACGACTTTGTCGGCATCCCGACAAGCAAGGCGTGGATGGCCGGGACGAGCCCGGCCATGACGGGGAATGCCGCCGATGCTGACCTCCATCTCGCGCAGACGGCGTACTGGGCCGTCCGCTTTCGCGGGCGGTGACGGCAGAATGTGCATCGGCGCCGTGCCCGCCACACACTCCGTCGTCATGCCCGCGCTTGACGCGGGCATCCACGACTTTATCGGCATCCCGACAAGCAAGGCGTGGATGGCCGGGACGAGCCCGGCCATGACGGGGAATGCCAGCCGATGCTGGCCTCCATCTCGCGCAGACGGCGTACTGGGCCGCCCGCTTTCGCGGGCGGTGACGGCAGAAGATGCATCGGCGCCGTGCCCGCCACACACTCCGTCGTCATGCCCGCGCTTGACGCGGGCATCCACGACTTTGTCGGCATCCCGACAAGCAAGGCGTGGATGGCCGGGACGAGCCCGGCCATGACGGGGAATGCCGCCGATGCTGACCTCCATCTCGCGCAGACGGCGTACTGGGCCGCCCGCTTTCGCGGGCGGTGACGGCAGAGTGTGCATTGGCGCCGTGCCCCCTCCCATTCCATCGTCATGCTCGCGTTGCGTCGCGGGCACGCTTGCGGCCCATGAGGCAACTTGCCAGGCCGACGCATCGATGACATTCAGGACGGACGCAAATCGTCTTCCGTCCTGCTGTCACCGGCGAGACCTGCCATGGCCCAATCGACTCCGGCAACGCTGTTCCTGCGCGACAAGTCCATCGCCTTCGAGTTGCGCGGCTATGACTACGATCCCGGCGCCGAGCGGGTCGGGCTGCAGGCGGCGGAAGCGCTCGGCGAGGCGCCGCAGCGGGTGCTCAAGACCCTGATCGTCAAGGTCGACGGCAAGCCGGCGTGCATCGTGCTGGCCTCCGACAGGGAAGCCAGCATGAAGAAGGTCGCCGGCGCCTTCGGCGGCAAGAGCGCGGCGATGATGCCGGTGGGCGATGCCGAGCGCCTCACCGGCTACAAGGTCGGCGGCGTCAGCCCGTTCGGCCAGAAGCGGCGGCTGCCGACCATCGTCGACGACAGCGCGCTCGGCGAGCCCTATGTCTACGTCAATGGCGGCCAGCGCGGGCTGCAGATCAGGCTCACCCCCGCGGACCTGGTGCGCGCCGCGGAGGCGAAGACGGCGGCGATCGTCGCGTGATCTCGCGCCCCGTGCGGAGCGATGAGGGGGGCAGAGCGATGATCTGCCTTGCGATCTTGGCGCTGGCGAAGACTGCATGCGGTGGTGGATGATGCCGCCGAGCGTCCACCGAGGGATTGACCGATGGCCCTTACGATCGCCGTCATTGCCGCAGGCGCGATGGGGAGCGCCGTGGCCGAGCGCCTGACAAGGAACGGCGCTACCGTGCTGACCTCGCTCGAAGGGCGGGGCGCGGCGAGCCGGACCCGGGCACAGGCCGCCGGCATGCGCCACGTCGACGATCAGTCCCTGGTCGAGGAGGCGAGCCTGTTTCTCTCCATCGTGCCGCCGGCGGAGGCCGTCGCGCTCGCCGAGCGCTTCGCCGCGCCGCTGGCGCGTGCGAGCCGCAAGCCGGTGTTCGTCGACTGCAACGCTGTGAGCGTAGCGACCATGATCCGCATCGCCGATCGTCTCGCCCCGACCGGCACGCGCGTGGTCGACGGCGCCATCATCGGCGCGCCGCCGCGACCGGACGGCGCGGGCCCGACCTTTTACATGGCGGGGGGAAGCGGCCGCCGAGGTCGCCGTGCTCGGCCGCCATGGGCTCGACGTCCGCGTCATCGACGGGCCGGTCGGCGCGGCCTCGGCGCTCAAGCTGTCCTACGCCGGCATCACCAAGGGGCTGGTGGCGATCGCCGCCACCATGGTGCTGGCGGCGGAGCGGGCGGGGGCGGGGCCGGCCTTGAGGGCCGAGCTCGCCGCCAGCCAGCCGCAACTTCTAGTGTGGCGTCTCGCAATTGCCTACCGCCTTTGCGGCAAGCCTCTCGTAGGCAATTGCGAGACATAAGCCACACTAGCACTTTGATTTTGCTAGTGTCCTTATGTCTCCGAATTACCGTGCGAGGGTGAGGCAAATGGAGCGGTAATTCGGAGACAGGACACTCGCGCGGTTCGAACGGACGCTGCCCGACATGTATCCCAAGGCCTATCGCTGGGTCGAGGAGATGCACGCCATCGCCGAATTCATCGGCCGGGATTTTCCGGAATCGGAGATGTTCGAAGGCGCGGCCGATCTCTACGCACGCATCGCAGCCGATCTGGCCGGCGAGCGGATGCTCACCGGCCAGATCGACGCGTTCCTGGCATCGTAGCGGCCGTCACAACCGCGCCCGGCGCATCTGGGCACGAACCACGAAGGGATGAATACGCCCGACCGGTACCATATAGAGCCGGCCGAGCAGGTTGTGGATCGTCACGGTCGTGGTCACGATGTAGCGCGCCGGGCCGCTCGCCGTCATCACCGAGACGCGGACGTCGAGATGGCGGTCATCGATCCCGAGCACGATCTCGCGTGCGCCGATGTCGAAGATTCTGAAGATGCCGAGCTGGTCGCCGATCTTGTAAGCGTCCGCCGGCCGGTCGGTCCGCGCGCTCAGGCGCCCGGTGTCCTTGATCCCGAACGGCCGCACCAGCGCGTTGCGCAGGTCCATCAGGCGAGATACCCAGTTCGGGCTCGAGCTCATCAGCCGCAGGGCGAGGCCGACTGGTGACAGATCGCTCTCGTGAAGCGGCGCCGCATAGGAATCCCGGAAGTCGGCCCCGGCCGCGAACGCGGCGAGGGCGCTGCCCTCGGGCATCTCGGTCGTGGTGATCGGGACGGATGCGGGCATCGTCGCCTCACATTGGCGCAGCGGTGGCGCGGGGTGAATCCGGATTCTGTGCTAGTGTGGCGTCTCGCAATTGCCTATGCCCTTTGCGGCAAGCCCCTGTAGGCAATTGCGAGACATAAGCCACACTAGCTTTTTGATTTTGCTAGTGTCCCGATGTCTCCGAATGTCCGTGCGAGGGTGAGGCAAACGAAGCGGTAATTCGGAGACGGGACACTAGCGTCGTGCCGCGGATGATTGTAGCAGCCCCATGGCGCGCCGGCCATGCGGCGCGCCGTAGCACCGCACTGACGGAGTTCCTCGATGCGCGAATACCGGATCGCCACCATTCCCGCCGACGGCATCGGCCCCGAGGTCATCGGCGCCGGCGTGCGCGTGCTCGAGGCGCTGGCCGCGCGGCAGGGCGACGTCAAGTTCAGCTTCACCACTTTCGATTGGGGCTCCGACTACTACAGGAAGCACTGCGTGATGATGCCCGCCGACGGCACGGACACCCTCAAGGCGTTCGACGCCATCTATTTCGGCGCGGTGGGCGCGCCGGACGTGCCCGATCACATCACGCTGTGGGGCCTGCGCCTGCCGATCTGCCAGGGCTTCGACCAATACGCCAATGTGCGGCCGACCCGGATCCTGCCGGGCATCTCCTCGCCGTTGCGCAATGTCGGTCCGGGCGATCTCGACTGGGTGATCGTGCGCGAGAATTCCGAAGGCGAATATTCCGGCGTCGGCGGCCGGGCTCATCGCGGCCTGCCCGAGGAAGTCGGCATGGAGGTCTCGGTCTTCACCCGGGTCGGCGTCACGCGGATCATGCGCTATGCCTTCGCGCTGGCGCGCTCGCGGCCGCGCAAGCTGCTCACCGTGGTGACCAAGTCGAACGCCCAGCGCCACGCCATGGTGATGTGGGACGAGATCGCCGCCGAGGTGGCGAAGGAGTTCGCGGACGTCACCTGGGACAAGATGCTGGTCGATGCCATGACCGTGCGGATGACGCTCAACCCCAAGAGCCTCGACACCATTGTCGCCAGCAATCTGCACGCCGATATCCTGTCGGATCTCGCCGGCGCGCTGGCGGGATCATTGGGGGTGGCGCCCACGGCCAACATCGACCCGGAACGGCGTTTTCCGTCGATGTTCGAACCGATCCACGGTTCGGCCTTCGACATCACCGGCAAGGGCATCGCCAATCCGGTGGCGAGCTTCTGGACGGCGGCGCAGATGATCGAGCATCTCGGCGAGGCGACTGCCGCGGCGCGGCTGATGAAGGCGGTCGAGGCGGTCTGCGCCAAGGGCATTCTCACGCCCGACGTCGGTGGCCGCGCCACGACGATCGAAGTCACCGACGCCGTGATCGCGGCGATCCACGGCGCCAACGATTAGGCCGATGCTGGGCGACGAAGACGTGGATGCCCGCGACAAGCGCGGGCATGACGATAGAAAGGCTGAAAGAGTGGGCGCTTTCTCGCCTGCGGATCCGATGTGTGAATGCGATAGCCGCGCGGAGGACGACAGCGGAATGCGTGGTGGCGCCGTGCGCCCCACTTTCCGTCGTGACGCCCGCGTTTGCCCGCCTTCGCTAAGAAGCTTCGGCGCGCCCAGCCGGAAACACAATTCGTTGCCGGAGCCCCTTTGGCCACCGGTTCTGAAGCGTCAATTGACCGCCGTGCCGCTCAACGATTTCCTTGGCGATCGCAAGACCAAGGCCAGCTCCCGGTCCGGACTTGCGCCGTCCCGGATCGACCCGGAAAAACGGTTCGAATACCCGTGACATGCTGTGGTCGGGAATACCAGGTCCTTCGTCGTCGATGGTAATCGAGGCGGAGGTATTCTCAAGGGCCAAGGTGACAAAGGCGCCGCCGCCGTGCGTCGCTGCGTTGACGATGAGATTCCTGACCGCCCGGGTGAGCGCCAATCGCGGAGTCGAAATTGTCACCGCCTCGATCTTCATGATCTTGACAGGCTCTTTCATCGAAACGAGGTCGCTGCAGACGCCAAGAATGATCTCGTCGACGCGGACGAGCTGGCTGCTTTCACATCGGGTCTCTTCGCGCACCAGCTGGATCGCGCTGTCCGCAATGCGCTCGAGTTCCTCGATATCGTTCAACCACATCGACCGGTCTTCCTCGTCGAGAAACTCGGCACGAAGTCGCATGCGGGTCATCGGGGTCCGTAGATCGTGCCCCGCGGCGGCGACAAGCCGCATTCGACTTTCGGCCGCGCTCTTCAGCCGGGCCGTCATCGTGTTGATTGCACGCGCGACGGCTTTCAGTTCAGGTGGTCCGCTCTCCGGCAGCTTCGGAACGACGCCGTCGTCGTCGATCGTCGCGGCGACGCGTTCGAGAGCCGCGAGATTGCGCGTGATGCGGAAGGCGAACCACACCGCCACGGCGATCGTTCCTGCGCCGACCAGCAATAGCCCGCCGGCGATAGACACCAAGACCTCTTTTGTATGGTTGGGATCCTTGATCGGAAGGGTGAGCCAGCCGGAGTCGAATTTGACGGATACGAGCGGATGAGTGATCCCGACAGGCTGCGTTACCGTTACGCGAAGTGCGGATCCGGCCCGGCGCAACTCGGATTGTAGCGGACCTGACAAATCAGGTCGGGGAGTCCCCGCGGCAGGCTCCGATGCCAGGTGCCCGGGGCCGCCCTTCGCTTCACCATCGAGCAATGACGCGATGGTCAATATCTGCTCGGCCCCCAATTGGGCGAAGTTGTTCGGCTCCCTCCATTCGTGTTTCCACCGCATCGAGAACGCTATTGCGGCAACAACGAGAATGACACAGAGGATCGACGAAACCAGAGTCAGGACGATGCGGGCTCTCAGCGAGGTCATTCGCCCGCTCCAATCCTCTCAACCCGACCGCTAAAGACGTAACCTGCGTTCCGGACGGTCTTGATCAACTCAAAGCCAATGTCGCCAAGCTTGCGGCGAATGCGGCTGAGCAGCACATCCACCGAACGATCGCCATCCTGGCGGCGGGTGGCATCCATCAGGTATTCGCGCGAGAGCAGTCGCCCTGACCTGGTTACCATGGCATGCAGGAGATCGAATTCCGCCGAGGTCAGATCGAGCGGCTCGCCGCGCGGATTGAGAACCCGCCGCAAGTCCGGCTGCAGTCTGAACCCGTCGAAAAGGTATTCATGAGAGGTGGCTGCGTGCCCTGCCACCTCGCTCTTGCGACGAAGCACCGCTCGAATGCGAGCGGCGAGCTCCCGCGGGTTAAAGGGCTTTCCCAGGTAATCATCGGCCCCCATCTCGAGGCCGAGAATTCGATCCACATCCTCCTTCAACGCCGTGAGGAGAATGACGGGAATGGGCGAGTGATCGGCTCGCATCTTCTGGCAGATGTCCAGGCCGGAGCCGTCCGGCAACATGACGTCAAGCACGATCAGCTCGATGTCATTCGATTCAAGCGCGGTCTGCAGGCTGCGCGTGTCGGACGCGAGGGTCACCCGAAAGCCCTGTTCGGCCAGATAGCGGCCAAGAAGCTTCCGAATCTGAAGGTCGTCATCGACGATCAGAAGATGTGGTTCGTTGCTCAAAGCGGTCACGCAATTGTCGACGCCGTGCCGGAGTGAATAGGGCAAGCGCTGGACACTTTCAATGAGCTGGCAGCCGGATCGGCTGCAGCAGCAATATTCGGACACATTGCATCGCGCCTCGCCACATCTTGGCCACGACTTTCATGATGCGCGATTTGGCCGTGGCTTCACGGCAGGGCCCCGCCACAGCCCATGGTGTCCAGCGCGCCACAGTCCTCTCGTCGGTTCGAACGGCGAAGCGCGATCTGCGTTCGCACTGAAATATTGGACGTGGATGCCGGTTGAAGCGGGGCGGCGATCTCGCCGATCTCAAGCAACATTCGGATACGAGGCCGCGACTTTTGGAACAATGTTCCGGCGCAAACGGCGGCCACAACCCCGTGCGATCTGATCTGTGGAATGGATGGGCGGAATGCTCAATACGATCCTTCTGACGAAAGATGATCCCGCAAGGCATTCAGCCGAGGAGCTCATCAAGACGATCTATGCGGCGCAATATGGCGCCGATCTGCGAGCGTTTCCGACTTACCTGATTGCCGTTGTGGACAGCCGGGAGGGCATCCAGTGCGCGGCGGGGCTTCGCTTCGCGGACGACGGTTTCTTTTCCGAGGCCTATCTCGATAGCTCGATCGAAGCGGCGCTCAGCGCTCTGTCCGCCAGAGCCATCGATCGCGATGCGATCTTCGAAGTGACGACGCTCGTGAGCAGGGCGCCGCTGGCGACCGGCCGGTTTGTCGAGGGCATCGCGACTTTCGGCGAAAGAGCCGGGTTTGACTGGTCGTTCTTTACGCTGACGCGGCGACTTCAGCACAAGCTCAGCCGGCGAGGCATCGAATTGAGCTGTCTAGGCGACGCCGATCGCCGGCGCATCGCGAATGCCGAGCGATGGGGGACCTACTATGCCGCCGATCCCAAAGTGTATGCCGTTCCGAACCCGAGCGTGAGGGGGAACGGCGCCCAACATGGTGAACTCAATGCGTCAGCTGTTTGAATTTTTCAGGGGACATGCGTCGCAGGCCGGCGAGTTGATCGCGGTCAGCGATGACGAATCCGCGCTGTCGCGGCGCGAGCTCTTCGCGAGGGTGGTTGGTTTCGCGTCGGAGCTCGCGCTCGCTCCCAAAACGGTCGGCATCCTCGCGCCGAACGGTATCGACTGGGTGATCGCCCAACTCGCCTGCGCGTTCGCCGGCAAGACCGTGGTGCCGCTGCCGACGTTCTTCAGCGCGACGCAGCTGGAGCATGTCGTTCGCGACGCGTCTGTCGAGTTCATCCTCGCCTCCGAGCGGACGGCGGAGCTGGTGGGGCAATCGGGGCTGCCGACCCGCACAATCGCCGGTGGCGGGACAGGAACGGACTTTCCGGAGTTCGTCGATGGCTTCGGTCAGATCGTTTACACGTCGGGAAGCACAGGTCGGCCGAAGGGCGTTCGCCTTCAGAGCGGGCAGATTGCGTGGTCGGCCGCTACCCTGATTGCCGCGACGCAGGCCTCCGCCAACGACTCCTATTTGTCTGTCCTGCCGCTGCCGCTGCTGCTGGAGACGATCTGCTCGGTCTTCATTCCGACAGCGCTCGGGGCGCACGTGCACTTCGATGCGGGTTTGGCAGAACGGGTCGGCCGCGGCGATGCGACCGGCATTGCCAAGGCCTTCGACGCACTAAGGCCGACGGCGAGCGTATTGGTGCCGCAACTGCTCAAGCAGTGGGTGGCGGAGCTCAAAGCTGCCGATCAGGCCGCGCCATCGTCGCTTCGCCTCGTCGCGGTGGGAGGCGCGCCGGTGCCGACGGCGGTGGCGAACGCAGCCTGGAGTTTGGGTATTCCTGCCTTCGAAGGCTACGGCTTGTCGGAGTGCTGTTCGGTGGTTGCAGTCAACCGCCCGGGAGAGCGTCGCCCGGGGACGGTGGGCCGACCGCTCAGCGGCCTCGCCGTGTCGATCGACGACGGCGAGATCGTCGTCGACGGGCCTTCGATCATGGATGGTTACATCGGCGGCACGGCGTCCCGGCCGTGGCGGACGGGCGACCTCGGAGCCATCGACCAGGACGGCTTCCTCACCGTACACGGACGCAAGGACAGCCTGATCGTGACGGCGTTCGGCAGAAACGTCAGCCCCGAATGGATCGAGACCATGCTGCTTGCCGATCCGCGGATTGCGTTCTGTGCCGTGGCGGGTCACGGCGTGCCGCATCTGACAGCCTTGCTCATTCCGTCTCGTCAAGGGGCTGAGTGGTTTGCCGCGGCGAGTTACGCAGAAATCATCGATCTCTGCGCGATCCTTTGCGAAGGTGCGCCGCGGTATGCCGTACCGCGCGCCGCCGTCGTCATCCGCATCGAAGACGCTCTGAAGCATCGATTGCTCAGCAACGGGCGCCCGGCTCGCAAAGCCATGGCGCGTTTCCTCGAGGACGGCGCCGCCGCGCCGTCGGGTTCAGCCGTCACATCTTCGACTTCCACATGAAAGGCCAGACAATGAAATTCCATGAGTTGCTCGCGCGCGAAACGGCCACCAGCCGCGACGCCTTCCTGTCCATTCCCCTCGTTCGCCATGCGACCAGAGTTGGAGCGCCGCGCGGCCTCTATCTGGCGTTTCTCGCGGAGGCCTATCACCACGTCAAGCACACCTTTCCTCTGCTGGCGCTGGCAGCGTCCCGCACGTCCGACGAGCGCTACCAGGACGCATTGGTCGAATACATGAAGGAGGAACGTGGCCACGAGAAGTGGATCCTCGACGATATCCGGGCCCTCGGCGGCGATGCCGATGCGGTGCGCAACGGCCGAGGCGGACCGGCCTGCAGGACCATGGTGGCGTACGCATACTACGCGATCGAGCATATCAGTCCGTACGCGTTCCTCGGCAGCGTCCACGTTCTCGAGGGAATGTCGGTTCTGCTGGCCGACAAGCTCGCCGATGCGTTGAAGGGGGCCATCGGCCTGGGGGGCGAGGGCGGGTTCAGCTATCTCCGATCGCACGGCTCGCTCGACCACGAGCACGTCGCCTTTTTTCGCGAACTGGTCGACGGCTTCGATGACCACGACACCCAGCGCCTCATCATCGACAACGCGTCGATGTTCTACGGCCTGTACGGCGCGATTTTTCGTGAGCTCGGCACCGGCGCGGAGTTGAGCGATGTCGCGTGAACGCAAGCGCGTGCTGATCACCGGAGCCGGCTCCGGAATCGGCCGTGCGCTCGCCGTCGAGGCGGCGCAGCGCGGAATGATCGTCGCTTTGTGCGGCAGGCGGGCGGCGGCGCTCGAAGCGACGCGGGCGCTGCTGAACGAACCTGACCGCCATTTCGCGATTGCGGCGGATATCACGGATGCCGGCGATCGCAGGCGGATCGTCGGGATGATCGAAGAACGGTGGAGCGCGCTCGACGTTCTCATCAACAATGCGGGCGTGATGGAAGGGGGCGTCATCGAGCGGGTCGATGACACAGCGATGATCAAGACGTTCATGACGAATGTCATCGCGCCGATGGCGCTGACGCGCGACTTGATGCCGTTGCTGGCCGCTGCACGACCGTCGAGGGTCGTCAATGTCGGCTCGGTTTTTGGCGATATCGCCTATCCGGGGCTTACGGCCTATTCCGCCTCGAAGTTCGCACTGCGCGGCTTTTCGAGCGGGCTGCGCCGCGAATGGAGGAGGGCGGGCATCGACGTGACCTACGCCGCGCCCCGGGCGACGCAAACGGCTGCGATCGCCGCTCTCGCCGAGTTCATCGATCCGAGCGGGGGCGTCGATGCGCCGGTCGTCGTGGCCCGTCGCATCTGGCGCGCCGTCGCGCGCGGCCGCGAGTCCGTCTACGCGCCCGGTCTGGAGCGCATCTACGTTCTGATTCAACGGCTCTTTCCCCAGATCATCGATCGGGCGCTGTCGCGGCGATCGCCTTCGCACTAATGCAGCCAACACCGAAGACGAAACTCGTTTCCACGAGAAGGAATCCTATGAAGCTGTCAGTCCGGATATCACTCTTGTTCATCGTCGCTCTCGTCACATCCCCTTATGCGCTTGCGGCAGATGCCCTGTCGCCGGAAGTGCGGCGTCTCCAGACGACGTGGGAGACGATCAAGTTCGGCGTGCCCGAGGGCGATGATCAGACAAACCAGATGAATGCGCTTGGCCAGGACGCGGACGCCGTCGCGGCGAAATTTCCGGAAATGCCCGAGGCCCTGATTTGGGATGGCATCATCACCAGTGAACGCGCGTCGATGGCAAGCTCGTTCAGCGCGCTGGGATTGGCCAAACGTGCTCGCGATTTGCTGGAGCGGGCCTACACTATCGATCCCGCGAGGCTGGATGCCGGCGCAACGACGAGTCTCGGCGTCCTGTACTACCGCGTTCCCGGCTTTCCGATCGGATTCGGCGACAAGGCAAAGGCGCGGCAGTTGCTGGAGGAAGCCGTCCGGCGCGCACCGAACGGGTTGGATGCGTGGTATTTTTACGGTGACTTCCTCTATTCGCAGAACGAGCGGCAGAAAGCTGCTGCGGTCTTTCAACAGGCGCTCAAGATACCTCAACGCCCGGACCGTCCTCTCTGGGAGAAGAATCGCCGGCTGATGATCGAGGAACTGCTGGCCAAGATCGAGGCTGGCAAATGAAGCTGTCTGCACTTGGGCGGGAACGGAGCCAGACAAGCACGATGCGCCGGATCTGGCATGCGTTCGGCCTGCAGCTGCAGCATCCGGCAGGGCTCGCCGGCGCAATTGCCGGTTGGCTGATGGGGGTGATCAATGACGAGCCCAACCGGTTGGCGATCCACGCCATGGAGATCGGTCCAGGCGATACGGTGCTTGAACTGGGCTTCGGCCCAGGGCGGGGACTGAGGTCGATTGCGGCGCGAACCCGTGGTCCGGTCTATGGCGTGGACCACTCGGTGCGGATGCTCCAACAGGCCAAAGAGCTGAACGAGACCGCCGTCGCGAGGGGGCGGATGACGCTCGTCCATGGGCCGTTCAGTCCGTTACCCTGGATCGATGGAACGTTCGACAAGATCCTGCTGGTCAATGTGGTCTATTTCTTCGACCCGGCCGGCCAGGATATCGCGGAGGTCTATCGGGTGCTTCGGCCGGGTGGCCGGGTCGTGGTTTACGCGACATCGCGTGACACGATGCGGAGCTGGCCCTTCGCCGGGCCGGAAACCCATCGCACCTTCGAAGTGCAGGACCTTGCCGAGCTGCTCGAGGGCGCGGGATTTTCCCCGTCGCATCTAAGCATCAAGCATGTGGAGCTTGCGTTCGGTGTCAAAGGCCTGATCGCAGTCGCCGAGAAGGCTGGTCGTTCGATCGGAGGAAAGACCACATCCGGAGCGCGATAGCCTCAACTTTGGCCTATCGCGCTCCAGGTGACGCCGGGGCGTGATCTTATCGCAAGACAAATGGCCTGCGTTGCGCTGGCGTGGTTTGGATCAGGTGTGGCCGCTACCAGCCGCAGCCGCCGCATGTTGCGCCGCCATCTCGGCGTCGGCGGCGGACAGGCGCGCGAAGCTCGGCCGCGCGGTGATGCGCGCGGCATGACTGATGAACGGCTCCACCTTGGGCACCAGCCCGAACATCATGGTCCAGTTGAGCGCCACGCCCCACAGCACATCGGCCGCCGTCATCCGCTCGCCGAGCAGATAGGGGCCCTTGGCGAGTTGCGCGGCCAGCGCGCCGAGCATGGTGTCGTAGTCGGAATAGGGCGACTGGTTCCGGTCGGCCGGGGCGTGCTTGAAGGCCTTGTCCATCAGCGCCGGCTCGAACGAGGAGCCGTAATAGGCGATCCAGCGCAGGAACGGGCCGCGCAGCGGATCGCCGATCGCCGGCGTCAGCCCCGCCTCCGGGAACAGGTCGGCGAGATAGATGTAGATCGCCACCTGCTCGGTGACCACGGCCTCGCCGTGGCGGATGGTCGGCACCTTGCCGAGCGGATTGATGGCGAGGAAGGCCGGCTGGCGCTGCTCGCCGGCCTTCATGTTCAGGATGCGGAGATCGTAGGGCGCGCCAAGTTCCTCCAGCAGCATCCGCGTTCCGAGAGCCCGGGTCTGGGGCGAATAGTAAAGGGTGATGCGGTCGGTGGCGGTCATGAAGGATCTCCTTGGAGGCCAGAAGTGGCGGCGGCAGGTTTCTACACCCCCATACCTGACATCCTGTGTCAGGTATGCTTGACTGTCCGTATCCGGGCGAGGCGGGGGCAGATGAGGGCGAGCCGGCTTCTTTCCATCCTGACGACGCTGCAGGCGCGCGGTCGCGTCACCGCCCAGCAGCTTGCCGACGACTGCGAGGTGTCGCTGCGCACCATCTATCGCGACATCGATGCGCTCGCTGCGTCCGGAATTCCGGTCTACAGCGAGCGGGGCGCCGAAGGCGGCTACCGCCTGCTGGACGGCTACCGCGTCCGGCTCAATGGCCTGTCGCAGCGCGAGGCGGAAAGTCTGTTCCTCGCCGGACTTGCCGGTCCTGCGGCGGCGCTCGGCCTGGAAGCGGTCATGGCCACCGCCCAAACCAAGCTGATGGCCGCCTTGCCACAGGATCTGCGGGCGGGGGCCGACCGCATGCAGGCGCGTTTCCATCTCGATGCGCCGGCCTGGTTCGACGCGGCGGAAGAGCCGGCGCATTTGCGGGCGGTGGCCGGAGCGGTGTGGAGCCAGAACCTCATCGAGATCCGCTATCAGAGCTGGCGGGCGGAGAAGCAGCGCGAGGTGGCGCCGCTCGGCCTCGTCCTCAAGAGCGGCAGCTGGTATCTCGCCGGGCAGGTCGATGGTGACGTCCGCACCTACCGCATCGCGCGGATCCTCGACTGCAAGGTGCTGGAGCGGCACTTCGGACGGCCGCCGGATTTCGATCTCGGCGCCTATTGGCGCGCCAATACCGAGCGGCTGGAGGCGGAACTGCATCCCAATCGCGCGACGGTACGGCTGTCGCCCCGTGGGGTCAGGCTGCTCGAGGCGCTGAGCGCGCCTTACGTCAGGGCGGGTACGCAGATCGCCGACGCCGCCGATGACGACGGCTGGCGCGTTGCCACGATTCCGGTCGGAACCACGGTGTGGCACGCCGCTGCCGAATTGCTCCGCCTTGGCGCCGAGGCGGAAGTGCTCGATCCGCCGGAGCTGCGAGCCTACATGCGCGAAGCGGCCCGTGCCCTCGCGGCGCGCTATGGCGTTTGGCCCGAAAATCTGACCCGCGGCTCGGGCGCAGACGAGGCGCTGGGGCAGGGAATGGGTCGCGCGAGGCGATGACATTCGTGCCGGTCGAAGTCACCGTCGGGTGACCAAGGCACTGACGTGAGCCTACTTGCCTGTGCCATGGTGCCGCATCAAGTAGAGCGCGCCGGGCCCAGGCCCGCATGCCTTCCGCATGCATCCCAACCGAAGAAGATGACGCAATGAGCACAAACGCCAATTCCCGCGCGGCCGCGCATCCGATCGATCCCCTGTTTCTCGAGCGCTGGTCGCCGCGCGCGTTCCTCGATCAGCCGATTTCCGAGAGCGAGCTTCTGACCCTGCTCGAGGCCGCCCGCTGGGCGCCATCCTCCTACAATTCGCAGCCCTGGCGCTTCGCTTACGCCCGGCGCGGCACCGGCCACTGGCCGACCTTTCTCGGCCTGCTCAACGAGTTCAACCAGAGCTGGGCGAAGAACGCCGCGGCGCTCGTCTTCGTCGCCTCCAATCCGCTGATGCGTCCGCCCGGAGCCGACAAGGACGTGCCGTCCTACAGCCATTCCTTCGATGCCGGCGCGGCGTGGGCGTCACTGGCGCTGCAGGCGGTGCGTCTCGGCCTGCAGGCCCACGCCATGGTCGGCGTCGATTTCGCCAAGGCGGCCGAGGTGCTTGGGCTGCCGGCCGGCTATCGCGTCGAGGCCGCGATCGCCATCGGCAAGCCCGGCGACAAGTCGCAACTGCCGGAAGGGTTGCAGGCGCGCGAACAGCCCAGTCCGCGCCGGACGCTTGCCGAGATCGCGGCGGAAGGCCGCTTCACCGCGGCCTGAGCCGCGCTGCGCGCGACCAGCGCAGTTCGCGCTCATTCCGACATCCGACCGGCGGCGCCCAGCAGGCGTCGCCGGTCTTGTCACGTGAGGCAGGCGCGGGCGTGGACTCCATCGCGCCCGGATGCGTTTCAGGCGCCGTGGGGGGCGGGGGCCACGTCGGCGCCGGCCGCCTCGGCATGGGCCGAGCCATGGGCGATCAGGGCATAGGCGACCGGCACCACGAACAGGGTGAACAGGGTGCCGATGGCGAGGCCGGTGGCGATGACGAGGCCCATGTTGTAGCGCGAGGCCGCGCCGGCGCCGGAGGCCGTGATCAGCGGCACCACGCCGAGCACCATGGCGGCGGTGGTCATCAGGATCGGCCGCAGCCGGATCGTCGCCGCCTCGATGATCGCCTCCTGGCGCGCCTTGCCGGCTTCGCGCAGCTCATTGGCGACCTCGACCATGAGGATGCCGTGCTTGCTGACGAGACCCATCAGCGTCACGAGGCCCACCTGGGTGTAGATGTTGATGCTGGCGCCGCCGATCCCGATGCTGATGAAGATCAGCGCGCCGGCCAGCGACATCGGCACCGAGACCAGGATGATGATCGGGTCGCGGAAGCTGTTGAACAGGGCGGCAAGCGACAAGAAGATGATAATCAGGGCGAAGGCGAAGGTCGTGACGAAGCCGCCGGATTCCTGTTCGAGTTGGCGGGACGCGCCGCCGAAGTCGACCGAATAGCCCGCCGGAAGCGATTTCGTCAGTGACTTCAGCGTCGCCAGCGCGTCGCCTTGCGCGACGCCCGGCATCGCCACGCCGGAGATGGTCGCGGCATTGACCTGCTGAAAATGGTTGCGCGACTGCGGAATGGTCTTCTTCTCGAGACGGGCGACGGTCGCGAGCGGCACCATGGAGCTGTCGCTGGCGCGGATATAGTAGTCGAGAAGCTGGTCAGCGGTGAGCCGCGCGTTCTGCTCGACCTGCGGGATCACCTTGTAGGAACGGCCGTCGAGGCTGAACCAGCCGGTGTAGTTGCCGCCGAGCATGGTGGCCAGCGACGCGCCGAGATCGTTCATCTTGAGGCCGAGTTCGGCGGTCTTCTCGCGGTCGAACACCACGGAGGTCTGCGGCTTGTCGATCTTGAGATCGCTGTCGAGGAAGATGAACTGGCCGCTCTTGAGCGCATCGGCCATGAAGCTGCGCGACACTTCGTCGAGCTGGTTGAAGTCGCCGGTGCTTTCGATCACGAACTGGATCGGAAGGCCGTTGCTGCCCGGCAGGGGCGAGGGCTGGAACGCCACCGATCGGGTGCCGGCGATGCTGTTGACCGCGGTCTGGAATTCGGTCTGCAGCGTTTTCGCCGATCTGCTCCGCTTGTCCCAGGGTTTCAGCACCCAGCCGCCGATCGCCTGGCTCGGTGTGTCGATCTGGAAGACGGTCTCGGTTTCCGGCTTCGAGCCGATCAGCCGGTAGAGCTGGTCGTCGTAGAACAGCCGTTGGGTCAGCGTCGCCGACGGCGCGGAATAGGTGAGGGCGAGAACGACGCCCTGATCCTCTTCGGGCGCGAGTTCGCTGGTCGAGTTCGAATAGAGCCAGGGAATGGTGGCGAGCAACAGCAGCGCAAAGACCACCACCACCGGCTTCATGCGGAAGGTCGCTTCGAGGCCGCGCCGATAGGCGCTCGACAGCCGTTCCATCGTGTGGTCGATCAGCCGGACGAAGCGCGCTTCGAAGTCGTGGCCGTCGCGGTTGGTCCGGCGCAGCAGCCACGAGCAGTTCACCGGCGAGAGCGTCAGCGCGATCACCGCCGAGACGGTGACGGCGCCGGCGAGGGTGAAGGCGAATTCGGTGAACAGCGCGCCGGTGAGGCCCCCCTGGAAACCGACCGGAACATAGACAGCGATCAGGACCACGGTCATGGCGATGATCGGCCCGCCCAGCGCGCGCGCCGACTGGATCGCCGCTTCCACCGGCGCCACGCCTTCGTCGATCAACCGTTGCACGCTCTCCACGACGATGATGGCGTCGTCGACGACGAGGCCGATGGCCAGCACCAGGGCGAGAAGCGTGAGCAGGTTGATGGAAAAGCCCATCAGCAGCATCACCGCGAACGTGCCGATCAGCGACAGCGGAATTGCCACCACCGGCACCAGCACCGATCGCCATGAGCCCAGAAACAGGAAGACGACGACGGTGACGATGACGATGGCCTCGATCAGCGAGTGAACCACTTCGTCGATCGAGCTGTTCACGAAATCCGTGGAGTCGTAGATGATCTGGCTGGTCAGTCCGTTGGGGAGCTGCGCCGTGATGTCGGGCAGAGCCGCCTTCACCCCGTTGATGACGTCGAGCAGGTTGGCGGTCGGCGCGACCTGGATGCCGATATAGACCGCGGTCTTGCCGTTGAATTTCGTCGCCGAGTCGTAATCATCGTTGCCGAGGGTGACGTTGGCGATGTCCTGCAGACGGACGATCGCGCCATTGACCTGCTTGACGACGAGGTTGCGGTATTCGGCCAGCGAATGAAGATTGGTCGAGGCGGCAAGATCGACCTGCACCAGGTTGCCCCGCGTCGAGCCGAGACCGGAGATGTAGTCGTTGCCGGTCAGCGCCGTGCTGACGTCCGTGGCGGTGAGGCCATAGGCGGCGAGCTTGACCGGGTCGAGCCAGGCGCGCAGCGCGAACTTCTTGGCGCCGAGGAGTTCGGCGGTCTGGACGCCGACGACGGACTGAAGCCTCGGCTGCACGATACGGGTCAGGTAATCGGTCACCTGGTTCGGCGCCAGAACCTCGCTGGCGAAGCCGATATACATCGAATCGATGGTCTGGCCGACCTTCAGCGTCATGGTCGGCTGCTGCGAGCCCGACGGCAGCTGGTTGAGAACCGAGTTGACCTTGGCGTTGATCTCCGTCATCGCCTTGCCGGAGTCGTAGTTGAGCCGCAGGTTGACCGTGATGGTGCTGGTCCCGGTGATGCTGGTCGACGTCATGTAGTCGATGCCGTTGGCCTGGGCGATGGCGTTCTCCAGCGGCGTCGTGATGAAGCCGGCGATGATGTCGCTGTCGGCGCCCGCATAGGTCGTCGTCACCGTGACGATGGCGTTCTGGGTGCGCGGATACTGCAGGATCGGCAGGGTCAGCATGGATCGCATGCCGAGCACGAGGATGAGCGCGCTGACCACGATGGCCAGCACCGGCCGGCGGATGAAGATGTCGGTGAAGCGCATGATCGATTTGTCCTGAACTAAGACGCCGTGACGGTCGGGGGGTGGGCGATCAGGGCGTTCGGTGCGCAGCCACGCCCGACGTCGTCGTCGGCCGGCATGACCGCGCGACCCGGCACACCATGTCGCTCGTGGTGACCCGCGACGTCGCGATGGCATGAACGCGGGCGGGCGGCATGCCGTGCCACGGTGAACGCTCCCAAGAGTCACTGATCGACGATGGACGGCGCCGTCTCGGCGACCGGCACCTGGGAATTGTCGATCGTGACAGGGCTGCTGTTGCGAAGCTTGAGCTGGCCGGCGATCACGACCTTCTCGCCCTCCTTGACGCCTTCGGTGATGGCGATCCGGTCGCCGCGTGCGGCCGTGGTCTTGACGAAGCTCTGCCGCGCCGTGCCGTTCTGATTGGCGGCCGCGCCGTCGACCAGGTAGACGAGGTCGCCATAGGGATTGCTGACGATCGCCGTCAGCGGCACGGTGACGAGCTGTTGCGGCTTGCCGACGGCGATGTCGACCTTGGCGAACATGCCGGGCAGCAGCCGCGCCTGGGGGTTCTTCATCGAGGCGCGGACCTGGACGTTGCGGCTGGTCGAGTCGACCTTCGGATTGATTGCGGCGATCTGGCCGGTGAACCGCTCCCCCGGGAAGGTGTCGACGGTCGTGGTCACGTCCTGGCCGATCCTGATCTGGGCGAGCGCCTGCTGCGGCAGGTAAAAGTCGACATAGATCGGATCGAGCGACTGCAGCGTGACGACGGTGGTGCCGGCGCCGAGATACTGGCCGAGATCCACCGCACGGATGCCGAGGCGTCCGGCGAAGGGCGCCTTCAGCGTCTTCTGCGCGACGATGGCGCGCTGCTGGTCGATCAGCGCACGCGCGTTCTTGAGGTTGGCATTGTCGGTGTCGAGCGTTGCCTGGCTGACGGCCTTGAACTTGATCTGCTCCTCGTCGCGCTTGACCACGACGGCGTAGTTCTCGGCAGTCGCCTCCAGCGACGTCAACTTGGCGACGTCGTCGTCGGCCACGAGCTGCAGCAGCGCCTGTCCTGCCTCGACGGTGTCGCCCGAGGCGAATTTGATCGCCTGGACGATGCCGCTGGCCTGCAGGGCGAGATCGGCGCCGTTGACCGCCTTGAACGAGCCCACGGCCTTGAGCGAGGACTGCCAGTTGTCGGTGGCGGCGATCACCGTCGAGACGGTCTGCGGCGGATTGGCCATCGCGCCGATCGCCTTCTTGATCATGGTGGCCTTGAAGGCCTGGAATCCGTAGAGGCCGCCGAACACGATCGCCATCGCGCTCAGCATGATCGCCATTCGCTTGATCATCGCATCGCTTCCTGGGGTTTGATGTCTGGGCCGGCGAAATAGCCGGGATTGACGCGGGGCAGGGCGTCAGGGGTTTGGTCGATCCTGTTCCACCAGCCGCCGCCGAGGGACTGGAACAGCGCGGCCGTGTCGGTGAAACGCGCCGCCTGGGCTTTGACACGCGTTACGCGCGCATTCAGGTACGTCTGTTGGGCATTGATAATGGTCGCATAGGCGATGGCGCCGGTCTTGAACTGCTCCTGCGCCATGGTGAGGCTGTCATAGGCGGCCTTTTCGGCGGCGACCTGGGCTCGCAGGGTTTCGGCGTCGTACTGCACCGCGCGCAGTGAATCGGCGACGTTCTGGAAGGCGGTGATCACGGCACTCTTGTAGAGGGCGAGATCCTGCTCGAAGGTTGCGACGTCCGATTCCTTGGTGTGATAGAGCGTGCCGCCGTCGAGGATCTTCTGGCTGACGCTGGCGGCGACGCTCCAGACGATGGTGTCGGGTGTGAACAGCCGCGCCGCCGACGCCGCGCCATAGCTGCCGGACAGCGTCACCTGGGGCAGCAGGTTGGCGATGCCGACCCCGACCGTCGCGGTGGCCTGATGCAGCGTGGCTTCGGCCTGGCGGATGTCAGGCCGCTGCCGCACCAGTTTCGACGGCAGCGATACCGGCAGGCTGCGCGGCAGGCGCAGGTCCGACAGCGCGACGAATTCGCCGCGGTCCTGGCTGGGCAGGCGCCCGAGATAGGCCATCAGCTGATTGCGTTGCTGGGCGAGCAGCTTTTTCAATGGCGCGAGCGTCGCCTTGGCGCTGGCGAGGGTCGATTCCTGCGACAGCACGTCGGCATTGGAGATCGCGCCGAGTTCGAACTGGCGCTTCACTCGCGCGAGCTGGTCGGTTTCAGCCTTGATGATGTCCTCGGTGGCGGCGATCTGGCCACGCAGCGAGGCGTCGGTGATCGCCGCCGTGACCACATTCGCGGTCAGCGACAGATAGGTCGCCTCCAGTTTGAACGCCTGATAGTCGGCCTGGGCCTGCAGCGCCTCGACCTGCCGGCGCGTGCCGCCCCAGAGGTCGAGAGCATAGGAGACGCTGACCGAGGCGTTGTAGAGATTGTAGAGCGACGTCTGGCCGGGGACCACGCCGGACTGCGAGGTCGAGGTCTGCTGCCGCTGATCCTGGCCGGTGGCGGTGACCTGAGGAAACAGCGAACCCTGCTGGGCGAATACGTTCTCGCGGGCCGCTCGCAAGGCGAACTGCGCGGCCTGAACATCCGGGTGGTTGCCGATCGCTTCCTCGACGAAGGCATTGATCTGGCGTGAGTGGAAGAGGGTCCACCACTGGCCGGAGAGGTCGTGCCCAAGCGTGAAGCGCTGAGTGGCGCCGCCGTCGGTGTCGGCGCTCGCGGTCGCCGCGGGGCGCTGCTCGCGGGTGTAGCCGTCGACGGATGGAGCGTCGGGCACAAGATGATTCGGACCGACGGCACAGGAGGCAACCAGGATGCCGAGAGCAGCCGGCAGCGCTGTGCGGTATTTTAATGGGGACATTCGGTTATTCAGTACCGTTTTCGTTGATTCAGAGAGGTTCAGTAACATTTAGAAACTATACGGTTCAGTGTTATTTGCGCGTACATTGGTTCCGGCGGTAGGGTTGAGTCAAGTCAAATGAAACGGCAGGGAAGCGCCACCCACATGATCAACACGCTCGTCCGGCAAAGGCCGAAGGCCGCCGATCCCGCGGACACCTCCGGAGGCGAAAGCCGCAAGGCCCGGCGGATTCTCGACAGCGCGAGCGCCCTGTTCCTCGACAAGGGCTTCGACGCCGTCAGCATGGATGCGATCGCGCGCGACGCCGGGGTGTCGAAGGCGACGCTCTACGTCCATTTCGCGAGCAAGGCCGCGCTGCTCAAGGCCCTCGTCGACGACGAGTGCCGTCGCGTCCGCCCGCAATCCCTGTGGGTGCCTCAGGAGGGCCCGATCGACGTCGAGGCGACGTTGCGCCGGATCGCGCGCACCTTCACGGCTTTCTTCCTCCATGACGAGGGCCTTGCCCTCAATCGTCTGATCGTCGCCTATGCGTCGCGCTTCCCGGACATGGCGGAAGTCTTCATGAATGCCGGGCCGCGCCGCTTCGAGGGCGAGGTCGAGTCCTTCCTGCGCGCGGCGCAGGCGCAGGGGCTGTTGCGCATTACGGATTTCCACCTCGCGACCGTCCAGTTTCTTGCACTGGTGCAGGGACGGCTGCCGCTGAACTGGGCGCTGTCGATGAGGCCGCCGAGCGAAGCCGAATATGACGCGCTGATCGAGGGCGGCATCCGTGTCTTCCTTGCTGCTTACGGAGTGCCATCCGGGGCGCGCGCGGCGGGAAGCACCTGAAGCGAGACGGCGGCAGCGGCGTCGCCTCGCGCCCGATCCATGCGCGGCAGTGAAGGGGTTGGCGGCTACCTGTCGACCCACAACCCGAATTATCGCCAGCCGCAGGGCAAGGATCCGGCCTGGAATGCCGCCCATTGCCGCAACCGGCGGCTGTTCAACGATCGCGCCGTGCGCAAGGCCGGCGCCAATACCCGGCCGATCCTGCTGCAGATGTATCGGCGCGACATGGGGGACGGCAAATTCGCTTTGATGAAGGATCTGTCCTCGCCTATCTTCGTGCGAGGCCGGCACAGGGGCTCATTCCGCATGGGCGTGCGCCAGGGCTGACGAGGAGTGCGACCGCGGAAATCAGCAGCAGGCCAGATGGCAACGACGATCTACGGCATCAAGAATTGCGACACGATGAAGAAGGCGCGGGTCTGGCTCGACAGCCACGGCGTCGCCTATCGCTTTCACGACTACAAGACCGAGGGTATCGACCGCAAACACCTTGCCGGCTGGTGCAAGGTGGTGGGCTGGGAGGTGCTGCTCAATCGTGCCGGGACCACCTTCCGCGCGTTGCCCGAGGCCGAGAAAAAGGACCTCACCGAGGCGAAAGCGATCGCGCTGATGCTGGCCCAGCCGTCGATGATCAAGCGCCCGGTGCTCGAGCACGGGGCGAAACTTCTGGTCGGCTTCAAGCCGGAGAGTTATGCCGCGGGCGTGACGCGCGGGTGACGGCGCGCCTCGGGCGCGCAAGCGACGCCGTTGCCGTGCTTCGTCTGCCGGTGAGGGCGGTGCGTCATTCGCTGTCGTCGTCGCCCGGCTTCGACCGGGCGACCCAGTAGTCCGTGTCGGCGCAATGGCACGAGGCGGCTGCACACACGGCGTACCGGGCCGCCCGCGTTCGCGGGCGGCGACGGCAGAATATGCGTTGGCGCTCCTACCGCTCCGGCCGAAACGGCGTCGGATCGACGTAAGGCTTGTCGCCGTCCATCAGCTCGGCGGTCATGCGTCCGGTCGCCGGGCCCAGGGTGAAGCCTTGATGGCCATGCCCGAAATTGAGCCACAACGAACGGTGGCGCGGCGCGCGACCGATCACAGGCAGCATGTCCGGCATGCAGGGGCGGGTGCCGAACCACGGTTCGGCCTCCACCGGGTTGCCGAGTTTGACGAGGGTGCGCGCGGCGGCTTCGGCCTTCTTGAGTTGCACGGGCGTGGCGGGGGCATCGGCCCCGGTCAGCTCGGCGCCGGTGGTGATACGCAGGCCCTGGCGCATTGGCGCCAGCACATAGCCGAAGGCGCCGTCCATCACCGGCCGCAGCAATTCGGCGCCGCCGGCATAATGACGGTGATAGCCGCGCTTGCGCACCATGGTGAAGCGGTAGCCGAAGCGGCGCAGCAGGATCGGCGACCACGGTCCGAGGGCGACCAGCGCGGCGGAAGCTGTCAGAGGACCGTCGGCGCTGTCGATGCGCCAGCCGGCGCCGTCGGGCTCGAGCGAAGCCGCATCGCCGCGCAGAATGCGGCCGCCCTCGCGCAGGAACAGCTCCGCATAGGCTTTGACCAGCGCGCCGGGGTCGCTCACCGTCCAGGGGTCTTCCCAATGGATCGCGCCGGCGCCGCCGTTGATCAGGCCCGGTTCGGCCTGACGCAGCTGCGCCGGCGTGAGCGCGGAAAAGCGCACGCCGTAGCGATCGCGGTTCACCGCGGCGATGGCGAGGGCCGCTTCGAGCGCCTTGGCGGTGCGGTGGAGCAGGAAGAAGCCCTCGCGGCGAACGAGGGCGCCGGCGCCGGCATCCTGGATCAGGCCGTCATGGGTCGGCAGCGCCTGGGCGATCAGGGTCGCATAGGCATCGGAAATCGCGCGGTGGCGCGCCGGCATCGAGTGCCACCAGTAGCGGATCAGGGCATTCACATGGCTCGGCAGCGCCGTGGCGCGATAGCGGACATCATTGGTGAGGCCGGCGGCGATCGACGCCAGCGAGGCGATATCGCGCGGCATCGCATAGGGCCGCACCGCCTCGCTCTGGATGATGCCGGCGTTGCCGTAGCTCGTCTCGCGGCCGGGCTCGTTGCGGTCGATGATCACCACCGACCAGCCGCGACGTTGGAGGTGAATGGCGGAAGAGACGCCGACCATGCCGGCGCCGAGGATGATGACACTTTTCATGGCAGATCAGATGGGATCCGGATGTCTCGGCCCAAGGTCGAGAGAAGCGAGAAGGGCAGCTCGGGAGGAGGTTTCTCGGAGCCGGCGATGGCATGGTTATATTCAAGAATCGCGCCAAAAGGCCAACCGGATTCCGGCCGGAATCCCTCCGCGGTTGCCGTGGCTGGAAGGCATGGTGGCGTCCGAGGCCGCGTGTCGCAGCTCGGTTGCCGCGCGGCGCCGAACTTCCGTCGCGGTCCTCGCGAGTCCGACAATCTCGTTGAATCCCTTGGGGATGCCGCGGCGCGGTGCCGCTCAATACAGCTTGCGAAAGACAGGGACTTGGCGGCATAGTTCGCCACTGCCTGTCCCGGGCGAGACGCTCGCCGCAAGGGGCAGGCCCATCACATAAAGAACAATTGCCTCGCACGGCGGCACACCGTGAAATGAGGAAACGGGGGAATCGGCTTGTCTGACGAGTTTATTCTCGAGACCAGAGGTCTGACCAAGGAGTTCGCCGGCTTTGTCGCGGTCAGCGACGTCAATCTTCGCATCAAGCGCGGTAGCATTCACGCGCTGATCGGCCCGAATGGTGCCGGCAAGACCACCTGTTTCAATCTTCTGACCAAGTTTCTGACGCCGTCGCGCGGCCAGATTCTGTATCGCGGCCAGGACATCACCGCGCTCAAGCCGGCGGATGTCGCGCGCCTCGGCCTCGTCCGTTCATTCCAGATCTCGGCGGTATTCCCGCATCTGACGGCGCTGGAAAACGTGCGGGTGGCGCTGCAGCGCCAGCACGGCCAGTCGTTCGACTTCTGGCGCTCCAAGGCGGTGCTCAACCGCTTCAACGATCGTGCCCGCGAACTGCTCGACGATGTCGGGCTGAGCGCCTTCGCCGATACCCAGGCCGTGGAGATGGCCTATGGCCGCAAGCGGGCGCTGGAGATCGCCACCACGCTGGCGCTCGATCCTGACATGATGCTGCTCGACGAGCCGATGGCCGGAATGGGCCATGAGGACATCGACAAGATCGCAGCGCTGATCAAGCGTATCTCCGCCAAATACACCATCGTCATGGTCGAGCATAATCTCAACGTGGTGGCCAACCTGTCCGACACGATCACCGTGCTGACCCGCGGCCGCGTTCTTGCCGAAGGCGATTATGCCGACCTGACCAAGGACGAGCGCGTCAAGGAAGCCTATCTGGGAGCGGGTCATGCTTGATCGTCCGTCCGCCGCGCCGACGCCCGCCGGCGACAAGACCGGCAATGTCGTGCTCGAGGTCGAGAACCTGCAGGCGTGGTACGGCGAGTCCCACGTCCTTCACGGCATCAATTTCAACGTCCGCGAGGGCGAGGTGGTGACGCTGCTCGGCCGCAACGGGGCGGGCAAGACCACTACCTTGAAGTCGGTGATGGGCATCATCGGCAAGCGCTCGGGCTCGGTGCGCTTCAACGGCCGCGAGATCGCGCGCGCCTCGTCGGACAAGATCGCCCGCATGGGCATCGCGATCTGCCCGGAGGAGCGGGGAATCTTCGCCAGCCTCGATGTCCGCGAGAACCTGATGCTGCCGCCGGCCGTGCGGTCCGGCGGGCTCTCCCTCGACCAGATCTTCGCGCTGTTTCCCAATCTAAAGGAGCGCCTGACCAGCCAGGGCACCAAGCTGTCCGGCGGCGAGCAGCAGATGCTGGCGATCGCCCGCATCCTGCGCACCGGCGCGCGCTTCCTGATGCTCGACGAACCGACGGAAGGCCTTGCCCCGGTGATCATCCAGCAGATCGGGCGGACGATCGCGCGGCTCAAGGCGGAAGGCTTCACCATCCTGCTGGTCGAGCAGAACTTCCGCTTCGCGTCGACGGTGGCGGACCGCTTCTACATCGTCGAGCATGGCAAGGTCATCGATGGCTTCGCCAATTCCGAACTGCAGGCCAATATGGACAAGCTGCATACTTATCTCGGCGTTTAGTGCTCGCTGCAGGGGTACGAACGTGGAATCGGGACACTGGTGCGGTGGATCTGACGGGCCACCGGGCGAAATTCAAAGGGAGAAATTTCATGCGTAAGACGCTTTCGATGCTGCTGCTGGGTACTGCAGTCGGGCTGTCGGCGATCTCCGCCGCCTACGCCCAGGACAAGACCGCCAAGATCGGCTCCCTGAGCGACCAGTCGAGCCTCTATGCCGATGTCGGCGGGCCCGGCTCGACGCTGGCTGCCCAGATGGCGGTGGAGGATTCCGGGCTGCTGGCCAAGGGCTGGAAGATCGACGTCATCGCCGGCGACCACCAGAACAAGCCGGACGTCGGCGGCAACATCGCCCGGCAGTGGCTCGACGTCGACAAGGTCGACGCCATCGTCGACGTTCCCAATTCCGGCGTGGCGCTGGCGGTCAACAACATCGTCAAGGAGAAGAACGCGGTCTATATCAATTCGGGCGCCGCGAGTTCCGATCTCACCAACGCCCAGTGCTCGCCCAATACCGTGCACTGGACCTACGACACCTACATGCTCGCGCACGGCACCGGCGGCGCCCTCGTCAAGGCGGGTGGCGACACCTGGTTCTTCCTCACTGCCGACTACGCCTTCGGCGCGGCGCTGGAGCGCGATACCACCGCGGTGGTGACCGCCGCCGGTGGCAAGGTGGTCGGTGGCGTCAAGCATCCGCTCAACACCTCGGACTTCTCGTCCTTCCTGCTGCAGGCCCAGGCCTCCAAGGCCAAGATCATCGGCCTCGCCAATGCGGGCGGCGATACCACCAACTCGATCAAGCAGGCCGCCGAGTTCGGCATCGTCTCCGGTGGCCAGAAGCTCGCGGCACTGCTGCTCTTCATCAGCGACGTCAACGCCCTCGGCCTCAACGTCGCCCAGGGACTGAACTTCACCGAGACCTTCTACTGGGATCTCAACGACGGCACCCGGGCCTTCTCCAAGCGCTTCTCCGAGCGCATGAAGAACAAGCAGATGCCGACCATGGTTCATGCCGGCGTCTACGCCGGTGTACTGCATTATCTCAAGGCGCTGGATGCGCTGGGCGGCAATCCTCATGACGGCGCCAAGGTGGTCGCCAAGATGAAGGAGATGCCGACCAACGATCCGCTGTTCGGCAAGGGCTCGATCCGCGCCGACGGCCGCAAGATCCATCCGGCTTACCTGTTCGAGGTCAAGAAGCCGTCGGAATCCAAGGCGCCGTGGGACTACTACAAGCTGGTGGCGACCATCCCGGCGGACCAGGCCTTCACGCCGCTGTCCGAGAGCAAGTGCCCGCTGGTGAAGAAGTAACGGCCCGCTCGCGGCGGCCGGCGCGATGACGCATCAGGCCGGCCGCCTTCGCGTATGAAAGACTGAACCACATGCAAGCCCTTTTCGCCCAGCTTCTGGTCGGACTGATCAACGGCTCCTTCTACGCGCTGCTGAGTCTCGGCCTCGCCGTGATCTTCGGCATGCTCAACATCATCAATTTCGCCCACGGCGCGCTCTACATGATGGGCGCGTTCGTCGCCTATTTCCTGCTGCAGTATCTCGGCATCGGCTATTGGTGGGCGCTGCTGCTCGCGCCGATCGCGGTCGGCCTGTTCGGCGTGGTGCTGGAGCGCACCATGCTGCAGTGGCTGACCGGGCTCGACCACCTCTACGGGCTGCTCCTGACCTTCGGCATGGCGCTGATCATTCAGGGGGTATTCCAGAACTATTTCGGCTCTTCGGGCCTGCCTTACGCCATCCCGGACGCGCTCAGGGGCGGCGTCAATCTCGGCTTCATGTTCCTGCCGGTCTATCGCGCCTGGGTCGTCATCTTCTCGGTCGTGGTGTGCCTGGCGACCTGGTTCCTGATCGAGCGGACCCGGCTCGGCGCCTATTTGCGCGCTGCCACCGAAAACCCGACGCTGGTCCGCGCCTTCGGCATCAACGTGCCGCGCATGATCACGCTGACCTACGGTTTCGGCGTGGCGCTGGCGGCGCTCGCCGGCGTGCTGTCGGCGCCGATCAACCAGGTCCGGCCCTTGATGGGCGCGGACCTGATCATTGTCGTCTTCGCCGTGGTCGTCATCGGCGGCATGGGATCGATCATGGGATCGGTCATCACCGGTTTTGCCCTCGGTATCGTCGAGGGGCTGACCAAGTATTTCTATCCCGAGGCCTCCAACACCGTCGTCTTCGTGCTGATGGTTCTGGTGTTGCTGGTGAAGCCGACGGGACTGACGGGACGGGCCACCTGACATGACTTCCATCACCGACAACGCCGCTCCCGTCCATCGCGCCGGCCGCGACGAAGTCGTCGCCTTCGCCATCATGGCGGCGGCGCTGATCGCGGTGCCGTTCACCGGCATCTATCCCTATTTTGTCATGCAGGCGCTGTGCTTCGCGCTGTTCGCCTGCGCCTTCAATCTCCTGATCGGCTATGGCGGGCTGTTGTCCTTCGGTCACGCCATGTTCCTCGGCACCGCCGGCTATGTCACCGCGCATGCGTTGAAGGTCTGGGCGGTGGCGCCGGAGATCGGCGTGCTGGTCGGCATGGCCGCCGCCTGCGCGCTCTCGGTCGTGACCGGGCTGGTGGCGATCCGTCGCCAGGGCATCTATTTCGCGATGATCACGCTGGCGTTGTCGCAACTGCTCTATTTCCTCTACCTGCAGACACCGTTCACCCACGGCGAGGACGGCATCCAGGGCGTGCCCCAGGGCCGGATGTTCGGGATCCTCAATCTAGCCGACACCACCACGCTGTATTACGTGGTGCTGGGCGTGTTTCTGCTGGCCTTCCTCCTGATCTTCCGCATCATCAATTCGCCGTTCGGCGAGGTGCTCAAGTCGATCCGCGAGAACGAGCAGCGCGCGATCTCGCTCGGCTACAAGACCGACCAGTACAAGCTGCTGGCCTATATCCTGTCGGGCACGCTGGCCGGGCTCGCCGGCTCGCTCAAGATCTTCGTCGCCCAGAACGCCTCGCTCACGGACGTGCACTGGTCGATGTCGGGCGAAGTGGTGCTGATGACGCTGGTCGGCGGTCTCGGCACGGTTTTCGGTCCGGTGGTCGGCGCTTTCGTCATCATCGCCATGCAGCAGTATCTCGCCCAGTTCGGCCAGTGGGTCACGGTGATCCAGGGGAGCATCTTCGTGATCTGCGTGCTGACCTTCCGTCGTGGGGTGATCGGCGAGATCGGCCAATACTTCAAGCGCTCGCTCTGAGGGCGGTAACGCCCGGCGGCGGCGGGAGGCGAGGGCCGTCCTTCGCGGCTCCGGCATGATATTTCCTTGGCGATTCGACATCGCGCCGCCCGGCCGGTCATCGTTTATCCACATCGCCGGCCCGGCGGAGACCCCGCCGGGCCCTGGCCTGTTGCCGGGCGGCGTCTAATGACCGATATGTGACGCCCGGCCGCAGCTGGCCGGGGCTTCCCGGGGGACACCGGCGGGGCAGTTGCAGCGGGGGCTCCGTGGCGGGGCCGGAGGATGGACGTCAATGCTGAGCTGGTTCAAGGCGCTGCTGCCCCACGAGGCGCAGTTTTTCGAGCTGTTCGCCGAGCATTCGCAAACCATCGTCCACGGTGCCGAGGCGCTGGAGGCCATGCTGCGCGGCGGTGACGACGTGCCGGCCTGGTGCCAGAAGGTCAATCAGTTCGAGCAGCAGGCCGACGACATCACCCGCCGGGTGCTCACGGCGGTGCGCCGCACCTTCATCACCCCCTTCGACCGCGTCGATATCAAGGACCTGATCACCTCGATGGACGACGCCATCGACCAGATGCAGCAGACCGCCAAGGCGGTGACGCTGTTCGAGGTGCGGCAATTCGAACCGCCGATGCGGGAGATCGGCACCATTCTGGTGGAATGCTCCAAGCTCGTCGGGAAGGCGCTGCCGCTGCTTCGCTCCATCGGCGACAACGTCACCACGCTGATCGCCATCACCGAGGAGCTGACCAAGCTGGAGGGCAGGGTGGACGATCTGCACGACATCGGCCTGAAGGAGCTCTTCCTCAAGCACCGCACCGCCAACACCATGGATTACATCGTCGGCGCCGAGATCTACGACCACCTCGAAAAGGTCGCCGATCGCTTCGACGATGTCGCCAACGAGATCAGCAGCATCGTCATCGAGCAAGTTTGACGTGGACGCGACCCTCTCGCTTCCGTTCCTGATCGGCCTGATCGGCGTCGCGCTGCTGTTCGACTTTCTCAACGGCCTGCACGACGCCGCCAATTCCATCGCCACCATCGTCTCGACGAGGGTGCTGCGGCCGCAATATGCGGTGTTGTGGGCGGGGTTCTTCAACTTCATCGCCTTCCTGTTCTTCGGCCTGCATGTCGCCACCACGCTGGGCACCGGGATCATCGATCCCGGCATCGTCGATCCCCAGGTGATCTTCGCCGCGCTGGCCGGCGCCATCGTCTGGAACATCGTGACCTGGGGCCTCGGCATTCCCTCGTCGAGCTCCCATGCCCTGATCGGCGGCCTGATCGGCGCCGGCTTCGCCAAGGCCGGCCTCGGCGCCATGGAGTGGACCGGCCTGAGCAAGACCGTGCTCGCCATCGTGCTCTCGCCGCTGCTCGGTTTCCTGCTCGCCCTGGTGCTGGTCGCGGTGGTGTCCTGGCTGTCGGTGCGCTCGACGCCGTTCGCGGTCGACCGCGCCTTCCGCACCCTGCAGTTCGTCTCGGCCTCGCTCTATTCCCTCGGACACGGCGGCAACGACGCCCAGAAGACCATGGGCATCATCGCGGTGCTGCTCTATTCCCAGGGCTATCTCGGCAGCACGTTCGCGGTGCCGTTCTGGGTGGTGATCGCCTGCCAGACCGCCATGGGGCTCGGCACGCTGTTGGGCGGCTGGCGGATCGTCCGCACCATGGGCAGCCGCATCACCCGTCTGACCCCGATGCAGGGCTTCTGCGCCGAGACCGGCGGCGCCGTCACCCTGTTCCTGGCGACCTGGCTCGGTGTCCCGGTCTCCACCACCCACACCATTACCGGCGCCATCGTCGGGGTGGGCGCGGCGCGCCGCACCTCGGCGGTGCGCTGGAACGTGGCAAGTTCGATCGTGGTGGCCTGGGTGATCACGATCCCGGCGTCCGCCTTCGTGGCCTTCGCCAGTTCCCTGATCGTTTCGGCGCTGCGCTGACGACAAGGCCCCATCTTGGGCCCGAACCCTTGATCCGGCCGCGTTTTCTTGCGACACGCATGCCGCCATGTCCGAAATCGTTTTGACCCAGGAAGCGCCGTCAGGCCCGCTCGCCGCCGAAGTGGCGCGGCGGCGGACCTTCGCCATCATCTCCCACCCCGACGCCGGCAAGACCACGCTGACGGAGAAGCTGCTGCTGTTCGGCGGCGCCATCAATCTCGCCGGTCAGGTCAAGGCCAAGGGCGAGCGCCGCAACACCCGTTCGGACTGGATGAAGATCGAGCGCGAGCGCGGCATTTCCGTCGTCACCTCGGTCATGACCTTCGAATTCGAGGGGCTGGTCTTCAACCTGCTCGACACGCCGGGCCACGAGGACTTCTCCGAGGACACCTACCGGACGCTGACCGCGGTCGATTCCGCGGTGATGGTGATCGACGCCGCCAAGGGCATCGAGGCGCGGACCCGCAAGCTGTTCGAGGTCTGCCGGCTGCGCGACATTCCGATCATCACGTTCATCAACAAGATGGACCGCGAGAGCCGCGATCCGTTCGACCTGCTCGACGAGATCGAGAAGACGCTGGCGCTCGATACCACGCCGATGACCTGGCCGGTCGGCCGCGGCCGTGATTTCGTCGGCACCTACGACATCGCCACCGGCGGCATCCGCCTGCTCGAGGGCGGCGGGGCCAAGACCGGCGCGGCCGAGCAGATCGCCATCGCCGATCTCGCCGCGCGCAACCCCAACCTCGACGCCGCGGCGATCGAGGACGAACTTGCCCTGGTTACCGAGGCCTGCAAGCCGTTCGACCTCACGGCCTTCCGCGAGGGCCACCTGACTCCGGTCTATTTCGGCAGCGCGCTACGCAACTTCGGCGTCGGTGACCTGCTGGAGGGGCTCGGCCGCTACGCGCCGCCGCCGCGCGCCCAGGACAGCAACCTGCGCAAGGTCGAGGCCGACGAGCCGAAAATGACCGCCTTCGTCTTCAAGATCCAGGCCAATATGGATCCAAATCACCGGGATCGCATTGCATTTGCAAGGCTTTGCTCTGGAAAGCTCACGCGCGGCATGAAGGCGAGGCTAAGCCGCACCGGCAAGCCCATGAGCCTGTCGGCGCCGCAGTTCTTCTTCGCCCAGGACCGTGCCCTGGCGGAGGAGGCCTTCGCCGGCGACGTCGTCGGCATTCCCAACCACGGCACGCTGCGCATCGGCGACACCCTGACCGAGGGCGAGGAGCTGACCTTCGTCGGGGTGCCGAGCTTCGCGCCGGAAATCCTGCGCCGGGTCCGGCTCACCGACGCCATGAAGGCCAAGAAGCTGAAAGAGGCGCTGCAGCAGATGTCCGAGGAGGGCGTCGTCCAGGTGTTCCGACCGCGCGACGGCTCGCCCGCCCTGGTCGGCGTCGTCGGCCAGCTCCAGCTCGACGTGCTGAAAGCGCGGCTCGATGCCGAATACGGCCTGCCGGTCGATTTCGAGATCAGCGAATTCTCGCTGGCGCGCTGGATCTCGGCGGCCGACCGCAAGCAGCTCGACGCCTTCGTCAACACCAACGGCTCGGGGGTCGCCGAGGACGTCGACGGCGACCTCGTGTTCCTGGCGAAGAACCAGTTCTATCTCGACTATACCCGCGAGCGCTCCGAGGGCA
This sequence comes from Bradyrhizobium sp. WD16, assembly GCF_024181725.1. Lineage (NCBI taxonomy): Bacteria > Pseudomonadati > Pseudomonadota > Alphaproteobacteria > Hyphomicrobiales > Nitrobacteraceae > Bradyrhizobium > Bradyrhizobium sp. WD16. The sequence continues at coordinate 5,145,978 of NZ_CP028908.1, read as the reverse complement.
TCGTCTTCCAGAACGTCAAGGACGTGAAGAAGAAGGGCTGAGCGCAGGTCTGACGCAGGCTTGAATTGCGCTTCCGCCGGGCGCTCCTACCTGTCGGGGATGGAGACCGGATCCCCGATGCCGTCCTTGCGCCTGGTCGCATTTCTGCTCGCGCTCGTCCTCGCGACCTCCGCGGCCGCGAGGGTGCGCCGGCCGCCGCCCGATCCCAGCCCGTTCGCCCATGCGCCCTGCAGCGTCCTCGACAATCGGCCGTGCACGCCGAGCGTCTGCAGCCCGCTCGAGCGCGGGCCCTGCAGCCCCGAGATCGACTATCCGATCGGCCAGGACCTGCACCTCACGGTGCTGAGCGTGCCGGCGGACACCGACGCGGCGGGATACCAGCGGCCCGACCACGACCTCGACACCATCTCCGACCTGTTCGCCATGCTGCGCTCGTGCTGGGCACCGCCGGACGGCGAGGCGGCACGGCCCGGGATGGAACTGGCGGTGCGCTTCAGCCTCAGACGCGACGGCAGCCTGATCGCGCCGCCACGCGTGACCTATGCGACGCCGCAGGCGCCGAAATCGGCGCGCGACGACTACCGGCAGGCGGTATCGCGGTCGCTCGGCCATTGCGCGCCGCTGCCGCTGTCGAAAGGCCTCGGCGGCGCCATCGCCGGCCGGCCGATCATGGTGCGCTATGTCGACAACCGCAGCGAGGCGAACGGCACGGAGCGGAAATCGGCGCAGCCGTGAGGCCGCGCCGGTCCGTGACATGGGTTACCGGTCCGACTTCCGGATGCGCTGACTAATTCCGTACGATCATGCTCGGCCATTCAAGGTCGTCGTTGTTGAACACAACGTCTGCTGTCGCTGCCGGTGCGCAGAGTTTCTCGTACAGATCAAAAGCTGGTCGGTACCTCGTCGCATAGAGCTGGCTTGCGGCCTCGATGCCGCCCAACGCGCCGGCGTCACGCTGGATGCCCCTTTGCTCGCAGCGTTGCTGCGAAGCCAGAACAAAGATGACGAAGTCCCATCCATCGACGAGCTCAGGGCGCTGAAGAAATGTTCCATCAACAATGAGAACGGCATCGGTGGGCGCGGTCTGAGCCGGCTGATCGAGAGGGCAATCATTCGCCAGGTCAAATGAGGCGGTGCGATATCGGCGATCTCCGTCCGGCCCGAGCGGATCCAGGAGCAGTCGCCTCACGGCCAAGAGATCGCGTGAATCATAGTAATATCCCTCGGGGGAATGCCGGCCGCGCGCATAGCGTTCGGCCTTTGGCCGATGAAAACCGTCGATCGACGTTCGGATGACCGGCCCGCCAGCCCGTTCTACCAACGCAGCAATCTCATTCGAGAAGGTCGTTTTCCCGGACGCCGTGCGGCCATCTACCGCTACGCGTAGTGGTCGCCCGATCGTCTTGTCGGCGATAAACGAGGCGAGCGTGGCCAACAACTCCCTTCGCGCAACAGGGGGGCTGCGATCGCAAGACTGGTTCGACATGTTCATTCGCTGCGAATGCCGAAAAGTTGGGCTCACTTGTTTGGAGTCAAATTCGCACGGAAGCGAGTTGAACGAAAGCAACGAACACGGTGGCGCGGAGCAGAAACCGGCGCAGCCGTGAGGCCGCGCCGGTGGTTTGGATCTGCCGGGCTTACTTCGCCTTGAGGAAGTCGCCGACCTCGAGCAGCACCATCTCGTTGTCGTCGGCCTTGTTGGGCTCGCGGCTCGACGAGAACGGCAGGTTGTTGTCGTTGCCGACGATGATGTGGGTCGGATCGACGACGTCGACATTCTCGATGGTGAAGAACGGGAAGGTCAGCACGCCATTGTTGAGCGGCTTGCGGGCCTTCTTGTCCGGGTCCTGGATCTTCATCAGGTCGATATAGCCGATCTTGCGCACGGCCTTGCCGACATTGGCGTCGGAAAGCTCGATCTTGTAGACGCGCTTGAACTTGGCGAGATCCGGGAAACAGTCGGCGCCGCGCACGCCGCTCGCGCAGGCCTTGTCGGCGGTGCCTTCGCCGTTGTCGCGCTCGATGACGAGGCCGGTGGTGCCGTCGATGATGTTGAAATCGCCGATGGCGTTGCCGTTGGCTTCGAAGCGGTAGTACCAGAAGCGGCCGGTGAATTTCTGCGCGGCGACGTCGAATTCGAGGATGCGCGAGGCCTCGTTGCCGTCCTGCCTCTCGAAGTCCTTCTTGTCGGCGTCCCACAGCGGCCCCTCGAGCAGGCCGTAGAGGAACTTGCCGTCCTTGCTGGCGGCGAAGCCCTCATAGCCCTTGGAGCGGCGCAGGTTGACGTTGGTGTAGGTCAGGCCCGGCGCGCCCGGCGAGGCAGCGGCATAGTGATCGGGCGAGCGCACCGGCTTGCCGTCGGCGAGCGTCTCGAACACCGCCTGGATCTTGCCGGTGAGGTCGGCCTTGATGACGTAGGGGCCGAATTCGTCGCCGATCCACAGCGTGTCGCCGATGATCTGGAAGCCTTCGGTGTCGAAATCGGCGCCGGTGAGATAGCGCTTCCCGGTGCCTTCATGGACGATGCGGAACGGCACCTTCTTGTCAGGGTCGTGCAGGAAGATGGTGCCGAGATGGGTCCATTTGCCGCTCGCGAAGTCGATGGTCCAGTGATTGAGGTAGAGCATCGAGTCCGGCGAATTGGCCTTCGCGCCCATGCCGTTGTCGGTGATGATCCAGAACGAGCCGTCGCTCATCACCTTGATGCCGGAATGACCCTGCAGCGGCTGGCCCTTGAACGGCAGCTTGACGCCGGTGTCGCGCTCGTAGGACTTGCCCATCACCGAGCCGATCGCCTCATTGCGTTTGCCGGTGGTGTACTTGCCCGAGGTCTTGAGATCGACGGGCGCGTCGGCCGGGGCGTCGATGAAGCTCTCGGCCGGCAGCACGGCATGGCCAGCGAGCTTCGCCGGGAATTCCTGCTGGGCGAGAGCGGGCGCGGCGAGGGCAAGGCTCAGCGCGGCGCTGGTGAGAAGGGTCGTGGTGAAGGTGTTGCGGATCATGGCGGCCCCGTGGGTGGTGGAACCGGGCCTTTGTGGGGACCTTGCATGACGGAGCCATTACGGCGCCATGGCGGCGCGATGAAAGCCGCCGTCCGCGACTGCAGGTCGCGGACCTTTGGCCCTCGGGCAGCTCTACTTCGCCGCCGCGATCGGATCGAGCCCGGTCTTCTTGAGGACCGGCGCGGCAGCCGGCGAGGCGAGGAAGGCGATCAGGGCGCGGCCGGCGTCGGGCTCGCGGGCGCCGCTGGCGAGCGCCGCCGAGAACATCGTGATCTTCTGCACCGGCTCGGGAAGCGGGCCGACGAGATCGACGCCAGAGACCGCCAGCAGCTCGCTGACCTGCTGGAAACCGAGTTCGCTGTCGCCGCGGGCGACGCCCCTGGCCACCGGCTCGGCCGGAATCTTTTTCGCCTTGTCCTTCATCTCTTCGGCGATGCCAAGCTTGGCGAACAGTTCGGTGCCGACATAGACGCCGCTGGCGCTGTCGGAATAGGCCACCGACTTGGCCGCGAGCAGGGTCTTCTTGAGCGCCTCGGGCGTCGAGATGTCGGGCTTCGGCGCGCCGGCCCGCACGGCCATGCCAATTGGCGAGCGCGCGATGTCGACGCGGCTGTCCCTGATCACCTTGCCGTCATCGATCAGCCTGCCGAGCGCATCGCCCACCATGATCAGCACGTCGGCCTGCTCGCCGCGGGTGAGCCGCACCGGGATCGCATTCTGCGTGGTGCCCATGGAGGGACCGTAGGCCGTCACCACGGTGTGGCCGGTCATGCGCTCGAATTGCGGCACCAGCTCCTTGTAGGCGGCGCTCACCCCGCCGGAGATCATCACCTTGATCTCGGCAGCGCCGGCGACCGAGCTGGCGGCAAGCAGCAGAACGGTCGCGCCGAACAGCGCGCGCAGCAACGGCTTCATGGATGGTCCTCCCGAATTTGCTTCTTATGTGTCGTCGATCAGTTGATGCGGATCTCGCTGGCCTTGATGACGTCCGCCCACAGCTTCTTCTCGGCCGCCATGCGCGCCTTGACCTCTTCCGGGGTCGAGGGCACCGGCTCGATCAATTGGGTGCGGAGCTTCTCGCGCACCTCGCTCTTGCGCAGCGTCTCGCCGACCTCGGCATTGATCCTGGCGATGATCGCGGGCGGCGTGCCGGCCGGCGCGATCAGCGCGTTCCAGGCATCGGATTCGACGTCGACGCCGCTCTCCTTCAGCGTCGGCACGTCCGGCAGGAAAACCGAACGCTTGGGCGTCGTCACCGCCAGGATCTTCACCGCGCCGGAGGCGAGCTGCGGCGTCACCGCGATCGCCGCCACGCAGGCGGCCTGGACGTCGCCGCGGATCACGGCGGTGACCGCCTGGGGCGAGCTGCCGTATGGCACATGGACCATCCGGCCGCCACCGGCCTTCTGGCCGATCGCCTCCATGCAGAGCTGCGACAGCGAACCGGCCCCGATCGAGGCGTAGCTGAACTTGCCGGCATCCTTCTTCAGGAGCGCGACGAATTCGGCGACGGAATTGACGCCGAGGCTCGTCGGCACCACCAGCACGCTCGGCAGCGCCGTCAGCATGGTGATCGGTGCGATGTCGCGATCGGGATCGTAGGGCAGCTTCGAGAACAGCAGGGCGTTGATCGCGAGCGGTCCGCCGAGGCTGATGCCGATGGTCGAGCCATCGGGCTCGGCCCTGGCGACGACGTCGGTGCCGGTGTTGCCGGAAGCTCCGGGCTTGTTCTCGACGATGAAATTGATGCCGGGATGACGGGCCTGCAGATCCTCGGCGAGGACACGGCCGACCATGTCAGGGGTCGATCCCGGTGCGAAGGGCACGATGATCCGCACCGATCTGGTCGGCCAATCCTGCCCGGCGGTGTGTCCGGCCGTCTGTGCGGCAAGCGGTGCGGTGGCCAGCAGCAGCAGGGCGATGGCGGCGGAGGCAGTCTTGATCATGATGCGGGGAGTCTCTCGCAAGGCGGTTGTCGGTTCTGGTCGGCGGCGGCCGTGAGGCGCATCGTCCCGGCCGGTGCAAGGCGGGTTTGGCGTTGGCCGGCCCGCGTCAAGGTGATAGCGGAACGCGTGGCGGGCGGACTATAACAAGCCGCCCGCGGGGGACAAACGTGTCGCAATCCCAGGTGGGTGGAAAACGGATCAACTGCGGCCCGGACCGGCGGGGGTGAAACCATGGGACTTGCGGGACTTGTATTGGGGCTGGCGCTGTTCATCGGTTCTCACGGACTGACCACGAAGCGCGAGCTGCGGGCCGATCTGATCAAGAAGTTCGGCGAGAGCGCCTACAAGATCGTCTATTCGCTGGTCTCGCTCCTCGCCGTCGTGCTGATCGCCTGGGGCTTCGCCGATTATCGCGCGACCGGCTGGATCGACGTCTGGCATCCGCCGGCATTCATGAAGCACGTCACCATCGGCCTGATGCTGCCGGCGGCGATCATGCTGGTGGCCTCCTATCTGCGCGGCAAGATCTATACCGCGCTCAAGCATCCGATGCTGGCGTCGGTGAAGCTGTGGGCGGTGGCGCATCTGCTCTCCAATGGAGACCTCGGCAGCATCATCCTGTTCGGCGGCTTCCTCGGCTGGGCGGTCTATGACCGGATTTCGCTCAAGCACCGCAGCGATCCCGGCGGTCCGCCGATCCCGGTGGGCGGCGTCACCAACGACATTCTCGCCGTCGTCGTCGGCACCGTCGTCTATCTGGCGCTGGGCTTCGTCTTCCATCCGGTGGTGATCGGCGTCCGCGTCTTCGGAGCGTAGTTCAAGATGTCCGTGCAAACGACCGTCCGCCGGCTGACCGCGCCGGACCTCCGCGCCCGCAAGGGCGGCGATCCGATCGTGATGCTGACTTCCTATCACGCCCATACCGCCGCGCTGGTCGACCGCTATTGCGACGCCATCCTGGTCGGCGATTCCCTCGGCAACGTCATGCACGGCTTCGAGACCACGGTGCCGGTGACGCTCGAGATGATGATCCTGCAGGGCCGCGCGGTGATGCGCGGCTCGAAGCGGGCGCTGGTCGTCGTCGACATGCCGTTCGGTTCCTACGAGGCCTCGCCCGAACAGGCTTTTCACGCCGCGGCGCGCATCCTCAAGGAAACCCAGTGCGGCGCGGTCAAGCTCGAAGGCGGCGCGCGCATGGCGCAGACCATCTCCTTTCTCGCCGAACGGGGCGTGCCGGTGATGGCCCATATCGGCCTGACCCCGCAGTCGATCAACACGCTCGGCTCGTTCCGCGCCCAGGGGCGGGACGAGGCGGACGCGGCGCGGATCGAGAATGACGCCCGGGCGGTGTCGGCGGCCGGCGCGTTCTCGGTCGTGATCGAGGCCGTGGCCGAGCCGCTGGCGCGGCGCATCACCGAAGTCATCAGCATCCCGACGATCGGTATCGGCGCCAGCGCCGCCTGCGACGGCCAGGTGCTGGTGCTCGAAGACATGCTCGGCCTGTCGGAGAAGGTGCCGAAATTCGTCAAGCGCTACGGCAATCTCGGCCCCGAGATCGAGAAGGCGATCGAGGGCTATGCCAGCGAGGTGCGGGCGCGGGTCTTCCCCGGGCCGGAGCATGTCTACCGGGGCAAGTAGGCGCTGTAACACGTTGAAACGGCAGGCTTTGCCTTGCCTCCGCCATACCGATGGGGTATCGCCGCCCGGCAGCGGGACGCGGAGCGCCAGGGGCGAGCGCCGTCCGGCCTGGGGTGGGAAGTCTTCAAGTGTCTGAATTATTTAATGAAGTCGACGAGGAGCTGCGCCGCGAGCAGCTCAAGAAGCTGTGGGACCGCTATTCGCTCCTGATCATCGGCGCCGCGATTCTGATCATCGCCGGCGTCGCCGGCTGGCGCGGCTATCAATATTACGAGGCCAAGCACGCCGCCGAGGCGGGGGCTGCCTTCGAGGCGGCAGCGACGCTGGCGGAAGACAACAAGCACGCCGAGGCCGAAGCCGCCTTCACAAAGCTCGCGACCGAGGCGCCGCGCGGCTACCGCACCCTGGCGCGGCTGCGCGCCGCGGCCGAGCTCGCGACCCACGACCGCGATGGCGCGGTCAAGCAGTTCGACGCCATCGGCGCCGATTCGGGCGTCGGCCAGCCGGAACAGGACCTCGCCAAGGTCCGGGCCGCGGGCCTCCTGGTCGATACCGCACCGTTCGACGAGATTCGCCAGCGCCTCGAGCCGCTCACCGCGGCCGGCCGCACCTTCCGCCACAGCGCGCGCGAGCTGCTCGCCCAGTCCGCCTGGAAGGCCAGCGACGCCTCCGCCGCGCGCCAGTGGGTGGACCTGATCATGACCGATGCCGAGACGCCGGCCAGCATCCGCAACCGCGCCGAGGCGCTGCAGGCCCTGCTGCCACCGGTCGCCAAGAGCTGAGCCGACCGAACAACGAGTAATCAAATTGCGAGCAGCCAACCGCATGATCCGCGCCCGACGCCTGATCGCCGCCTCCGTCCTGATCTCCCTCGCCGGCGTTCTCGCCGGCTGCAGCGGCGGCATGAGCAGCTTCGATCCGACCGATTTGCTGGACTTCATGGACACCAAGAAGAAGCTGCCGGGCGAGCGCAAGCCGGTCTTCCCCGAGGGCGTGCCGGGCCTCGAGCAGGGCGTGCCGAAGGAATTGTATAAGGGTGCGGTGGAAGAGCAGCAGCAACAGCAGGCCGCCGCAGCCGCCGCGGAAGCGGCGAAGGCAGCGCCGGAGTCCAAGCCGAAGAAGACCCGGCGTGCGGCGAAGCACCATGCGGCGCCGGCTGCGGCCACTTCTGCCGAGCCCGCCGCCGATGGCGACGCCGCCGCGGCGCCTGCTCCCAAGCCCGCCAAACGCCAGCGCGCCAGCGCCCCGGCGCCGGCCCAGGATCAGCCGCAGGCTGCGCCCGCCCAGCAGAGTGCTTTCCCCGCGCCGCTGCCGAGCGGTAGCTTCAACCACTGACCGCCGCGACCGACTTCGCCGTCTGACCTGCGCGGTTGACAGCGCCCGCAGAACGGGCGAACGGATCGGTCATGTCCTTCACCTTCGCCATCATCGGCCGGCCCAACGTCGGCAAGTCGACCCTGTTCAACCGTCTGGTCGGCCAGAAGCTCGCCCTGGTCGACGACCAGCCCGGCGTGACGCGTGACCGCCGCGAAGGCGAGGGCCGCCTTGGCGACCTGCGGTTCACCGTGGTCGACACCGCCGGCCTCGACGAGGGCCCCCGCGGCTCGCTGACCGCGCGCATGCAGGAGCAGACCGAAACGGCGATCGCCGCCGCCGACGCCCTGCTGTTCGTCATCGACGCCCGGCTCGGCCTGACCCCGGCCGACCGCAGCTTCGCCGATCTGGCTCGCCGCGCCGGCAAGCCGGTGGTGCTGCTCGCCAACAAGGCCGAGGGCAAGCATGGCGAGGTCGGTGCCATGGAATCCTATGCCCTCGGGCTTGGCGATCCGGTGCAGATTTCGGCCGAGCACGGCGAGGGCCTGAGCGATCTCTACGACGCGCTGCAGGCGCTGATGCCGCCGCCGGAGCGCGAGGAGGATTTCGAAGAGGAGGCCGACGAGGCCGAGGAGGGCGGGCCGCCCCGGCCGATCCGCGTCGCCATCGTCGGCCGTCCCAATGCCGGCAAATCGACCCTCATCAACCGCCTGCTCGGCGAGGAGCGGCTGCTGACCAGCGCCGAGGCCGGCACCACGCGCGATTCCATCTCGGTCGATCTCGACTGGGATGGCCGGCCGTTCCGCATCTTCGATACCGCCGGGCTGCGCCGGCGCTCGCGCATCGACGAGAAGCTGGAGAAGCTCTCGGTGGCCGACACGCTGCGCGCGGTGCGCTTCGCCGAGGTGGTGGTGCTGATGATGGACGCCCAGATCCGCTTCGAGGAGCAGGATCTGCGCATCGCCGACCTGATCGAGCGCGAGGGCCGCGCCCTGGTCATCGCCGTCAGCAAGGCGGATCTGATCGGCCGCCAGGCCAATCTCCTGAGTTCGCTGCGCCACGACACCGATCACTGGCTGCCGCAGGTCAAGGGCGTGCCGCTGGTGGTGGTCTCGGGGGTGACCGGCGAGGGCATCGATCGCCTGATGGCGACGATCGGCGAGGCCTATGCGGTGTGGAACCGCCGCGTGCCGACCAGTGCCCTCAACCGCTGGTTCGAGCAGGCGACCTCGGCCAATCCGCCGCCGGCGGTGTCGGGCCGGCGGTTGCGGCTCAACTACATCACCCAGACCAAGGCACGGCCGCCGAGCTTCGTGGTGTTCTGCACCCGCGCCGACGCGGTGCCGGAGTCCTACCTGCGCTATCTCACCAACAGCATGCGCGCCGCGTTCGATCTGCCCGGCACCCCGATCCGCATCACGCTGCGCGAGAAGGCCAATCCGTTCGCCCACAAGGCCAGGCGGAAATCCTGAACAGGCGCGCGCCGGCCTTGGTTTGAGCCCCAAATCAGGGCGCCGGCGGGCGAAAATTCATCAGAGTCTTAGTGGGATAGTCGTAAAACCTGCCGTTCTCCATGAAGGACGGCAGGCACAGCGGCACGATGAATTCGGCCGCCTGCTCCGGCGTGTCGAGCGTCATCGGGTCTTCGCCCGGCATCACGGTCGCCCGCATCCTGGTGCGGATCGGTCCCGGATTGAACAGGTTGACGCGGATCGCGGTGGTCGCGGTCTCGTTCGCCCAGACCCGGGCCAGGGTCTCGACGCCGGCCTTGGAGACCGCATAGGGGCCGAGATAGGCGGTGGCCTTGCTGGCCGCGCCCGAGGTGATGAACACCGCCCGGCCGGCGTCGGAGGCGCGCAGCAGCGGCTCCATGCAGCGCACCAGCTGGAAGTTGGCGGTGAGGTTGATGGCGATGACGTCGTTCCACGGCTTGAGATCGATATGGCCGAGCGGCGACGACGGGCCGGCGATGCCGGCATTGCCGACCAGCACGTCGAGACGGCCATGGCGCTCATGGAGCGCGGCGCCGAGCCGGGCGATGCCGTCGGCATCGGTGAGGTCGAGGGGCACAAGGGTGGCAGCGCCGCCGAGGCCGCGGATCTCGTCGTCGAGTTCCTCGAGCCCGCCCACGGTGCGCGCAACGGCCACGACGTGGGCGCCGGCGGCGGCAAGCGCCTTGGCGGTGGCGCGGCCGATGCCGCGCGAAGCTCCGGTGACGAGGGCGATGCGGGAGGCGAGGGGCTTGGTCATGATCTGCACACGGCGGCCGGAGTTGATGGCGGCCAGTTACGTGGCGGGCGGCGGGGTGTCAACGCCGCCGCCGCGCTCCTCCCGTGTGCCGACCCGGGCGATACGCTCGTCTCGGCTCGGCCTGGCTCAGCTCGCTTCGGCGAGCAGCGAGAGCTGGCGTGGCGTGGTCTCGGTGTGGTTCTGGTCGGTGAGCGGGGTCGGATAGTCGCCGGTGAAATAGTGGTCGGTGAATTTGGGATGGGCCGGGTCGCGTCCGGGCTCGCCCATGGCGCGGTAAAGTCCGTCCACCGTCAGGAAGGCGAGGCTGTCGCAGCCGATCAGGTCGCGCATTTCTTCGATGGTGCGGGTCGCCGCCAGAAGATGCGCCCGGTCCGGCATGTCGATGCCGTAGAAATCGGGATGGGTGATCGGCGGCGAGGCGATGCGGAAATGGACCTCGCGGGCGCCGGCCTCGCGCATCATCTTCACGATCTTCTTGGAGGTGGTGCCGCGCACCAGCGAATCATCGATCAGGACGATGCGCTTGCCCTCGATCGCAGCGCGGTTGGCGGAATGCTTCATGCGCACGCCGAGCTCGCGGATGCTCTGGGTCGGCTGGATGAAGGTGCGGCCGACATAGTGATTGCGGATGATGCCGAGCTCGAAGGGCACGCCGGAATGCTGGCTGTAGCCGATCGCCGCGGGCACGCCGGAATCCGGCACCGGGACGATCACGTCGGACTCGACATGGCTCTCGCGCGCGAGTTCGGCGCCGATCGCCTTGCGCACGTCGTAGACCGGGCGGCCGCCGAGCACCGAGTCCGGCCGGGCGAAATAGATGTATTCGAACAGGCAGGGCCGCGGGTCCTGGGGCGGGAAGGGCTTGTGGCTCTGCACCCCGCTCTCGTCGAAGACGATGACCTCGCCGTTCTCGATGTCGCGGATGTATTTGGCGCCGATGATGTCGAGGGCGCAGGTCTCCGAGGCGAGGATCGGGCAGCCGTCGAGTTCGCCGAGCACCAGCGGCCGGATGCCGAGCGGGTCGCGGGCGCCGACCAGCTTCTTGTTGGTGAGCGCCACCAGCGAATAGGCGCCTTCGATGGCGCGCAGCGCCTCGATGAAGCGGTCGATGAAGTGGTTGCGCTTGGACTGGGCGACGAGATGCAGGATCACCTCGGTGTCGGTGGTCGACTGCATCATGGCGCCGCCGCGCACCAGTTCGCGGCGCAGGGTGAGGCCGTTGGTGAGATTGCCGTTGTGGCCGACGGCGAAGCCGCCGGCGTTGAGCTCGGCGAACAGCGGCTGCACGTTGCGCAGAATGGTTTCGCCGGTGGTCGAATAGCGCACGTGGCCGACGGCGGCGGAGCCGGGCAGGCGCTCGATCACCTCGCGGCGGGAGAAGGTGTCGCCGACGAGGCCGAGGCGGCGTTCGGAATGGAAGCGGCCGCCGTCGAAGGACACGATGCCGGCGGCTTCCTGGCCGCGGTGCTGCAGGGCGTGCAGGCCGAGCGCGGTGATCGCCGCGGCCTCGGGGTGGCCGAAGATGCCGAACACGCCGCATTCCTCGCGCAGCGTGTCGCCGTCGAGGTCCTTGTCGATCATGATGCTTTCGGGAAAGCTTCGGTTAAGGCTGTCAGGGCGGGGGCCGAGGTCCCGGGCAGGAGTGTCGCCGGAGGGGTCCTGCATCTCGTCCATCGTGCCTCTCTCCACCGGAGCTGAAGTCCGGCAACCTTTCGCATCCTGGGCGCCTTGTAGCGCCCGCCAGCCGTCACCGTCCAGACGCCTCTGGTTCTTGAGAACTCCTCAGAAGCGCAAAGCCCCTCGGAAGAGCAGAACCTCCTCAAAAGCCGATCGCCCCGGCAGGCCGCTACCGGGCCGCCTTGCCGCCGTCGATCAACTGCTTGAGGCCGTCACGAGCCGATTTCGCATAGCCGCCGGCATCGGTCCCGCCGGTCGGGCGGGGATCGGGAGCCGCGTCACTCTGCTCCTCGTCCGTTTTCGGCTTCTTGAACCTCTTCAAGATGGTGTTCTCGGGGTCATCCGGCAAGAGCGACATCAGCCAATCGCCGGTTCCTTGCAGCACCACCCTGGATTTCGCCGAACGGACCCAATCGGGCTGCTGCTTCTCGGGGACCAGCCAGACGAAGAACAGGAAGGCGACGACGATGATCAGGAGGCCGCGGGCGAGACCGAACAGGAAGCCGAGGGTCCGGTCGAGCGCGCCGATCCGCGAATCCAGCACCATGTCCGAGATCCGCACCGTGACGATCGAGACGACGATCAGGGTGCCGATGAAGACGCCGGCCACCACCGCGATGGCGGCGATGGTATCGTTGTTGAAATAGGTCTTGGCGGTCGGCAGCAGCTTGTTGAAGGCATAGAGCGTCGTCAGGGCGGCGGCGCCCCAGGCGGCGATCGACAGGATCTCGCGCATGAAGCCGCGGATCATCGCCAACAGGCCCGACAGCAGCATCACCGCGAGAACAATGAGATCGAGAAGCGTAATCGGCATCGGCTGGTCAGGTCCGCTCTTGCATTCCAATTCCCGGGCGAATCGGTTCCGCAGGCTTTAGCCAGATGACGGTGATCGCACCGCCCCTGCAAGGCCCAAGAAGACGACGCCCAACCGCAGCAACGTTGCCGAGGCACCCGGCCGGCCGCAGCCGTTCGAGTCCTCGATCGCCGCCTGGCCGATCCGTCTCGGTTCCTGATCGCCGCGATACCCGACCGTCTGGGCGGGCGCGTGGCAACCGCCCGGGGGGTGTATAGCGGCGGCGGCGGCCAGCGTCATCCGCCGTTCAGGCCTCGCTCCGGCGGATTTTCGCCGGTGTGGCATTTTTTCCAGCGGCGGCACCACGCCCGGCGCCGCGGGCCGCGATATCGGCGACGAGACTGGTGAGCGAGCCGACGGTGGTCAGCGAAAGGCCGCCATCGGCGGTCGCCTCGCCGCGGGCGGTCTCCGGCAGCACCGCGCGGCTGAAACCGAGCTTGGCGGCTTCCTTGAGCCGTGCCGCGGTCTGCGCCACCGGGCGCACCGCCCCCGATAGCGAGATTTCGCCGAAATGGACCGCGTCGGGCGGCAGCGGCGCGTTGGCCAGCGACGACACCAGCGCCGCGGCGGCGGCGAGATCTGCCGCCGGTTCCTGGATGCGCAGCCCGCCGGCGACGTTGAGGTAGACGTCATGGCCGCCGAGCTTGACCCCGCAATGGGCTTCCAGCACCGCCAGCACCATGGACAGGCGGCTCTGGTCCCAGCCGACCACCGTCCGGCGCGGAGTGCCGAGCGAGGTCGGCGCCACCAGGGCCTGGAGTTCCACCAGCACCGGCCGGGTGCCTTCGATGCCGGCGAAGACCGCGGTTCCGGGGCTGCCGAGATCGCGCTCCGACAGGAACAGTTCCGAAGGGTTGGAGACCTCGCGCAGGCCGAGCCCGGTCATTTCGAAGACGCCGATCTCGTCGGTCGGGCCGAAGCGGTTCTTGACCGCGCGCAGGATGCGGAACTGCTGCGAGCCTTCGCCTTCGAAGGACAGCACCGCGTCGACCATATGTTCGACGACCCGCGGCCCGGCGATCTGGCCGTCCTTGGTGACGTGGCCGACCAGGATCAGCGCCGCGCCGGACTTCTTGGCGAACCGGATCAGCGCCTGGGCCGAGGCGCGCACCTGGGTGACGGTGCCCGGGGCGGATTCGACGGTGTCGGTCCACATGGTCTGGATCGAATCGATCACCACCAGCCGCGGCGTCGCTCCTTCCGACAAGGTGGCGATGATGTCCTCGACCGATGTTTCGGCGGCCAGCTGCACCGGGGCGCCGGCGAGGCCGAGGCGGGCGGCGCGCAGCCGCACCTGGGCGACCGCCTCTTCGCCGGAGATGTAGACCGATCGATGGCCGGCGCGCGCCATCAGGCTGGAGGCCTGGGTCAGCAGGGTCGACTTGCCGATGCCCGGGTCGCCGCCGACCAGCAGCACCGAGCCGCGGACAAAACCGCCTCCGGTGACGCGATCGAGCTCGGCGAGACCCGAGGGCAGCCGCGGCGCGTCATGGCTCTCGCCGGAAAGCGACTCGAGGGTGAAGGTGCGGCCCTTGCGTCGCGGCCGGATGCTCGCCGGCATCGTCGTGGCGCCGCTGACGTCTTCCTCGACCAGCGTATTCCATTCGCCGCAGGAGTCGCATTTGCCCTGCCAGCGATTGTAGGCGGTGCCGCAGTTCTGGCAGACGAAGCTCAGCGTGTTCTTGGCCATTGGCGCTTCACCGCATCAAACAGCGCCGCGATAGACGCGGGCGTAGCGGTGGCCGAGGCTCGTCATCACCTCGTAGCCGATGGTGTCGAAGTGGTGCGCCACCTCGTCGACGGTGATGCCTTCGCCGATCAACGTCACGAGGTGACCGCGCCGCACCGCATTGGGCGGGACATCGGTGATGTCCACCGCGAGCAGGTCCATGGAGATCCGTCCGGCGATCGGGCAGCGCCGGCCGGCGACCATCACTTCGGCGCTGCGCACGCCGTCGACGCCGCCGGCGGCGCGGAAGTAGCCGTCCGCGTAGCCCGCGGCCACCACCGCGAGGCGGGTCGGCCGCCGCGCCGTCCAGGTCGCGCCGTAACCCACGGTTTCGCCGCGCTCGATGTTGCGGAGCTGGACGATGCGCGCCTGCAGCTGGATCACCGGCTTCATCGGATTGTCGGCCTCCGGCGTCGGGTTGATGCCGTAGAGCGCGGCACCGGGGCGGACCATCTCGAAGCCGAAATGCGGGCCGAGGAAGATCCCCGATGAGTTGGCGAGCGAGGCAGGAATGCCGGAAAAGGCCTGGGCGATCTCCCGGAAGGCGCCGAGCTGCCGCGCATTCATCGGATGATCGATCGTTTCGGCGCAGGCGAGATGGCTGAGCACCAGGGTGAGGCCGTGATTGCCGGTGTGAACGCGCGGCAGCAGCGACTGCGCCTCCGCCATCGACAGGCCGAGGCGGCTCATGCCGGTGTCGACGTGCAGCGCGGCGCCGCCGCTCCAGCCGCTGCGCCGGCAGAAGGCGTCCCATTCGGCGAGTTCGGCGAGATCGCCGATGACCGGCCTGGCATCGATCTCGGCGAAGGCCTCCGCCGCGCCGACGAAGCAGCCGTCGAGCACATAGATCGTCGCGCCCGGGGCGGCGAGGCGCACGGCGCGGGCCTCGACGGCGGTGGCGACGAAGAACGTCTTGCAGCCGGCCCCGACCAGGGCGCGCGCCACCGGCGCGGCGCCGCAGCCATAGGCATCCGCCTTGATCACGGCGCTGCATTCGGCCGGCACCGCACGGCTGTCGAGCTTGCGCCAGTTGGCGACGATGGCGTCGAGGTCGATGGTCAGAATGCCGTTGACGGCGGCATCCCAGGCCGCGTCATGGCTCGGCTTCGATCCGGTCGCGCCGGCAGCTGAAAGAATGGACGTTTGTTTCATGTCGATCGACACTCGAAGACGTCGGCGCGAAGAGTTCGGAGCATGGAACGCCGCCGGCCTGCAGGCGTCGCGCGACGCAGCGCCGATCTCGGCCGATCAACCATACGCGGCGCACTGCTGCGGTTCAACCGCAGCAGTAGTCGAGCATGCAGCGAGGCTCGCATCCCGCGCCGGCGCCGCTCACATCTGCTCGGGCAGATAATTGTCGTTCGCGAGATCGCCGAAGCGGGTGATGTTGGCGTCGAAGTGCAGTTCGACGGTGCCGGTCGGGCCGTGGCGCTGCTTGCCGATGATGACTTCGGCCTTGCCATGGGCGAGGTCCATTTCGGTCTGCCACTTCTCGTGTTCCGGCGTGCCGGGGCGGGGCTCCCGGTTCTGCAGGTAGTATTCCTCGCGGTAGACGAAGATGACGACGTCGGCGTCCTGCTCGATCGAGCCCGATTCACGCAGGTCGGACAGTTGCGGCCGCTTGTCCTCCCGGTTCTCGACCTGTCGCGAGAGCTGCGACAGCGCGATGATCGGCACGTTCAGTTCCTTCGCCAGCGCCTTCAGGCTGGTGGTGATCTCGGTCACTTCCTGGACGCGGTTGTCGGATCGCTTGCTGCTTCCCGAGAGCAGCTGGATATAGTCGATCACGATCAGGTCGAGGCCCTTCTGGCGCTTCAGGCGGCGGGCGCGTGCGGTCAGCTGGGCGATGGCGAGGCCGCCGGTTTCGTCGACATAGAACGGCAGCGACTGCAATTCGATGGCATGGTCCCGGATCTTCTCGAAGTCCGCTTCCGAAATTCCGCCGCGGCGGATGCTGCTCGAGGGGATGCCGGTGCGCTCGGCGATGATACGGGTGGCGAGCTGTTCGGCCGACATTTCGCAGGAGAAGAAGCCGACCACGCCGCCGTTGGTGGTGCGGTGGGTACCATCGGGCGCGATGTCGTAGGCGTAGGCCTGGGCGACGTTGAAGGCGATATTGGTGGCGAGCGAAGTCTTGCCCATGCCCGGGCGTCCGGCAAGGACGATGAGGTCGGAGCGCTGCAAGCCGCCCATCCTGGCGTCGAGGTCGCGCAGGCCGGTCGAGACGCCTGACAGTTTGCCGTCACGGTTGTAGGCGGCGGCGGCAAGATCCACCGCGACTGTGAGGGCCTGGGAGAAGCGCTGGAAGCCGCCCTCGTAGCGGCCGGATTCGGCGAGCTCGTAGAGCCGCCGCTCGGCATCCTCGATCTGCGAGCGCGGCGCGAAGTCGACCGGCGCATCATAGGCGACATTCACCATGTCTTCGCCGATGCGGATCAGGTCGCGGCGCAGCGCGAGTTCGTAGATGGTCCGGCCGTAATCCTGGGCGTTGATGATCGTGGTCGCCTCGGCGGCGAGGCGGGCGAGATACTGCCCCACCGTCATTCCGCCGATGTCGGCGTCGGCGGGCAGGAAGGTCTTCAGCGTCACCGGGGTCGCGATCTTGCCGGCGCGGATCAGGCTCGAGACGGTCTCGTAGATCACCTGATGGATCGGCTCGAACAGGTGCTTGGGCTCGAGAAAGTCGGAGACCCGGTAAAAGGCGTCGTTATTGACGAGGATCGCGCCGAGCAGGCTCTGCTCCGCCTCGATGTTATGCGGCGCCGCGCGATACGCCGGCGCGGAGGTATCCGGCGCCAGCTTGAGAACGTTCGAATCAACAGCCATGGCGCGACAATAACTTCAAATTCAACGGAATGGGGGGCGTATAAAGCACCTGCTGTGCGGCCGGCGAAAGGTGGAACCGCGTGCTTATGCACCACCATGACGCCGCTCTGGAAATGGCGGATAACGTCGATCCGCCGCGTCGCGGCGCTTGACCGTGTCATCTGGCGCAGGCCTATTCGCCGGCGAGCTGGAGCTTGGGGCTGTGCTGGCCTTCGGCGTTGCGCAGGCGGGCCTCCTCGCGCGGGATGTAGTCGCGCGTTATCGGCACGATTCCCTGGCGTTTGGCGAGCTGGATCTGGAAATTCATCATGTTCTGCTTGCGGAACGACATTTCCGACGCCGCCAGGTAGAATTCCCACATCCGCACGAAGCGCGCATCGTAGAGCTGTTCGGCTTCCTCCCGTCGGGCGAGGAAGCGTTCGCGCCAGGCCTTGAGGGTCTCGGCGTAATGCAGCCGCAGGATCTCGACGTCGGTGACGAGCAGGCCGGCCCGCTCGATCGCCGGCAGCACTTCCGACAAGGCGGGGATGTAGCCGCCGGGAAAGATGTATTTGGCGATCCAGGGATTGGTGATGCCCGGCCCTTCGGAGCGGCCGATGGAATGCAGCAGCATCACGCCATCCTCGCTCAGCAGCTCGGCGCAGCGCTGGAAGTAGCTGTCGTAATAATCGACGCCGACATGCTCGAACATGCCGACCGAGACGATGCGGTCGAAGGTGCCGGGCACGTCGCGGTAGTCCTGCAGCAGGAAATTTGCAGATCTGGACAGGTGCTTCTCGGCGGCCCGGGTGATGGCGACGGCGTGCTGTTCAGCCGACAAGGTAACCCCGGTGACGTTCGCGCCGGCGGTTTCGGCGAGATAGAGGCCGAGGCCGCCCCAGCCGCAGCCGATGTCGAGGACGCGATGGCCGCGTCCCACCAGCAGCTTGGCGGCAATGTGCCGCTTCTTGGCGAGCTGGGCGTCATCGAGCGATGCTTCGGGATGTTCGTAATAGGCGCAGCTGTATTGCCGGTCGGCATCGAGGAAGAGGGAGTAAAGCCGGCTGTCGAGGTCGTAATGGTGCGCGACGTTGCGCCGCGCCCGGCCGCGGACGTTGAACTGCTGGGCGTGCCGGAAGAGGTAGCGTACCGAGCGCTGCAGCCTGCCCCATTGCGGCGACATCTGCGGCTGGTCGAGGGAAACGGCCAGGAGGTCGGCGATCGAGCCCTGCTCGACGATCATGCCGCCGTCCATATAGATCTCGCCGAGGGCGAGTTCGGGATCGAGCAGCAGTCGTCGCTCGGCCTGGCGCGAGGTGAGACGGATCGCGACCGGCCGTCCGGTGCCGTCGCCATAGGTGTTCGTCTCGCCCTCGGCCGTCGTGACCGTGAGAATACCGCGCCGGACGAAACGCTGAAGGAAATGACCCAACAAGCCCGACATGTCGCCACCCGAATTGGCGCAGCGCGAACTGGAGGAATTCGGCTACGCAAATTGCGCCTAATTCAACCCTTTCGGTCAGGACCCGGTTCCTAGTAGGTATGTACTTAAGCATGGCTCTCGCAAGGGCGCCAATGCGTCTCGAGCAGGGCGGCCAGAACGGCGCGTTCGGGGGCGGGAACGGTGCTTCCCTTCGCCGGAGATTCCGCTAAACCTGTCGCCCGCAATGTGGAAGCTGACGGGTCTGGAGGACGTAAATGTTGAGCCGAGCGCTCAGTTTAGCGGCGGCTGCCGTGATCGGCTGCGTGGTGGGGACGCCCGTTTGGGCCCAGAACCTGGATGCGGGCAAAAGCCCCATTCAAATCTTCAACGGTAATTGCAGCGCCTGTCACAAGAGCTCGCGCGGGCTTCTGAAAACGGTGCCGCCGCAGTCGCTGCCCGGTTTCCTGCGGCAGCATTACACGACCGGAGGCGAGATGGCGCAGATGCTGAGCGCCTATCTCCTGGCCGGCGGCGGCGGCGGCGCGGCAGCCGAGCCTCGGGCGGCTGGCCGCCACGGCCGCCGTGAGGGCGCGGCCAATCTGCGGTCCGATGCTCCGATCGGGACGCCTGCGGCCGAATCCGGGCCTGGCGGCGACAAGGAGCGTGTCGAACGCAGGCCACGCGGCGAGATGCCGGCCGCCGAAGGCGAAGCGCCCACCCGGGCCAAGGGCAAGACCAGGCTCGGCAAACGCCGGAAGGGCGAGCCGACGACGCCGGACGCGGCGATCAGGCCCGATGCCGCCAAACCTGCCGCCGAGGCGCCCAAGGGGGATGCGGCCGCCGCCGCAAAGCAGGAAACCAAGCCGGAGACCCCGGCGGCCTCGCAGCGCGCCATCGACGCCGCAGTGCCGGTGCCGGAGCCGGTCAACCTGCCGCCGCCGACGGCGGCCGACATCAAGCCCGACGCCGGTGACGCCAAAGTGCCGCCGGCTCCCGCAGGCGAGAAGCCCGCCGAAAAGAGCGTCGAGAAACCCGCCGCTGCCGAGGCGGCCAAGGAAACGGCCAGTCCGGCCGCTTCGCCGGCGTCCAACCAGTAAAGGCGAGGGCACCGCGCGCGGCGCGGCCGATAGCGACGACCTCTGCGACAGCAGATAGGCACAAAAAAGCCCGGCCTGATGGCCGGGCTTTTGCGTTGGAGCGCGAGGCTTACTGGGCGCCGGCGGCCGGCTCTTCCTCGGCGGCTTCCGGATCGAAGAACTCGCCGGCGGCGGCCAGCGCCTCGGCGGTGGCGTCCTGGTCTTCCTTGCGGCTGTTGACGTCCTCGCCGCGGTTGATGCGGTCGGCCTCGTCGGCGCTGCGGGCGACGGTGACGCTGACCGTGACCTCGACCTCGGGATGCACGGCGACCGACACCTTGTGCTGGCCGATGACCTTGATCGGCGCGTCGAGCAGGACCTGCGAGCGGTTGATGTTGACGCCCTCCGCGGCGAAGGCGGCGATGATGTCGCGGACCGAGACCGAGCCGAACAGCTGGCCGGTTTCAGAGGCCTGACGCAGCACGATGACATTCTTGCCGTCGATCTTCTCGGCGACCTTGGTGGCTTCGCCCTTGGCCTCGAGGTTGCGGGCTTCGAGGTCGGCCTTCATGCCCTCGAACTTCTCGCGGTTGTCCTTGGTGGCGCGCAGCGCCTTGCCGCGCGGCAGCAGGAAATTGCGGGCAAAGCCGTCCTTGACGCGGACGACCTCGCCCATCTGGCCGAGCTTGGCGACGCGCTCGAGAAGAATGACTTCCATGGTTGATCTCCTTCGATGTTCGATCAGGTTGCGGGTTGGAAATTACTGGGATGGTGACCGGCCGGGCCGCGCCAGCTTGCGGCGGCGCAGGCCGAACGCGGCATCGACGAGCCCGAGCGCTGTCATCATCAGCAGGGGCCAGCCGAAGATCAGGACGGCGGCATAGCTGCTGCTCAGCCACAGGCCGCGCAGCTGCGCGCCCTGGGTCAGCATGTGCAGCACCGCGAAACCGCTGAGCGCATAGGCCATGACGAGGGCCGCCACGATGATCTGCGAGATCAGCGCCGTCAGCCCGCCGGTGAAGGCCAGCGCCAGCACGAGGGCAAGGGCGGCGAGGGTCATCGGCGGCAGTTCGGTGAGGTCGAGTTGCGGCCAGGGCCGCGCCAGCCGTCCGGAAGTCCGGGTGATGCGGCCGGCGAGCCACAGATTCACCGCCAGCGTGAGCATCGCCACCATGGTCGCGGCCGACGGCGCGATCGCGGCGAGCACGGTGACGAGCTGGTCGGTGCTGGCCGCATCGCTCGAGCCGGCGTCGCGCATGCCGAACATGCGCGTCAGGGCGCGCTTGAGCATTTCGGTGATCGCGGTCGCGTCGGTGCCGAGCGAGAGCAGGGCGACGATGGTGGTCAGCGCGGCGAAGCCGGCGATCCAGGCCAGGATGCGGCCGGTCGGATACCATTCCAGCACGGGCTGGGCGGATGGCGCGGTCTCGACCGGCTTGGCGAGCAGCGCGAGATGGCCGAGCCAGAAGGCGGGCAGGGCAATGGTCAGGCCGAAGGCCGCCATATAGGGCAGGCCGAGAATGGTGCCGATGGCGACGCTGCCGAGCAGGCCGCCGACCAGCGCGCTGGCGGTGCCCCAGCCGAGCGCTGCGACCATCAGCGGCAACGGGGCGAGATAGAACAAAACGAGCGAGACCATCGCGCCCGAAATGATGGACACGAACATCAGCGCCGAAGCGGCGCCGGCGGCGAGCGCAATGAGAATCTGCATCATCATCAGCTGTCCCGCTCCCTTCGAGCGGTTAGAGGCGTCGTTTGCCCCAACCATCGGCCGCGGGCGTGACCCCGGAGCCTTGCTGTGTTCGCCGTCGCCGATGGCGACGGCGCTGCGATCTTTGGTGTTGCGATCAGATCCGTGCGACCAGCGGCGCCGGCGAGGCCGGCACCGCTGATGGCATCGGGAAGGCTTAGCGGATCACGTAGGGCAGCAGGCCCAGGAACCGCGCGCGCTTGATGGCGCGGGCGAGTTCACGCTGCTTCTTGGCGGACACGGCGGTGATCCGGCTCGGCACGATCTTGCCGCGCTCGGACACGTAGCGCATCAGCAGCTTGGAATCCTTGTAGTCGATCTTCGGCGCATTCTCGCCCGTGAACGGGCAGGACTTGCGGCGGCGAAAGAACGGACGGCGAGCACCAGCTTCGGCCATGTTTCTTACTCCTCGGTCTCGGCAGGGGCTTCTTCACGGGGGCGACGCGGACCGCGGTCGCCACGGAAGCCGCCTTCGCGTTCGCCACGGAAACCACCGCGGTCGTCACGGTCACGGTCGCGCTCGGACTTGCGCATCATCGCCGAGGGGCCTTCCTCGAGCTCGTCGACGCGCACCGTCAGATAGCGGATGATGTCTTCGTTGATCCGCTCCTGGCGCTCGACCTCCGCCACCACCGCGGCTGGGCCGTCGATGTTGAGCATGACGAAATGCGCCTTGCGGTTCTTGTTGATGCGGTAGGTGAGCGAGCGCACGCCCCACGCCTCGGTCTTGGTGATCTTGCCGCCGAGACCTTCGATCACGCCGGTAAGCTGGGCGGTGAGTTCTTCGACCTGCTGCGCGCTGGCATCCTGGCGCGCAAGAAATACATGCTCGTAAAGAGGCATGGCCGTCCTTTCCTGAGTTGGTCGCGATGCTGCCGGCGGCAAGCCCTTCGAGCCCTTCGGGAAAGGCTCGACTGCTCAGAAGGCGGGAACACGGGACGCCGGATCGGTGGTGCCGATCCTGTCGCATCAATCCGGTGAAGTGGGATTGCTGAGATCGTCCGTTCAGCTCCCGGCCGGAAGCTCACGAATGGCGCTGCTTATAAGGGATAATTCGCTCTTGGCAAGGCGAAACGGCCCGGAATGGCCCCGCCGGGGGCGAATGGGGAGGGCGGTTCCGGGTGCGAACATAGCCTGGTCGGCGTATCCATGACCATCTTGACGGATTTGTTTGTCTAACATACAAACAACATCAATTCAGGGGAGTGAAATGTCCGGAACCGGCGCAGTCGCGCCCAAGCACGCCGTGCGCGCCACGCGCAGCGCCGGCCAACGCACCCGCTCCAAGCTCCTGAACGCCGCCAGCCGGCTGTTCAAGGAGCGGGGCCTGGCGGACGTCTCCATCGCCGACATCGCCGCCGCGGCGGACGCCTTTCCCAGCCAGATCACCTATTACTTCCACGCCAAGGAGGCCCTGTTCGTCGAGGCTGCCTGCCGCGACGTGCTGTATCTTGCCCGCGGCGCCGAAGAGGCGGCCAGCGGCGCCGCGACGCCGGAGGCCTATACCCGCGCGCTCGTCGAACGGGTGATCCATGCCGACGCCATCGGCTTCTTCATCGAGGCGATGACGCTGGCGCGGCGGCGTCCTGAACTCGCGTCGCTGATCGAGCGTACGGTGCAGCGGCTGCACCAGGAGGGCCTGCGCGCCTATGCCGGCGAAATGGCGCGGCGCGGCTGGCGCTCGCGGCGCGATCCGGCGCTGACCGCCCGGCGATTCTGGACGATCGCCATCGGTGTCACCATCGAGGGGCAGGCCGTCGGCCGCTCCGCCGAGGTGATGGTGGCGGACATGCTGCACCTGCTGGAGGCCGAGGCTGATGCGCCGCTGCGCCTCGTGGCCGACGACAGCGACAACGACAAAAGCGAAACGACTGCCGCGGAGAAGACGCCATGACAGCACTTCGCCTGAAGGCGCGCGACCTGATGACCGAGGCCGAACTCGTCGAGGTGCGGTGCCGTTCGGACTGGCAAGGCATCGCGCTGGTGGCCCATGCCTGGGCGGTGATCGGCGCTGCCATGGCCCTCGTCGCGGTCTTTCCCAATCCGGTGACCTACCTCGTCGCGGTCGCCCTGATCGGCTCACGCCAGCTCGGCCTCGCCATCCTGATGCACGATGGCGCCCATGGCAGCCTCGCCGCGTCCGAACGATTGAATATGCTGCTGAGCCAATGGTTCTGCGCCTGTCCGATCTTCGCCGAGACGCGGGCCTATCGCCGCTATCACCTGCAGCATCATGCGCGGACCCAGCAGGAAGACGATCCCGACCTCGTCCTGTCGGCGCCTTTCCCGATCACCAGGGCGAGCTATCGGCGCAAATTCATTCGCGACATCACTGGCCAGACTGGCTTCCAACTGCGCAAGGCGCAGCTGCTCAACGCGCTGGGCGATTCAGTCTGGCCGCTCCGGCAGCGGCTGCGCCGTGCGGCCGAAGCGCTCGGCCGGCAGATCGCGGTCAACGCAGGCCTGTTTGCCTTGCTCGCGCTCGCCGGGGTGTGGTGGGCCTATCCGCTGCTCTGGCTGGTGCCGCTCCTGACCTGGATGATGGTGATCACCCGCATCCGCAACATCGCCGAGCACGCGGTGGTGCCCGACAGCAACGATCCGCTGCGCAACACGCGCACCACGCGCGCGGGCTTGCTGGCGCGGGCGTTCATCGCGCCGTACTACGTCAACTACCACCTCGAGCATCATCTCCTGTTCTACGTGCCTTGCTACAACCTGCCCAAGGTGCACGCGATCCTGTCGCGCGGGCCTTACGCCGCGCGCATGGAGGTGCAGTCGAGCTACCTGGCGGTGCTGCGGCTGGCGACGGCAAGGCCGGCGTCCGAGGACCGGCCGGGGCAGCTGGTCAGCAATGTCCGCCGCTCCCGCGAGGGCGTGGCGATGTCCAGCGACCAGGCCGCGTCCGGCTTCTAAGGCTGGGGGCGGCGCCGCGCCGCCGTGATTACCGCGGTCACCGCCAGCGGCGAATGAGCGATGATGCGCCCGGCGAGGTCCTCGGCACGGCGCTCCAAGTCGTCATGCGGCGCCACCGCATTGACGAGCCCGACCGCCATTGCCTCCTGCGCCGAAAACGCGTCGCCGCCGAGCAGATAACCGAGGGCGCGCCGGCCGACTTGACAGCATCGCCCGCGCCAGTGTCTTAACCCGCGGCATTTCGCGAGGGGGACCCGCTTTCCGAAGTTCGTGTCGGAAGGGTGCTGCAGGCGAACCACGAACTTCGGAGACAGGGTACTAGTGCGGCGTCTCGCAATTGCCTATGCCCTTTACGGCAAGCCCCTGTAGGCAATTGCGAGACATAAGCCGCACTAGCTTCTTGATTTTGCTAGTGTCCTGATGTCTCCGAATGATCGTGCGAGGGTGAGGCAAATGAAGCGGTAATTCGGAGACAGGACACTAGGGCATGACGGCAGCATTCACGTTTCCCGGCCAGGGATCGCAGGCAGTAGGCATGGGCAAGGCGCTGGCGGACGGCTTCGCCGCGGCGCGCGCCGTGTTCGATGAGGTCGATGCCGCTCTCGGCGAGCGCCTGACCGCGACCATGTGGGATGGGCCGGCGGAGACGCTGCAGCTCACCGAGAACGCCCAGCCGGCGCTGATGGCGGTGTCGCTCGCCGCGCTGCGCGTGCTCGAGGTCGAAGCCGGCGTTGTCGTGGCGCGCGATGCCGCCTTCGTCGCCGGCCACTCGCTCGGCGAATATTCGGCGCTCGCCGCCGCCGGCGCGCTGTCGATCTCCGATACCGCGCGACTCCTGCGCATCCGCGGCCGCGCCATGCAGAAGGCGGTGCCGGTGGGTGTCGGCGCCATGGCGGCGCTGCTCGGCCTCGACTACGAGGCTGCGGTGGCGGTCGCCGCCGAAGCGGCGCAGGGGCAGGTGTGCGATGCCGCCAACGACAATGGCGGCGGGCAGGTCGTCGTCTCCGGCCACCGCGAGGCGGTCGACCGCGCGGTGGAGATCGCCAAGGGCAAGGGCGCCAAGCGCGCCATGCTGCTGCCGGTGAGCGCGCCGTTCCATTGCCGGCTGATGCAGCCGGCGGCCGATGCCATGGCCGAAGCGCTCGCCGGTGTCACGATCGCGACGCCGGTGGTGCCGTTGGTTGCCAATGTGCTGGCGTCGCCGATCAGCGATCCCGACGACATCCGCCGCCGCCTGGTCGAGCAGGTCACCGGCACCGTGCGCTGGCGCGAGAGCGTCGCCTTCATGGCCGGACAGGGCGTGACGCTGTTCGTCGAGATCGGCGCCGGCAAGGTGCTCTCCGGGCTCGTCAAGCGCATCGCCGCCGGGGCCACCGGACTGGCGATGGGCTCGCCCGGCGATATCGCCGCGGTCAAGGATGCGCTCGCGGCGACGAAGGGCTGATCGTCGTCGCGGCCTCCACCAGCGAGCGTCTTTGCCTCACCCTCGCACGGTCATTCGGAGACATCGGGACACTAGCAAAATCAAAAAGCTAGTGCGGCTTATGTCTCGCAATTGCCTACGGCTGACTGGCCGCAAAGGCGGTAGGCAATTGCGAGACGCCACACTGGAACGCCGCGGCGGCGGGGCTGAGCCGATCATTGCGCATGTTCGAGATGCGGTTGCGATCCGCATCGCTCGACCGTTCCGGCAGCAGCCGGTTATGCGACGGACGGCGTCGCCGGACGCCCCCCGGGGGGCGGCCGGCTGGATGGACAGCGCTGGCCGCGAACGCCGCGGCGCACGAAATCTGTGAATTGAGTGTGTCTTGGAGGCGGTATTCTGCTTCGGACAGGCGTTTGAACCGCGCCATGAGGCGGGGATTTCGGGTCGCGCGGGGCTGGCGGTCATTGACGGCATGCGCCGGCTTGCGGCAAACCCCCTGCCAACTCTCAGGATCGTTTGAACGAGGACATCATGTTTGATCTGACGGGCAGAACGGCGCTGGTGACCGGCGCGACCGGCGGCATCGGGGGCGCCATCGCCAAGGCCCTCCACGGCCAGGGCGCCACCGTGGCGATCTCCGGCACCCGCCGCGAGGTGCTCGACAAGCTCGCCGGCGAACTCGGTTCCCGCGTTCATGTGTTGCCCTGCAATTTGTCCGATGCCGAACAGGTCGAGGCCCTGGTGCCGTCGGCCGAGGCGGCCATGGGGCAGCTCGACATCCTGGTGAGCAATGCCGGCATCACCCGGGACAATCTCTTCGTTCAGCTGCGCGACGAGGACTGGAACGCGGTCATCGACGTCAATCTGACGGCGACATTCCGCCTCGCCCGCGCCGCGACCAAGCTGATGATGCGCAAGCGTTTCGGCCGGATCATCGCCATCACCTCCGTGGTCGGGGTTACCGGCAATCCGGGGCAGGGCAACTATGCGGCATCCAAGGCGGGGCTGATCGGGATGATGAAGTCGCTGGCCCAAGAATACGCCAAGCGCAATGTGACAGCCAATTGCATCGCCCCGGGATTCATCGCGACGCCGATGACCGATGTCCTCAACGAGAAGCAGCGCGAGGCGGTGCTGTCGAAGGTCCCGGCCGCGCGGCTCGGCACCCCCGAGGATATTGCCGCCGCGGCGGTTTATCTGGCCTCCAACGAGGCCGGCTATGTGACCGGCCAGACCCTCCATGTGAATGGTGGAATGGCAATGATCTGAGGCCCCTAGCAGTTGTTTTCCACCGCGCTGCGGCGGCGGCGCGTGGCTGGCTTATGGGACCGAACTATGGTAACCGGGCGGCGCCGGGTGGGGACAAGAACGCCATTGCAGGATTGCAAAACCCTGTATATTGCCGTGGCCGAACCGGTCGCCGTTTCTGGGGACAGCGGACTGGCGACAGTCCGTAATGCGCCAGTTCGCAGCGAACGAGCGAGACTGGCGAAGGGGGTTCAGCGGGTTTTGGGTCCAGCAGGTTGAAGTATCCCAACTTGATTTACCCGAAGGCTTTTGCCGCCCGCGGCTGAAGTCCATTGGAACAAGCACGAGGTTGAAATGAGCGAGATTGGCGAGCGGGTTAAGAAGATCGTGGTCGAACACCTTGGTGTCGAGCCGGAGAAAGTTGTCGACAACGCGAGCTTCATCGACGACCTCGGTGCCGACAGCCTCGACACGGTCGAGCTCGTGATGGCCTTTGAGGAAGAGTTCGGCTGCGAGATTCCCGACGACGCCGCGGAGACCATTCTCACCGTGGGCGACGCGACGAAGTTTCTCGAGAAGAACGCGAAGAGCTGATTTTTTCTACCATCGGACAATTGCAGAAGCCGGACGGACCGCGCGCTCGGTCCACCGGCTTCTTGGCATCTGTTCTGGCGTTCCGAGTTCAATATTCGGATCGCGACTTCGGAGTGTGAAGCAATGAGACGGGTCGTCGTCACGGGCCTCGGCATGGTTTCGCCGCTCGGTTGCGGCGTCGACGCGTCGTGGAAACGCATTCTCAACGGCGAGAGCGGAGCGAAGCGGATCGACAGCTTCGATACGTCCGATCTGCCGAGCCAGGTCGCCTGCTGCATTCCGCGTGGCGACGGCACCGGCGGTACCTTCAATCCGGACGATTGGATGGAGCCGAAGGAGCAGCGCAAGGTCGACGATTTTATCATCTTCGCGATGGCGGCCGCCAAGCAGGCGCTCGACGACGCCGACTGGCACCCCGCCACCGAGGAGGATCGATGCGCCTCGGGCACGCTGATCGGTTCCGGCATCGGTGGACTCACCGGCATCGCCGAGGCGTCGATCACCCTGAAAGAACGTGGTCCGCGCAAGCTGTCGCCGTTCTTCATCCCCGGCCGGCTGATCAATCTCGCTTCGGGCTTCGTCTCGATCGCGCACGGCCTCAAGGGCCCGAACCATTCCGTGGTGACGGCCTGTTCGACCGGAGCCCACGCCATCGGCGACGCCTCGCGCCTGATCGCGCTCGGTGACGCCGACGTCATGGTGGCGGGCGGCACCGAATCGCCGATCAGCCGGATCTCGCTGGGCGGCTTCTGTGCGCTGCGGGCGCTGTCGACCGGGTTCAACGACCGACCGGAAAAGGCATCGCGGCCCTACGACCGCGACCGTGACGGC